>DASQEH010000053.1:0-107374 GCA_035633755.1 Nocardioidaceae bacterium | reverse complement strand
CGAGCCCGCGTCCGGCTGAGGACGGCGGGCTCGGCGGTCACCGCTCCGAGGCCTCGCCCGGCCCGAAACAGCGCCACAAGAACTCGCCGAAGCCGCTTGACGAACATAGGAGCATCGAGCGTTACAACCGCACGCTGCAGGTCGAGTGGGCACACCGGCAGGTCTTCCTCACCAACGCCGAGCGCAGCAATGCTCTTGCCCCCTGGCTCGAGTTCTACACCACTCGACGACGCCACTCAGCCATCGGAGGCCTTCCCCGGATCAGCCGACTGCCATGAACGTGTCAGCCGAGTACAGCTAGGGAGCATGTGCCGGGTGTCAGTAGCGGTACAGATCGGACTTGTAGGGACCGTCGACCGAGACCCCCAGGTACTTCGCCTGCTCGTCGGTGAGCTCGGTCAAGGTGACCCCCAGCGCCTTGAGGTGGAGGCGGGCGACTTCCTCGTCCAGGTGCTTGGGCAGCGTGTAGACGTCAGTCGGGTAGTCCTGCGGCTTGGTGTACAGCTCGATCTGGGCCAGCACCTGGTTGGTGAAGGAGTTGGACATCACGAAGGAGGGGTGACCCGTGGCGTTGCCGAGGTTGAGCAGCCGGCCCTCGCTCAAGACGATGATCGCGTGACCGTCGGGGAAGGCATACAGGTCGACCTGCGGCTTCACGGTCGTGCGCTGCACCCCCTCGAGGTCCTGCAGCCCCTGAATGTCGATCTCGTTGTCGAAGTGACCGATGTTGCCGACGATGGCCTGGTGCTTCATGCGGCTCATGTGCTCCGCGGTCACGACGTGGTAGCACCCCGTGGCTGTGATGATGATGTCGGCGGTGCCGAGCACCTCCTCGAGCGTCGCCACCTGGTAGCCGTCCATGGCGGCCTGCAGGGCGCAGATCGGGTCGACTTCTGTGACGACGACCCGGGCGCCTTGGCCACGGAGCGCCTCGGCGCATCCCTTGCCGACGTCGCCGTAACCACACACGACCGCCACCTTGCCGCCGATGAGGACGTCGGTCGCACGGTTGATCCCGTCGATCAAGGAGTGCCGGCAGCCGTACCGGTTGTCGAACTTGGACTTGGTGACCGAGTCGTTGACGTTGATCGCGGGGAACAGCAGAGCACCGTCGCGGTGGCGCTCGTACAGCCGGTGAACCCCGGTGGTTGTCTCCTCGGTCACCCCGATGATGTCGTTGGCGATCGAGGTCCACTTGGTCGACGAGGTCTCGAGCGTCGAGGTGAGCAGGCGCAGCACCTCTTTGAGCTCGGCGTTGCTGGTGGAGTCGGGCGACGGGACCGCGCCCTCCTTCTCGTACTCCACGCCGAGATGGACGAGCATGGTGGCGTCACCACCGTCGTCCAGGATCATGTTGGGTCCTCGCGTCCCGTCTGAGCCGGCTTCGGCCGGCCAGGTCAGGACCTGCTCGGCGCACCACCAGTACTCGGCGAGCGTCTCACCCTTCCAGGCGAAGACCGGGACTCCGCGCAGGTCATCCGCCGTGCCGTCCTTGCCGACGACCACGGCGGCCGCCGCGTGGTCCTGGGTCGAGAAGATGTTGCAGCTGGCCCAGCGGACCTCGGCTCCCAGCGCTGTGAGCGTCTCGATCAGCACCGCCGTCTGGACGGTCATGTGCAGGGAGCCGGCGATGCGGGCACCCGCCAGCGGCTGGGAGGGACCGAAGCGCTCCCGCATGGCCATCAGGCCGGGCATCTCGTGCTCGGCGAGATCGATCTCCATCCGGCCGAAGGGAGCAAGGGACAGGTCAGCAACTTTGAAGTCCATGCTCCAAGCCTAACGGTCGCTTCTGGTCACCTCGGAACGTCGTATGTCGGGGTGCAGAAGGATGAAACGGGTTCCGAGCTCCGTGGCGGCGTCCACCTCCGTCCGCCGGGTACCCCGCCGTTCGGTGCTACAGGCCGTTCCTGTCGTCTGCACCGCCCAGTCCTACCCCCAGGTAGGTCGCCGTGTACAACCCAGTACTCAGCAGCGCAGCGTATCGGGCCACCTCGGGACCCTCCGTCGCATCGATCGTCTGCACGTGCACGTCGCGGCTCTCAGCGGTCGACACCAACCAGCCTCGCTGCTCGCGGATCGACGCCTCCTCGGTGCCGTCGTCGAGGACCAGCAGCCCCGGCCGGCGCGCACCGGCCTCTCCGTCGGTGACGGGGTCGGCGAAGACGTCGCGAGCGCGGGTGCGCTCCAGCACGGGATAGAGGTGCTCGGCGTCCGCCGCCAGAGCAGGACGCCCCGACGTCCTCCGGATCGCTTCGGCAACGCGGCGGGCCGCCCGCGCAGCAAGTACGGAGCCGCCCCAGACGAGCGGGGTCGCGTCGGCGAGCGCCAGCGCCAGGTCCTTGGCCGGGTTGCTCGCGATGTCGCGGTTCGGTGAGCACGCGATCGCGACGTCGTCGAGGACCTTCGCCACGTGCTCGGGATCGATGGCGGGAGCGATGCCGAGGCTGTGCAGCGACTGGAGCATCACCACCGCCACGGCCAAGGTGTCGTCGGTCTGGGTGGGGATGACGGTGCTGTGCCGCGCAGCTGCATGCTCGGCCAACGTGGAGTGAGCCGGGCATGCCGTGATGAGGGCGCACCCTCGCCGCACCGCCTCGCGGACGGCGGAAGCGGTATGAGCGTCCCCGCCGCCTGGCGCCAGCACGACCACCAGGTCCAGCGTGCCCGCCCATCCGGGAAGGCTGGGGCCGGGCCAGGCCACGAACGGCACGGGGCACCACGGTTCCAGCACCGCCCGCAGGAGCCGGGCATCGGCTCCCGCGGCGACGAGCGCGCGCGGCGGAGTGTCACCGGCGAGCTGCGCCACAGCCGCAGCAGCCTCGCCCGCTTCGGCACGGACGCGTGCCCCCGCCTCAGCCAGCCTGCGCAACAGCGGGTCGGCGGCGGCAAGTGCGTCGGGGTTGTCGAGCCGCGTGTCGTCGAAGGCGTCGTTCACCGCTCATCCGTATCGGCGGGGGCGGTGTCGTGGCCGCCGTTGTGCGGCTGGGTGGTGGAGGTGCCCGGATCCGCCTCGACAGGCGGAGGCGGCGGCGGACGACGCGCCTCCTCGACGAGCATGATGGGGATGTCGTCTCGCACCGGATAGATGAGCCCGCACTGCCGGCAGATCAGCTCGTCGTGGTCGTGGTCGACGGTCAGCGATCCCTTGCAGTCCGGGCACACCAAGATGTCGAGCAGTACAGGATCGAGCCTCACTCGGGTCTCCTCAGCGATTCGCGATTGTCTTGGGTGTGCCGGGGGGTGCCATCAACGCCAGCACCTCGTCGCGACGGGCGGCCATGGTCTCCTCGGTGTCGGCCTCCACGTTGAGCCGCATCACTGGTTCGGTGTTGGACGAGCGGACATTGAACCACCATCGGTCGCTGGACACAGTGAGGCCGTCAAGCCGGTCGAGCGTCACGTCGCTCCGCTGGCCGTACGCGGTCAGGACCTGGTGAAGCACGGCCGTGGGGTCGACGACGGTGACGTTGATCTCGCCGGAGGACGCATAGGGATCGTACTGCGCCACCAGCTGCGACACGCTCACGTCCGTGGCGGCTCGAGCGGCGAGCAGGTGCAGGGCGGCCAGCATCCCAGAGTCGGCGAACCAGAAGTCGCGGAAGTAGTAGTGCCCGGAGTGCTCGCCGCCGAAGGCCGCGTTCGTCTCGGCCATGGTGGCCTTGATCAGGGAGTGACCGACGGGAGTACGTACCGGCACACCGCCGGATCGCAGGATCACCTCAGGCACGGCTCTGCTGGTGATCACGTTGTGGATGATGCGCGCCCCCGGTTCGCCGGCCAGGGTGCGGACCGCGATCAGCGCAGCCAGGGCCGAGGGGGATACCGCCGTGCCGCGTTCATCCACCGCGAAGCACCGGTCGGCGTCACCGTCGAAGGCCAACCCGAGGTCAGCCTGATGCAGGCGCACGGCCGCCTGCAGGTCGACGAGATTGGCGGCGTCGAGCGGGTTGGCCTCGTGGTGCGGGAACGTCCCGTCGAGCTCGAAGAAGAGCGGGATGAGGTCGAGGTCGAGCGGTCCCAGGACCGCGGGCGCGGTGAGGCCGGCCATCCCGTTGCCCGCATCGACGACCACACGCAGCCGGTGTCCGGTGACAGCCACCAGCTCATGCAGGTAGGCAGCGTAGGCAGCGAGCTGGTCGCTGTTCTTCAGTCCCCCGCCCGGTGTGGTATTCGTGCCGAGGCCGTCCCCCTGCTGCCCGGCGGGGCTCCGGTGTGAGGGGAGATCCCCAGTCTCGATCCGGGAGCGGATCGCGCCCAGACCGGTGGTCTCCGAGATCGCTGCGGCCCCGGGCCGACACAGCTTGAGTCCGTTGTAGCCGGCCGGGTTGTGCGATGCGGTGACCATGGCACCGGGAAGCCCGAGGCTCCCGGAGGCGAAGTACAGCAGGTCGGTGGAGGCCAGGCCGATCATCACCACGTCGGCACCACCGTCGCGGCACCCGGCTGCGAACGCGGTGGCGAGGCCGGGCGACGATGCGCGCATGTCGTGTCCCACCACGACGGCGGACTCGCCCGAGGCGCCGACGACCTCCGCGCAGAACGCGGCCCCGATGTCTCGGGCGGTCGCCTCGTCGAGCTGGCCGGGGACAAGGCCCCGGACGTCGTACGCCTTGAAGATCGCCCCGAGGTCCCCCACTCCGCCATCCTCGCAGAACGTCACTGCAGCACGCGACGCAAGAACTCTCTCGTCCGAGCCTGCTCAGGGTGAGTGAACACCTGCTCCGGCGGGCCGAGCTCGAGGACTCTGCCGTCGTCGAGGAAGCACACCTCGTCTGCGATCTCGCGACAGAACTGCATCTCGTGCGTGGCCATGATCATGGTCATCCCGGCGCCTTTGAGTGCGCGGATGATCTCGAGGATCTCGCCAACGAGCTCCGGGTCGAGCGCGGACGTGACCTCGTCGAGGAGCAGCACCTCGGGGTCCGTCATGAGCGACCGGGCGAACGCCACCCGCTGCTGCTGCCCACCGCTGAGCCGGTCGGGGTACGACGACTCCCGGCCCTGCAGCCCGAACCGTTCCAGCAGCTCGGCGGCCTTGTCGTTGGCGGCTGAGCGCGGCATTCGGTGCACCTTGCGAGCCGCAAGGGTCACGTTCTGCAACGCGGTGAGGTGAGGGAACAGGTTGAAGGACTGGAACACCATGCCCACTCGGCGGCGTACGGCGTCCGGTGAGACCGACACCTCGGTGATGTCGTCCTCGCCGAGCCAGATCTGGCCGTCGTCGACCTGCTCGAGCAGGTTCACGCACCGCAACAGCGTCGACTTCCCCGAGCCGGAGGACCCGATCACACCGAGCAGGTGATGCGCGGGCACATCGAGGTCGATGCCCTTGAGCACCACCCGCTCGGCGTACTGCTTGTAGACGCCGCGGAACCGCACCGACGTCATGCAGGGCCTGCCGAGTGCTGGCGTGCCAGGGCTCGGTTGCCGAGCCAGTCGGTGAGGCGCGCCAGTGGGATTGTCAGCGCGATGAAGAAGACGGCGGCCACGACCAACGGCGTGTAGTTGAAGTTGAAAGAGGTGTAGACGTTGGCCTCCCGCAGGGCCTCGGCAGGAGTGAGCCCCAGCACCGCGATGAGGGCGGTGTCCTTCTGCAACGACACGAAGTCGTTGAGCAGCGGCGGGGCCACCCGTCGCAGCGCCTGCGGCAAGATCACGCTGCGCGTCGTCTGCGCCTCGCTCAGGCCGAGCGAGCGGGCGGCGGCGCGCTGGTCGGGATGCACCGACTCGATGCCGGCGCGGATGACCTCGGCGACGTACGCACCGTAGGACAGGGTGAGTGCGATCAGGCCGAGCTTGAACGCGTCAATGGGCACCCCCTGCAACCTCAGCGCCGGCAACCCGAAGCCCACCAGGTAGACAAGCAGGAGGGTCGGGACCCCTCGGAAAAGGTCGACGTAGATCACCGACAGGGCTCTCAGCGGGAACATCACGGCCGACCGGGTGCCTCGCGCCAGCGCGACCACCAGCCCCAAGGCCAAGATCATCGGCTCGGCGATGAGGAACAGCTTGATGTTGACCAGGAAGCCGCGTGCGACGTCCGGGAACGACGCCTTGGCGTCCTCCCAGGACAGGAAGGTCTCCTGAACGCGTGGCCACCCCGGCGACGTGACGGTCAGCGAGACCAGCAGGACGACGACGACCAGCGTCGACAGCGCCGCGATGACGAGTGAGCGCTGAGAGCGGCGCCTCCGGGCGCTTTCGCGCTCACGCTGCAGCGGGCTCTTGTCCCATGCCGAGGAGGCGGTGCCGGGCAGGATGGCTCAGCTCAGCTCAGGCACTTCGACGTCTTGACTCAGCCACTTCTTCTCGATCGCCTCGAGGGTGCCGTCGGCTTCCAGCGCCCCGATGGCCTCGTTGACACAGCCGACCAAGGGGTTGCCTTCTTCGAACAGCAGGCCGAACTCCTCAGGCTCGGGACCGGTGGCATCGAACTGGCCAAGGATCTTCGAGCCCTCGATCTCGACGGCAGTGATGTAGAACGCCGTCGGCAGGTCGGCGATGATCGCATCGATCGACCCGTTGAGAAGCGCCTGCTTCGCACCGTTGGTGTCGTCGAAAACCGCGACGGGTGAGCTGGGCTGGATGCCGTTCTTGGCGGCCAGCAGCGACGTGGTCCCGATCTGGGCGCCGATCGCCGCGTCCTTCAGGTCGGCCAGCGAGCCGGCCGTCGCGAAGTCGGAGTCGCCGAGCACGATGACGGCCTGAGCGACCTGGTAGTACCCGTCGGAGAAGTCGACCACTTCTTCGCGCTCGGGCAGGATCGAGATCTGGTTGATGTCGAAGTCGAAGTCCTTCGCGCCGGGAGCGAACGACTTGTTGAACGGCTCCTCGACCCACTCGACGTCGGAGCGGCCGAAGCCCAGCTCTTTGGCCACCGCGTAGGCCACCGCGCTCTCGAAGCCCTTGCCGTTCGTCGGGTCGTTGCCCACGAACCAGGGCTCGTACGCCGGCCTGTCAGTGGCGATCGTCAACGTCGACGGCGTGATCAGGTTGAGCTGCTCGGGCGCGCAGGAGTCCTTGGAGCTGCTGGGCGTCGCGTCGGTGGCGCCGGAAGCGGGCTCGGAGCTGGATGCGGTGTCGTCACTGCTGGGCGACTCGGCGGTTTCCTCGTCGGCCGGCGCGCAGCCAGTGACCGCGAGCGTTGCGGTCAGGGCGGCTGCACAAGCCCAGCCGAGGGGTCGGGAGGCAAGACTCATGGGGGTAACACTAGAGCCAGCCGGAGACGACCAACCCCCCGGTCACGGGTCGATCTCGGACGGGTCACGGCCCAGCAGCTCCGCGACATGCTCGACGAGGACCTCGTTGACGAGCGCCGCGCGTTCGAGGCGCGACGTGGCGTGCGCCTCGATGGGGCGGCGAAAGACGACGATACGGTGGTCACCGGCCGGGCCTCCTCGCACCAGGGAGCCGAAGGGGACCGGCTCGTCAGTCCAGCCCTCAGGCAGCTGCGGGACGTCCTCCGTACCGAACTCGACGTTCCCCCAGTCCGATCCCCAGCGTTTCGACAGCCGCTCCACCGACGTCAGCACCAGGTCGTCGAAGTCAGCTCGGCGAGTCGGCCGCGGCGCGGGTCCACGGGGATTGAGCGGACCGGGCAGCGCGAGGGGTCCGCGAACTCCCCTGCCACGGCGCCCGCGAACCGGTCCGTCTCGCCTGTCGACCGCACCCACGGGGGGCAGGCGCGACGCCGGACCGACCACATACGACACCTTAGCTCGACACGTCCGGTCTGCTGGCTTCAATCCCCTGCGGGCTTTCGCCCACGCTGTAGCGTCACCTCGTGACACGACGGCGCACCTGCTCGCGCAGCACCTGCGGGCGCTCGTCAGTGGCCACGCTGACCTACGTGTACTCCGACTCGACCGCTGTGCTGGGCCCGCTCGCCACCTCGGCCGAACCGCACGCGTACGACCTGTGCGACTTCCATGCCGAACGGCTGAGCGCCCCTCGTGGCTGGGAGATCATCCGGCTGAGCTCGGACGCCTCTGACCCGACCCCCACGGGCGACGACCTGCTGGCGCTCGCCGATGCGGTCCGCGAGGCGGCCCGGCCACGAGGGCAGGAGGAGCCCGTGGGGCAGGCGGTGGAGGTGGGTCGCCGCGGCCATCTGCGCGTCCTGCGATCCACGCAGACCTGACCGCAGTTCCCACCTCATCCGGCTGCCGGAGCAGCCGCCACGCAGCCTCGGCTGCTTGGCAGTCCTAGCTCGCGCGCCTTCTGAGCTTGCGCCGTTCCCGCTCCGAGAGGCCACCCCAGATGCCGAATCGCTCGTCGTTGAGCAATGCGTACTCCAAGCAGTCGCCCCGGACATCGCAGGACAGGCAGACACGCTTCGCCTCACGTGTCGACCCACCCTTCTCGGGGAAGAAGGCCTCCGGATCCGTTTGTGCACACAGCGCGCGCTCCTGCCACAACAACTCGTGGGCGTCGCCGTCAAGCACCTCGAGATCGTGCATATCGTCTGCCTCCTCGACCCATCGGATTGCCCGACCGGGTGCCGAGCAAAAGACATTAAGGGAATTACATGCCTGTAAGTCCTCCCGCGTCAAGCGGTTCGGGAAGAAAGTGCCCGACACGCCGACCGTGCGCGCGGCGGCGTGCGCCGAGGCCGTGTTAAAACCTGCTCCGGCTCGGGTGCTGTAATGACCCAATTACCAGGCGTTACGTCGCTTGCGACGCGCGGTCTGCGGCCCGCACGGAAGTGGCTACCCTGCCTGCATGCGCTTCACAGTTCTGTCGGGAGGCGTCGGAGGGGCCCGCTTCCTGACCGGACTGCGCTCCGCCGTCGACCTGACCCGCGACGAGATCACCGTCGTCTGCAACACCGCCGACGACGTCTGGATGTTCGGCCTGCGCATCTGCCCCGACCTGGACACCGTGATGTACACCTTGGGCGACGGCATCGACAACGAGCGTGGCTGGGGTCGTCAGAACGAGACCTGGCAGGCGAAGGAGGAGCTCGCACGCTACGGAGTGGAGCCGACGTGGTTCGGCCTGGGTGACCGTGACCTCGCGACCCACCTGGTGCGGACGCAGATGCTCGGCGCCGGGTACCCGCTGTCCGCAGTGACCACTGCCCTGTGCGAGCGCTGGCAGCCGGGAGTTCGGCTGATCCCCATGTCCGACGACCGGGTCGAGACGCACGTCGTGATCGACGATGATGCCGCCGAGGGAGGACGCCGGGCGGTGCACTTCCAGGAGTACTGGGTTCGCCTGCACGCGCCGCGCGCTCACTCCGTCGTGGCGGTCGGAGCGGAGAGCTCCAGCCCCGGGCCAGGGGTGCTCGAGGCGATCTCCAACGCTGATCTCGTCATTGTTCCGCCGAGCAACCCCGTGGTGTCCGTCGGCACGATTCTGGCGGTACCCGGCATTCGGGCCGCCCTGCAGTCGACCCCGGCGCCTGTGGTGGGCGTCTCCCCCATCATCGGCGGTGCACCCGTGCGCGGCATGGCGGACAAGCTGCTGGCCGCCATCGGCGTCGACGTCACCGCGGAGGCCGTGGCCACCCACTACGGCGCGCGACGCACCGGTGGACTGCTGGACGGCTGGCTGGTGGACAGCTCGGACGCGGCGGCGGTGCCCCGACTCGAGCAGCGTGGCATCACCGCCCGCGCCGTGCCGCTGTACATGGTCGACGCCGCGGCGACGCAGTCGCTCGCCGCCGCCACCCTGGACCTCGCTGGAGCGGTGGACCGCTCGTGACGCTACCCGCCGGCACCCCCGAGCGGATCGAGATCACGTCGTACACCTGGCCGGAGGTGTCGGCGGGCACTGATCTTGCCGCCCTGGTCGCCTCGACCACCGACACGGCGGACGGGGATGTGGTCGTGGTGACCAGCAAGGTGGTCAGCAAGGCCGAAGGCCGGGTGGCCTCGAGAGCACGTGAGGACGCGGTGGCCGATGAGGCGGTCCGGGTGGTCGCGCGCCGGGGACCCACCGTCATCGCCGAGACCCGGCACGGACTGGTCATGGCCGCCGCGGGCGTCGACGCCTCCAACGTCGAGTCCGGCGTCTGTGTCGCCCTGCCGCTGGACCCGGACGCGTCGGCGCGCCGGCTCCGGGACGACCTGTTCGCATCCACCGGCCGCAACGTCGCCGTCGTCATCACGGACACGTCCGGGCGCGCGTGGCGGAACGGGCAGATCGACATCGCCATCGGGTGCGCCGGGCTGCCTGCGATGGTCGACCTGGCGGGCACGCACGACACCTTCGGCAACGTCCTGGCAGTGACAGCGCCGGCTCTCGCCGACGAGGTGGCATCCGCCACCGACCTGGTCAAGGGGAAGACCACCGGGCGGCCCATCGCCGTGGTGCGCGGCCTGTCCTGGGCGGTGCTGGACCCGGGCGACCACGGGACCGGAGCTTCCGCGCTGGTTCGTGCGGCTGCCGACGACCTGTTCGGCCTGGGAACTCGCGAGGCAGTCACGGCTGCCGTCCTGCGCGGGGACGAGGCGGCGCTGTCGCACTTTCCGCGGCGCATCCCGAGCGACCCCGACCCGTTCGAGGGGCTGGAGGCCGAGCATCCAGGTGTACGGATCACCCGCACCCCCCGCTCTCGCCCACCCGACCCAGGCGGCGAGGACACCTGTCAGCCGTCGGTCGGCCCTAACGGCCAGGGGGGCTGGCTCGTGCGCGTCGACATACGCGAACCGGCCTCACCGGCCGCGTGGATGGCAGCCGGCGCACTCGACGCGAGGATCGAGGCGCTCGCGGCTGCCCACGGGCTGTGCGCGACCGTCCTCGCGACCGCGGCTGCGGCACCGATCGGCACGGCAGCCGCGGATCAGGGAGCGAGCACGGATTGGCGGACAGTGACCCAGACGTACTGGTCGGTTGCGTAGACTCGGCGGTCAGCGTCTGGAACCCGAAAGGCCAGCCCTCCGTGAGCAAGTCCAACAGCAACCGGCAACGACGTGAGACCGTCGAGCAGCTGCGCAAGAAGGCGAAAGCCGACGAGCGTCGGCGCACGCTGGTCGTCGTCTCCATCTGTGCCGTTCTCGCCCTGCTCATCGTCGGCGTCGCGGCGTACTCCATCTGGGACCAGCGCAAGCAGAACGAGGAGATCGCCGGGAAGGGACTGGCCAGCTTCGGCGCCAGCTTGTCTGCGGCGAACTGCGATCCGGTCCAGGAGGAGGACGCGACCGGTGTGAACGAGCACGTGACGACGAAGGTGATCTACGAGACCACACCACCGTCGTTCGGGCCGCACAACCCCACCGCCGATACCTCCCGCACGTACTTCTACACCGCCGACGACCGCCCCGACGCCGAAGTCCTGGTGCACAACCTCGAGCACGGATGGACGATCGTCTGGTACGACGACACCACGGCTGATGACGATGCCAAGATGGACTCCCTGCGTGACGCCGCGACGAACCTCGAGCAAAGTGGCGGACCTGAGAACAACGTCATCATCGCGCCGTGGACCGCCGACGACGGCGGCGACCCGTTCCCCGAAGGCAAGCACGTCGCCTTCACCCACTGGTCCGTCCACCAGCCCGAGTACGACCCGGAGGTGTTCCAGCAGGAGAGCGTCCCGTCCTACGGCGTGAGCCAGTTCTGCGCGTCGTTCTCCGGTGAAGGGCTCGAGGACTTCATGGAGAAGTACCCCTACGACGACGCGCCGGAAGGTTACCTCTGGCACCAGGGATAGGGCCTGCGAATGGCAGGATCGAGGGTGTGCCCTCGACCACCTCGCACGCCGGCGCAGGCTGCACGCACCGCGAATGCGCACACGCGGCGAACGAGACGGTGCTGACCTGGCCCACCACCATCACCTTCGTGCGGACGATCGCCACCCTCGTGCTCGGGCTGCTCGGCGCGCATCAGCAGTCCTTGACGCTGCTGCTGTGGGCGCTCGGCGTGTACTGGGTGGGCGACATGGCGGACGGCGCCGTGGCCCGGTTGACGGACCGGGAGACACGCACCGGTGCCACCTTGGACATCATGTGCGACCGGATCTCGGCCGGCGTCTTCTACGTCGGCTTCGCCTGGTACGACCCGACCATGGTGGTCCCCGTCGGCATCTACCTGGCTGAGTTCATGGTCGTCGACATGTTCTTGTCGCTGGCGTTCCTGGCCTGGCCGGTGTCCAGCCCCAACTACTTCTACCTCGTCGACCGCCGCATCTGGCTCTGGAACTGGTCCAAGCCCGGCAAGGCGCTGAACTCGGCGCTCTTCGCGGTGCTCATGGTCTGGACCCGTGACCCCTGGCTCGCCGGCCTGATCGCTTGCGCCCTGCTCGGCCTCAAGATCTTGTCCATGGTGTGGCTGTCCCGGCTCGGGCTGCCGGTACCCGCCGGGTGCGTCAAGGACGGCGAGCCGCAACCCAGGAGCGAGATCGCCACCTCATGAAGCTGCTGCTGGCGACCTTCGGTGTCGCGGTCGCCTCAGCGTTGTTCCCCCTCATCAACATCGAGGCCTACATCGCCGGTGTGGCCGCGCTGGTCGACAGGTTCGGGATCTGGCCGGTGTCGATCGTCGCCGGCCTCGGCCAGGCGGTGGGCAAGGTCTTCTGGTACGAGGTGGGGCGCTCGTCGATGAAGTGGAGCTACATCCAGAAGAAGATGGAGTCACCGCGCTGGCAGCAGCAGTACGCCAAGGTCAAGGCCCGCACCGACGACCGGCCATGGTTCGGCATGGGACTGCTGTTCTTCTCAGCGGCGGCAGGGTTCCCGCCGCTGGCGATCATGGCCGTCGTGGCGGGTCAGCTGCAGTTCCACCGGGTGTGGTTCTACCTGACGACGTTCGTGGGTCGCACCCTGCGCTTCGCCGGCGTCCTCGGCGCGGTGGACTTCCTCAGCGGGACCGGGCTCTTCGGCTGACGGTCACAACAGGTCCACCCTGCCTCGCTCACGCCACGCTGTCACCAGGTCCTTGACCCGCTGGCTGTCCGCCAGGG
Source organism: Nocardioidaceae bacterium (assembly GCA_035633755.1). Lineage (GTDB taxonomy): Bacteria > Actinomycetota > Actinomycetes > Propionibacteriales > Nocardioidaceae > DASQEH01. The sequence goes on along the minus strand of DASQEH010000053.1, from coordinate 94,470 downwards.
AGGTGACGAGCACGGCGTCCTCGGTGTCGAGCACGGCCACGTCGCGCACTCCCAGCAGCGTGACCGTGCGCCGCCCGGACTGAGCGACCAGGCCGCTCGCGTCGACGGCGAGGACGCGAGCGCGGTCACCGAGCACTTGAACCTCCTCGCCACCGGCGAGCAGGCCGGCCAGCGCCAGCACGTCACCGATGTCGTCCCAGTCGAGGTCGACGGGGATCACCGCGATTCCGCCTTCGGCGGCAACCGGCTCGGCGACGGAGTAGTCGATGGCGATACGAGTGACCGTCGGCCAGCGCTCAGCCAGAACGCGATCTCGATCGGGAGTGCTCCACGCGTCGGCGATCCGGCTCACGGCGTCGTGCAGAACCGGCTGGTGCCGAGCCAGGTGACCGAGCAGGACGTCGGCTCGGCTGACGAACATGCCCGCGTTCCACCTGTAGGTGCCACTGCGGACGTACTCGGCGGCGGTCTCTGCGTCCGGCTTCTCCACGAACCTGTCCGCCACCCTGGCCGACGGGGCATCGGTCACCTCCAGCCCTTGCCCGGCCTTGATGTAGCCGAACGCGGTGGCTGGGTACGTCGGCCGGACGCCCAGCGTGACCACATAGCCGGCCTGGGCGACGACGACCGCCTCACGCACCGCCGCATGCAAGGCCGAGACATCGCCGATGACGTGGTCCGCGGCGAACGAGCCGACCGTCGCCTCCGGATCTCGCCGCACCACCACAGCCGCGGCTAACGCGATCGCGGCGGTGGAGTCGCGCGGCGACGGCTCGAGGAGCAGGTTGTCCTGGGCGAGCTCGGGCAGCTGTCGGGTCACGGCCCCGGCCAGGTCTACGCCCGTGACCACCACCACCCCGTCCGCACCGACCAGAGGCTCGAGCCGGGCAACGGTGTCCTGCAGGAGCGACCGACCCGTACCTGCCAGGTCCAGCAGGAACTTGGGCGCCGCAGCCCTGGACAGCGGCCACAGCCGCGTCCCGGCTCCGCCTGCCGGCACGATCGCGTACAGGCCGGGGATGCGACCGTCGGCGGCGTCAGGCACCCCGACACCCTAGTCTTTGGGGCATGCCGGGCACCGCTGACACCGTCGTCTCGGCGCTGCGTGCCGCCTTGTCGAGCGACCCCGGACGCCCTCTGGTGACGTTCTACGACGGGGCCACCGGGGAGCGGGTCGAGCTGAGTGTCACCACGTTCGACAACTGGGTGACCAAGGTGGCGAACCTCTTTGCGGACGATCTCATGCTGGAGCCGGGTGACCGCATTCGGGTCGACCTACCCACGCACTGGCAGACCAGCGTCATCACGCTCGGCGCATGGACGGCGGGGCTCACGGTCAGCCTGACCACCACTGCTGACGACGTCGCGGCACATGTGGTCGGCCCTGGGGCGGACATCGACACCTCGGTGCAGGCAGGTCACGTCATCAGCTGCTCGCTGCGCCCCCTCGGTGGGCCGTCCCTGATGCCCCTTCCGGCTGGATGGCTGGACTTCGGTGCCGAGGTCCCTGCCCAACCTGACGTGCTCACCCTCGCCCCAACCGTTGACGCCAGTGGGACGGCGGCCGACACCGACCTGGGTCCCCGGACGCACGCCGATCTGATGCGCGCGGCCAGGGGCACCGCGTCGAGGCTGGCGCTCTCGCCGACAGCCCGGCTCGTGACGGACGCCAACCCGGCAACGGCGTCGGGGCTTATCGCGGCGTTGGCTGCCCCCCTCGTGGCGGACTCGTCGGTGGTCCTGCTCGTCAACGTCGACCGCGACGCCGCCGCCACCATCTCGGCGCAGGAGCTGGTCACCGCGTCGTTGTGGTCCGACGAGCTGAGCCCCGGCTGGCCCGACTAGTGCGTCGCTGGCGGTCGCCTACTCCGGCCGCCCGGGTCGATCGTCAGTCGTCCTCAGTGTCGGTGTCGAGGGTGTAGCCGACCGCCTTGACGGCGTCCTCGGCGGACCCCTCGAAGACCATCTTGCCCGCCTCCAGCACCAGCCCGCGCTCACAGAGCTTGAGCACCTGGCTCGGGCTGTGGCTCACGTAGACCATCGTGCGGCCCTCTGCCTTGAGCTGCCGGATGCGTCTCATGCACTTGCGCCGGAACGGCTGGTCGCCGACGGCCAGCACCTCGTCCATCAAGAAGATGTCGCTGTCGGTATGCACCGCGATGGAGAACGCGAGCCGCGAGAACTGGCCCGACGAGTAGTGACGCACCTCGCGGTCGAGGAACTTCTCCATCTCGGAGAAGTCCACGATCGACTCGAACTTGCGGTTGATCTCCGGCTCGGTCATGCCGAGGATCGCGCCGTTCAGGAAGATGTTCTCGCGGCCGGAGAGGTCCGGAGACATGCCGGCGCCCACCTCGATGAGCCCGGCAATGCGGCCACGGGTCAGCACCTCTCCGGAGTCCGGGGACATCACTCCGGAGATCAGCTTCAGCAAGGTGCTCTTGCCCGACCCGTTCAGGCCCATCAACCCGATGCTGTCGCCCTGCTCCAGGGTGAAGTTGACGTCGTCCAGCGCCTTGAAGGAGTCCGTCAGCTGCCTGCCCTTGACGGCATTGACAACGAGCCTCTTGAGCGTCTTCTGACGGGCAATCTTGAAGGACTTCGTGACGTGATCGACCACGATAGACGTGCTCATCAAAGCCTTTCGGCGAAACGGCCCTCGAGCCGGCTGAACACGCGCTGCGCCAGCCACAGGAGAGCCAGCCCGATGGCGAGCATGATCAGGCCACGTTCGAACAGGTGCGCCGGGAACTCCGTCACGCGGTCGACCTTGGGATGGGCGACCGTGGGCAGCCAGAACGCGCGGTCGTTGAGCAGCACCGCGATGGACAACGGGTTGGACAGGTAGAGCTCGTAGACGACGCCTGACAGACGGTCCTTGATGATGCTGAAGGGGTAGATCATGGGTGTCGTCCACGTGATCGTCGTCTGCAGGACCTCGACGATGTTGGACAGGTCGCGGAAGTACACGTTCATCGCACTGAACGCCAGGGCGACGGCCAAGCCCCACACCATGATGATGACGAAGGCGAGCGCCGCCGCGGCGAAGGCCCCGAGATCAGGGTGCCAGCCGAACAGCAGCGCGCCGATGATGGCGATCACGTACATCGGGATCATGTGGTAGAAGGACACCGCGATCGAGGCCACCGGGAACATCTCGCGCGGAAGGTTGATCTTGCGTACGAGCGCCTTGTTCTTGACCACCGACTTGGTGCCGGCACTGAGGACGTTGGTGAAGAAGGACACCATGATCATCCCTGCGAAGATGTGCAGGGCGCGGTTCTCCAGCGACTTGGGCCCGAGCAGGAGCCCGATGACCCAGTAGTACATGACGAACCGGATCGCGGGCTTGACATACGACCACGCGAACCCGATGGCCGAGTTCTGGTAGCGAGCGCGAAGCTCCTTGTGCACCAGCAGCTTGAGGAGGTAGCGATGCCGGAAGACGTCACCCAGTCCGCCCACCCGCCCCGGGTTGACCAAGGGGCCCAGCGGCTCGGCCTCACGCGACTTGAGAACGGTCAATCCGTGCCTCCGCTGTCGAGGGCCTCGCCGTCGGCGAAGTGGGGTCGGAGCCGGTTGTCGTACGTCGACAGTGCCGAGCCGATGGCCATGTGCATGTCGAGGTACTTGTAGGTGCCCAGGCGTCCCCCGAACACCACGTTCGGCTCCGCCTTCGCCAGCGTGCGGTACTCGAGGAGCTTGGCCCGGTCGGCCGGGGTGTTGATCGGGTAGTACGGCTCGTCACCGGACTCCGCGAACCGCGAGTACTCGTGCACGATGACCGTCTTGTCCTTGGGGTACCAGGTCCGCTCCGGGTGGAAGTGGCGGAACTCGTGGATCCGGGTGAACGGGACATCCTCGTCCGCGTAGTTCATCACCGGACACCCCTGGAAGTCTCCGACGTCCTTGACCTCGACCGTCAGGTCCACGGTTCGCCACGACAGCTCCCCCGCCGAGTTCGCGAAGTACGAGTCCAGCGGACCGGTGTACACGATCGGCACCTGGCCGCGGTACTCGTCGCGGACGTCGAAGAAGTCGGTGTCGAGGCGTACCTCGATGTTGGGGTGGTCGACCATCCGCTCGAGCCAGGCCGTGTAGCCGTCGACCGGAAGCCCCTCGTACTTGTCGTTGAAGTAGCGGTTGTCGAAGTTGTAGCGGACAGGGAGCCGGGAGATGATCTCGGCCTGCAGCTCGCGCGGGTCGGTCTGCCACTGCTTGGCCGTGTAGCCGCGGATGAAGGCCTCGTACAGAGGGCGCCCGATCAACGAGATGCCCCTCTCCTCGAGGTTCTTGGCGCTGGCGCTGTCGAACTCCGCGGCCTGCTCGGCCACGAGCTCCCGCGCCTCATCGGGCGTCATCCACCTTCCGAAGTACTCGCAGATGGTCGCGAGGTTGATCGGCATCGGGTACACCTTGCCCCGGTAGATCGAGAACACGCGGTGCTGGTACCCGGTGAACGCGGTGAACCGGTTGACGTACTCCCACACGCGTTCGTTCGACGTGTGGAACAAGTGGGCACCGTACTTGTGCACCTCGATACCGGTGGTCGGCTCGGGTGCGCTGTAGGCATTGCCCCCCACATGGGACCGGCGCTCGAGAATGAGGACCTTCAGCCCGAGGTCGTTCGCGCAACGCTCGGCGATCGTGAGCCCGAACAGACCCGACCCCACCACGACGAGATCTACGTTCACACACGCTCCTGCTCGATGACGTGCCCGGTCGGCGTGGCCGCTCGACCTTCCCGGCCACGCTGGTGCGTGGCGGACAAAGGCTGACCAAGTCTAGTGGCTGACGGCGTCAGTACTCGGACGTACGGGCTCAGCGCTCCCCCCTTCGCGCAATCAAGGCGCGGTAGGCCGTCTTGCGGACCGGCTCCGGGACCAGCCGGTAGCCGCCTCGTACGACCACGTTGCGGACGAACTGCGCGCGAGTGGTGAACCCCATGTCGACCAGCTGCCGCTGCAGGCGCCACTCTGACTTGAGGAGTGCGACTCCCCCGCGCCGCGCATACGCGCCCGCGCCGACGCGATACAGCACCAGCGGCTCCTCGACGTTCGCAACCCTCGCACCGCGCTCGATCATCTTGGCGAACAGCAGGTAGTCCTCCATCAGGGCGAGATGGCGGTAGCCACCGGCGGCTTCCACGACGCTTCTGCGGTAGACCACGGTGGGATGGTTGAAGGGCTGGTAGAAACGGGCGTACCGGACGATGACCGCAGGGTCGATCGGTGGGACACGTTTGCCGACGATGTCGGCGGCATGCGAGCCGAACTCGAGCATCGACGACCCGACGAGGTCGACGCCCGCCTCGACCAGGGGAACCTGCACGGCGAACCTCTGGGGCAGGGCAATGTCGTCGGCGTCCATGCGCGCGATGATGTCGTGCGCGCAGGCGGCCATGCCCTTGTCCAGAGCGACGCCGAGCCCGACGTTCGCGTCGAGCGCCAATACCGTCGTAGGGACCGGCGAGGACTCGACCAGCGTCGCGATCATGTCGGCCAGCTCCGGCGTCACCGGGCCGTCCTGCACCAGCACCACGTCGTCGGGCCGTCTGGTCTGGTCGTGCACCACGGAGGTGAACGCGGCGCAGAGGAAGCCCGGATCGTCGCCTCGCCATACGCTCATGAGCAGGCTGAACTCCTCAGCCATCTCCTGACCGCCGCTCCGTCACATCGGCGGGCGTACCGCCGGACTCCCAACCGATCGCAGCCCCAGATGGCCGCTCGATCGCGCCGCTGAGCACGTCGGCGGTCTCGCGCGGCGCTGTCCACAGGCCAGCGCGGATCCCCGCGCTGAGTCCTCGCGCCAGCGCGCGGCGGTCGCGGGAGAGCCGGAACGTCTGCGCCCAGCGACGTAGCGTCGATCCGCCGTACAGGACCTTCTCCCCCGCACCCAGCCCGGGCGAGCGCGTGAACAGCCACACCTTGTTCCGCACCTCGTAGAAGAACCGGTCGCCGGGGTCCAAGGTCGCCCCGAACGACGCCGTCTTGTGCACGACGACAGAAGCTGGACAGTACAAGCCCCTGCGCCCCCGGATCAGACGGGTGGTGAACTCGAAGTCGTCGTTCCACAAGAAGTAGTCGGCAACGGGCAGCCCACGTTGGCGCGCCGTCGCCGCATCGATGAGCACCGAGACGAACGAGGCCGATCGGATAGGTATGCAACCGACCGCACGGGCGGCCGCCTCCTCTCTGCGCCGCGCACCGGGCTTCGGGCGGGGGGTGTTCATGGGATGGTCGCGGCCGTCCGTCCAGATGGCTCTGGAGGCTACGAGGGAGGGGGGGTAGCCGTAGCCCTGCCGGGCGCTGCGAAGCTCGGCCAACGCCGTCGGCCGGGGGATCGTGTCGTCGTCCAGCAACCACACGGCGGCGCAGTCCTGCCGCAGGGCCTCGGACAGTCCGAGGGCGAACCCGCCGGCTCCCCCGAGGTTGGTCGACGTCCGCACCACGTCGACGTCGCCGAAGTCGTCGCGGAGCAGGTCAGCGGTGCCGTCATCGGACGCGTTGTCGACGACGATGATCCGCTCGGGAGGGCTGGTCTGCCCTTGCACCGCGCGCAGACACTCCGCCAACAGGTCGCAGCGGTTCCAGGTCACGACGACGGCCACGACATGGTGCGGCAGCAACATTGTGCCCGCTCCCTCCCGCCTGTGACCCGACTTCTCATCGTAGGGTCCACGGCCATCTACCCGCCTCAGCGACGTCGCTGGCCCGGCGGCCCGGCGAATGACGCTTGCGCTCAGCAGGAGCCGGCGAGGTTGTCGCTGGAGTTCGCATCCTTGCGCTTTGGCTTCTTGCGCGTCGCCGGCTTCTTGCCCTCGTCGCGGTCCTCTGATGCAGCCACGGCCTTGGTCACCATAGACCTGATCGCGGTCCAGTTCGGGTCGCCGGTGTCAACCTTGGGCGGAACGAACGACACGGTTGTGATGGGCAGCTTCCGAGTCTTGAGAGAGAGCGAGGCCAGCTCGCCCAGCTCACCGGCCGGGATGGACGTCGAGATCACCTGCTTGCCTGCCCGGGCGATATCACCGAAGTTCTTCACGACCGTCATGGGATCGAGCTGGTGCAGCATGGCGTTCATCAGGCACTTCTGCCGCGCCATCCGCGAGTAGTCGTCGGAGGTCGCTCGGCTGCGGGCGTACCAGAGGGCCTCGAAGCCGTCGAGGTGCCGGGTGCCTGCGGGGATCGTGTCCGTGATGTCGCCCACGCTGCCGATCGGGATGGGCTCACGCAGCTTGATGGTGACGCCTCCGACGGCGTCGACGAGATTCTGGAAACCCTTCAGATCAATGAGCACGTAGTAGTTCATGTGCAGGCCGGTGATCTCTTCGACCGCGTCTGTGGTCGCCTCGACTCCCGGGTCGTCGGCGCCGGGGAACAGGTCCTCGTGCTCGTGGGCCCAGGTGTGGACACCATTCAGGTAGCAACCGTCGCAGTCGAACCCGTCCGGGAACTGCTTGTGCATCACCGATCCCTCCGGAAACGGCACGTTCGCCAGGTTCCGGGGCAGCCCGAACAGCACTGTGCGACCGGTCTGTTCATCGATGCTCGCGACCGTGATGCTGTCGGGTCGGATCCCGACGCGACGCGGGCCGGCATCGCCGCCGAGGAGCAGGACGTTGTACCGCCCATCACGTGCGGCGGACGCGGTGCCACCGCCGAACACCTCATGGATGAAGTCGCGCTGGACCGCGACGAGGTTGCTCGCGAAAAGCAGCGCGCCTGTCAGCGAGAAACAGAGCAGACCGTTCAGTCCGGTTATCAGCAGCCGCTGCTTGCGAGCCAGGCCGAGGGGGTTGGCCAGCCGCCAGGCGTCGATGAGCAGATAGGCCCACCCGAGCGCATAGGCGATCAGGGTGAAGCGCAGCACCCGTAGAACCCACAGCTGAGTGAAGAGGGAGAGGAGGGAGTCCGGCTTCCACAGGGCAACCACCACCACGACGACACCGGCGAACACGGCCGCAGCAAAGGCGCCCAACGCGACCCGACCGACCCGCTTGTGCCCTGCCACCAGCTGAGCGCTGCCCGGCGCGGCGACCGTCATCCCCAGCAAGGTGAGGGCTCGGCGCATGCGCACTTTGCTGGCTGCGGCGGTGGCGCCCGAGGAGTTGATGGCAATGGCAGGCGCCCGCCCATACGGGAAGGTCATAGCCGTCAAGTATCCCCAGCCAAGAGGGCTGCGACGCCCGCGACCCGCCGGATGACGGGACGAGCACGACATTGGCGGTAGCGTGAAGTGATGGCTGACAAGCACGACCCGAAGGACCCCGGATTCGACTGGCTGTACTCGGGAGACTCCGCCTCGTCAGATGCTGCCGACGCTGACAAGACGCAGGCAATGGGCCGGGTCGAGCCGGAGTCGGGGTCCTCGGACCCCGAGCCCACCCGAGTCCTGCCTGTCTCACCGTCACACCGCGACGACCGGCCAGCGGCTGCACAAGGGTCCGCGGCCAGGCCCGAGACGGCCAACGAAAGGGCGTCCTCGTTCGGCGGTACCTATCCTGCGCCACCGCCCGCCGCTAGCTCCGCTTCGTCGTCGTCGTCAGCCTCCATGGCCGGGTCGTCCCAGACCCGGTACGCCACGCCGAGCCCCACCTACACCGGCTCTCCCGCGGGTCGCCCTCCCTCGGGGGCCACGCCCCAGCGGCCGGTGCGGCGACCGAAGAACCGGCGGTGGTGGCTACGGGCGCTGCTGCTGCTCGTCATCGCCTGGTTGGTGTTCCTCGTGGCGGTCCCGATATGGGCGTGGCAGCAGATCACCAGGGTCGACGCCGATCCTGGCGGGCAGCGACCGCCGGACACTCCTGGCTCCACATATCTGCTCGTCGGGTCAGACAGCCGGCAGGATCTCACCAAGGAGCAGCGGGCCGAGTTCGGCACCGGCAACGCGGCGGGCCAACGAACCGACACCATCATCATGCTGCACGTGCCTGACGGGAGCGGGTCACCCTTCCTGCTCTCGGTCCCGCGTGACTCCTTCGTTGACATCCCTGGACATTCGCAGAACAAGATCAACGCCGCGTACGCCTTCGGAGGCCCACAGCTGCTCGTGCAGACGCTCGAAGGGGCGACGAACGTGCGGGTCGACCACTACATCGAGGTGGGCTTCGCCGGCTTCGTCGACATCGTCGACTCTGTGGGAGGCATCGAGGTGTGTCCGGCTACGGCCATCAAGGACCCCAAGGCTGGTGGGCTGACCCTGTCGCGAGGCTGCCAGGACGTCGACGGGCGGACGGCATTGAACTACTCACGTTCACGGGCCTTCTCGCTGGGCGACATCACCCGAGCGTTGCACCAGCGTGAGGTGATCACCGCTGTCGGCAAGAAGGCCGCCTCGTGGCAGACGGTGGTCCTGCCCTGGCGCTACTTCGCGGTCAACCGCGCCGGTGCCGAGACCGTGACCATTGGCGAGGACGTGGGACCGACCGACGTGGCACGTTTCGCCTGGGCCATGGCACACACCGGGGGCTCGGACGCCAAACGGTGCGTCGTTCCCTACTCCAGTCTCGGCGCCGCGACGTCGGCCGGCACCGCCGTGCTGTGGGACGACCAGAAGGCGTCTGCCGTCTTCACGGCGATCCGAGAGGACGATACGGCGTCCGCCGACTGCTCACCGTCGGGGCGGTAGCGGGCGAGCTCGCGCTCGTCGCTACATCTCGCGACGGCGAGCCCTGTCCCGCGCCCTCCTCCGAGCCCGGTCACGCATGGCCAGCCCGAAGCCAAGAGCGCGCGCGGCTAGCGGGTTCTTGTCCGCCAGCGTCGCCGCGGTGCGCTGACCCCGGAAGACGGTGCTTCTCGCTCGGCTCGCGAGGTCGCCAGCCCGGCCACCCTCCGAAGCCGCCGATCGTCGCCGCGCCCACCACGAGATCGCATACTGCTCGGCGAGCATCGCGAACCCGTCCAACGCCGCCTCGAGCAGCTCCGACTCCGTGGCATCGTCGGGTCGCCGCGCGTTCGACACCTGTCGCGGCCTCAGCTCGTCGAGATCACCGACGACGGCGTACCCCCGAGCCCGAACCGCCTCGATCATCGCCTCGGCGCGCTCAGTGACCCAGTCGAACTCCTCGGCGGGCAGCGCAAACCGTGCAGGGTCGGTGCGTCGGGCGAGCTGCTTGACCACGGTGAGCTTGATCACCTTGTCGTAAGCGCGCTGGTTCAGGCGACCCCCGAGCCGCTCGTTGAGACGCCGGATGACCTCCGTCGCGGCGACACCGACAGTCTCGTTGTTCCAGGCCGGCTCCTCGGTGAGGGCAGTCGGGTCGATGCCGACGACCGAGGAGAACCGCTCCAACAGCAAGTCCGGGGAAGTGCCGGACTGAGGGACGGTGACGATCGTGATGCGCTCCGCTGGCACCGCCGACTCCCATGTCTCGGCGATCTGAACCAGGTCCTGCCTCATCCAGAAGCCGCGAGCCGGACTCGTCGCCAGTTGGCCCGGATCCTTCACCGAGTCGGCGAACTCCTGCCACGTCCAGGTCTGGTCGTTCTTGACTTCCTCCTGCCAGGCGGAGACGACGACCCTGGCAAGGTCACGCGCCGTTATCACCACGTGCACCTGTGAGTCAGGGAACGACTGCACAGCGGTACGCACCTGCCGCAGGTTCGCCAGGCTCAGCCGCTCCTCGGAGATCAGGGCGCTCCGAAGCCCGGAGCTGTTGACCGCCTCGACGAGCGCCTTCCATGAGCCGCCGACCCGCTTGTCGTCCACCCCGCGAGGCCGCCTGCCCTGCAGGTCCCACACGGCGAATGCCTGGACGGGCTCTCCCGGCCCACCGGGGAAGTCCACACCCTGGCCCCGGACCCCCTCACGATTCGCCCGCAGCACGTTCTGCAGATATGTCGTCCCTGTCTTGTGCAGGCCGATGTGCAGGTACACCGTCTGTGGTGGCCGCGAGCTCGACGTCGCTGCCGGCCGGGGGGTCGCCGACGTCATAGCTGCCCCCGCTCCGCAGCCGCTGCGGCCGCCTCACGGACGGTCTCGCCCTTGCTCCGAGCGGCCTCACCCAGTCCGCGCTGGTGGTCGTGCAGCGCCGTGGCCAGCCCGTCGTCGTTGGTCGCCAGGATGCGCATGGCAAGCAATGCGGCGTTGTGCGAGTTGCCGATGGCAACCGTGGCGACGGGTACCCCGCGAGGCATCTGCACGATCGACAGCAGTGAGTCCATGCCGTCCAGATGCCGAAGCGGTACAGGCACGCCGATGACCGGCAGCACGGTGACAGCCGCCAGCATGCCGGGGAGGTGGGCCGCCCCGCCAGCCCCGGCGATGACGACTTTCAGCCCACGCCCGAGCGCCTCCCGGCCGTACTCCAGCATTTCGTCGGGCATCCGATGGGCCGAGATGACGTCGGCCTCGAAGCCGACGCCGAAGTTCGCCAAGACCTCCGCCGCTGCCTGCATCGCAGGCCAGTCGGAGTCCGAGCCCATGACGATGCCCACGAGGGCCGCTGCTGCCATCAGCTCATCTCTCCTCACCCATGCCGTCGTCGCCCTGGAACCAGTGAGCAGCGTGACGAGCACGTTCGCGCGCCTCGTCGAGGTCGTCCCCGTACGCCGTGACGTGCCCTACCTTGCGGCCGGGGCGGACCGACTTGCCGTACAGATGCACTCGGACCTCCGGGTCGCGCGCCTGCACGTGGGGATATCCGTCGTACAGAGTCGGCGCCGATCCGCCGAGGATGTTCACCATCACCGTCCAGGGCGCCCGCGCCGTCGTGGCGCCCAGGGGAAGGTCCAGAACGCCGCGGAGATGGTTCTCGAACTGGCTCGTCACGGCACCGTCGATGGACCAGTGTCCGGTGTTGTGCGGCCGCATCGCCAGCTCGTTGACGAGGATGCGGCCGTCCCTGGCCTCGAAGAGCTCGACCGCGAGCACCCCCGTAACGTCCAGCCCAGCGGCGATGCTCATCGCGATCGTCGAGCTCTCCACCGCTCGTCCCGGGTCGAGCCCCGGGGCGGGAGCCACGACCTCGACGCAGATACCGTTGCGCTGCACGCTCTCCACCACCGGGTACGCGGCCATCTGACCGCTGGGGGCGCGTGCCACCACCGCGGACAGCTCACGGACGAAGTCGACTCGTTCCTCCGCGAGCAAGGCCCGGGGCGCAACGTTCGTCAGCACACCGGCTGCTTCGTCGCGGTCGTGAACCACCCAGACCCCCTTGCCGTCGTACCCTCCGCGTGTCGTCTTGAGGACCAACGGGTAGCCACCGTTGTGCTGCGCGAACGCCTCGACATCTGCCGGGGACGAGACGACGGCGCTACGTGGACCGGGCACGCCCATGCCGGCCAGCGCTGAGCGCATGACTGCCTTGTCCTGCGCGTGGACGAGGGCCTTCGGCCCCGGTCGGCAGAGCCTGCCGTCAGCCTCCAGCGCCTCCAGGTGACCCGTCGGCACATGCTCGTGGTCGAACGTGACGACCGAGCACCGTTGTGCCCAGGCTCGCAAGGTCTCCAGGTCGGTGTAGTCACCCACCTGCGTGTCGGCAACGACCTGCGCAGCCGAGGCGTCGCCGGTCTCGGCAAGCAAGGCAAGAGGTACGCCGAGGGCGATCGCGGACTGCTGCATCATCCGGGCGAGCTGACCGGCACCCACGACGCCTACCCGGGGAGTCTCCACGGCCGCAACACTAGTGCCCGGTCGTTCCGTCAGCCGATGCCGGAACCGACATGCAGGTACCAGCGCATCCGGGGAAGCACACGGCCGCCACCCGTAGGATCTCACCGACACCTGCTGAGGCCGAGGAGCGTTGCTGTGCCGCGAGACGTGCGCGCGTTCGCACACGAGGCCCTCAAGTTCGGCATCGTGGGAGGCGTCGGCTTCGTGGTGGACGTGACTGTCTTCAACACGTTGCGATTCGCCGGTGAGCCAGGACTGCTCGAGGACAAGCCGCTCACGGCCAAGGGCCTGTCCGTCGCGGTTGCCACCGTCGCCACCTACCTCGGCAACCGGCATTGGACATGGCGTGAGCGGGCGCGGTCGAGCCGACGCCGCGAGATCGCCTTGTTCTTGTTGTTCAACGGCATCGGTCTGCTGATCGCGACGAGCTGCCTCGCCGTGTCGCACTATGTACTGGACCTGCGCAGCCCCCTCGCCGACAACGTCTCGGCGAATGGGGTGGGGCTGCTGCTCGGCATGGCATTCCGCTTCTGGAGCTACCGGAGGTTCGTCTTCACTCGCCCCGCGCTCACGCCCACCCGCCCGGGCGGCTAGGCGGCGGAGGTCGGGGCCTGCCCCGGGAGCCGGCGGATCGAGATGGGCTGCAGAGTCCCGAAACCCTGGATATGGCGAGCTGTCATCGACCGTGCGACGTACCCGTCGACGTCGTCCATGGCCGAGGCCGTCACCGCGTCGCACAGGACCCGGTTGCGGCGGGCGATGTGCGTGAGCCGGCTGGCGAGGTTGACCGGGGAGCCGAACACGTCGCCCAGCCGCATCACGACCGGGCCGGTGGCGATCCCCACGTGCACATCCGGAAGGTGCTCCTCGTGACCGATGTGCTCGATCAGGTCGCAGGCGATGGTCACTGCTTGCCGCGGCGCACCGGTGATGAAGAGCACCGAGTCGCCAAGGGTCTTGATGACCCGACCGCCGCCGGCCGTGACCAGGTCCGCGCACGCTGACTCGAAGTTCTCGACCAGGTCGGCGATCCGGTCCTCGTCGATGCCGTTGGACAGATGGGTGAAGCTGACGATGTCGGCGAAGCCCACGGACACGATGACGGTATGCAGATCGGAGTCCTTGGCTCCCAGTGCCTCCACACGGCTCACCGCCGCGGCGAGGTGGCGGCGCCACGCATAGGCCATCAGCTCCTCGAACGGCGGCCCGACGTCACGCAGGACACCGAGCCCCGTCTGTAGCCGGGACCCTGTGCCGCGCCCGGCCGCTTCCAACGACTCGACGTACTCGCTGAGGGTGGCGACCTGCCAGTCCGCCAGCCGTGCCATCGTGTGACCTACCGCTCGGGTCAGCTTGATCGCCGTGTCGAGGTCGAGGTGGCCGTCGTCGACGAGCGACATCAGCAGCCGCATCGCTTCGCCGTCCGCGGAGGTGAAGGCGGGGGCACCGCCTGCGTCAGGGAAGCCCTGCGCCCGCCAGAGGCGCCGGGCGACGTCGAGCGGCACCTCGCCGCCGTCGACGATGCCGTCGACGGTCATCGTCGGCTGTTCGCCGAGGATCTCCCTCTCCATGTCCTCGCGGCTCGGTCTGCCACGAGCGGGGGGCTCTCTCCCCGCGTCTGTCACCATCGTCGCGGTTCGACTGAGCGGCCAGCCGCACCCTCGACGTCCTGGTGCGCTGCACCCTCGGCGTCCCGGCCAGCGAGGTCATCGGCGTCCCGATGAGCCGGGCCAAGTCCGCCGCTGCGGGACGCACCCTCGGCGTCCCAGCGCGAGAGGCCGTTGCCGCCGCGGCGGCCCACGCCCTCGACGTCGCTGCCCTCGGGCCGACCGAAGATCAGGTCCGTGATGAGCAGCCGGAGCTGCTCCACGTGCGGAACATCGTGGAGGACCGACTTGCCCTCTTCGCTGGCATCGGACACGACGAGCGTTCCGCAGCCCAGCATCCTGTCAAGGACACCTCGCTCGGAGGTCACGTCGTTGATCTTGTGCAGCGGGATGTCGCGACCCCTCCGCGTCAGCACACCGGTGCGCGTGATCAGTCTCCGGTTCGTGACGGTGTAAGAGGAGGTCAGCCACCGGAGGAACGGTCGAAGGCAGGCGTAGCCGACCACGACCAGTGCCAGCGCAAGCACCAGCCACAGCAGCGGTGGGTCGTGGGTGCCGCCGGAGGGCAGGAGGGCGATGAGGAACCCGGTGATAGCGCAGGTCGCAATGAAGGCTGCACCGGGGAGGATGAGCGCCTTCCCGTGCGTGCGCGTCGAGGCGATGACATGCTCGCCGTCGCTCAGCTGTCTGCGTGACGGCGCCACCATCGACCTCCTCTCCTCGGGCTCCAATGTCGGATGCGGCACTGACGTGAGGCAGTACCCGGCCTCTCTAAATGGTGTCACGTCAGCGACCGGACATGCACGACGTCTCCGGCGCCGATGACCCGCTGACCAGCCGGGGTCCGGACGACCAGCCTCCCCACGGCGTCCACGGCGACAGCCTGACCTTCGAACTCCCGGTCGCCCGGGACTGTCACGCGCACCTGTTGACCGAGAGTGCTGCATGCCTGCGTGTACGCCCTCAGAAGTCCTCGCTCGGGGTCGCCACCGCTGCGCTGCCAGTCGCCGAGAACGTTCTCCAGCGCCCGCAGCACTGATCGCGCGAGCACGGACCGGTCCGTCGTCGACGCCTGCTCGATCGCCAGTGAGGTGGCCTGCGGACCGGGAAGCTCCCCAGCGCCGAGCGACACGTTCACTCCGATGCCGATGACGGCAGCCGGGGGGAACGGCCCTGACTCGACCCGTTCGACGAGGATCCCCGCGACCTTGCGATCTGCGATGAGGACGTCGTTCGGCCATTTGAGCGTCGCCTCGACGCCCGCGGTGCGGCGAAGGGCGGCACCGACGGCGAGACCAGCGGCCAGAGCGATCCACGGCCACCTCGGAGCGGCCACGTCGTACGGGCGCACGAGTGCTGACATCGTCAGCCCAGCCCGAGGAGGCGAGACCCAGGACCGGTCCAGGCGGCCGCGTCCCTGGCTCTGGTGTTCGGCGATCACCACGAGACCGGACCGGGCGTCGGTCGCGGCCCGGTCAGCCAGGACTGCGTTGGTCGACGGCAGCGACTCCTCGATCTGCACGTCCACCCACATCGACCCGGGAGTGACGAGCGCCCTCCTCAAGGCGTCCGCCCGCAGTGGCGGTCGGTCCAGATCGTCGTACCTCGAGGCCACAGCGCCACGCTACGCTGCCCTGCGTGAGCGACATCGACATCCACACCACGGCCGGAAAGCTGGCGGACCTCGAGCAGAGGCTGGATGCTGCCGTTCACTCCGGCTCGCAGCGGGCGATCGAGAAGCAACACGCGAAGGGCAAGCTCACAGCGCGCGAGCGGGTGGCACTCCTGCTCGACGAAGGATCGTTCATCGAGCTGGACGAGCTGGCTCGGCACCGCTCGACGAACTTCGGCATGCAGGAGAACCGTCCCTACGGCGACGGCGTCGTCACCGGATACGGCACCATGAACGGCCGACAGGTCTGCGTCTTCGCCCAGGACTTCACGGTCTTCGGCGGCAGCCTGGGGCAGGTGTTCGGCGAGAAGATCGTGAAGGTCATGGACCTGGCCATGAAGACCGGGAGCCCGATGATCGGGATCAACGACTCCGGTGGGGCGCGAATCCAGGAGGGCGTCGTCTCGCTCGGCCTGTACGGCGAGATCTTCCGGCGCAACGTGCACGCCTCCGGTGTGGTACCGCAGGTGTCGCTGATCATGGGCCCATGTGCCGGCGGCGCCGTCTACTCCCCGGCGGTGACCGACTTCACGGTCATGGTCGACAAGACCTCCCACATGTTCATCACCGGCCCTGACGTGATCAAGACCGTCACCGGTGAGGATGTCTCGATGGAGGAGCTGGGCGGGGCTCACACCCACAACGCCCGGACCGGGAGTGCTCACTACCTGGCACCCGACGAGGAGGACGCGATCGACTTCGTCAAGGCGCTGGTGTCCTACCTGCCGCAGAACAACCTCGAGGACCCGCCGGTCTTCCCCGTCACGGCCGACCTCAGCGTGACCGATGAGGACCGGGCGCTGGACACCCTCATCCCCGACTCCCCCAACCAGCCGTACGACATGCACACGGTCATCGGCTCGGTGCTGGACGAGGACGAGTTCCTCGAGGTCCAGGCGCTGTTCGCTCCCAACATCATCACCGGCTTCGGCCGCATCGAGGGCTGCTCGGTGGGCGTGGTCGCGAACCAGCCGATGCAGCTCGCGGGCACCCTCGACATCGACGCGTCAGAGAAGGCGGCGCGCTTCGTCCGAACCTGCGACGCCTTCAACATCCCCGTCCTGACCTTTGTCGACGTTCCCGGCTTCCTGCCGGGCACCAGCCAGGAGTGGGACGGCATCATCCGCCGCGGCGCCAAGCTGCTGTACGCCTACGCCGAAGCCACCGTGCCGCTGATCACCGTCATCACCCGCAAGGCGTACGGCGGCGCGTACGACGTGATGGGGTCCAAGCACCTCGGCGCCGACATCAACGTCGCATGGCCGACGGCGCAGATCGCTGTCATGGGCGCCCAGGGGGCGGTCAACCTGCTGTACCGGGCGGAGCTACGCGCTGCGACAGACCCGGAGGAGTTACGGGCGGAGCTGATCTCGGACTACGAAGACACCCTCGCGAACCCCTACCTGGCCGCCGAACGAGGATTCATCGACGCGGTCATCGCTCCGCACGAGACGCGCTCCGAGATCGTCCGTTCGTTGCGGCTGCTGCGCAACAAGCGCGAGACCCTGCCCCCGAAGAAGCACGGGAACATCCCACTATGACCTCGACGGACACGACACCCGTCGAGCTCCCGCCGCCAGCGCCTCCCATGCTCCGCGTCGTGAGCGGCGATCCCTCAGACGAGGAGCTCGCGGCAGTCGTTGCCGTCGTGGCCACCGCCGTCTCGAGTCCCGGCCCCGAAGGGCGCAGCGGCGCCACCCCCGCCCCTCGCTCGGCGTGGCGCGACCGCGAGCGGCTGCTCCGCCGTCCACACGCTGCCGGCCCAGGAGCCTGGCGAGCGAGTTCCTGGACGCGCTAAGGGACCGCCAACGGCGATAGAGTCCGGTCGTGGCTGACCCGAACCCGACCGGCACCAAGCACCCGCAGCGCGTCGACGACATTGCCGACGGGTATGTCGAGGACTACGTCGCCCTGGACCCTCTCACCGCGACATACCTGGGGATTCCCGGACACGACAGCGAGCTGCCGGACCTGTCCCTCGACGGCTACTCCGCCCGGGCGGAGCTGTTGTCGACCGCACTGGCCGAGATGCGACGGGCCGAGCCCATCGACGGCCGTGAGCGCAGCGCCCAGGACTCGTTCATCGAGCGAGCAGAGGTCCGCCTCGACCAGTACGCCGCCTGGACCCCGCAGTCGCAGGTCAGCGTCATGACCAGCGAGCTGCACAGCCTCCGGTCGATCTTCGACCTGATGAGCACCGAGGGCGAGCAGGCGTGGACGGCCATCGACGCTCGCCTCGCCGCCGTGCCGGCAGCGCTCCAGGACTACCGGACCACCTTGGTGCACTGCGCTGACAACGGTCACGTGTCAGCGCGCCGACAGCTGGAAGCAGTCGCCGGCCAGCTGCGCTCCTGGACCGGGCATCGCGGCGACGGCCGCGACGTGTTCGCCCGGCTGGTCGCCTCCGCACCGGTCGAGGGCGCCTTGAACCAGAGCCTGGTGAGTCATGCGGCTGCTGCGAGCGCGGCCTACACCGAGTTCGCCGACTTCCTCGAGCAGGCGCTGCTGCCCCGGGGCCGCGAACGTGACGGCGTGGGCCGTGACCGCTACGTGCCCGAGTCGCGCTCATTCCTCGGCGCCACGGTCGACCTGGACGAGACGTATGCCTGGGGGTGGGAGGAGCTGCGGCGGATCGAGGACGAGATGGCCCGCGTCGCGAAGCAGATCGTCCCGGACGGGCGTGTCGGAGAGGCGGTTGCGGCACTCGACGCCGACCCGGACCGTGTCGTGTCGGGCAAAGAGAACTTCCGCGGCTGGATGCAGGACCTGGCCGACCGGACCATCGAGGAGATGGCCGACGTCCACTTCGACATCCCGGCGCCGATCCGCCGGATCGAGTGCTGCCTGGCGCCGACCTCTGACGGTGCCATCTACTACACCGGACCCAGCGAGGACTGGACTCGCCCTGGCCGCATGTGGTGGGCGGTGCCGGACGGGATCGACAGGTTCTCGACCTGGAAGGAGGTGACGACGGTCTACCACGAAGGCGTCCCCGGGCATCACCTGCAAGTGGGGCAGACCGCCTATCGCAGCGAGCTGCTCAACCGCTGGCAACGCACGATGTGCTGGGTCTCGGGACACGGGGAGGGCTGGGCGCTGTATGCCGAGCGCCTGATGGACGAGCTCGGCTACCTCACCGATCCCGGTCACCGGCTGGGCATGCTCGACGCGCAGCGGCTGCGGGCCGCGCGGGTGATCGTCGACATCGGCATGCACTTGGAGCTGCGGATACCACCGGACAACCCGTTCGGCTTCGCTCCCGGACGGACCTGGACGGCGGAGCTGGGACTGGACTTCCTGCGTCAGCACTGCCGACTCGACGACGCCGTCATCCGATTCGAGCACCTGCGCTATCTCGGCTGGCCCGGGCAGGCACCGTCCTACAAGGTCGGTGAGCGGATCTGGCTGCAAGCCCGGCAGGAGGTGCAGGCTCGGCAGGGCAACGCCTTCGACCTCAAGGAGTTCCACCGGGCCGCCCTCGACCTCGGCTCCCTCGGCTTGGACCCGTTGCGCTCCGCGCTCGCCCGCCTGTGAGCGTCCGGCTGGTGCTGGCATCGGCGTCACCGGCTCGACTGAGCACGTTGCGGAACGCGGGCCTGGATCCCGCGGTCGTGGTGTCGGGCGTCGACGAGTCGGCCGTGGTCGACCCCGACCCGGCGTCGTTGGCGCTGCGGCTCGCCGAGCTCAAGGGTCGGGCCGTCGCCGACACGACACCCCCGCCCTCCAGCGACGACGACCGGGTCGTCGTCGTCGCGTGCGACTCGGTCTTCGAGTTCGAGGGAACTGCCTACGGCAAGCCCGGCTCCAAAGGGGCCGCGCGCGAACGCCTCCTCGCCTGCAGAGGACGCTCGGGCACCTTGCACACCGGCCACTTCGTGATAGACCCGCACAGCGGCGACTGCGTGCAGCGCGGTGCGTCCACCGTCGTCACCTTCGCGACGATGTCTGACGACGACATCGACGCCTATGTCGAGACGGGGGAGCCGGTCGAGGTCGCCGGCGCCTTCACGCTCGACGCTCGAGGAGGCGCCTTCGTGCGCGGTGTCGTGGGCGACCACCACAACGTCGTCGGGATCTCGCTGCCCCTGCTGCGGGACATGCTCGCCGAGCTGGGTGTGTGGTGGCCGTCGCTCTGGCAGCGCGACTGAGCGCCGGCGCCTTACTCCACCGGTAGGCCGAGCCCTCGGGCGATCAGCATCCGCTGCACCTCGGACGTCCCCTCACCGATCTCGAGCACCTTGGCATCGCGGTAGAAGCGCGCCACCGGGTACTCCTCCATGAAGCCGTAGCCACCGAAGACCTGGGTGGCGATCCGGGTGGCGGTCACCGCCGCCTCGGTCGAGTACAGCTTCGCGATCGCGGCCGCCTGACGGAACTGAGCCGGCGGACCGCCGGCGTCCTTGAGCGCGGCCGCCTTGTAGGTCAGGGCCCGAGCCGCCTCCGCCATCACCTGGAGGTCGGCGATCGGGAAGGCCACACCCTGCTTGGTACCGATCGGCACCGAGAACGTCGTCCGGGAGCCTGCGTACGCCACCGACATGTCGAGGCAGGCCTGGATGCATCCGACGGCCAGGGCGGCGATCGCCACCCGCCCGTCGTCGAGGGTCGCGAGGAACTGTGCGAACCCGCGACCACGCGTGCCCAGCAGGTTGGCCTCGGGTACCCGGGCGTCGGTGAAGCTCAGAGGATGGGTGTCGCTCGCGTGCCAACCCAGCTTGTCGTAGGCAGGCTCCACCGTGAATCCCGGCGTCCCCGCCGGGATCATGATCGTCGACACCTCGGCCCGGCCGTCGTCGCGTTGACCGGTGCGAGCAGTGACGATGACGAGCGACGTCATGTCCGACCCGGAGTTCGTGATGAACTGCTTGGAGCCGTTCACCACCCACATGCCGTCGTCCAGGGTGGCCCGGGTGGCCGTCGCCCCCGCGTCCGACCCCGCGCCGGCTTCGGTGAGCCCGAAGCCGGCCAGCGCCTGGCCCGCCACCAGGTCCGGGAGCCAGGTGGCGCGCTGCTCCTCGGTCCCGTACGCCAGCAGAGGCGTGATGCCCAGTCCGACTGCCGCCTCCAGGGTGATCCCCATCGACTGGTCGACGCGGCCGATCTCCTCGATGGCGACGCACAGACTGGTGAAGTCACCGTCAGCCCCGGCCCCGCCGTACTCCTCGGGCGCCGTGATGCCGAACAGGCCGAGTGACCCCATGGCACGCACGGTCTCCACCGGGAAGTGGTGCGCCTTGTCCCAGGACGCCGCGTGCGGCGCGATCTCGCCCTCGGCGAACTCCCGCACGATCTGGCGGAACTCCTCCTGCTCAGCGGTAAGCCCGAAGCTCACGTCAGTCCCCTCAGGCGACGATGCGACGTGGCAACGGCGTTCCGACAGCCCCCACGCTCAACGGGTGCCTTCACCGAAGTCGCTGGACGACCCCTGGCCCTGGTCGAAGACGCCTTCCTCCTCGACATCCTGCGGCTCCTCGTGACCCTGGTCGAAGACGCCTTGTCCCGGGGTCTCCGCCGACTCCGGCCGACCCTGGTCGAAGACGCCTTCCCCCTCGTCGTCGGGCCTGTCCTGGCCCTGGCCGAAGATCCCTCCGCTGAAGGACCCGGTGTTCGGGTCGTCGCCGGCGCTCGAAGTGGCCCCGTCACCGGACGTATGCACGTTCCGGTCGGCGGCGTCGTCGGAGGGGCGGTCGGCGTCGGGGTGATGCGAGCTGGTCATGGCGATGAGCTCCTGCGGTCGGGGGTGGGGGTATCACCTCACACTCTAGGCGCGTTCGGGAGCAGCCCGCGATGCGCCGGGCTGGCCCTAGACTGCCGACGGAGCCGCCGGTCGTCTGCACCCAAGGAGTTCCTCGTGCCCGAGCTGACCAAGGTGCTGATCGCCAACCGAGGCGAGATCGCCGTTCGCGTGATCCGGGCGTGCCGCGACGCCGCCATCGCCAGCGTGGCGGTGTACGCCGAACCGGACCGCGACGCCCTGCACGTGCGGCTGGCGGACGAGGCGTTCAGCCTCGACGGCTCGAACCCGGCGGACACCTACCTCTCGATCGACAAGATCATCGCGGCGGCGCGCCGGTGCGGTGCCGACTCGGTGCATCCCGGATACGGGTTCCTGGCGGAGAACGCCGACTTCGCGCGAGCGGTGGCCGCGGCCGGTCTCATCTGGATCGGGCCGCCACCCGAGGCCATCGACGCCCTCGGCGACAAGGTCCAGGCGCGGCATATCGCCGCCCGGGTCGGCGCGCCTCTCGTGGCCGGCACACCGGACCCGGTTCGCGACGCGACCGAGGTGGTCGCCTTCGCCCGCGAGCATGGCCTGCCCATCGCGATCAAGGCCGCCTTCGGCGGCGGCGGGAGGGGCCTCAAGGTCGCTCGCACCGAGGACGAGATCACCGAGATGTACGACTCCGCTGTCCGTGAGGCGGTCACCGCGTTCGGACGGGGCGAATGCTTCGTGGAGCGTTACCTCGATCGACCCCGCCACGTGGAGACGCAGTGCCTCGCCGATTCCCGAGGGAACGTCGTCGTCGTGTCGACCCGGGACTGCTCGCTGCAGCGCCGGCACCAGAAGCTGGTCGAGGAGGCGCCTGCCCCGTACCTGTCCGACGACCAGCGGAGCACGCTCTACACAGCATCCAAGGCGATCCTGCGCGAGGCCGGCTACCGGGGCGCCGGGACCTGTGAGTTCCTGGTCGGCCAGGACGGCACCATCTCGTTCCTCGAGGTCAACACCCGCCTGCAGGTCGAGCACCCCGTCACCGAGCAGGTCACCGGCATCGACCTGGTCCGTGAGATGTTCCGCATCGCCGCCGGAGAGCCGCTCGGGTACGACGATCCCGAGGTCAGGGGGCACTCGATCGAGTTCCGCATCAACGCTGAGGACGCCGGCCGCAACTTCATGCCGGCACCCGGCACATTGACGACGTGGCAGCCACCGGCGGGGCCGGGCGTGCGCGTGGACAGCGGCTACGACCTCGGCGAGACCGTTCCCGGCGCTTTCGACTCCTTGGTGGCCAAGCTGATCGTCACCGGTGCCGACAGGGACCAGGCGTTGGCCCGCTCCCGGCGGGCGCTGCGCGAGTTCGTCGTCGAAGGGATGCCGACCGTGCTGCCCTTCCATCGCCGCGTCGTCGATGATCCAGCCTTTGCCGCGAACACGTCGGCGTTCGCAGTCCACACCCGCTGGATCGAGTCCGAGTTCGTCAATGACATTGCGCCGTACGACGGTCAGCCGGCCGTCGAGGAGGCCGTCGAGCGCCGCACCGTGACCGTCGAGGTCGCGGGCAGACGCCTATCGGTGTCGCTGCCGGCGGACATCGCCGCGGCGGGCGGCGCCGCCGTCGCGTCGGCCACCTCGCTGGTCCGGCGAAAGCGCGCGACCAAGGGCGCGGCGGCGGCCGGTGGAGACGCCCTGACAGCGCCCATGCAAGGCACCATCGTCAAGGTCGCGGTCAGCGAGGGCGACTCGGTCGCTCAGGGCGATCTCGTCGTGGTCCTCGAGGCGATGAAGATGGAGCAGCCCATTCATGCCCACAAGTCGGGTGTCGTCACCCAGCTCGCGGCCGACGTCGGCGCCAGTGTGTCGACCGGCAAGGTGCTCTGCGAGATCAAGGAGTAGCACCGCGCGTTCCAGGGAGCAGACCCGCGCCCCGCAGCGGGGCTGCAGGCAATAGCCTCGTCGGCATGTTCGCGAAGGTTCTGGTGGCAAACCGCGGCGAGATCGCGGTCAGGGCATTCCGGGCGGCCTACGAGCTGGGAGCCAGGACCGTCGCGGTGTTCCCGTATGAGGACCGCGGTTCGGAGCATCGGCTCAAGGCGGACGAGGCCTACGAGATCGGTGAGCGTGGCCACCCGGTCCGGGCCTACCTCGACCCCGACGCCATCGTCGCGGCCGCGGTCAGCGCCGGTGCCGAGGCCGTCTATCCCGGCTACGGCTTCCTCTCGGAGAACCCGGCGCTCGCCCGGGCTTGCGCGGACGCCGGGCTGGTGTTCGTCGGACCACCGACGGAGGTACTGCGACTGACCGGGAACAAGTCCAGCGCCGTGGAAGCCGCCCGGGCGGCCGGAGTGCCGGTGCTCGCCAATGTGGCTCCTTCCCGTGACGTCGACGAGATCTGCACATCCGCAACCGAGCTGCACTTCCCGGTGTTCGTGAAGGCGGTGGCCGGAGGAGGCGGACGCGGGATGCGACGGGTCGACGACCCGGAGCGCCTGCGCGAGGCCGTCGAGTCGGCGATGCGGGAGGCGGACGGCGCCTTCGGCGACCGTACGGTCTTCGTCGAGGAGGCCGTCGTCGATCCGCGTCACATCGAGGTCCAGATCCTGGCCGACTCGCGGGGCGAGGTCATCCATCTGTTCGAGCGGGACTGCTCGCTCCAGCGGCGTCACCAGAAGGTCATCGAGATCGCCCCGGCGCCCAACCTCGATCCGGACCTGCGCAGCCGGATCTGCGCCGACGCCGTCGCCTTCGCGCGCGCGATCGGCTACTGCAACGCCGGCACCGTCGAGTTCCTCGTCAGCCCGCAGGGCCGGCACGTCTTCATCGAGATGAACCCCCGCATCCAGGTCGAGCACACCGTGACCGAGGAGATCACCGACGTCGACCTGGTGCAGGCGCAGCTACGCATCGCGTCCGGCGAGACCCTCGCCGACCTTGGCCTGCACCAAGGCGGCATCGTCGTACGCGGCGCGGCGCTACAGTGCCGCATCACCACGGAGGACCCCGCCAACGGGTTCCGTCCCGACACCGGCCGCATCACCGCGTACCGCTCCCCCGGCGGAGCAGGCATCCGGCTCGACGGCGGCACCACGTACACCGGCGCGGAGATCTCGGCGTACTTCGACTCGATGCTGACGAAGCTGACCTGCCGCGGGCGGACCTTCGAGATGGCGGTGGACCGGGCCCGCCGGGCGATGGCCGAGTTCCGTATCCGCGGTGTGGCGACCAACATCTCGTTCCTCCAGGCGGTCCTGGACAACCCGGACTTCCGGGCCGGCCGGGTGACGACGTCGTTCATCGACCAGCACCCGAGCCTGCTCACGGCGCGCTCGTCGGCGGACCGTGGCACCCGGCTGCTGCAGTATCTGGCCGACGTCACCGTCAACAAGCCCTTCGGCCCGGCTCCCACCAAGGTCGAGCCGCACACGAAGCTGCCCACGCTCGACGTGTCCACCTCGCCGCCGGCGGGGTCGCGCAACCGGCTCCTCGAGCTCGGCCCGGCCCGCTTCGCGGCGGCCCTTCGTGAGCAGCGCGCGGTCGCGGTGACCGAGACCACGATGCGGGACGCCCACCAGTCGCTGCTGGCCACCCGGGTCCGAACGCGCGACCTGGTCGGGGTGGCCGACCATGTCTCCCGGATGACGCCCGAGCTGCTCTCCCTGGAGGCTTGGGGTGGCGCCACGTACGACGTCGCCCTGCGGTTCCTGGCCGAGGACCCCTGGGAGCGGCTCGGGGCGCTGCGCGAAGCCGTGCCGAACATCGCGCTGCAGATGTTGCTACGCGGCCGCAACACCGTGGGGTACACGCCGTACCCGACGCAGGTGACCGACGCCTTCGTCACCGAGGCGGCGGCTACCGGCATCGACATCTTCCGGGTCTTCGACGCCCTCAACGACGTGGAGCAGATGCGACCGGCCATCGACGCCGTGCAGGCGACCGGGACGACGCTGGCGGAGGTGTGCCTGTGCTACACGGGCAACCTCACGGACCCGTCCGAACGGCTGTACACGCTGGACTACTACCTGAGGCTCGCCGAGCAGATCGTCGACGCAGGAGCGCACGTGCTGGCCATCAAGGACATGGCCGGCCTGCTGCGCGCCCCCGCCGCTCGCCTCCTGGTGACGGCCCTGAGGGAGCGGTTCGACCTGCCGGTCCATCTGCACACCCACGACACTCCCGGAGGCCAGCTGGCCACTCTGCTGGCCGCCATCGACGCCGGGGTGGACGCCGTGGACGCCGCCAACGCCGCGCTCGCGGGCACCACGAGCCAGCCGGCCCTCTCGGCCCTCGTGGCGGGCACCGACGCCACCGAACGCGCGACCGGACTGTCGTTGTCGGCGGTGTGCGACCTGGAGCCGTACTGGGAGGCCACGCGTCGCCTCTACGCGCCCTTCGAGTCAGGACTGCCTGCTCCCACCGGTCGGGTGTACACGCACGAGATCCCCGGTGGCCAGCTGTCCAACCTGCGGCAGCAGGCACTCGCGCTGGGGCTGGGTGACAAGTTCGAGCAGATCGAGGACATGTACGCAGCCGCGAACGACATCCTCGGCAACATCGTCAAGGTCACTCCGACCAGCAAGGTGGTCGGAGATCTCGCCCTCCACCTGGTCGCCGTCGGGGCCGATCCAGCGGAGTTCGCGGCGGACCCGGGATCGTTCGACGTACCGGACTCGGTGATCGGCTTCCTGACCGGCGAGCTGGGCGACCCCCCGGGCGGGTGGCCCGAACCCTTCCGTGCCAGGGCCCTCGCCGGGCGCTCAGTGCCGTCGCGCGACCTGGTGTTGTCCGACGACGACGCGGACAGCCTGAGTACCGACCGCAGGAACACGCTCAACCGCTTGCTGTTCCCTGGGCCGGCCCGGGAGTTCGCCGACTCCCGTGAGCGCTTCAGCGACATCTCCGTCGTCCCGACCCGGGACTTCCTGTACGGGTTGGACTTCGACGACGAGCGCGACATCTATCTCGCCGAGGGGGTGCGGCTGATCGTCGGGCTGGAGTCGATCAGCCAGCCCGACGAGCGCGGCATCCGTACTGTCATGTGCACCATCAACGGGCAGATGCGCCCGGTGTCGGTACGAGACCGCTCCGTCTCCTCGGACGCACCGGTGAGGGAGCGTGCCGACCCCAACCGCCCCGAGCAGATCGGAGCGCCGTTCGACGGCGTGGTGGCCCTGGTGCGCGGCGTCGGCGACACCGTCGAGGCGGGCGAGGTGGTCGCGACGATCGAGGCGATGAAGATGGAGGCGTCGATCACGACCCCGGTGAGCGGAACCATCGAGCGCGTGGCACTGGACGGCCCGCGCAGTGTGGAGGGTGGCGATCTGGTCGTCGTCGTGTCCACCTGACCCGACCCGACCTGACCCGACCTCGACCCGACCCAAACCCGGACCCGGCCGAACCTGACTCAGCCCGACCGGCGCCCTCGACGCGTCAGCTAGGGCCGGACACGGAACCAGGAGGAGCGCAGGCCGTACCTCAGCCGCATGTCGTCGCCGGACAACGCGACGGTGCCCTTGGTCCCGACGAGCCGGAGCTGCTCCACGCGACCGTTCCAGTCACCGTGGCCGTCGCGGCGAACAACTCGCAGGCTGACGAAGCGGCCCAGAGCTGGGTAACCCCGCTCCACGGTGGCAGCCGGGATGCTGACCGTCCAGGTGTGCATCGGGTTGCCGGAGAAGCCGTCGAAGGTGTCCCGCTGCGCTCGCAGGTAGGGCAGACCACCGTCCGCGGTCCACCCGCCGGACGACGACGAGAACTGGGTCAGCGCAGGCTTGCCGTCGTGCTTCAGCACCTCGCGGGAGGTGGCCTGCACCGCGGCGTTCGTGGAGGGCTGCTCGGCCGCCGCTCCGCCGTACACCTGGCACGACGTGGTGTCGCAGATGTGGTAGTACCGATCCCTGTACTGGGCGCGGTGCCAGGCGGCATAGCTGCGCGCTGCCACGGACTGCGCCCGCAGCGCGGCTGGCTCCCAGGACGACGGCACCTCGAGCGGGACGACCCCGCTGACGTAGGCGTCGATCCCGAGGACGTTGACGGTGTCGCGCGACGCCGAGCCGGCAGCCGGCTGGACGAGTCTCAGCCCCCCGCGGTACCTCGTCGCGACCATGCTCGCGCCGTCTCTTTGCAACAGCGTCAGCGCGCCGTTGGCGCGGAACTGGGCTGCTGCTCTGAGCGAGGTCCTGCCGTTGGGCAACGGCCAGCGGCTCCAGCCTCTCGCGTCGTGAGACTCGACTGCGGTGCCGCCGCCGTCGACGCCGGTGAGCCGCCAGCGGTCCACCCCCCGCCCCGCCGGCAACCGCCAGGCGACCCCTGTCGCCATGTTCCGTACCCGGAGGCCCTTCGCCGGGCGGACCTGCAGGTTGGACGACACGGCGGCACTGAGCAAGACCCTGATGTGGCCGGAGTACTCCCGCAGGCGTGTCCCCGGGTAGTAGAAGTCGACGATGGAGCGATAGCCGAGGCCTTGCAGAGCAGCGCCCTGTGCCCCGTACTGGCTCATCCCGTGCCCATGGCCGTACCCGTGGCCCTGAAGCACCAACGGGGAGCGAACCACTGCCACGCCCTTCCCGTCGCTGGCCGCCGTCACCCCGCTCTGGTGGTGCACCGCTGCCTGCGGCACAGCGGCGAGCGAGCTGGGCAGCGCCAGCGCGGCCACCGCCGAAGCCAGGCCCACGCCGCCGGCTGCGCGCCGCCTGGCCGCCGCCTGCCATGTCATCGCAGCTTCACAATGGTCTTGCCGGTCGACCGGTCGTAGGTGATGGTGCCGTGCTCGAAGCCGACGCGAACGCCACCGTCGACGGCCCGCTGCTCACTGGTGGGGTAGCCGAGCTTGCCCCCGGTCTCACCCGTGGAGACATACCGGGTCAAGATCGGGCCGCGCCACAGGGTGTGCACGCCGCCAGAGCTGGAATACATCCGGCCCCGGGCGAACGTGGTGTGGCGCCCCCCGTCCTCTCCCCGCTCGCCGATTCTGACCGCACCCAGGTCACCCCTCTTGGCGCCGCCCTTGCGCCACGCCCGCTCGATCTTGGACCGGTAGTCACCCAGCCGCAGCGAGACGCGCTCGCGGAGCGTGGGCAGCCAGGAGTAGACGTGGCGGCCGGGGCACGCGGTCTGCATCACGTCGCGGTGACCGGAGATCCGGCTGAAGCGGCCATCGAAGATGAAGGGCTTGCCGTAGGCGCCGTGGTATGCCGCCCCCAGCCGCCACGCGATCAGCTGCACGAGCGAGTGCTTCATCGCCCGGCGAGGGCCGACCAGGTCGAAGTTCCCCATCACGGAGATTCCGGTGGTGTTGACGTTGTAGTCCCCGGAGTGGGCTCCTCGCACGGCCTTACGGATGCCGCCCGCCCGGCCCTCGTACACCGTGCCGTAACGGTCGATGAGGAAGTTGTACCCGATGTCGCACCAGCCGCGGGACACCGTGTGGTAGGCGAGGACTCCGCGCACGATCGAGGCCGCCTGGCGCCGCGAGTAGTCGTTGCTTCCGGCCGTGTGGTGCACGATCGCGGCGTCGAAGCGCGTGCCGTAACGGGGGTCCCAGCAACCGTCGCCCAGGCTCTCGTCAGCGCCCCACTGCGCGCGCGTCACGATCTTGGGGATCCGCGGGAACGTTCCGGCCCGAGGGCCCAGCTTCGACGAGGTCAGCGCCCGGGAAGCGGACGGCGCCCGCCAGCCCCGGTCGGAGCGGGGACTGATGGTGGCGACCTCGAGGCCGGTCGGCGACTTTCCGCCCGAGGTGTACACCGCGACCTCCACTCCCGTCGCGCGCGTCACCCAGAACGGCGCCGTGCCGGCTCTGACCGAGCCGTCCTCGGCTGCCGAGGGGCCGTCGGTATCCGGCACCAGCTCCGTCCACGACGACCAGGTGCCGTCCGTTCGGGTCCGCAGCTGCGCAATGACCGACTCCGACTCCGCCGACGTGGTCGAGTCCCAGGTGACGGCCACCAGGGAGAACTTCGAGACGACCGGTCGCTTGACGTACCCGACGAGGCGACCAGTGAGCCGGTCCGACGGGGCAACGGTCGACGCCGCCGCGTGCCGGCCGGCAGCGGCCGGAATCGGCAGCGCCGTGACACCGGACCCTCGTGCCGCAGCGGCCGCCGGCGCAGCGGGTGGCGCTGCGATCGCCGAACCACCGCTGGTCAGCGCTGGCAGCGCCGCCTTCACCGCCGGTGCAGCGTGGGTCGGTAGGGCAGCACCTGCTGCGGACACGGCCAGCATGCTGGCACACAGGGCTAGCGGTACGGGCCGCCCCAAGACGCGGCGGAAGGACGGCGGAACTGGCATGAGGGGACTCCTGGCGGAAGGCTCTCGGAGAGGCTTCTCGAAGTGGGACGGGTGGGGTCAACGGTGTTGATGTGACTCACAGCCACAGTGTGATTACACCGAGAAACCACCCTCGCCGCCAGGCATGGGCCAGATTCTTATACTACGATGCTGTAGTTACAGCCCTGTAACTCTCGGCACCGAAGTCGGGCTCGAAGAGGCCGTCGCTACCCGTACAGATGCAGCTGTCGGGCGGCCTCCGCCACGGAGCCGGACATGGACGGGTACACCGTGAAGGCGTAGGCCATGTCGTCGACGGTCAGCCGCCCCTCGACAGCGAGCGACACAGCGTGAATGAGCTCGCTCGCTCGGGGGCCGACCACAACCCCGCCGATGACGATCCCCGTGCCCGGACGGCAGAACAGCTTCACGAAACCGTCGGTGACGCCCTGCATCTTCGCCCGGGCATTTCCCGCCAAGGCAAGCATCACGCTCTGCGCGTCGATCTCGCCCGCGTCGATCGACGACTGGGTCCAGCCGACCGTCGCGATCTCGGGGGCGGTGAAGACGTTGGACGAGACCGCCTTCAGGTCCAGGGGCTTGACCGCGTCGCCGAGGGCGTGCCACATGGCGATCCGCCCCTGCATCGCTGCGACCGAGGCCAGCATGAGGACCCCGGTGCAGTCGCCGGCTGCGTAGACGCCCCGGGCCGACGTGCGGGAGACGCGGTCGACGGGGATGAAGCCAGCGTCGTCCGTGGCCACGCCCGCGGCCGCCAGGCCGAGGTCAGCCGTGTTGGGAACCGAGCCGACCGCCACCAGGCAGTGCGAGCCTTCGACGGTCGATCCGTCGTCGAGGCTCACGAGCACGCCGTCGCCCTGCCGGGTCACGCCCTTGGCCCGTGACCTGCTCAGCACCGTCATCCCGCGCCGCTTGAGCACCGCCTCGAGCACCTCCGCCGCCTCGGGATCCTCACCGGGCAGCACCCGGTCGCGGCTGCTCACCAGGACCACGTCGCACCCCAGCGCGTTGTAGGCGCTTGCGAACTCGGCGCCGGTGACCCCGGACCCGATGACGATCAGCCGTTGCGGCAGCTCGTCGACGTCGTACACCTGCTCCCAGGTAAGGATGCGCTCGCCGTCCGGCGGCGCGCTCGGGAGTATCCGCGGTTGCGCGCCGGTGGCCAGCAGGACCGCGTCGGCAGACAAGGTCTCCTCGCCGTCGTCCGTGCTCACGACCACCGTCTCGGCCGAGGCGAGTCGACCAGTGCCACGGATGACGCGAACAGACTCCGCAGCGAGCTTGCCGGCGATGTCATGTGACTGGGAGGCGGCAAGGCGTTTCACCCGGGCGTTGACCTTTGCGAGGTCGACGGACGCCACCTCGTCGCCGTCGGCGACGTGACCGAATCGCACGCCCAGCTCTCGTGACTCCTCGATCGAGGTCATCAGCTCTGCGGTGGCGATGAGCGTCTTGGAGGGCACGCAGTCGGTCAGCACCGCGGACCCGCCCAGTCCGTCGCGGTCGACGAGGACGACCTCGGCACCCAGCTGTGCGCCGACGAGGGCGGCTTCGTAGCCGCCCGGCCCCCCACCCACGATCACCACTCGGGTCACGCCGTCACGATAGCCTGCAGCCCGTGGTGCTCTATGCGGCGTACGGCTCGAACCTCGATCCGGCTCGAATGGTTCTCCGCTGCCCGCACTCCCCCTTCCGTGGCACCGGATGGCTGATGGGGTGGCGGTTGACGTTCGCCGGCGAGGACGCCGGCTGGGACGGCGCCATGGCGACGATCGTCGAGGACCCGCAGTCGCAGGTGTTCGTCTGCCTGTACGAGATCGCGGCCGCGGACCAGGCCGAGCTCGACCGCTGGGAGATGGGGCTGTTCCGCAAGGTCAAGCTGCGCGCGCAGACCCTCGAAGGCGAGGAGCTCGTCTGGTTGTACGTGCTGGAGGCTTACGAAGGCGGCCTGCCGTCGGCCAGCTACCTCAGCGTCCTCAGCGAGGCGGCGCACGCTGCCGGAGCGCCGGACGACTACGTCCACGACCTGCGGACGCGTCCCTGCCGCAGCGTCAGCGAGTAGCCTCCCGCCCGAACGAGCTCTCCGGGCGGTACGGTCGAGCCGTGCATTCCGAGACGACGCCGTACGACCTCGCCGACCAGGCCGCAGAAGTGCTTCACCAGCAGACGGGTATGACCAGCTACGACGTCGCCGTCGTGCTCGGGTCGGGATGGCTGCCGGCCGCCGACGCCATCGGCGAGGCGGTGTCGGAGCTGACGACCGCCGATCTGCCCGGGTTCGTACCGCCCGCCGTGGCAGGGCACTCCGGTCGCGTCCGCTGCCTCGACTCCGGCGGCGTCAAGGCTCTGGTGTTCCTCGGTCGCACGCACCTCTACGAGGGACGCGGGGTGGCCGCGGTCGTGCACGCGACCCGCGTCGCGGCCGCGGCCGGGTGTCGGGCCATTGTCCTCACCAACGGCTGTGGCAGCCTGCGGCCGGAATGGGCGCCGGGTACGCCGGTCCTGATCAGCGACCACATCAACCTGACCGCGAGCTCGCCCCTCGTCGGACCACGGTTCGTGGACCTCACCGATGTCTACTCACCCCGGCTGCGCGCGTTGTGCCGAGAGGCCGACGCCGGCCTGGACGAGGGCGTCTACGTGCAGTTCCCCGGTCCGCACTACGAGACGCCGGCCGAGGTCACCATGGTCCGCGCCCTGGGTGGCGACCTGGTCGGCATGTCGACAGCCCTGGAAGCGATCGCGGCACGCGAGGCTGGAATGGAGGTACTCGGCCTCTCGCTGGTCACCAATGCCGCGGCCGGGAGCACCGGAGAACCGCTGGACCATGCCGAGGTACTGGCCGCCGGCAACGCCGCCGCCGGACGGATGGGTCAGCTGCTGGCCGACGTGCTGCCACGAGTCGCGTCGTGAGGGTCCTTCTCACCGGTGCGGCTGGGAGCATCGGATCCGTCCTGGCTGACGGCCTGCGGCCCGACCATGAGCTGCGCGCTCTCGACCTGCGCGAACCGGAGACCGCCTTCGCCGGTGGCGTGGTGGTGGGGGACTGCGCGGATCCGGACGTCGCGGCCCGTGCGGTGGACGGCATGGACGCCGTCGTGCACCTGGCCGGAGTGGCAACGGAGTCCGACCTGCCGACGATCCTGCACGGCCACGTCGAGACCACGGCAGCCCTGCTCGACGCGATGGTGCAGTCCGATGTGCGACGTATGGTCTACGCCAGCAGTAACCACGCCGTCGGCATGCACCCGCGAACGCAGTGCCTTGGTGTCGATGTCGCAATGCGCCCCGACACCTTCTACGGCGTCGGCAAGGTCGCGGCCGAGGCACTGCTCAGCCTGTACGCCGACCGGTACGGCATCTCCAGCGTCGCGATGCGGATAGGAAGCTTCCTCGAAGCGCCGCAAAGCCGGCGCAACCTCGCCACCTGGCTGTCGCACGGCGACTGTATCCGGATGGTGTCGGCCGCCTTGACGGCCGAGCTCGACGGCTACTACCCCATCTACGGCATCTCGGCCAACCGCGATGCCTGGTGGGACCTCGAGCCCGGCCGCGCGATCGGGTACGTGCCGCGCGACGACGCCGCCGAGCTCGAACCCCCCGAGCCAGGACCCGACGACGCCATGGAAGGCGCCCGCGTCGGTGGGCCGTACGCCAGCGCCGCGCTCGACCGTCGCCCGTTCGAGGGTGAGCGACCGTGAGCGTCACCCCCGAGCTTCGCTCGCACGTCGAGGCCTGGATCGACGACGATCCCGACGACGCCACCCGCAGCGAGCTCAGCCAGCTGCTGCGCGACGCCGAACGTGACGAGGGAGCATCAGCAGAGCTCCTCGACCGCTTCTCGGGCACCTTGCAGTTCGGCACTGCGGGCCTTCGGGGCGCGCTGGCGGCGGGTCCCAACCGGATGAACCGCGCCGTCGTCATTCGTGCTGCCGCGGGGCTGGCCGCCTACCTCACCGCCACGGCCGGGACCGGGACGGTGGTCATCGGCTACGACGCGCGCCACAACTCCGACGTCTTCGCCCGCGACACCGCTCACGTCATGCGCGGCGCCGGCCTGCACGCCCAGCTGCTGCCGCGCCCTCTCCCGACACCGGTGCTGGCCTTCGCGGTCCGCCACCTGGGAGCGGTTGCCGGCGTGATGGTGACCGCGTCGCACAACCCGCCTCGCGACAACGGCTACAAGGTGTACCTGGGTGACGGTACGCAGATCGTGCCGCCGGCCGACGTCCAGATATCGCGGGAGATCGCCGAAGTCGCGTCGGTGCGCGCCGTTCCGCAAGCCCAGGGCGAAGAGGTCCTCGGCGACGAGCTCGTCGACGCCTACCTCGACGCGGTCGCTGCGTTGCCACTCCGGGACTCGCCTCGAGAGCTCGCCATGGTCTACACGCCCCTGCACGGCGTCGGCGCCGCAACGGCCGGCGAGGTGCTGCGACGTGCCGGCTTCGCCGCCCCGACGGTCGTACCGCAGCAGGCCGAGCCGGACCCTGAGTTCCCCACGGTGGCCTTCCCCAACCCCGAGGAGCCGGGAGCGCTCGACCTCGCGCTGGCCCTGGCCGAGCAGCGCGGCGCCGACCTCGTCGTGGCCAACGATCCGGACGCCGACCGGTGCGCGGTGGCGGTCCCGACCGGTGAGGGCTGGCGGGTCCTCCGCGGTGACGAGCTCGGCGTGCTGCTGGCCTCGCACCTGCTGCAGCGAGGCGCTCGCGGCGTCTTCGCCACCACGGTCGTGTCGTCCTCACTGCTCGGGCGGATGGCCCGTGCGCATGGCGTGGGCTACCAGGAGACGCTTACGGGATTCAAGTGGATCGGCCGGGTCGAGGGGCTCAGCTACGGCTACGAGGAGGCCTTGGGCTACTGCGTCGCGCCGGACCTCGTCCGCGACAAGGACGGCGTCTCCGCCTTGCTGCGGGTGGCCGAGCTCGCGGCCGAGCTGAAGGCGTCGGGAAGCACACTGCTCGAGCGGCTCGACGACATCGCCCGCGAGTACGGCGTGCATGCCACGGACCAGCTCTCGGTGCGAGTCGACGACCTGGCCCGCATCGACGCGATCATGGCCCACTTGCGGCAGTCACCGCCTCACGAGCTGGGCGGTCTCGCAGTGGAGACGATCGAGGACATGCGAGATGGCACTGCCGAGCTCCCCGGGACGGATGCGCTCCGGTACCACCTCGAGTCCGGTGGGCGGGTGGTGGTACGCCCCTCGGGCACCGAACCCAAGCTCAAGTGCTACCTGGAGGTCGTCATCCCCGCCGCTGCGGCGGCGGGTGACCTGCCGGCCGCGCGCGCTGCTGCCGCCGCCCGGCTGGCAGCCATCCGGATCGGCCTGACATCGGCTGCGGGCCTGTAGCGGCCGCGGGCCGGTGGCGGATGTGCCCGAGCTCTCAGGCCAGGACCGCGAACAGCAGAGCGGCCGCCGCCGCGAGGGCCGCCACAGCCTCCCAGGCCCACGCCGTCACCGGCCGCAGGTCGTCCGGTCGGGCATCGCGAGCCCGGTCCCGGATCACCGTCTCGATGTAGTCCTGATAGGCGATCTCCGTCGGGGGGCGCACCGACGAGCCCGTCCTTTGGCGTGGACCTGCTTCGGCTCCGAACAAGCCCGCGCCCGAGGCAGGGAAGACCATCGAGCTCCGGCCGTGGTTCTGCTTCGCGATCGACCGCGCGGAGCGACTCACGCCAAGGCCCTGGAAGCTGGCGTCGTCGGTGACGACGTGCAAGGTCTGCAACACCCGGGCCCTCTCGATCTTGGACCAGGGGACGAAGATGTCGTGCAGCATGTTGCGCAACAGGACGCCATTGGCGTGGGCCACCACGCGGGGGCGGACCAGCGTCACCCACGTCACCAAGGCCACGAGCAGGATGATCGCGATGGCGTCACGGTCGCCAACGGGGTCTCCGGCGAGGAGGGCCGCTACCGCCAGCGCCGCGAGCCCGACGACGAGCCAGCCGAACCACCATCCCGTCGAGACAGGCAGCTTCGTCTCCTCGTCACCGGCCGCCCTCACCGCTGCGTTGGTCACCCGTTCACTGTATCCAGCGAGCGGCTGCCTCCGCGCTGATGGCAGCCGGCCACCGGAGTGCCTGCGGGCCACTGCTGGCCGGGTCGCGTCGCCCTAGACTGGCCCTGTGAACGGTCCCGTTGCTGCGCCCGCGCAGACGCTGCCCGACGAGGCAGCCTCGAGTCCGGTAGCGCTGCAGCGGATCCTGAAGGGTCTCCCCGGCGTCGACCAGGTGGGATGCGAAGCACGGGCTGCGGGCCTGGCGACGCGGTCGATCAAAGCCGCCTCCAAGGCCTGGGCCCTCGACCTGGCGATCTCGATGATCGATCTCACCACACTCGAGGGCCAAGACACCCCCGGCAAAGTCCGCGCCCTGTGCGCCAAGGCGGTACGGCCTGACCCAGCGGACCCGTCCTGCCCGCGCGTTGCAGCCATCTGCGTCTACCCCGACATGGTGAGCTCGGCCCGCACAGCGCTGGGAGGGTCTGGCGTGGCCGTGGCCTCGGTCTCCACCGCCTTCCCCTCCGGGCGGGCCGCGCTCGACATCAAGCTGCTCGACACCCGCCAGGCCGTGGAGGCCGGCGCCGACGAGATCGACATGGTCATCGACCGCGGGGCGTTCCTCGCCGGCGACTTCACCCGGGTGTTCGACGAGATCGTGGCGGTCAAGCAGGCGTGCTCGAGGAGATCGCAGGACTCCCCCGATGCCCACCTCAAGGTCATCCTCGAGACAGGTGAGCTGGTGACCTACGACAACGTCCGACGGGCCTCGTGGCTGGCGATGCTCGCCGGCGCCGACTTCATCAAGACGAGCACCGGCAAGGTGCAGCCTGCCGCCACCATGCCCGTCACCTTGACCATGCTCGAGGCGGTCCGCGACTTCCGCGACGCCACAGGACGCCAGGTGGGCGTGAAGGCGGCCGGCGGCATCAGCACTGCCAAGGACGCCATCCGCTACCTCGTCATGGTCAACGAGACTGTCGGCGACGACTGGCTCGATCCGGCCTGGTTCCGCTTCGGCGCCTCCCGGCTGCTCAACGACCTGCTCATGCAGCGCACCAGGCTGGCCACGGGTCACTACTCCGGCCCCGACTACTTCACGCTCGACTAGGAGCACGCAGATGGCCTTCGAGTACGCACCGGCGCCCGAGTCGCGCGCTGTCGTCAACCTCGCCTCGTCCTACGGGTTGTTCATCGACGGGGAGTTCGTCGACGGCAGTGGCTCGAGCTTCAAGTCGGTCAGCCCGGCCACCGAGGAGGTGCTGGCTGAGATCTCCGAGGCCAGCGCGGCCGACGTCGACCGTGCCGTCGCAGTAGCCAGGAACGCCTACTCCGGCGTCTGGTCCACGATGCCCGGCGCGGAGCGCGCCAAGTACCTGTACCGGATCGCCCGGATCATCCAGGAACGCTCGCGTGAGCTGGCGGTGCTCGAGTCTCTCGACAACGGCAAGCCGATCAAGGAGTCGCGCGACGTCGACCTGCCGTTGGTGGCGGCCTACTTCTTCTACTACGCAGGCTGGGCGGACAAGCTCCCCCATGCCGGGTACGGCGCAGACCCTCAGCCGCTCGGCGTCGCCGCCCAGATCATCCCGTGGAACTTCCCCCTCCTCATGCTGTCGTGGAAGATCGCACCCGCCCTGGCCTGCGGCAACACGGTCGTGCTCAAGCCTGCAGAGACGACCTCCCTGACGGCGCTGCTCTTCGCCGAGATCTGCCAGCAGGCCGATCTCCCGCCCGGGGTCGTCAACATCGTCACCGGTCCTGGCGCCACCGGACAGCACCTGGTGGCGCACCCCGATGTGGACAAGATCGCGTTCACCGGGTCCACGGAGGTCGGGAAGGCGATCGCTCGCGAGGTGGCCGGCACCGACAAGCGGATCACCCTCGAGCTCGGAGGCAAGGCCGCCAACATCGTCTTCGACGATGCGCCCATCGACGCCGCCGTCGAGGGAATCGTCAACGGGATCTTCTTCAACCAGGGCCACGTGTGCTGCGCCGGCTCTCGGTTGCTCGTTCAGGAGAGCGTCTACGACGACGTCCTGGCGCGTCTCAAGCGACGGATGGCGACACTGCGCCTGGGCGACCCGCTCGACAAGAACACCGACGTGGGCGCCATCAACTCCCCTGAGCAGCTCGCGAAGATCCATGAGCTCTCCGCGGTGGGCGACTCCGAAGGGGCCCAGAGATGGTCCGCGCCGTGTGAGCTCCCCGACCGCGGCTTCTGGTTCCCGCCGACGATCTTCAGCGGCGTCTCGCAGGCTCACCGGATCGCTCGCGAGGAGATCTTCGGGCCGGTGCTGTCGATCCTGACGTTCCGAACGCCCGCCGAGGCGGTCGAGAAGGCCAACAACACGCCGTTCGGGCTGTCCGCCGGTGTCTGGACCGACAAGGGCTCGC
Organism: Nocardioidaceae bacterium; assembly: GCA_035633755.1. Taxonomy (GTDB): domain Bacteria; phylum Actinomycetota; class Actinomycetes; order Propionibacteriales; family Nocardioidaceae; genus DASQEH01. The sequence continues at coordinate 56,172 of DASQEH010000053.1, read as the reverse complement.
GGATCCTCTGGATGGCCAACGCCCTGCGGGCCGGGGTGGTCTGGGCCAACACCTTCAACCGCTTCGACCCCACGAGCCCCTTCGGCGGCTACAAGGAGTCCGGCTTCGGCCGCGAGGGCGGCCGGCACGGTCTGGAGGCCTACCTTGCCCACTGAGTCGTCTGTGCGCCTGGGTGTGCGCAAGACCTACAAGCTCTACATTGGCGGCGCGTTCCCTCGTAGCGAGTCCGGACGTTCCTACGTGGTGTCGGACCCGGCCGGGCGCTTCCTGGCGAACGCCGCACGCGCGTCCCGCAAGGACGCTCGCGACTGCGTCGTCGCCGCCCGCAAGGCCTTCCCGGGCTGGTCCGGCCGTACGCCGTACAACCGCGGCCAGGTGGTGTACCGCGTCGCGGAGGTCCTCGAGGACCGGCGCGAGCAGTTCGTCGACTCGGTGCTCAGCAGCGAGGGCGGCGCGCGGAAGGCGGCGCAGGCCACGGTGTCCGCGGCGATCGACCGGCTCGTCTGGTACGCGGGCTGGGCCGACAAGGTGGCTCAGGTGGTCGGGTCGACCAACGCCGTCGCCGGGCCGTACTTCGACTTCTCGGTCCCCGAGCCGACCGGGGTCGTTGCGGTCGTGGCACCCCAACGGTCATCGCTGCTGGGTCTCGTCAGCGTGCTGGCTCCGATCATCACCACCGGCAACACCTGCGTGGTGATGGCTTCGACACGGCGGCCGCTCCCCGCGGTCAACCTGGCCGAGGTCCTCGCCACGTCCGACGTACCCGGTGGTGTCGTGAATCTCCTCACCGGCGATGTCGCCGAGGTCAGCCCGTGGCTCGCCTCGCACGCCGACGTCAACGCCATCGACCTGACGGGCGTCGCCGATCCAGCGTTGGCCCGTGACCTGGAGCTTGCCGCTGCCGACAACCTCAAGCGGGTGCTGCGTGCCAGCGGGGTCCCGGTGCAGGCCGAGGGAGGACTCGCTGACGACTCGGCCGAAGGGGCGGAGCCCGACTGGGCGGTGGACCCCGGTCTTGCCCGGCTCACGGCGTTCCTCGAGACCAAGACGGTGTGGCACCCGATCGGGATCTGAGGGGCGACATGAGCAACGAGACCGACCCCTTCGCGGACTGGCCGGACCGGACGCGCCTCGAGCACGGGGACAGGGTCGTCCTGGTGTACACGCCCGCGGAAGGCACTCGCGACGGACGCCCATGGGCCGACGGCGCCTGGCGACCCCCCACCGCTCCGGTTGACGTGGCGGCGACCGCTGTCCTCGACTCGTTACGCGGTCATGCCTTCTCCACCTCCGACACCGCGCTGGCCGAAGCGCTGTCGGCGGCCGGGGCCAGCACACTTCGGCACGCTCACGAGATGAGCCATCCCCTCCATGCGGTCCCGTCCGGCGACGTCGTCCCAGGCCTGGCCATCGAGCCACTGAGCGCCCGCCAGATCGACAGGTACGCCGACGATCTCGGTGCCATCCACGTCGCGTCCTACCCGGTGGGACACCCCGACCACGCCGCCCGAGATGCCGCGGCGGCAGCCCAGGAGATGCGCTCGATCAGTCGTGGGGAGCTGCTGGGACCGGTACTGGATGTCTCCCGGCTGGCGTTGTACGACCACCGCATCGTCGGTGCCTGCGTGATCGTCGACCGCGAGGGCACGCCTCCGTTCGGCGGTCCGTGGGTGCTGGACGTCTTCCGCGACCCGGCGTGTCCCGCCAAGGGAATCGGGTCGGCACTCCTGGTGAGCACCCTCGCCGCGGCGCGGTCGGCGGCGCTCGCCGGTGTCTCCCTGGCCGTGAGCCACGAGAACGCGACGGCGTTGCGGCTCTACCGCCGGCTCGGCTTCGTCGACAGGGGTGAGAGCCTGACCCTCGCTCTTCCGAGTTGACGGTCAGACGAGCGCGGCGTACCCCGGCTTGATCACGCGCTCGATCAGATGCAGTCGTTCGTCGAAAGGCAGGAAGGCGCTCTTCATCGCGTTGATGGTGAACCACCTGACGTCGTCGAGGTCGTAGCCGAAGGCCTCACTGACCAGCTCGATCTCACGGCTCAGCGTGGTCCCGCTCATCAACCTGTTGTCGGTGTTGACCGTCACCCGAAAGCGCATCTCGGCGAGCATTCCGATGGGGTGCTCTGCGATCGACGGCGCCGCCCCGGTCTGCAGGTTCGACGACGGACACATCTCCAGCGGCACGCGGCGGTCGCGTACGTAGGACGCGAGCCGCCCCAGCTGGTAGCCCTCGCCACTCCCCTCGATGTCGTCGACGATGCGGACCCCGTGGCCGAGCCGTTCCGCGCCGCACCACTGCAGCGCCTGCCAGATCGACGGCAGCCCGAACGCCTCGCCGGCGTGGATCGTGAAGTGGAAGTTCTCGCGTTGGAGGTACTCGAAGGCATTGAGGTGCCGGGTCGGAGGGAAACCCGCTTCGGCCCCAGCGATGTCGAACCCACCGACACCGCGGTCGCGGTGCCGCACGGCGAGCTCGGCGATCTCCCCGGAGTTCGCGGCCGAGCGCAACGCCGTGAGGATCTGGCGCACCACGATCGGACGCCCCTGCCGCGCCGCCTGCGCTCTGCCCTCGTCGAAGCCTGCCTGCACCGCCTCCACGACCTCGTCCAGCTCGAGCCCTGTGGTCAGGTGCTGTTCGGGGGCGTAGCGCACCTCGGCATACACGACGCCGTCCAGGGCCAGGTCCTCGACGCACTCCGCGGCGACTCTGCGCAGGTCGTCCGGTCGCTGCATCACGGCGACGGTGTGCTCGAACGTCTCGAGGTAGCGCACCAGGCTGCCGGAGCTTGCGGCCGCGACGAACCAGCGGTCCAGCTCGGTGGCGTCGTCCGCGGGCAGCCGGTGCCCGACGGCGTCGGCGATCTCGACGATGGTGGCGGCACGCAGCCCGCCATCGAGATGATCGTGCAGAAGCACCTTGGGCACATCGATGAAGCGGGGGTCACGAGCCTGATGCATCCGGCTATCCTCCCAGGTGACCTCGGCTCCGAGCGAAAGGCGGCCCCTGATGGCACCTGCGCCCCAACGTGTCGCCATCGTCACCGGTGCCGCTCGGGGAATCGGAGCCGCGGTAGCCCGGCGCCTGAGCAGCGACGGACTGGCGGTCGCGGTCCTCGACCTCGATGAAGCCGCCTGCGGCCCCACCGTGGATGCGATCACCTCGTCGGGCGGTCGAGCCTGCGCCGTGGGTGCTGACGTCGCCGACGCCGACGACGTCGCTGCTGCGGTCGGGCGAGTCACCGATGAGCTGGGCCCTCCCACCGTCCTGGTCAACAACGCCGGCATCACCCGGGACAACCTGCTGTTCAAGATGACCGAGGCCGACTGGGACTCGGTCCTGTCCGTGCACCTGCGGGGGGCCTTCTTGATGAGCCGGGCCACCCAGTCCTCCATGACCGCGGCGGGATGGGGCCGGATCGTCAACCTCTCGAGCACCTCAGCGCTGGGCAACCGCGGCCAGGCCAACTACGCCGCGGCGAAGGCCGGTATGCAGGGGTTCACCAAGACGTTGGCTCTGGAGCTCGGCAAGTTCGGCGTCACGGCCAACGCCATCGCACCCGGGTTCATCGTCACCGACATGACAGCTGCCACCGCCGAGCGGCTGGGAGTGAGCTTCGAGGACTTCCAGGCGGCCCGGGCGGCGGAGACGCCGGTGCCGCGGGTGGGCACCCCTGATGACATCGCGCATGCCGTGTCGTTCTTCGTGAGCGAAGGGGCGTCCTTCGTCTCCGGCCAGGTCCTGTACGTCGCGGGGGGTCCCCGTGGCTGACATCGCCATCCCCGCATGACGCGCGTCTTCGTCGACGCCGCCGAGCTGACCGCAGCTGTGGGCGACCACTTGGGCTACAGCAGCTGGCTGCACGTAGACCAGGCCCGCGTCGACGCCTTCGCCTCCGCCACCGGTGACCTGCAGTGGATCCACGTCGACCCAGCCCGAGCCGCGCTCAGCCAGTACGGCACGACGGTGGCCCATGGCTACCTGACGTTGGCACTGCTGCCGGTCCTCATCGGGTCGGTTGTCCGATACGAGGGCTGGGCCACCCGGCTGAACTACGGACTTGACAAGGTGCGCTTCCCGGCACCGGTGCTCGTCGGCAGCGACCTCAGAGCGGGCGCCGAGCTCACCGGTGCACGTGCGGTCCCCAGCGGCATCCAGGTCAGCCTGCGGGTCACCGCACAGGCTCGGCGCAACGGCGAGATCTCAGACCGGCCGGCCCTGGTGGCCGAGACTCTCACCCTGCTGGTGACCTGACCTCTTTTCGGCTCAGATCCGACAACTGCGGCAATCCGGCGACCCGGCTATCGTGCCCGTGGACGCGGCTGTCGCGACCCTTGCCGACGACCACCGAGGAGCGATCATGTATCGACGCATCCGACTTACGACTGTCTGCGCGATAGTCGCTCTTGCGGCAGCGGCGTGGCCGGGGCAAGCAGGCGCCCTCCACAGCGCCGGATCACCGGCGGTAGCGGCATCCATGGCCGGCCAGACGGTCGTGTCCTCACAGCAGGTAACAGAGAGCTCAGTGGCCTCGGCTCGCCGTCACTGTCGGTGGGATCGCTACCCTACGGGCGGGAGCTACCGCACCTGCATCAGAGTCATCGACCGCCTACGCCCACGGTTCAAGCCTGCTTGGGGCTACAAGTACGTGAACGACACGCCGAACTGGAACACCGGGACGTGTACGTCGAAGGAGACCGACACGTTCTCCTGGGGCGGCAGCATCACCGTCGGCGTGGAGGCGAAGGCCTGGATATTCGCCAAGGTATCAGCCGACGTCTCTGCCAACTTCCAGAAGACGCGGACGACCGAGCGCAGCACCAGCCCCTCGTTCAAATTGCCACCTCGGTCGAAGCGCTACTGCTTCGACGGCGTCGACTTCGAGCGCTACAAGGTTCGCCGCTGCACCCTGTCCTCGTATGCTCCGGGCCACAACGACTGCCGGGTCAAGCTGTTCCGGGCGCCTGCTATCCAAACCTGGCGGATCACGACGAGGAACGTCCACTCCGGCAGCGCCTGACGGTTCCTCGACCGGCCTTTGTCAATCGATCCTGTCCAGCACCAGCGCGGGACGAGTGACGTCGCCGCCGTCAGAGATGTCGAAGCTGCCGTCCAAAGCTTCGATAGCGCGGTCGAATCGGTCGGCGTCGTCGCTGAGCAGCGTCAGCAAAGGCTGGCCCTGGTGCACGCGATCTCCTGGCTTGGCGTGCAGCACCACCCCCGCGCCGGCCTGCACGGGATCCTCCTTGCGGCTGCGCCCCGCCCCGCAGCGCCAGGCAGCCACCCCCACTGCTAGTGCATCCAGCCTGCTCAGCACCCCAGAAGCCGGCGCCTGCACGATGCTGCTCTCCCGGGCCTCGGGGAGCACGGCGTCGGGGTCGCCACCCTGCGCTGCCACCATCGCCCTCCAGACGTCCATCGCCGACCCGTCGGCGAGCTTGTCGGCGGGATCGACGTCACCGTGACCGGCGGCGGCGAGCATCTCGGCCGCCAGGGTCAGCGTCAGCTCGACGACATCGGGCGGACCACCGCCTGCCAGCACCTCCAGCGACTCGCGGACCTCGATGGCGTTCCCAGCGGTCAGCCCGAGCGGCGTGGACATGTCAGTGAGCAGCGCCACGGTGGTCACCCCGGCGTCTCGGCCCAGGTCCACCATGGTGCGAGCCAGCTCGTTGGCGTCGTCGAGTGTCTTCATGAAAGCCCCCGAGCCCACCTTCACGTCGAGCACCAGCGCTCCGGTTCCCTCGGCGATCTTCTTGCTCATCACCGACGAGGCGATGAGCGGAATGGACTCCACCGTGCCTGTCACGTCGCGCAGGGCATAGAGAAGCTTGTCGGCTGGCGCCAACGACGACCCCGCCGCTGCAATGACGGCCCCCACGGTCTCGAGCTGCCGGTTGATCTGGTCGTGAGGCAGGTCGCACCTCCAGCCGGGGATCGACTCGAGCTTGTCGAGGGTCCCTCCCGTGTGTCCGAGCCCGCGCCCGGACAGCTGGGGGACCGCCACTCCGCAGGCCGCCACGAGGGGAGTCAGGGGCAGGGTGATCTTGTCGCCGACCCCGCCGGTTGAGTGCTTGTCAGCGGTGTCCCACGACAACGACGAGAAGTCCATCCGCTCGCCGCTGGCGACCATCGCCGCGGTCCACCGGCTGACCTCACGGCGCGTCATGCCGTTGAGCAGGATCGCCATGGCCAGCGCCGCCATCTGCTCGTGGGCGACCTGGCCCCTGGTGTAGGCATCGATGACCCAGTCGACCTGTTCGTCGGAGAGCTCGCCCTTGTCGCGCTTGGTGACGATCACATCGACCGCGTCGAAAGCCTCACTCATGGCCCTGCGCCAGGTCGTCGGGGCCGAACGCGTCCGGGATGATGTCTGCCAGCGTCACCACCCCGCTCGGCATCCGGATCACGAAGGTGGGGTGGGCGTGCTCGACCAGGAGCTGGCGACACCGCCCGCACGGTGCGAGCGGCCGGCCAGCTGCGTCCACACACGCGACAGCGACGAGCTTCCCGCCGCCCGTCGCGTGCAGCTGCGAGACCATGCCGCACTCGGCGCACAGAGTGGCGCCATAGGACGCGTTCTCCACGTTGCAGCCGACGACGACGCGGCCGTCGTCCACGAGGCCTGCCACGCCAACGGGGAAGGAGGAGTACGGCGCATACGCGGACCGCATGACGTCAGTCGCGGCACGGGTCAGCACGTCCCAGTCGATGTCAGGCACGATCATCCCTTCACGTACGGTTCGCCGTCGGCCGCGGGAGGCCGGACCCTGCCCACGAAGCCGACGACCGCGACGACCGTGGCGATGTACGGCGTCATCGTCAGCAGCTCACCGGGGATCTTGTTCACCAGCTTCAGTTGGTCCTGCAGGCTGGACATGAACCCGAAGAACAACGCCGCGAACGTCGCATACACCGGGTGCCACCGGCCCATGATGACGGCAGCCAGCGCGATGAAGCCGTTGCCCGATGAGGCGTCCTTGTCGAAGGACCCGGTCGACCCCACTGTGAAGTAGGCGCCACCGAGTCCGGCGAAGACGCCTGCGAAAAGCACCGCCTGCCAGCGCGTCCGCTTCACCTGGATGCCGACCGTGTCTGCGGCTGTGGGGTGCTCGCCGACCGCGCGCACCCGAAGCCCCCATCGGGTCTCGAACATGATGAAGGTGACCAGCGCGACCGATGCGTACATGAGGTAGACCAGGATCGTCTGGTTGAACATGGCCTCGCCGACGATCGGAAGGTCGGACAAGACGGGGATCGCGATGTCCTCGAGCTTCGGCGGGTCGTTGAGGTACTGCTTCACGGAGGGGTCGTTCGGGATCTGGTCGAGCAGGAACGCTGTCAGGCCGCTCGCGAAGACGACGAGGACGACGCCGAGGACCACTTGGTTGACGAGGTACCGGATGGAGAACAAGGCGAGCATGGCCGCGATCCCCACACCGGCGGCGATCCCGCCGAGCAGCCCGAGCCCGGCACTGTAGGTGAGGCTCGCGACGACGGAGGCGAAGAACGCACCGGCGAGGAACTGGCCCTCGATCGCCACGTTGATGACCCCCGCCCGCTCACACAGGCACCCGGCAAGCGCACCGAGCACCAGGGGGGTGGCGATGGCGAACGTGCCCGGCAGCGGGTTGGTGATGACCGCCTTGAAGGCCGCCTCCTGGTCGGAGTACGCCCAGACGAGGAAACCCAGGATGAACGCCGCACCGGCCACCACCACGGCCACCACCGTGACCAGTCCCCGCCGCAGCACGCCCGTCAACGCCGCCGCGGCGACGCCCAGCGACACGATTGCGCACGCCAGTGTGACGCCGTGGGCAGGGATCGTCTTGGGGACTGTGTCGCGCGTCCGTTCGCCCGACAGCAGGTACTCCACGCTGTCGTTGTCGATCGTCCACCAGAAGTACAGCAACAGCGCGCCCGTGACCAGCAGCGTGATGCCGATCTTGAGCCGGCGCCGTCTCTCGCCCGGATCCTGTACGGAGTGCTGCTCCCTCACAGCGGGAGCCGTGGCCGTGCTCATGAGTTCCAGCCCTTGGCCTGCACCGTGCCACCCTCTTCAGCGGCCGACATCCGGAACACCGCCTTGACCAGCGCGGGCGCGGCCACGAACAGCACGATCAAGGCCTGGAGCACCTGGGTGAGGGCCAGCGGTGTCGACGCGGTGGACGCCTGCATGGCGGTGCCCCCTACCGACAGTGCGCCGAACAGCAGGCCGGCCAGGACCGTCCCCAGCGGCGTGGCCCGTCCCAGCAGGGCGACCGTGATCGCGTCGAACCCGATGGAGCCGCTGAAGTTCGCGGTGAGGGAGTCCTCGTGGCCGAGGACCTGCTGCGTCCCGGCCAGCCCGGCCAGCAGGCCCGCCACCACCATCGCGAGGGTGTACACCTTCGCCACGCTCATCCCAGCAGTCCGACTGGCTTCGGAGTTCGCTCCGACGGCGCGCATCTCGAAGCCGACGGTGCTCCGCTCGAGCAGCCACCACACGCCCGCGGCGGCCAGCAGCGCCAACAAGATCCCGATGTGGACGCCGAAGATGTCCGGGAAGGTGGCGTGGTCGTCGACCTTCTCGCTGCGGGGGTTGTTGGATCCGGGTTGCTGGAACGCGTTCTTGGTCAGTGCCCAGGTGAGGATCGACAGCGCCACGTAGTTGAGCATGATCGTGGTGATGACCTCGTGGGCACCGGTCCGGGCCTTGAGGAAGCCGATGATGCCGCCCCAGACCGCGCCCCCTGCCAGCCCGGCGAGCAGCGCAGCCAGCACGTGGACCACCGGGGGGAGGTCGTAGGTGAACCCGACGTAGGCGGCGCAGATCGCCCCGATGATCAGCTGGCCCTGGGCACCGATGTTGAACATTCCCGCGCGGAACGCCAGAGCTACGGCCAGTCCGGCCGAGATCAGCGGGGCGGCGCGCTCCAGCGTGGCCGTGATGGCCGCCCACGATCCCACTGAACCGCTGACCAGCGCCCAGTACGACTCCTGGACCGCCTCGGCCGCGGCGCTCAGCGCATCCCACGGGTAGCTGAAGATGTACGACGAGCTCTCGATCACCTGGTCGTCGCTCACGATGATGAGGACGGCACCGATGACGAGCGCCAGCAGGATCGAGGCCAGCGTCACGGTCACCGTCGGCAGGTACGAGGCGAAGCCTTGCGAGCCCGGACTGCCCGCTTGGGGTGAAGGCGCTGAGGCCGGCGTAGGTGTGGGACCGGCCCCGCCGCTGTGAGAGGTCTCGCTCATCGGCGGCTCACGTGGTCTCCGACGACCCGGCACCGGCCATCAGCAGACCGATCTCGTCGCGACGGATGTCCGGAGACACGATGTCCACGATCCGCCCGTCGTACATCACGGCGATCCGGTCCGACAGCCCGAACACCTCCTCGAGCTCGGTCGACACGATGATGACCGCCGTTCCGGCGTCTCGCTCGGCCACGATGCGGTTGTGGATGAACTCGATCGAGCCCACGTCGACGCCCCGGGTCGGCTGCGAGGCGATGAGCACCTTGAGGTCTCTCGACAGCTCACGGGCCACGACGACCTTCTGCTGGTTACCGCCGGACAACGACGCGACGGGGGTGTCCATGTCGCGGGTCCGGATGTCGAACTCCTCGATGCGCTGGCGGGCGTTGTCGGCGATCGCTGCCGGCTTCAGCGCGATACCCGTACAGAACGCCTGCGTGGTGTAGAGATCCAGGATCAGGTTCTCGCGCACCGAGAACGAGCCGACGAACCCGTCATGGGACCGGTCCTCCGGCACGTACCCGATGCCGGCGTCCAGGCTCTGCCGGGGACCGTGACCGGAGATGTTCCGCCCGTCCAGGAAGATCTCGCCCGCGGCGGGCCGGATCAGGCCGAGGAGCGCCTTGATCAGCTCGGTCTGCCCGTTGCCCTGGACCCCGGCGATTCCCAGCACCTCGCCGGCTCGCACGCTGAACGACACGTCGTCGACGACCGTGGTTCCGCGGGCGTCGATCACCGTGAGGTTCTTCGCCTCGAGCACGACGTCGCCGATGTCGGCGTCCGCCTTGTCGACGACGAGCTTGACCTCGCGCCCCACCATCATCTGGGCCAGCTCGGACTCCGACGTGGACGGACCGGTCGTACCGACCACCTTGCCGCGTCGGATGACGGTGATCTTGTCCCCGATCGCCTTCACCTCGCGCAGCTTGTGGGTGATGAACACGATCGACGTACCGTTGTCGCGCAGCGAGGCCATGATCGACATCAGCTCGTCGATCTCCTGCGGCGTCAAGACGGCGGTCGGCTCGTCGAGGATCAGCACCTCGGCGTTGTTGGCGAGTGCTTTGAGGATCTCCACCCGCTGCTGAACCCCCACGGGCAGCGTCTCGACGATGGCGTCGGGATCCACCGCGAGCTTGTAACGAGCAGACAGCTCACGCACGGTCTCCGCGGCCTCGGCACGGTTCAGCACGCCCATGGTGCGGGTCTTCTCGCGGCCGAGCATGACGTTCTCGGCGACGGTGAAGACGGGCACCAGCATGAAGTGCTGGTGCACCATCCCGATGCCGGCGTCGATCGCGTCGGCGGGTGTGGAGAAGCTGACCGGAGTGCCGTCGAGGACCACCTGACCCTCGTCGGGCGCCAGCAGCCCGTACAGCATGTTCATGAGGGTCGACTTGCCTGCGCCGTTCTCCCCCAGCAGGCAGTGGATCTCCCCCGGCTCGACAACGAGGTCGATGGAGTCGTTGGCCGTGAACGACCCGAACCGCTTCGTCAGTCCCTGAATCTCAAGGCGCATGAGCCTGCGTCTCCGTCACCTCGTCGTGAGCCGGGGTCGACCTCACTGAGGCGCGGAGGGCGAGGTGATCTTGATGGTGCCGTCGATGAGGTCGGACTGCAGCTGCTCGAGCTCTCCCTTGAGCTCGTCGCTGACCTCGCCCTCGAACTCGTGGAACGGCGCCAGCGCGACACCGCCGTTGTCGAGGGTCCCGACGTACGGCTTGTTGTCGAACTCCCCCTTGAGCGAGTCGGTGATGGCGTCTTCCACGGCCACGTCCATGCCCTTGACGACCGAGCTGAGGATGACGTCGCAGTACTCCGCGGCGCTCACGCAGCCGTCGGTGTCGACCCAGATCGCGTTCGCGGCGCCATCGGAGTCCTGGGCGGCGGCCAGGGCTCCGAGCCCGGCCGGTCCGGCGACGGGGAAGATGATGTCCGCGCCCTGGCTGATCATGTTCTCAGCCGTGGTCTGGCCCTTGATCTTGTCCTCGAAGTCGTCGGTGAAGGATCCCGCTTGGGTCTTCTCGTCCCAGCCGACGACCTTGACGTCGTCGTCCTTCTGCTCGTTCCAGTACTGCACGCCCTCCCAGTAGCCGTCCATGAAGATCGTGACGGTCGGAATCTTGGCCCCGCCGAACGTTCCGACGATTCCTGACTTCGTCATCCCGGCGGCGAGGTAGCCGGCCATGAACGACGGCTGGGCGGTGTCGAAGGCCAGTCCGCGCAGGTTGGGCGGTGGCTTCGCGTAGCCGAAGTCGACGATCGCGAAGTCGACCTTCTTGTACTGCTTCGCCGCGGCCTCGGTGGCTTCGCCGAGCAGGAAGCCCACCGTGGCAATGACATTGCACTTCTGCCGGACCAGCTGGGCGATGTTGTCCTCGTACTCCGCGTCCGACTGCGACTCGACCTCACCGGTCTGGATGCCGAGCTTCTTCTTCGCGCTGACGAGGCCGTCGTGCGAAGTCTGGTTGAAGGACTTGTCGTCGAATCCGCCGGAGTCCGACACCATGCACGCCTTGAAGTCCGCGGCCCCGGGGACCTCCTCTGCAGGAGCAGCGCTGGACTCCGATGCGCTGCTTTCACTGCTCGCGGGTGGCTCGGCTGCGGTGTCCTCCTCGGGGCGGTCGCCACACGCGGCCACGCTGAGGGCCAGCACACTGGCCAGGGCCACGATCTTGGGCGTTCTCTTCACAGATCCTCCTCAGGTAGGCGCTTGGAGCGCCATCGCTCGGTGGACGTGGCCGAGCGCCTGCTCGCCCATGTCGAGGGGAACTCTAGCCCTACGACGGCGAGACCTTAACGCCGCAGAGATGTACCAGCGTCCGCCGATATCGTCTTGTGACCTAGCGACGCCCGGTCGACACGGCGAAGCTGCTGAACAGGCGGACTCCGACGCCGATCGCTGCCTCGTCGATGTCGAAGCTGCCGCGGTGCAGGTCTCCGCCGTCGACGGCCTCATGCTTGCGTACCCCGAGTCGTACCAAGGCGCCGGGAGCGCGCTTGAGGATCCAGGCGAAGTCCTCCCCGCCGAGGCTCTGGTCGGTCGTAGTGACCCGGGCGGTGCCGAAGATGTCCCTGGCCACGGCCCGCATCAGATCGGTCGACACTTCGTCGTTGACGCAGGGCGGGACGCTCTTGTGCATGTCGACGTCGACATCGACCCCGTAGGGGGTGGCCAGCGACCGGACCAGGTCGGGAACCACATTGTGCGCCGACTCCCACACGCGCGCGTCCAGGCAGCGGATCGTGCCCTCGACATAGCCCTCCTGCGGTATCGCGTTCGCCACGCCGCCGGAGTGGACCTGTCCCCAGACGACGCTAAGGGCGGCCCGTGGGTCGGCCACCCGCGACAACAGCCCCGGCAGCCCCGTGATGACGGCCCCGAGCGCATAGACGAGGTCCGCTGTCAGGTGCGGTCGCGCCGTGTGGCCACCGGGGCCGCGCATCACTACCCGGATCCGGTCGGCGCCCGCCGTGACGGCTCCCGAGCGGAAACCGAGCCGACCCACCTCGAGCTTGGGGTCGCAGTGCAGGGCGAAAACCCGTTGCAGGCTGTCGATCTCGCCGTCCGCCAGGACGGCCAGCGACCCGCCCGGACTCAGCTCCTCCGCCGGCTGGAAGATGAGCCGGACAGATCGGTGAAGCAGGTCCTGGCGGCGCAGCTCGGCCAGGACGAGGCCGGTACCGAGGAGCAGAGCCGTGTGAGCGTCGTGGCCACAGGCGTGGCAGATTCCGTCTCGAGCCGAGCGGTACGGGACCGACTTGACGTCCTGCAGCGGTAGCGCGTCGATGTCCCCGCGGAACCCCAGGATCGGGTTCTCGCCCGTGGTCCCGATGACGTCACACACGACGCCGGTGCCGCTGGACAGCACTCGCGGCGTCAGACCGGCTTCGGTGAGCCGCTGGACGAGGGCGGCCGTCGTGACGTGCTCCTCATGACCCAGCTCCGGGTGACGGTGCAGGTCACGGCGGAACTCGATCAGCTCCGACTCCAGGCCTTTGGTCAATCGGTCGATCTCGTCGCGTGCTGCTGGAGGAAGCATTGAGCCATTCTCCCATCCAGTGTGAGTCTCGTCCTGTTGTCGGCCGTGATCGGGCCGAGCGAGTCGCCCGAAAGGACCGGCGCGGCCTGGACTCAGCTCGCGTGCGGTCGGCATTCAGAAGGCGTCCGGTGGCCGGTAGACCCCCCATACGTCGCGCAATGCGTCACACACCTCCCCGACCGTTCCACGCGCCGCCAGTGCGGCCTTCATGGGCCGGAGCACGTTCTCGGTGCCCGCGGCCGCCGAGCGCAGCTCATCGAGCCAACGGTCGACCTGCCCTTGGTCCCGTGTCGCCCGCAGCTCGGCCAGCCGAGCCGCCTGCTCCGCCTCGATCGCCGGGTCGACCTGCAACGGCTCGTACGGGTCCTCTGCGTCGCCCTCCTCGAGCTGGAAGCGGTTCACTCCGACGACGGTGCGCTCCTGGCTGTCGATCTCCTGGGCGATCCGGTAGGCGGCCTTCTCGATCTCGTTCTTCTGGTAGCCCTGCTCGATCGCGGCGACGGCACCGCCGAGGTCCTCCACCGCGTTCATCAGTTCTCGAGCCGCGCGCTCCACATCGTCGGTCAGTGACTCCATGGCGTAGGAGCCGGCGAACGGGTCGACGGTCTTGGTGACGTCGGTCTCGTAGGCGAGTACCTGCTGGGTACGCAGTGCCAGTCGGGCTGCCTTGTGCGTGGGAAGCGCGATCGCCTCGTCGAAGGCGTTGGTGTGCAGCGACTGGGTGCCCCCCAGCACCGCGGCCAGGCCTTGCAGCGCGACCCGGACGAGGTTGACCTCCGGCTGCTGGGCGGTGAGCTGCACCCCCGCGGTCTGGGTGTGGAAGCGGAGCATGTGGGACTTGGGGTTCTTGGCGCCGAACTCGTCGCGCATCACCGTCGCCCAGATGCGGCGAGCCGCCCGGAACTTCGCGATCTCCTCGAGGATGGTGGTCCGCGAGACGAAGAAGAAGGCCAGTCGAGGGCCGAACTCGTCGACGTCCTGGCCGGCTTCCAGAGCGGCTCGCACGTACTCGATGCCGTTGGCCAACGTGAAGGCGATCTCCTGCGCCGGCGTCGCACCCGCCTCGGCCATGTGGTAGCCCGAGATGGAGATCGTGTTCCAGCGGGGCATCTCGTCGCGGCAGTACGTGAACAGGTCCGTGATCATTCGCAGCGACTGCTGCGGCGGGTAGATGTACGTACCGCGGGCGATGTACTCCTTGAGCACGTCGTTCTGCGTGGTCCCAGTGAGCTGCGCGCCCGAGACCCCCTGCTCCTCCGCGACGAGCTGGTACATGAGCAGGAGCAAGGCCGCCGGCGCGTTGATCGTCATCGACGTGGAGACGCTGTCGAGAGGGATGTCCTTCAGCAGCAGCCGCATGTCGTCGATCGAGTCGATCGCCACACCGACCTTCCCGACCTCCCCGGAGGCCAGTGGCGCGTCGGAGTCGTATCCCATCTGGGTGGGCAGGTCGAAGGCCACCGACAGTCCGGCAGTGCCGGCCCGGATGAGCTGGTGGTAGCGCCGATTGCTCTCCACGGCGGTACCGAAGCCCGCGTACTGGCGCATCGTCCACGGTCGCCCGGTGTACATCGACTCGTAGACCCCGCGGGTGTACGGGAACGACCCGGGCGCACCCAGCTGCGAGCCTGCATCCCAGCCGTCGAGCGACGCCGGCCCGTAGACCCGCTCGAACGGCAGCCCTGACTCGGTGATTCGATCCATCGCAGCAGCGTACGGCGACGGGGCGATGGAGCCGCCTACCGCCGTCAGTTGGGCCAGGACTCGTTGTTGCCGCCGGAGACGATGACCACGACATCGTGTCCCGGGGTGAGGTCGAGCGCGCCGCTGAGCACGGCAGCCAGAGCGACGCAGGCCCCGGGTTCGGCCAGGACCCGCAGCCTCGACCACAGGAACTGCCGCGCAGCCACGATCGCCTCGTCGTCGACGAGGACCGACGCGATGTGGCGTTCGCGAGCGGTCTCGAAGGCGATCCGGCCGATGGCGGGTGCCCCGAGCGAGTCGACCGCCACGCCGCCGACTGGCGTGGCCACGGGGTGGCCCGCGTCGAGCGCCGCGGCAAGGCTCGGGCACAGCCGCGGCTCGACCGGGGTCACCTCGGCGATGCCGTCGAGGGCGGCGGCGAGCCCGGCGAAGAGGCCGCCACCCCCGCATGCCACCACGACCCGCTCGGCCTCCGGGGCCTGGTCCTCGAGCTCCAGCCCGAGAGTCCCTGCCCCGCTCACCGTCTCGAAGGTGTCGTACGGGTGCAGCAGCGGCACGCCATGGTGGCGCGCGAAGTCCTGGCACGCCGCTAGGGCGTCCTTGACGAACCCGTCGACGAGATGCGCCTGCCCCCCATACTCCGCGATGCGCGCGATCTTGGCCGGCGGGGCGTTGGCGGGTACGAAGACGTCGGCGGTCACGCCGGCTCGCTGCGCCGCCCAGGCGACCGCTCCGGCATGGTTGCCGCCCGAGGCCGCGCACACACCCGCGGTACCTGAGGGTAGGGACAGCACCGAGTTCAGGGCGCCCCTGGCCTTGAAGGAACCGCTGTGCTGCAGCAGCTCGAGCTTGAGGACGATGCCGACGGGGCACCCGGTGTCCTCCGGGCTCAACGTGATGACCGGTGTGCGGCGGATGGCATCGCCGAGTCGGAAGGCAGCGGCTTCGACGTCGGGACGACGTGGTCGGTGGATGGTCGTCTCAGGCTCGGTCGTCACCAGGACCGCCCGAAGATCGCTGCCACGACAGCACCGGCGACAGCACCCAGCACGGCGCTGCGGGGATCAAGGCGTCGTGCGTCGGCAGTCCGCGGGATCGCAGCCTGTGCGGGTACCGGCAACCGTGCCGCGGCGTCCGCGCGATCAGCGACGGCGACCGCCGCCTCGGACAGGTCGGTACGCCGGGTGGGGTTGTCGGTCCGCAGTGGTGAGGTGATCGCCCAGGAGGCACCCAGGATCACCAACCGGGAGAAGTAGCTGATCCAGATCACCAGTGTGATGGCGATGGCCAGCGGAGCGAAGGCGGTGCCGCCCACTCCCCCCAGCACGTTCACGACGAGGAGCTTGAGCAGCTCGAAGCCGAGGGCGGCGATGAGTGCCCCCTGCACGAGCGCCTGCATCGGAAGCATGGGCTTGCCCAGCAGCTTGTACATCACGAGGAACAAGAGGGTGCTGGCAGCCAGCGCGAGCAGCGACCCCACCGTCCAGATCAGCGGGCGACCGACAGGTGAGCTGGCCAGACCCAGCCATTCCAAGGTGATGCCGGCGAGGCCCTTGACGGCGCCGGAGATGCCGACGGAGACGATGAGGACGACGCCCAGGACTCCCAGCGCCATCAGGTCGGTGAGCTTGCCGACGAGGAAGCTGCCCTGCCGGTACCGGGGGATCTTGAACGTGTCCTGCAAGGCGGTCCGCAGCCCGTAGAGCCAGCCCAGCCCTGAGTAGAGCACTCCCAGGAAGCCGAGGATGCCCGCCGTCGCCTTCGCGTCCTCGATCTGGCTCAGGCTGATCGTGCCGGGCCCTCCCTCCGGCGTGACGATCCCGGGGAGAAGCTGCTCGATGGCCGTGACGAGGGAGTCCCTCGCGTCAGGGTAGGCGATGGCGACGTAGCCGACGAGGGCGAAACCGAGGGCCAACACCGGGAAGAAGGACAAGAAGCCGTAGTAGGTGACGGCGCCGGCCAGCAGACTGCCCTGCACCTCGACATAGTGCTCCACCATGGCGACCAGGTGGTCGAGCAGAGGATGGCGTGCACGCAGATCCTCGAGGCGTGCCTTCCATCTGTCCATCAGAGGGGGCGCCTGCTGAGCCATGCCTGCCTCCTGTCCTGTCGAGCTCACGTCCGCACGAGCGACGTCAGCGAAGCGGCGTTCCTGGCGCCGCCGAGGCCGCCAGCAGGTAGTCGGCGACCGCCCGCCAGACACCGTCGTCACCGTGCACGTACAGGTGGAACGAGTCGACCTCGAAGGCGCAGTCGTAGGCGGCGAGCTCCTCGTAGGCCCGGTCCAGTGCGACTTCGTCGAGATGGTGCGCGACCGTGACGTGGGGGTGGAAGGGGAAGCTGAGCTGTTGGGCCAGCGGACCTTGCCGAGCGTCCTCGGCGAGCAGCTCGCACGCCGAGATCCCCTCGGTGACATTGACGAAGACGACCGGCGACGTGGGGCGGAACGTGGCCGTCCCGTGCAGCCGGAGGCGGAAGGACGGGTGACGCCGAGCCACCTGCGCCAGGTGCGCCCGCACGGCGTCCACGGCGCCGTCCACCTGCGTCGGAGGTACCAGCGTGATGTGGGCCGGGATGACGGCAGCCAGTGGGTCGCCGAACGACGCGCGACACCGCTGAAGCTCCTCGGCATACGGCTGAGGGACCGCGATGGCTACCCCCACTGTCGACATCGACTGACCCGTCCCTGTCGTCACCCGGCGGTGACGAAGCCCACGCGGTCGTACACCGTGGCCAAGGTCTCCGACGCGACGGCGCGAGCGCGCGCCGCACCCTCGGCGAGGATGGAGTCGATCTCGGCCCGGTCGTCGAGAAGCTCGAAGGTGCGCTGCCGGATCGGCGTGACCATGTCCTCGACGAGCCCGGCGACGTCCTTCTTCAGGTCGCCGTAGCCTCGCCCCTGGTACTCGTCCACGATGTCGTCGACCGTGCGCCCGCTCAGGGCCGAGTGGATCGTCAGCAGGTTGGACAGTCCCGGCTTCTCGACTGCGTCGAAGGCGATCTCGCGGCCGGAGTCGGTCACGGCCGAGCGGATCTTCTTGGCGGACCGGCTCGGCTCGTCCAGGATGTCGATGATCCCGCTGGGTCCGGATGCGGACTTGCTCATCTTGGCGGCAGGATCCTGCAGGTCCAGCACCTTGGCCGTGGCCTTGACGATGTGCGGCTCAGGGACCACGAAGGTGTCCCCGAAGCGGGCGTTGAACCGGGCGGCGAGGTCGCGGGTGAGCTCGAGATGCTGCCGCTGGTCTTCGCCGACCGGCACCCGATGCGCCTGGTAGAGAAGGATGTCGGCGGCCTGGAGGATCGGATACGTGAAGAGCCCGACGGTCGTCCGGTCCTGCCCGCCCTTCGCCGACTTGTCCTTGAACTGAGTCATCCGCGCTGCCTCGCCGTAGCCGGTGAGGCAGCTCATGACCCAGGCGAGCTGCGCGTGCTCGGCGACCTGGGACTGCAGGAAGATCGTGCAGGAGCTGGGGTCCAGCCCCATCGCCACCAGTTGCGCAACGGCTCGGCGGCTGCGCTCCCGCAAGACGTCGGGGTCGTAGTCCACGGTGATCGCATGCATGTTGACGATGCAGTAGAACGCGTCGTGGTCGAACTGGAGCGTGACCCAGTGGCGCAGAGCGCCGAGGTAGTTGCCGAGGTGGAAGGAGTCAGCCGTCGGCTGGATCCCGGAGAGGACTCGAGGACGAGGAGGCGCCGAGCCGGTGACAGACATGGCGGTCATTGTGCCAAAACGATTCGCATCGCGACACGGCCCTTCAAGATCGCCCGTCGAGGGCGGGGTCGACGGCCCGTTCGGGGTTCGGATCGACGGCGCGATCACCCTCGCCCTCCGCGGGCGAGTTGAGCGCAGGGTCGGCGGTCCGGTCCAGCGTGGGATGGAAGTCTGCGGGGATCTTGCCGAGGGACGCGGCGGTTGCCCCGACAGGACGCGGACCGGTGGCGCTGACCGGCGGCGTGATCGTCACCCTCGCGACGCGTCTCCCGTCGAGCTCGGCCACCTTGAGCTCGTGGTCGTTGATGGTGACTGCCTCACCCACCGCGGGAACGTGGCCCAGCTGCTGCACGATGTAGCCGGCGACCGTCTCGTACGGGCCTTCCGGCAGCTCCAACGCTGTCTCGTCCTTGAAGTCATCGAGGTTCAGCAGACCGTCGACCTCGATCTCGCCGGTGAGGGACCGAGTCGTCTCAGGCTCGTCTTCGTCGTACTCGTCCTTGATGTCGCCGATGATCTCCTCGACGAGGTCCTCCAGCGTGATGATGCCCGCGGTGCCGCCGTACTCGTCCACGACGATCGCCAGATGGGCCCCCTCGCGGCGCATGTCCGTCAACGCGGACAGCAGGTGGCGGGTGGCCGGCAGCATGAAGACCTCGCGCACGATGTCGCGGACACGTACCGCGCGGCCGCCCATGGCCGGGTTGAACAGGTCACGCACGTGCACGAACCCGACGACGTCGTCGGATGACTCCCCGGTCACCGGGTACCGCGAGTGCCGCTTCTCGAGCGCGAACTGGGCGGCCTTCTCTGCCGGGGTGTGGATGGCGATGAAGTCGACCTCGGTGCGAGGGACCATGATCTCGCGGATCTGCCGGTCGCCCGCCTCGAAGACCTCCTGCACGATCTGGCGCTCCTCGGCACCGAGAGACTCCGACCCCGACACCAGGTCGCGGATCTCGGCGTCGGAGATCTCCTCGCGCTGGCCTTTCGGATCGCCCCCGAGCAGACGCACGACGACGTTGGTGGATGCCGAGAGGAGCCAGATGACCGGCTTGGCGAGCTTCGCGATCCGGTCGACGGTCGGCGCGACGGCCAGCGAGATGGACTCGGCACGCTGCAGGGCCAGTCGCTTGGGAGCCAGCTCACCGAGGACCAGCGACAGGTACGAGATCGCCAGGGTGATGAGCACCAACGCGGTGACATCGGCGGTGCCTGGCGACAGCCCCCACGTCTGCAACGTCGGTGCCAGCCTGCCCGCCAACGTCGCGCCACCGAACGCCGCTGACAGGAAGCCGGCCAGCGTCACGCCTACCTGGACCGCGGCCAGGAACCGGTTCGGATCCGCGTTCAGCTTCGCCACGATGTTGCCGCGACGGCCGCGCCCCTCGAGCGCCCGAGCCTGGCTGTCGCGCAGGGATACCAGCGCCATCTCAGCAAGGACGAAGAAGCCGCCGACCAAGATGAAGACCAGGACGAGACCGATGTCGCGGACCGTGCCGTTCATCGTCCGCCGACTTGCTGTCGAAGCGTCCGCGAGCGGCGGCCACTACTGCAGGGGTCCTCCATGCAGCAAGCGTAACGACGCCTGCGACATCGAGCGGCGAATGCGGTTGAGACGTGTGGTGGCGGACGGGCAAGGTGTGGGCATGAGGTTTCCCGACGACGTGCCGGAGCTGACCAGCGGCGACCTGACACTGCGCGCCCACCGGCTCGAGGATGCCGACGCCGTGGTCGAGCAGTGCGTCGACGCGGTGTCGCTCCAGTGGACGACGGTCCCTGCCGGCTACACCCGCGCCATGGCCGTCGACTGGGTCACCACCTCGGTTCCGCAGTCGTGGGAGTCTGGGTCCGAGCGGGTGTTCGCGCTGGAGACGACGCACCCTGACGGTCGCCGGCGCTTCAGCGGCTCGCTGTCGCTGCGCGACGAGGGGAGTCGACGTGCCGAGCTGGCCTTCGGCGCACATCCGGCCGTGCGTGGCCGTGGGGTGATGACGCGGGCGGTGAACCTGCTGCTCGACTACGGCTTCTCCGACTGGCGGCTGGAGACGGTCATCTGGCGGGCCAACGTAGGCAACTTCGCCTCCCGGCGGGTGGCGTGGAAGACGGGGTTCACCTTCGGTGGCATGATTCCCCGCTGGCTGCCCCAGCGTGGCGAGTATCTCGACGGCTGGGAGGCGACGCTGCACCGCACGGACGCCCGCGTCCCCACGACGTCCTGGCTGGACGTACCCGTCCTCGAGGGGAGGTCCGTCCGACTGCGCCCGCTGACTGACGCCGACATCCCCCGGATCGTGGAAGCAAGTGCCGACCCCCGCAGCCAGCACTGGCTGCCCTTCCTGCCCCACCCCTACACGGAGGCTGACGCACGCGGCTTCCTGCTGCGCTCTGGCACCCGAGCCGCCGAAGGAGCCGGAGCGGACTGGGCCGTCGCGGCGTCGTCCTCCGACACTCTGCTCGGAACCCTCGGACTGCCCCGTGGCGGCCGCAACGGCTGGGAGATCGGATACCTGGCACACCCCGACGCACGCGGGCGCGGAGCGATCCGCGAGGCCGTCGGGCTGGTGACAGCCCACGTGTTCCGCGATGCCGCATCGGGAGGCCTCGGAGCGCGGCGGGCCTACCTACGGGCCTCCGAAGGGAATGCGGCCTCACGCCACGTCGCGATGGCCAACGGGTTCCGGGAGTACGGCCGTGAGCGATCCTCGGAGACCCTGCGTGACGGCTCGGTCTGCGACATGGTCCTCTACGACCTCCTGGCGTCGGATCCGATGCAGGCTCCCTCCCGATGATGGCCGTGCGGGTCGCGCCGGACGGCATGCGGGCCACGATGACGGTCGAGGTGGCCGCCCAGGGCGGTGACACCGACGAGGCTCTCCACGTCGTCGTACAGGAGTGCTCCGCGCGTCTGGACGAGGCGTTCGCGTCCGGTGTCCGTCAGGTGCTCTGGCGGGCGGAGGTCGGCGACGAACGCTCCCGCAGGGTCGCCTGGGCATGTGGTTTCACGTTCGAGGGGTCGTTGCGCGGCGACTGGGTGAGCGGCAGCGCGGTGAGTGACTCCTGGGTGGCGACCCTGCTGGCCGCAGACTCCCGCGAGCCGAAGACCCGCTGGCTGGAACCCGTTCGGCTCACCGGACCCGGGGTCGTCCTCCGGGACCAGGAGGCGGCAGACGAAACCAGGTACGTCGAGACCATGGTCGACCCTGTCTCGCTGCAGTGGCTGGGTACGCTCTCGCTCCCCCGGAGCGCCGAGGACTTCAGGTCCATGTTGGCGCGCCGCTCGTACGGGCCGTCGACGGGGACGTCGGTGACCTGGACGGTCGCCGAACCAGCCACTGATAGGTACCTCGCAAGCGTGTCGCTGTTCTCCATCGGTGGCATTGACTACAAGTCGGCAGAGGTCGGCTACCGCACCCATCCCGACGCCAGGCGGACGGGAGTCCTCAGGTCGGCCCTGCGCCTCGTCATCGCGCATGCGTTCACCCTCGAGAGCGACGGCGGGATCGGGTTGGAGCGGATCAGCCTGGGTGCCGGTGACACCAATCTGGGCTCGCAGGGGGTCGCCCGCTCGTGCGGGTTCGTCGAGACCGGCCGGGACCGCCGCTGCTACGACCTGTACGACGGCAGCGTCGTCGACCTGGTCCGCTTCGACCTGCTCCGCTCCGAGGCGGAGGTCTGAGGCGCGGCCCGTCAGCCCATCTTCTGCTGCAGGTTGTCGTCCAACGCCGCCAGGAACTCCTCGGTGGTCAGCCACGACTGGTCAGGACCCACGAGCAACGCGAGGTCCTTGGTCATCTTGCCCTGCTCGACCGTCTGCACACAGATCTGCTCCAGCGTCTCGGCGAAACCCGTGACCTCGGGGGTCCCGTCCAGCTTCCCGCGGTGCTTGAGCCCGCCGGTCCAGGCGAAGATCGAGGCGATGGGGTTGGTCGACGTCGGTTTCCCTTGCTGGTGCTGGCGGTAGTGGCGGGTCACGGTGCCGTGAGCGGCCTCAGCCTCGACCGTCTTGCCGTCGGGCGTCATCAGCACCGACGTCATCAGCCCCAGCGACCCGAAGCCCTGGGCGACGGTGTCGGACTGCACATCGCCGTCGTAGTTCTTGCAAGCCCAGACGTAGCCGCCCTCCCACTTCATCGCCGCAGCCACCATGTCGTCGATCAGCCGGTGCTCGTAGCTGAGCCCAGCGGCTTCGAACTCCGTCTTGAACTCCTCGTCGTACACCCGCTGGAAGATGTCCTTGAAGGCGCCGTCATACGCCTTGAGGATGGTGTTCTTCGTGGACAGGTAGACGGGGTAGTTGCGCTGGAGCCCGTACGACAACGAGGCGCGGGCGAAGTCCTCGATCGACTTGTTGAAGTTGTACATGCCCATGACGACACCGCCCTCAGCAGGCATCTGGACCACTTCGTGCTCCTGCGGTGCTGAGCCGTCGGCGGGCGTGTAGGTGATCGTCACAGTGCCGGCGCCGGGAACCGTGAAGTTCGTGGACCTGTACTGGTCCCCGTGCGCGTGACGCCCGATCACGATCGGCTTGGTCCAGCCGGGCACCAGCCGGGGGATGTTGCTGATGATGATCGGCTCGCGGAACACCACCCCTCCCAAGATGTTGCGGATCGTCCCGTTCGGCGAGACCCACATCTTCTTGAGGCCGAACTCCTCGACGCGCGCCTCGTCGGGCGTGATCGTCGCGCACTTCACCCCGACGCCGTGCCGCTTGATGGCGTTCGCCGCGTCGACGGTGACCTGGTCGTCGGTCGCGTCGCGGCTCTCGATGCCGAGGTCGTAGTAGTCGAGCTCGACGTCGAGATACGGATGGATCAGGCGCTCCTTGATGAACTGCCAGATGATCCGCGTCATCTCGTCGCCGTCGAGCTCGACGACAGGGTTGTCTACCTTGATCTTCGGCATGCGATCTCCGGGTCTCGGTGGCGGAAGGCTTGTGCGCAAGATATCCCAGCCGAGGTGCCCCGTCGAAGCGGTCTGCTGCGATGGCCCCCAGGCTGCCCGACCACGCCCGGCTTGCTAGCGTCCGTAGTCCCTGCTGCGAGTGGTCCCGGTCGCGATCGCTCGTGTGACCTCCATCGACCCAGGAGCCAGCTGTGAGCGCAACCCCCGTCAAGGTCGCCGTGACCGGTGCTGCCGGCCAGATCGGCTACAGCCTCCTGTTCCGGATCGCGAGCGGAGCGATCTTCGGGCCGGACACCCCCGTGGAGCTGCGACTGCTCGAGATCACCCCTGCCCTCAAGGCGCTCGAAGGCGTGGTGATGGAGCTGGACGACTGCGCCTTCCCCGCCCTGGCGGGAGTGCAGACCGGCGACGACGCAGCGACCATCTTCGACGGGGTGAGCCTGGCGCTGCTCGTCGGCGCCCGGCCGCGCACCAAGGGGATGGAGCGGGGTGACCTGCTGGAGGCTAACGGCGCCATCTTCACCGGTCAGGGCAAGGCGCTCAACGAGTGCGCCGACGACGACGTCCGGGTCCTGGTCACCGGCAACCCCGCCAACACCAACGCGCTCATCGCGCTCAGCAATGCTCCCGACATCCCGCCGGAGCGCTTCAGCGCGCTCACCCGCCTCGACCACAACCGGGCGCTCGCGCAGCTGGCGAAGAAGACCGGCGCCTCGGTGACCGACATCGCGAAGATGACGATCTGGGGCAACCACTCCGCGACGCAGTACCCCGACATCTTCCACGCCGAGGTGGGTGGCCGGAACGCCGCCGAGGCGGTCGACGACCAGCAGTGGCTCGAAGAGGACTTCATCCCGACTGTGCAGAAGCGCGGCGCGGCGATCATCGAGGCGCGCGGAGCCTCCAGCGCGGCCAGCGCGGCCAGCGCGACGGTGGACGCTGCTCGTGACTGGCTGCGTGGAACCGCGGCCGGCGACTGGACGTCGATGGCGGTGGTGTCCGACGGCTCCTACGGCGTGCCTGAGGGCTTGGTCTCGTCCTTCCCTGTCACCACGGCCGACGGGAGCTGGCAGATCGTTTCGGGACTCGACATCGATGAGTTCTCTCGCAGCCGCATCGACGCCAGCGCCGCCGAGCTGAGCGAGGAGCGCGACGCCGTCCGGGAGCTCGGCCTGATCGGCTAGGCCTCCCCGGGTGCCACCCTCAGCCGCTGCAGCCACGAACGCGTGGCCACCAGCGCAGGTGACGGCTCACCGGCTGCCCTGCGGGCGGCGCGCCGACCGAGGCTGCGTTCGACCCTGCGGCGGTACAACGACAGCGCCTCCGGGCCCATGGCGAACCTCGCCGCACGGACCGCCCACGGGGTGACCCGTCCCTGCATCGCGAAGCCGTTGGCGTCGATCCAGTACCTGTCCGCCGCGACCACCTCGGCGCCCGGTGCCCGCATGGTGCGCTTCTGGATGTGCACGAGGAGCGCGGTACGACGCTCGACGTGTCCCTTCTCGAGCCGGTACTCGCACACCTCGCCGGCCTCCCAGGCATAGCGGCGCGGATCGCGGCCGGGTGGGAACTGCGCGCGGGTCCGGTACCTGCTGAAGACGAGGTCGAAGATGGTCTCCTCCTGCCAGTACGGCACGCCGAGGTCTTCGATGACGTAGAACATGCCGGCCCACTCGTCGAAGTGCTCGGCAGCCGGGCTGGTCATGGCCTTGCGGTAGCTGATCTTCCCTACCTCGTGGCGGTACCACCGGGCCGCTTCGGCCGTGTTGCGGTACAGGGAGAAGTTGCCCTGGAACAAGATCTTGTCGGCTTCGAACGCCTCAGCAGGCAGATGATCGCGGATCCGGCCGAACACCACGTCGATGTCGCAGTGGCCCCAGAAGTCGTACCCGGCCAGCTCCTCGCCGAAGATCTCCCCGAAGGCGGGCCTGAAGTCACACAGCTTGTACGGGCGCTCGAGCGAGACCTCGAAAGGGAAGTGGGCCCGGATCCGCGCCGCCAGGTCTTCGAACGAGCATTGGTGCACCGCGAGGTTCGGCGGCGCGTCGTCGACCGGTCGGTCGGTGAACATGAGCCAGTGGACGTCGGGGTTGGACGCCATGCTCTTGACGACAAGGGGGAAGTACGGCGGTCGTTCCCCGAAGTGGGGAACGACCAACCGCATGGAGGGCGCGCGCATCCGAGCACCGTAGTCATCCCCGCGAGACGTCGCACCCCACCCCTGTCACTGCCGTGACCGGAAGGGTGCCCCGCTACACGGTCGCGTCAGGGTCAGGCGCCGAGCCAGGTGTCGACCATGTCCTGGTTGTCGGCGATCCACTTGTCGGCTGCGGCGTCGGGGTCCATGCCGTCCTCGGAGATGTACTTGGACACGGTGTTCTGGTCCTCCGCAGTCCACTGGAAGTTCTTCACCAGGTCGTAGGCGGGGCTACCCGACTCGGCGAACGTGGTGGATACCACCTTGTTGAGCTTGTAGGGCGGGTAGTCGCAGTCCACCTCCGTGGGGTCGGCGTCGCAGCCGGGCTTGTACGGGGGCAGGTCGACCTTCACCAGCTTCATCTCGTTGAAGAACCACTGTGGCTGGTAGAAATAGGCCAGCAACGGGGTCTTGTTCTCCTCCGCAGAACGGAATGCCTCGATCAGCGCGGCCTCGCTGCCACCCACGACGACCTCGTAGTTGAGATCGAGGTTCTTGACCAGGGCTTCGTCGTTGGTCACGTAGCCAGGATCCCCGTCGAGAAGCTGCCCCTTGTCGCCGGACTCGGTCGTCTTGAACATGTCCGAGTACTTGTTCAGATTCCGCCAGTCGGTGATGTCGGGGTACTCCTCGGCCATCCACGGCGGCACATACCAGCCGATGACGCCGTCGATGCCGGTGTAGCCGGCGTCCTGGGCGGTCTTCTCCTTCTCGATGTACTTCTTGGCGAGCGCCTCGTGACCCCAGTTCTCCGCGATCACGTCGACCTCCCCCGTGCCGAACCCCTGCCAGGAGGTCTGCTCGTCGAGGTTGACATAGTCGACCGTGCAGCCGAGCTGCGTCGCAGCGACCTGGCCCATCACATGGGCGTTGGACTCGTAGCCCACCCACGGGTTGATGGCCATCTTGACGGTGCCGCAGTCCTCACCGCCGCTCGCACTCGGAGTCTCCTCGATGTCTCCTCCGCAGCCGGCCAGCGCCGCCGAGCCCGCGAGCACCACGCAGCCGAGCCAGGTCGTCCTACCAATGTGTCGCATAGTTGCCCTTTCATCGAGTCCAGACCACCGGGCGCGGTGCGGACAGTTAGTGTGCGGACGCAGTTGTCTTCGTCCGCTGAGCCCCGTAGTAGGTGATCCGGTCCAGCATGATGCCGATGAGCACCACGGCAACCGCGGCGGCGAGCCCTCGGCCGACGAAGCTGGTCTGGCGGAAGCCCGTGACGATGTCTCCGCCCAGCGCCCCCGCGCCGACCATGCCGCCGAGCACGACCATCGACAGCACGTACAGCAACCCCTGGTTGGCTGCCAGCACCAGCGACGACCTGGCCATGGGCAGCTGGACCTTCGTGATCATCTGCAGGCGGCTGGTGCCGGCGGACTCGGCAGCCTCGACAGTCGTGGGGCTCACCGCCCGGATGCCGTCGGCGATGAGCTTGGTAGCAACCGGTACCGCGTAGATGACCCCTGCCACGATCGCGGTGAACCGGTTGGGCAGGAACAGGATCAAGATGGGGATCAGGTAGATGAACGCGGGGATGGTCTGGGCGGCGTCCAGCACCGGCCGGATCACCGCGTCCGCCGGCTTACTGCGTCCCATCGCCACGCCCAGGACCACGGCGATGACCATCACCACGACCGTAGCGACCAGCACCGATGTGATGGTGACCATGGCGTTGTTCCACAGGTCGAGGAAGTAGATGCCGGTGAGGCATACAGCGCTGACGGCCAGCGCCCGCCATCCGCCGATGATCGCCGCGATCGCCAGGATCGCCACGCCGGAGACATACCACGGCGAGTTGGCGATCAGGTCCTGGAGCGGATTGAGGAAGTAGGTCGTGAACTTCACCTGAATGGAGCCGGTGAAAGCCGACAGGTCGCTCCGCAACCAGCTGGCGAAGTCGTCGACGACGTTGGCGATGGGCGTTCCGACGTCAGGGGAGGACGGGAAGACGTTGAAGTCCTGCCGCGTGTGCGACAACCACACCGCCACCGCGGCGAGGACTCCTCCCCCGAGGAGCCCGATGCGACGCCACTTCGGGTCCGCCTTCTCAGCAGCGAGAGCCTGATTGGATCGCTCACTCGCCGCGGTCGTGGTGCGGTCGAGCATGATGGCCATCAACACGATCGCCAGTCCGGCGACGGCGGCGTTGCCCAGCTGGTTACGCTGCAGTGCCGACAACACGTTCTGCCCGAGCCCGGGGCTGTCGATGTATCCCGCGATGATCGCCATGGCCAGCGCCGCCATCGTCGTCTGGTTCACCCCGACGATGATGGTCTTGCGAGCCATCGGCAGCTCGACCTTGGACAGCCGTTGCCAGGTCGTCTGACCGAGGGACTCCGTGGCCTCCAGCGTCGAGGCCGAGATCGACCGGATTCCATGGGCGGTGATCCGGATCACCGGCGGGGCCGCATAGATGAAGATCACGACGACGGCGGCCGCCGGACCGATGCCGAAGATGATGGCGATGGGGAGCAGGTAGCTGAACGACGGCATCGTCTGCATGACGTCGAGCACCGGGGTGACCACGGCGGTCACGACCTTGCTGTGAGCCATCCAGATGGCGATCGGCACGCCGACGGCGACGGCCAGGCCGACCGACACGAACGTCACGATCAAGGTGTCGACGCTCGCCTCCCAGACCCCGAGGAAGCCGAACACGAGGAGGGACCCGACGACGAGCAGCACGTACCGCCAGCCCGCGATGGCGAAGGTGACCCAGCCGGCGATCGCCACGATGCCGAGCCAGCCGATCTCAGGCACGGGCCGAGGGGGCGCCGCAACGGTGAAGAGCCGTTGCAGGGTGTCCACCACCCAGTTCAGGGCGTCGGCGGCCGCATTGGTCACGGCGAAGAAGGGGTTGGTGCCAGCGGTGGCCGCCCCCTCGATCTGCTCCGCACGGCGAGTGAACCATCGATGGGCGTCTGTGATGTCGGCGCCGCCGATCTCCAGCGTGCTGCTGCCCCGGGTCATCGCCCAGACGACGACCCAGAGCACGATGACGCTCAGCAGCGACAGCAACGTTCCCTGTGACCGTAGAAACGGGACGAGTCCGGTGTCGACGGGCCTGCTCTTGCTGGTCGCGAGCGTGCTCATGCCGGCACGCTCTCGACGGGGTCCTCTTCGGCCACGACGACCCGCAGGATCGCCTCGTCGTCCACGATGCCGACCAGCCGGCCGTCGTCCACAACCTGGACCGGGTGGTCGGAGGCGAGCGCCGCCCGTGCCGCTTGCCACACGATGGTGTCCGACGACATGACGGGCCCCTCGTGGGAGTCGTTCGGGCGCGGCTCGCGCATCACATACTTCAGCGTAAGGACGTGTGACTTCGGTACGTCGCTGACGAAGTCCTTCACGTAGGCGTCGCTCGGATGGGCCACGATCTCGGCCGGCGTGCCGACCTGGACGACGGCGCCGTCACGCATGATCAGGATCCGGTCCCCGAGCTTGATGGCCTCCTGCAAGTCGTGCGTGATGAAAACCATCGTCTTGCGCAGGTCCTCCTGCAGCCGGATCACCTCGTTCTGCATGTCGCGGCGGATCAAGGGGTCGAGTGCCGAGAACGGCTCGTCGAACAACAGCAGCGACGGATCCCCCGCGAGGGCACGCGCCAGACCAACCCGCTGCTGCATGCCGCCGGACAGCTGGTCGGGGAAGGAGTGCTCGTTGCCCTTGAGCCCCACCAGCTCGATGATCTCAGCCGCCCGCTGCCGACGCTCGGCCTTGCCGACGCCCCGGATCTCCAGTCCGTAGGAGACGTTGTCGATGACCTGCCGGTGCGGCAGCAACCCGAAGTGCTGAAACACCATGGACACGTAGTTCCTGCGAAGGTCGCGCAGCTTGGAGTCCGACGCCTTGGTGATGTCGTTGCCGTCGATGACGACGGTCCCCGATGTCGGCTCGATCAGCCGGGTCAGGCAGCGCACGAGGGTCGACTTGCCTGAGCCGGACAGACCCATCACGACGAAGACCTCACCGGGTGCCACCGTGAACGAGATGTCCTTGACGGCCGCCACACAGCCGGTCTTGGCGAGCATCTCCGGGCGGGGGAGCTCGGCGTCGGGAGAGCCGATGATCTTGCCGGCATTGGGGCCGAAGACCTTCCACAGGTCGTCGACCACCAAGGTGGCATCGCTGGACGTGCTGGACGCCTTCTTGGCCATCAGAGGTCACTTCCTTGGCTGACGCGAGCCGTCGGCGGGTACAGCGGCATGTCGTCGCGATAGCGGTAGTAGGTCACGTCTTCTGCGGGGAGAGGGGTGTTCCCCAAGATGAGGTCTGCGGCCTTCTCGGCCACCATCATGACGGGCGCATAGATGTTGCCGTTCGTCACGTACGGCATGACGGAGGCGTCGACGACTCTCAACCCCTCCACACCATGCACCTTCATCGACATGGGGTCGACCACCGACATGCCGTCGACTCCCATCCGGGCCGTGCACGAGGGGTGCAGTGCCGTCTCGGCGTCCCTGGCTACCCAGTCGAGGATCTCTGAGTCGGTCTGCACCGAGTCCCCCGGCGACACCTCGCCGGCGTTGTAGGGCTCGAACGCCGGCGAGGTCAAGATGGTGCGCGCCACCTGCACTGCTTCGATCCACTCACGGCGGTCATTCGGCGTCGACAGGTAGTTGAAGCGCAGAGCGGGGTACTTCCTGGGGTCCTTCGAGGTGATCTTCACCGTCCCCCGCACGTCGGAGTACATCGGGCCGACGTGGACCTGGTAGCCGTGCCCCTTGACCGGCGATGTCCCGTCGTACCGGATCGCCACCGGGAGGAAGTGGAACATCAGGTTGGGGTAGTGCACCTCGTCGTTGCTGCGACAGAAGCCGCCGCCCTCGAAGTGGTTGGTGGCTCCCAGGCCTTTGCGGAAGAAGAGCCAGTCGACGGCGATCTTGGGCCGCATGCGGTAGCGCAGCCCCGGAGCGATCGACACCGGAAGCTTCGAGGCGTACTGGATGTAGACCTCGAGGTGGTCCTGCAGGTTCTCGCCGACCCCGGGCGAGTCGTGGACCACGTCGATGCCCAGCGCCCTGAGCTGATCGGGGTTGCCGACGCCGGACAGCTGGAGCAGCTGCGGCGAGTTGATCGCTCCGCCGCACAAGATCACATCGTGAGCTCGTGCCCGCCGCTTCTGCCGGCCGAAGCGCAGGTAGTCGACCCCCACGGCACGCTTGCCCTCGAAGATCACCCTGGTCGTCAGCGCCAGCGTCTCCACCTTGAGGTTCGGCCGGCTCAGGACCGGGTGCAGGTAGGCACGCGCGGCCGACTGCCGGCGACCGCGGTTCACGTTGCGATCGAACCGGCCGAAGCCTTCCTGGCGATATCCGTTGACGTCGGGCGTGAGCGGATACCCCGCCTGCTGCGCTGCCTCGAAGAACGCCTGGAAGAGCGGGTTCGTGGCCGGTCCACGCTCGAGCACGAGCGGACCGCTGCCGCCACGCCAGGCGTCGGCGCCCTCGGTGCAGGTCTCCATACGCTTGAAGTACGGCAGGCAGTGCGCGTAGTCCCACGACTCCATACCCGGGTCGGCCGCCCAGCGCTCGTAGTCGAGCGGGTTGCCCCGCTGGAAGATCATGCCGTTGATGCTGCTGGAGCCTCCGAGGAGCTTGCCGCGGGCGTGATACACCCGGCGCCCGTCCATGAACGGCTCTGGCTCGGTGCGGTACTTCCAGTCGTACAAGCGGTTGCCGATGGGGATGGGGAGAGCGGCCGGCATCTGGATGAGGGGGTCGAATCGGTAGTCGGAGTGGCCTGCCTCGAGCACCAGAACGGAGTTGGCCGGGTCCGCGCTCAGCCGGTTCGCCAGGGCGCACCCCGCCGAGCCACCGCCGACGATGACGAAGTCCCAGACCCTCCGGTCGTCGCTCATCCGGGCGCGCCGAACCAGCGCTGCACCTGCGGGCGAACGTTGTGCCAGATGTGCTTCGTCTCGCGGTACTCCTCAAGCCCGGCGAGGCCGAGCTCGCGGCCGGTGCCGGACTGCTTGTAGCCGCCCCACTCGGCCTGCGGCACGTAAGGGTGGTAGTCGTTTATCCAGACCGTGCCCATTCGAAGCCGGGCGGCAACTCGCTCGGCGCGCCCGCCGTTCTCTGTCCACACCGCTCCAGCAAGGCCGTAGATGCTGTCGTTGGCCATGTCCACTGCCTCGTCGTCGTCGGCGAACGTCTCGACGGTCAGGACCGGCCCGAAGGACTCGTCGCGCACCACGCGCATCGTCGGCTTGCAGTCGTCCAGCACCGTCGGCAGGTAGTAGTAGCCGGACTGGAGCGCCTCGTCGTCCGGACGCGCGCCTCCGCAGCGCAGTGTGGCGCCCTCGTCGAGTCCGGATGCGACGTAGGCCTCGATCTTCTCCCGATGCGCGGCCGAGATCAGCGCACCCGTCTCGGACGCCTCGTCGAACGGACCACCGAGGCGGATCTTGCGAGCGCGAGCAACGAGCTCGTCGACGAACTCGTCCTTGACTGAACGCTCGACCAGCAGCCGGGCTCCCGCCGAGCACACCTGACCGGAGTGCAGGAACACCGCGGTGAGGGCGAAGTCGAGAGCGACATCGAGGTCGGCATCGGCGAAGACGATGTTCGGGTTCTTGCCGCCGAGCTCGAGCGCCACCTTCTTCACGGTGTCCGACGCGGCAGCCATGATGCGCTTGCCGGTCTCGAGTCCACCAGTGAACGACACGAGGTCGACACCGGGATGGGTCGACAGCGGCGCACCGGCAACCGGTCCGGCGCCAAGGACGAGGTTGCCGACACCTGCGGGCAGTCCGGCGTCGTCGAGGTACCGCATGAGCAGCACTGCGGTCGACGGCGTCAGCTCGCTCGGTTTCAGGACGAAGGTGTTGCCGGCGGCCAACGCCGGTGCGACCTTCCAGGAGGCTTGCAGGAGCGGGTAGTTCCATGGCGTGATCAGGGCGCAGACCCCGATGGGCTCGTGCACCACACGGCTGCGGATGTCGCTGCGGCCGGTGTCGACCACCCGGCCTGCGTCGCCGGCAGCGCTGTTGGCGTAGTACCTGAACACGCCGACGATGTCGTCGACGTCATACTCGCTCTCCACGAGCCGCTTGCCGGTGTCGAGGGACTCGGCGCGAGCGATCACGTCCTTGTTCTCGAGCAGGACGTCGGCGACGCGATGCAGCAGGGCGCTGCGTTCCTGCACCGACGAGGTGGACCAGCTGCCGTGGTCGAAGGCGTGCCGAGCGGCGTCGATGGCGGCTGCGGTGTCCTCTTCGGTCGCCTCGTCCACGTTGACCACGACCTCGCCCGTCGCAGGACAGCGAATCTCTCGCTGTCCGCCCGCCTTGGCCGAACGCCACGAACCGTCGATGAAGAGATCGGGCACGTTACCTCCCGCCAGCGTCGCAGGTCGCCGGGTCGTCGTTGCGCATGGAGAGACAGTCTCAGTGGTCGCGCAACACTATTGAGCGGACATCCGACAGTCAATACTCGCTGGTTGCGATTTGAGTACATCGCTTCTCGCTGGTGTGACCTCCCGCTAGCCGGCCCAGCCGAGCCGCCGCGAGACCTCGTTCGCGGCAGCGGTCACCGCCTCAGCCAGCTCGGGCAACCTCTCGGGGTCGAGGCGGAACGTCGGACCCGAGATGCTCATCGAGGCGAGCACCTCGCCGTGGATGTCACGTACCGGCGCTGCGACCGCACTCAGGCCGATCTCCAGCTCGTCGATGGCGAGGGCATGTCCCCGTTCCCGGACGTCGTCCAGCTCGCGTTCGAGCGCTGCGAGGGTCGTGATCGTCCGGTCGGTGTAGGCCGGGAGGGACGGCAATTGACGCCTCAGCTCCGCCAGGTCGAGCGCGCTGAGCAAGACCTTGCCGTTCGAGGTGGCATGCAGCGGAATCCGCTGCCCGACCCAGTTGTGGGAGTGGAGCGCCGACGACCCGGCGGCCTGGTGCATGTAGAGCGCCGCGCCCGCGGACAAGACCGCGAGGTTGACTGTCTCACCGGTGCGCTTCGCCAGCGCCGCGCACACCACCCGGCACTCCTGCACTACGTCCAGCCGAGAGCTGGACGCCCCGGCCAGTCGCAGGATCCCCGGGCCCAACCGATACTTACCCCGCCCGACATTCTGCTCCACCAGATCACGGCGCTCCAACGCCGCAACAAGACGAAACGCCGTCGACTTGTGTACGCCGAGCTCCTTCGCGAGCTCGGTCACCCCCACGTCTCCGGTTCGGGCCAGTATCTCCAGGATGGAGACGGCCCGGTCGACCGACTGCACCGTGCTCGGGGCATTCCTGATGCTCGCTGCTGCACGGTCGTCAGCCGAAGCACCCACCGCAGACTCACCGCCGGTGACAATGGCGTTGCCCATGGCGAGACAGTAGTGCATCTCCCGCGATCACGAGGGACGTGGCAGGCATACTGCCGCCATGACTACTACCAAGCCGGGCGGCGACTTCGTCCTCACCTTGCGGTGTCCTGACCAGCCGGGGATTGTGCACGCGGTCTCGGGGTTTCTCGTCGGTCGGTCAGGCAACATCATCCAGAGCCAGCAGTTCGGGGACTCCGAAACCGGCCGCTTCTTCATGCGCGTGCACTTCGAGGTCCGCGATGCCCATCTGGATCTGCGGGGCCTGCGCGAGGCGTTCTCGAGCGTC
Source organism: Nocardioidaceae bacterium (assembly GCA_035633755.1). Classification (GTDB taxonomy): domain Bacteria; phylum Actinomycetota; class Actinomycetes; order Propionibacteriales; family Nocardioidaceae; genus DASQEH01. Next base: position 21,754 of record DASQEH010000053.1, on the reverse strand, counting down.
GCCGTCCAGTTCGGCATGGAGTGGGAGCTGTGGACGGCTGGAGCCCCCTACCGGACGCTCATCTTGGTCTCCAGGTTCGGCCATTGCCTCAATGACCTGCTGTTCCGCGTCGGTGCTGGCTCACTGCAGATCCAGGTGCCTGCCATCGTCTCCAACCATCGTGACCACGAGCGCCTGGCGCAGTCCTACGGGATCCCCTTCTACTACATCCCGGTGACGCCGCAGACGAAGGCCGATGCCGAGAAGCAGCTGCTCGAGCTGGTCGACGGCCTGGACATCCACCTCGTGGTGCTGGCCCGCTACATGCAGGTGCTGTCGGACCCGACGTGCAGGGCGTTGTCGGGGCGGGCGATCAATATCCACCACTCGTTCCTGCCCAGCTTCAAGGGCGCGCGTCCCTATCACCAGGCCCATCAGCGCGGCGTGAAGCTGATCGGCGCCACCGCTCACTACGTCACCGCCGACCTCGACGAGGGACCGATCATCGAGCAGGACGTGGCTCGGGTGGACCACAGCTTCACAGCCGAGCAGCTCGTGGCCGCAGGTCGCGACGTCGAGAGCCAAGTCCTCTCCCGGGCCGTTCGGTGGCACAGCGAAACGCGAGTCTTGGTCAACGACACCAAGACGGTCGTCTTCCGCTAGCGGCGAGGTCGTCTTCCGCTAGCGGCGAGGTCGTCGCCGCCGCTCAGTCGCCTAGCTCCGTGCGGCGGCGGGAGACGTACTCCTCCAGCTCAGCCCTGACACCGGCGTCGAGCGGCGGAGCCGAGTACTCCTCGAGCTTGGCCTTGTAGATCTTGGTGGCACGAGCCGACGTGTCCTGGCCGCCGTTGCGCACCCACCGCTCGTAGTTCTCCGAGGACGACACGAGGGGACGGTAGAAGCAGGTGCGGAAGCGCTCCATCGTGTGCATCGCTCCGAGGAAATGGCCGCCATGGCCTACCTCTTCATGCGCTGCGAAGGCAAGGGTGTCCTCGTTGATCTCCAGGGGCGTGAACTCTGCCTTCAGCATCTGCAGAAGCTCGATGTCGACGATGAACTTCTCGAAGCCCGCGACCAGACCACCTTCGAGCCAGCCTGCGGAGTGCATCACCCAGTTGGCGCCGGCCAGGAAGGTCGGGATCATCGTCATCGCGGCCTCGTAGCCGGCCTGCGCGTCAACCACCTGGCTCGACGTGAGCCCGCCACCGGAACGGAACGGCAGCCCGAAGTGACGGGCGATCTGGCCGGTACAGAACAGGCCCATCGCGGACTCAGGAGTCCCGAACGATGGCGAGCCGGACTGCATGTCGATGTTGGACAAGAACGAGCCGAAGATCACGGGGCAGCCGGGCCGGATCAGCTGGCTCAGCGCGATCCCGGTCAGCGCCTCGGCGATCTGCTGCACGAGTGCTGCCGGGATGGTGACCGGCGACATGGCGCCTAACAGGATGAAAGGAGTGAGGACGACAGGCTGGTTGGCGGCGCAGTACTCGAACTGGGCGTCAAGCATCCGGTCGTCCCAGCGCAGCGGGGAGTTGCAGTTGATCAGCGAGATCGACACTGGGTTCTGCTCAATGACGTCACGCCCACCGAACAGGATGGACCCCATGGCGATCGTGTCGGCCGCGTTCGGGCCCGACACCACGTTTCCCATGTAGATCTTGTCCGTCAGCGTCTGCAAGGCCAGCGTCATGTCGAGGTGCCTTGAGTCGAGCGGGGTGTCATTCGGCTCGCAGACGACGCCTCCCGCCGAGTCCAGCACCGCGAAGGACTGCGCGAGCTTGGTGAAGTTGCGGAAGTCGTCCATCGTGGCGTCCCGGCGGACATCGCCCTCGCGGACGAACGGCGGGCCGTACACCGCGCTGAACGCCATGGAGTCGCCGCCGATGTGGACGGTGTTGGCAGGGTTGCGGGCATGGACGTCGAACTCCTTGGGAGCCTTCGCCACCTGCGCCAAGACGAACTCCGGATCGAAGAAGACGGTGTTGTCGACCACCTTCTGGCCCGCTCCGCGAAACAGCTCCAACGCCCGCTCCGACATGAACTCGACGCCGATCTCGCTCACCAGTCGTCGCCATCCCTTGTCCAGCTTGTCCATGGCGTCGGCGGACAGGACTTCGTAGCGGGGCATGGTGTTGGTGAACATCGGGCCTCCAAGCCAGCGAGTAAGCGAGCGGGGTGTCGAGCGGCAGCGGCGACATTCTCCTTGCCGGCGCACACCGAGCCATCATGTGGAACTATGGTTCCATAATGTGATCCACTGTGGTGTACTGCCACGGTAGCGGGAAAACACCGCCGAATGCGAGAGAGGTGGCATCCCGGATGTCCACGACCGGCACACAGGCCGTCGACCGAGCAGCCGAGCTGCTGTCGCGCGTGGTTCTCGCCGAGGAGCCGCCGGCTTTCGGAGATCTGGTGAACGACACCGGTCTGGCCAAGTCCACGGCCTCCCGGCTGCTGCAAGCCTTGGAACGCCATCGCCTCGTGCACCGGGACAACGCAGGTGCTTATGCTGCGGGGCCCCTCTTCGCGCTCTACGCCAGCCGACGCGAGCCTCACGACAGGCTGATCCGACTCGCCCAGCCGACCCTCGAACGGCTGAGCGCCGCCACTGGTGAGACCGTCAACCTGGCCGTCGCACGTGGTGACGCCGTCGTCCAGATCGCCCAGGTGAACTCCACCTTCCTGCTCAGCGCCACGAACTGGGTCGATATCGACGTACCCGCACACTGCTCGGCTTTGGGCAAGGTCTTCTACGCGGCAGGAGTGCTGGCGCTGCCCTCCGGCCCGATGGAGCGGTTGACCCGGCACACGATCACAAAGGTGAGCGAATTGCGCCGTCAGCTCGACACCATCGCCGCGCAGGGGTACGCCGAAGCGCTCGGCGAGCTCGAGATCGGGCTCGACGCCGTGGCGGCACCGGTCTTCGACGCCACCGGTGGCGTGGTCGCTGCCATCGGCATCTCCGGTCCCAGCGACCGTCTCAACGTGCAGCTGCCTCAGCTGGGGTCGCTGCTCAAGGCCCAGACCGAGGCGCTGTCCTGCGTCTTGGGCTACCAGAACCGAGAGGACGGGGCGGCATGACACCCGAAGAGCTGCTAAAGACCCTATACGACGAGACGCTGGTCGGTAATGCGCCGGCGGTGCTCGCTCTCACTCAGCAGGGCCTCGCCGAGGGCCTCACCCCCGAGACACTGCTGTTCGACTCCCTCATCCCCTCCCTCGAGGAGGTAGGTGCCCGCTTCGAGCGCGGCGACTTCTTCGTGCCCGAGATGCTGATCGCTGGTCGGGCCATGAGCGGCGCCCTGGACTTGCTGCGACCCCTGCTCGCGGAGACCGGAGTCGAGACGGTCGGGACGTTCGTGATGGGTACGGTCAAGGGCGATGTGCACGACATCGGCAAGAACCTCGTCAACATCATGCTCGAGGGCGCCGGCTTCCACGTGATCGACCTCGGAGTCCAGGTTCCTCCCGAGCGTTTCGTCGAGGCGATCAACGAGCACAAGCCCGATATCGTGGGCTTCTCGGCCTTCCTCACCACGACGATGCCGATGTTCAAGGCCAACATCAACGCCCTCGAGAAGGCCGGCATCCGCGACTCCGTCGTCGTCATGGTCGGCGGGGCGCCGGTGACTCAGGAGTACGCCGATGCAGTCGGTGCCGACGCCTACGCCGCCGACGCGTCGCAGACGGTGAAGAAGGCCAAGGACCTGATCCAGAAGAAGCGAGCGCTGGCCGCAGTCTGAGCCGGCGCACCCATCCCCAGAGAAAGCTGCCCATGCACACCGTCTTGAGCTCCGCCAGCAAAGAAGTCGTCATCGGTTCCGACCAGCCCTTCTGCATCATCGGAGAGCGGATCAACCCGACTGGGCGACGCATCTTCCAAGAGCAGCTCCGAGCGGGCGACCTGTCTGCCATCGAGAAGGACGTCGCTGCTCAGGTCGCCGGCGGGGCGAATGTGCTGGACATCAACATGGGTGTGCCGCTGACCGATGAGGCTGACCTGCTCAAGCGGGCCATCAAGCTCGTGCAGAGCCTCACCGACCTGCCGATCTGCATCGACTCATCGGTCGTCGAGGCGCTCGAAGCCGGACTGTCGGTGTACGAAGGGCGGGCGCTGGTCAACTCGATCACCGCCGAGGACGACCGGATGGCCGAGATCCTGCCGATGGTCAAGCACTACGGAGCAGCTGTCATCGCGCTGCCCAACGACCACGACGAGATCCCCATGGAGGCCGACAAGCGCCTCATGCTGACGAAGAAGATCGTCGACACGGCCGTCGACAAGTACGGGCTGGCGCCCGAGGACATCGTGATCGATCCCCTGGCGATGCCGATCGGCGCCGACCCCACGATCGTCAAGACCGCCTACGACACCATCGCCCGCATCCGCGACGAGTTCGGTCTCAACATGACGCTGGGCGCCTCGAACGTGTCGTTCGGGATGCCGGCTCGCCACATCATCAACGCCACGTTCCTGCCCATGGCCATGACGGTCGGCCTCACCAGCGCCATCATGGACGCGCGCACGCCGATGATCGTCGACGCAGTCCGCGCCGGCGACCTGTTGCTCGGCAATGACGAGTGGGGAGCCGGCTGGATCTCCGCCTTCCGGGCTCGGCAGGCAGCGGCCACCGCCGCTGGGGCTGCCTCGACGTGACCGCTTCCCTCGACAACAGCGAGGAACGGGCCTCCCCGGATGACCTGAGGCGCGAGGGGCTGCTGGTTCGCCCAGCCGGCTCGCATCTCATCGACAGCAGCGCTCATGACGGGTCGGGCCGGGTGCGTCTGAGCTTCACGCCGGCGGAGAGGGACATCAAGGTTCCGCCCGGCGTCAGCGTGTTCGACGCGGCCAGCTGGAACGGCATTGCCATCGACTCGACCTGCGGTGGCCACGGGACCTGCAAGAAGTGCAAGGTGCAGATCGTCCAGGGCTCGGTGCCGGTGTCGAGGCTGGACGCCCGCTCCTTCTCGCCGGACCAGCTCGAGTCCGGCTGGCGCCTCGCCTGCCTGGCCCAGGCGACCACTGACCTCACCGTCGACGTGCCACCGATGACGACAAGACCCAAGGCGGCGACTGTCGGAGTGGGTCGCCAGGTGATCCTGCGTCCGGCGATCCAGAAGCGGTACGTCGAGCTCAGCGAGCCCAGCCTCTCCGACCAGGCGTCCGATCTCGCGCGGCTGCTCGCCGCCATGGACGACCTCGAGCTGCGGGTGGACCTCCATGCGCTGCGCCGGCTCCCCACCGTCTTGCGGCAGTCGGACTTCCACGTCACCGCCGTGGTGGTCGACAACGTGCTCATCGACGTCGAGCCGGGTGACACCACAGCAGCCCGGTATGCGATCGCCTTCGACCTCGGGACCACGACCGTGGTGGCGACACTGCTGGACACCGCCACCGGCACACCCGCCGCAGTGGCGACCATGCTCAACAAGCAACAGCCGTTCGGCGCGGACGTGATCTCGCGGATCAGCGCCACCATGATGGACCCCGACGCGCTGGCACGCCTGCAGCGGCTGGCTCACGACACCCTCGACGAGCTCACCTCCGAGGTCTGCCGGCAGTCCGGTGTGGAGCCCGAGCAGGTATACGAGATCGCCGTCGCCGGCAATGCCACCATGATGGCCCTCGCGCTCGGTATCGACCCTGAGCCGCTCGGCGTCGCCCCCTTCATCATGTCGACCGCCTCGCTGCCGGAGCTGCTCGCCACAGACCTGGGCGTTCATGTCCATCCCCGGGCACGGGCAGGAATCTTGCCGGCGCTCGGCGCTTACGTCGGCGGCGACATCGTCGCCGGGATGCTGGCCTCCGGCATGGATCGCGACAAGCGGCTGCGACTGTTCATCGACGTCGGCACCAACTGCGAGATCGTTCTCGGCGACGGCGAAAGGATCGTCTCGACGGCGGCGCCGGCCGGACCGGCCTTCGAGGGCGGCGCCATCCGCTGCGGCATGCGGGCGGCGGACGGCGCCATCGAGACCGTCAAGGTCACCGAGGACGACGTCACGTGTGGGGTGATCGGCGATGTCGTTGCTGAGGGCCTCTGCGGTTCCGGCTTGGTGGACGCGGTCGCCGAGCTGGCGCGTGTAGGTCTGCTGGACGAGAGCGGCCGTCTCATCGCAGCCGATGTCGCCGCCGAGCTCGTCCCCGGACTGGTCGACAGGATGGGTGACATCAAGGGCGAGCGGGTGTTCGTGCTGGACTGGCGGGACGGCAGCTCGATCGAGGACAGCGTGTACCTGAGCCAGCGAGACGTCAGGGAGCTGCAGTTCGCCAAGGCGGCCATCTCGACGGGCTGGTCACTCCTGCTCGAGGAGCTCGACGTGCAGCCCGGTGACATCCAGCAGGTCCTGCTCGCCGGCTCCTTCGGGTCGTACCTGTCCCCCTCGAGCGCGGTCCGGATCGGCCTGGTGCCCAAGCTGCCGATCCTGCGCATCGTCAGCGCAGGCAACGTCGCCGGCGAAGGTGCCAAGATGACCCTACTGAGCGTGCAGGAACGAAACGGCGCACAAGCACTGCTGGAGGAGGTGCGCTATGTCGAACTCTCCGACCGGCAGGACTTCAATGACCGGTTCATCGAGCAGCTCGCCTTCCCCTCCTGACGGCACCCGAACCGCAGTCATCGCCTGTGGCGCCATTGCCCAGCCCTGCGGCGCGATCGCGGCTCGGCGCGGTTGGCCCGTCGACGTCTACCCGTTGCCGCCGCTGCTCCACAACTCGCCAGCGAAGATCGCCGGCGAAGTCGAGGAGCTGGCGCTTCGGCTGCTGCCCGAGTACGGAGGCCGCCTTGCAGTCGCGTACGCCGACTGCGGCACCTACGGCGCCCTGGACGACGTCTGCACGCGCCTCGGCGTCTCCCGGCTGGCGGGACTGCACTGCTACGACGTGTACGCCGGAGCGGAGGCTCTCACGAAGGTGTTCGAGGACCAGCCGGGCACCTATGTGCTCACCGACTTCCTGGTGCGGTCGTTCCATCGGTCAGTCCTGGTCGAGCTGGGACTCGACCGGTATCCCGAGCTGCGAGACGCCTATTTCGAGCACTACACCCGGGTGGTGTGGCTGGCTCAGGACCGCGACGCCGAGCTGCAGCGGCTCGCGGAGCAGGCCGCCGACGCGCTCAGGCTGCCGCTGACCACCGTCGACGTGGGGAACTCAGGCCTCGAGCGCTCCCTCGAGGACCTGCTGACGATCAGGGGTGCTGGAGCACCATCGTGCTGACGCTGCGATTACTCCTCTCCCGCTGAGCCGTCTATCCTTCGGTGGCTTTCTACGAGCAGTCGAAAGGAATCAGACATGGGCAAGATCGCGGTGCACGAGTTCATCGCTCTTGACGGAGTGTTCGAGAATCCGGGGTGGACCTTCGAGTACGGGTTCGACCCCAAGATGGCCGAGACCCTGGGTGCGATCACGGACGCGTCCGAGGCGATCCTGCTCGGGCGCACCACGTACGAGATGTTCGCTCCCGCGTGGTCGACGCGCACCGTCGAGGATGACCCCGGCGCACCGTTCTTCAACGACACCCATAAGTACGTCGTCGGCTCGCAGAAGCCGAACGTGGAGTGGGGTCCTTCGACTCTGCTCGGGGCCTTCGACCCGGACGCCATCCGCAAGCTGAAGGACGAGACGGATGGCCTCATCTACGTATCGGGAAGTGGCACGCTCGTCCGCGGCCTCCTCGAGGAGGGCCTGATCGACGACCTGCACCTGTTCGTCTACCCGCTCGCCCTCGGCAGCGGCGATCGGCTGTGGCGCGAGAGCGACGACCCGACGAAGCTCGCCCTCCGCGAGCATGAGGTCTACGACAACGGCGTCGTCCACTTGGCCTACGGGCCCGCCTGACGACCCGCCGCAGGGCCGCCCTCGCGACGGACCACCTGCTCTGAGCTGATGTTCAGCGCATCAGGTCCTGACGCCAGATCTCTGTCTCCGCGACTTGGTTGAAGGTGAACAGGTGCAGTCCGGCGACCTGGAGGGCGTCATCACTCAGGTACGCCGTCGACTTCGACAAGAACCGCTCCGGACTGTACCCACCGGGGGCCGCGATTCGGGCGAAGGTCGAGGCGTGCGACTTGAGGAACTTGACCGACTGCCCGACCCCGATCCTGCCCGCCATCGACACCAGCTTCGCCCGCTCCACTGGCCCGGCCAGCCCGATCAGGACGGGCATCGTGATGCCCCGGCGCCGCATCCGCTTCAGCCACTGCGCGATCGTCTCGGGGTCGAAGCAGAGGTTGCTCACGACATAGGTCGCGTGGGCTCGCTTGTCCCACATCGACTGGATCGTGATGTCGTCCTCGATGGCCGGGTGGCTCTCGGGGTAGCCGGTGATCCCGACGTGCTGGAAGGGGCGTCCCATGCGAGTGAGGTCCTCGAGCATGGCCACGGCTCCGGTGTACTCGCCGGCGGGAGGGTCGGCGTCGCCCGCGGGGCAGAACACGTTGTCGACTCCAAGACCGGTGAGGCGGGTGACTATGGTTTCCAGCTCGCCGGGGCCAGAGATCATCCGTGCGGCCAGATGCGGGACCACTGCGTAGCCGTGCCCGATCAACCTCTCGGTGAGATCGATCGTGGAGGCGATGCCCTTCGCCGGGCTTGCGGTGACAGTCAGCGTCACGTCACGAGGCACCGACTTCACGACAGCAGCCTCGATCTTCGCTGTCGGCAGGACTTCGTAGCGAGCGTGGGCCAGCGCCTCCTGCACCACACTGCGGTTCGCTTTGTTGCGCATAAGTCAACCTATCTCGCATAACGCAATGACTGCACTACTCTAATCGGCCCGGGCGTTCGAGCACCGACCCAATAGCGGCTAGGGCTAGGTGCCTTCCGGAATCACCAGCGCGAGCACGAACATTGCGACGCAACAGACCCCCATGGTGGTCAGGTCGAGAAGCGGGCGGCGGATGCGAAGCATGCCGGCTCTGTCCTCGGGCAAGGCGATGCGTCCCACGAAGGCGACGCCGAAGCTGCAGCCCATCAGCACGACGCCGATTCGCCAGCCTCCGGCCACCACGATGGCCAGGCCCACTGCCAACATGCCCACCGCCGACAGGTATACGATGCCGCCCGGTGTGGAGGGCTTCTGCAGCCAGTTCACATGCTGCGTGCTGCTCGCTCGGCGACATGGCACCGACTGACCGAGCACTTCTCACTGCTGTGCTTGACGGCGGCCCGAATGGCCGCTGCAGTCGCCTTGCCGTCCAGTCTGCGTGCGGTCACGCGCCGATTGTGCCATGAGCCTTGCAGGAGTAGCGGCGTCGATTCAGTGGAAGAAGTGGCGTGTTCCGGTGAGGTACATGGTCAACCCCGCCTCTCGTGCGGCCGTCACGACCGCATCGTCGCGCAGGGAGCCGCCCGGTTGGACGACCGCACGAACTCCGGCGTCGGCCAGCACCTGCAGCCCGTCGGGAAAGGGGAAGAAGGCGTCGGAGGCCGCCATCGCGCCGCTCGCACGCTCCCCTGCGCGCGCAACCGCCAGCCGCGCCGAGTCGACCCGGTTCACCTGTCCCATGCCGACGCCGACCGTCGCGAGCTCACGGGCCAGCACGATCGCGTTGGACTTCACCGCCCGGCAGGCACGCCAGGCAAAGGAGAGGTCGGCCAGGTCACCCTCGTCGAGGGGCTCGCCGGAGACGACCGTCCACGACGTGGGCTCGTCCCCCGGGGCGTCCAGAGCATCGACCGCTTGCACGAGAAGGCCGCCCGAGACGGCCCGGGTCTCCAGGCTCCCTTCGCCTACGTGCGGAGGAGCGACTCTGAGGAGCCGGATGTTCGCTTTGGCGCGCAGCACATCGAGCGCGTCGGCCTCGAACTCCGGCGCCGCCACCACCTCGGTGAACACCTCAGCCACCTGCCGGGCGAGCTCGACCGTGACCGGCCGGTTGGTCGCGATCACGCCGCCGAACGCCGACACCGGATCACAGGCGTGTGCCTTTCGGTGCGCTTCGGCGACGTTCGCCGCACTGGCGATGCCACAGGGGTTGGAGTGCTTGATGATGGCCACCGTCGGCGCATCGAAGTCGTGGGCTGTCCGCCGGGCCGCGTCAGTGTCGACGTAGTTGTTGTACGACATCGCCTTACCGTGCAGCTGTTCGGCTTGCGCCAGCTGAGGCGCCGCGACAGATCCGTCGATGTAGAGGGCTGCTCGCTGGTGCGGGTTCTCGCCATACCGCAGCAGCTCCGCGCGGTTCCAGGTGGCGCCCAGCCAGGGCGGAAGCCCGCTGTCGCTCTGGGAGCCGGCCTCCATGGCGCCCATCCAGGTAGCGACCTGCACGTCGTAGGTCGCGGTGTGCCGGAATGCCTCCGCGGCCAACGCACGCCGCTGATCGAGAGTGAAGCCGCCTCCGGCCAGGGCCGCCCGAACAAGGTCGTACTGAGCCGGATCCGTCACGACAGCGACGCTCGCCGCGTTCTTGGCGGCCGCCCGCACCATGGCAGGGCCGCCGATGTCGATCTGCTCGATGCAGTCCTCGTCGGACGCGCCGGAGCGAACGGTGTCGTTGAACGGGTAAAGGTTGCTCACCACGAGGTCGAACGGCTCGATCCCCAGATCTGTCAGCTGAGTGCGATGAGATTCTCGTCGCTGGTCGGCCAGGATCGCGGCATGCACCCGCGGGTGCAGCGTCTTGACCCGACCGTCGAGGCACTCGGGGAAGCCGGTCAGGTCCTCGACCCTTGTGACGTCGACGCCTGCTGCCTCGATTCGCGCGGCCGTCGACCCGGTGGAGACGAGGTGGACCCGGGCGTCCCGCAGGCTCCGCGCCAGCTCGTCGATGCCCTGCTTGTCGTACACCGAGACCAGCGCCCGGGTGATTCTGCGCCTGTCGTCACTTTCGACATCGTCACCACTCACGGGATCGTCACCTTCCTCCCCTTGATCGTGAAGCCTTCTCGCACCATCCGGCCTACGGAGTCCACCAGCATGTCGCGCTCCACGACCTTGATCCGCTCGTGCAGGGACGTCTCGGTGTCATCGTCGTGAACCGGTACCACTGCCTGAGCCACGATCGGGCCTGTGTCGACGCCGGCGTCGACCACGAACAGCGTCGCCCCGGCCACCTTCACGCCGTAGGCGAGAGCCTCACCCGGCCCGCGCATGCCCGGAAAGGAGGGGAGCAGGGACGGGTGAGTATTGAGGCATCGTCCAGCGAAATGGGCCAGGAAGGCCGGGCCGGCAAGCTTCATGAATCCCGCCAACACCACCAGGTCCGGGGAGAGTCCGCTCACCTTGGTGGTCAGCATCTCGTCCCACGCGGACCGGTCCACGGCTGCCGACAGGGGAAGCACGAACGTCTCCACACCGGCCGCCTTCGCCCGTTCGATCGCGGGAGTGCGCTCGCGGTCCGCCCCGACCCCCACCACCCGAGCGCCGTAGTCGGGGTTCACCGAGGCATCCAGCAGGGCCTGCAAGTTGGTGCCGGTCCCCGAGACGAGGACCACGAGACGGGCGGACACCGGTGGCTCCTCCGTGCGCTGACAGTGTGGCGAGGCTCACCCTAACGAGACTCCCGGCCATCCCCGGAACTGGGCGAGCCATCAGGTGGGATGGCCGCCGAGTCCGCCGTCAGCAGCCAGTACGGTTCGAGCCGACCGTCACCGGAGCCCCAAGGCACGCAGGTCTCTGCAACGTCACCAGGCCGACATGCCCGCGCTTGCATAAGTTTTTGACCGCCCTCAAGTTGGTTATGAGCGTGCTTACGCTGTAAGTTCCACCAGAGCCGAGCAGTTACATATCGGCGCACGCGGGTACAACTCTGCGTGGAGGTTCTGGCAGATCGCCGGATGACCTTTGCTTTCCAGGGAAGGAAAACTACATGCTTGATCAGAGCCAGATCGATCAGGTCACAGGCAGTGACGCATACGGTTCAGACGGAGACAAGATCGGTAGCGTCGGGCAGGTGTATCTCGACGACCAGACAGGTCAGCCCGCGTGGGTGACTGTCAACACCGGCCTCTTCGGCATGAACGAGAGCTTCATCCCGCTGTCGGACGCCTCGTTCACCGGTGACCGACTGACGGTGCCCTACGACAAGAACAAGGTCAAGGGCGCCCCGAACGTCGCGTCGGACGGACACCTGTCCCCCGACGAGGAGCGCGAGCTGTACTCGTACTACGGCGTCGGCTACTCCGACACCGGCTACGACACCACCGGCACCGACACCACGACGACCACGACGACCGGCTACACCGACACGCCGGACGTGGGCTACGACACCTCCGGGCCCACCACCGACAACGCCATGACGCTGTCGGAAGAGCAGCTTCAGGTCGGCACTCAGCGCCGCGAAGCCGGTCGGGCACGACTGCGCAAGTACGTCGTCACCGAGAACGTCACCCAGACGGTTCCGGTCAGCCGCGAAGAGGTCGTCATCGAGCGTGAGCCCATCACCGACGCCAACGTCGGTGCGGCCACCTCGGGTCCCGACATCTCCGAGGAGGAGCACGAAGTCGTCCTCCACGAAGAGGTCCCCGTCGTGCAGAAGACCACCCAGCCCGTCGAGCGCGTTCGCCTCGACACCCGGGAGGTCACAACCGAGCAGACCGTGAGCGAAGAGGTCCGCAAGGAGCGCGTCGAGACCGACGGAGACGTCACCACAGGCACCACCGGCACCACGGGCACCACCGGTACGACGGGCACCACCGACTACCGCTGATCCAAAACCGTACGAGGCCCCGTCACCCGCGTGACGGGGCCTCGTCACGTTCAGGCCGGGTTGCACCGCGAATAGGCGATGACGCCTCATAATGGTGTGACAGCCGGGCAACCGGGCGAGACATTTGACGTGCGGGGCTACCGTATGGAGTACGGATCGGTTGATCGCTGGTCAGTACCCGCGCTCGCTCGGTGCCGATCCGAAGGAGAAGGGCAGTCCAATGGGTGACACAGACGCAGCAGTTCTCCAAGGTCGACGTCCGCCGTCGACCCGCGTGCCACTCGACAGGGAGCGCATCTTGGCGGCGGCTGTCGCGTTCATCGACGACCAGGGCCTGTCCGGTCTCACGATGCGCAGGCTCGGCAGCTCGCTCGGCGTCGAGGCCATGTCGCTGTACCGCTACATCCCCGGTCGTCAAGAGCTCCTCGACGGGGTCGTCGACACCATCGTGAACCAGATGTACGACGACGAGGAGATACTTCAGTTCCCGCAGCACGGGTGGCAGGACTTCCTGCAGCGTCTCGCACACGGAGTGCGCCGCATCGCGCTGGCACACCCCAAAGCCTTCCCGCTGATAGCCTCCCGGCCGCCCGAGGCGCCGTGGTTGCGGCCACCACTGCGCAACCTCAAGTGGGTGGAGTCGTTCCTCGAGGGCCTCGCGTCCGAAGGGTTCTCCGACGAGGCGGCGGTGGCGGCGTACCGAGCCTTCACGAGCTTCCTCCTAGGACACCTCCTGCTCGAGGTGTCGAGCCTTGGTGCCGACGTCGGCCCCCTCGACGTGTTGGAAGACGAGAGCCAGCCGTCAAGCCTCGCTGACTACCCCCGCGTGCGGCGCCTGCACGACGCGCTTGCCGAAGACCACTCCGCCGCCGAGTTCGAGATGTCGCTGGAGAACCTTCTCGAGCGAATCTCCGTCCTCCAGACCGAGGCTTCGTAGCAGCCAGGCACTCTCGTTGCTGGACCAGCGCTAGCGAACGCCGCGCGGTCGGAACTGGACGCTGACCCGCGGGCCGACGGGACGGGCTGTCTTGGGCACAGCGTGCTCCCAGGTTCGCTGGCAGGAACCTCCCATCACCAGGAGGTCACCATGCCCGAGAGCGAACGCCATGGACTCACCCCCACCTGACCGAGGCCGCAGCAACAGCCGGCGAGGCGCTCCCAGCGACACGATCGCCACCATGGTGTCCTCTGAGCGGCTGCGCCCGATCGTGTCGCCATGCCACGCCACACTGTCTCGGCCGTCACGGTAGTAGCACAGTCCGGCTGTTCTGAACGGCTCGCCCAGCTCGGGGAGATAGTGACGGCTCAGCTCATCCCTCGCCTCAGCCAGCACCGGATCGGGAAGCACGGCATCCTCGCCGTACCAACTCAGTAATCGCGGCACGTCGACGACGCGCTCGTACATCATTCGGCGCTCGGCGTACCACGGCACGCTTTCGACCAGCCTCAGGAACAGCTCGTCTGATCCCGAGATCCATCCGGGCAGGTAGTCGACCCAGGCGCCGCGGGTGAGCTCCGTGCGTTGAAGGGACGCGAGATCCCCGACTACTGGCCCCTCATCCAGCGCCGCATCGAGCAGGGACCCCTGGAGGTGCGTCGTCATGCATCGATCGTATCCCCGGTCGAACGTATGTTCTAGTCCCTGGGTGTAGGAGGAAGCCGGTGACGACGACCCACCCAGTGCTGCGCGGCAGCACCCGCGAGACCGCCGACGCTGCCGCCGGCGGCGCACACCAGGAGCGTGGCGCCCGCCACCGGTCCTATCTCGGCCATGCGACCCGGACCTACGGCACCCGTGGCGAGCCACGTGGCAGCGCCGAACAGCAGGCCGCCCAGCAGGGCAGCCACCAGGCCGCGCAGGGCTACCCGGTACCCAGAGCCCGTGGGGAAGCGATGCGTTGCGGTGATGCCCGCAACCATGCCGGCCAGGACCGGCACTGCGACCATTGCCTCCAGCCACCAGGCACCGGTCGTGCGAGGTACCGCCGCCAGGAGGGGGAATGTCGGTAGAGGTCCGAGTGAGATGCCGTCGGGCGATACCGCCGTGCCCGTACCCAAGGCAAAGCCCGGCCCTGCGAGAAACGCACCCGCACACAGCACCGCGTTGGGCACGAACGCGGCTCCGATGGCGACAACAACCGCACCTCCGACGACTCCTGCTTGCAGGCCTTCCGTCAGCGTCACCGCCGTGGGGAAGTGCACGATGAGCGAGGCGGTGAGCAGCGCTCCTGCGGCGACGACCATCGCGGCCATACCTGCAGCCGCCCCGGTGACGGCCGCTCTGACCTCGACCGGTACCCGAGCAGCCAGGCTCGGCGCGCGGCCCGACGCTCGCAGTACCCCTCCGCCTCCGCAGACGGCACCGAGGCTTGCGGTGATCAGTGCTGTGCGCACGAGGTCGGCTGAGGCGTCGGCGCCGCGGGTGACCGCCCACGACACGAGGCCGACGAGCATGTAGACGAGCCCCATGACCATCGCCGCCCAGCCGACGTCCCGCAGCGAGCTGGTGGGGCAGTGAGCCCCCGCCCAGCGGCCACCCCGGAACAAGAGCCAGCCGGCAGCGACGCAGGCACCCAGCGGAACGACGGTGACAAGGCCGGACGAGACCTGCAGACCCCCACCATTGCCCACGAGCCAAGCGAGCACGCCTACGCGGGCACTGCTGATGAGCGAACCCGTCGTCAGAGAGCCGTCGGTTGTGGCGTACCAGGCAGCCAGGGAGCCGGCCACGCATACCGCAAGCCCGACGCCCGCGGCGACGAGACCGCCGAGTGCCGCGGCGAGGAGGAGGGAGCGGGGCCGTCGAACTGCTTCGTCGCTATCGACGCGCTCCGCGGGGCGCGACATCAGGTCAGTCATTGCGTCATATCGTCGCCGAGCGTCGCGGGCAGACTCCGCTGGACACGCCGCTCATCCTGTCCGGCGGCATCGCTCAAGTGGCCCAAGGGGTGGTCTCTCGCGTACCGTCGGCGGTTCCCGGGCAGATCCCCGCCCCGATGTCCTGTCCGCCGACTCACGATGAGGAGCCGTCATTGCCGCGTACTGACGCCTTTGACGACTATTACCGCGAGTCGCGCAAGCGACTGCTCCTCCAGGTCTATGCGTTCGCTGCGGACCCGGAGACCGCGCGCGGAGCGCTCGCCGATGCCTACGTAGCCGCGGCGGAGCACTGGAGTGACCTCGCCGCCAGCCCCGATCGGGACGCGTGGATGCGCAAGCGCGCCTTCGAGGCGGCTCTGCACTGGAGGGAGGCGAAGACTCAGCCGTGGTACCGCCGCTCCCGCAACGTTGCCGACGAACACCAACGCCTGCTCACCGCACTGGCAGGTCTGCGACCCACCGACCGACACCTCGTCGTCACCCGGTATCTGGCCGGCCTGAGCCTCCCGGCAGCGGCCAGCGAGCTGGAGCTGCCGGTCCGGGCGGCCAACGACTCCCTCGACGCCTCGACGACCCAGCTGGCCGCGGCAGGGATCGAGACCTCACCCGCCGAGGCGCTGGTGCGGGCGCTGGCCGATCTGCGCAGCGACCTCGAGGCGTACCCCGACGAAGACCCTGCGCAGCTCCAGGCGCATGCCCGGCGTCGCCGCCGAACCCGACACGCGCTGACAGGAGCGGCGGTCATCGCTCTTGCCGTCGGCATCGGAGGCATCACGGCTGCTCAGGAACCCGACGCCGCCTTGAGCTCGGACGCCTCGAGCGATAGACGCCCGCCGGCGTCCGCATCGCAGCCGACGGCCTCGCCGCCGCCACCCGCCCCGCCGTCTCCGCCCACCTTGGACGCCCGCGTCCTCACTCCGGCTTCGTCGCTCCGGTCACTCGACCGCGGGCGCAGGTGGACCATCCTGCCCCCCGCCAAGGCGTCGGCGCAGGCTTCGGCAGACCCCTGCCTCGATCGACCGAGCGGCCGAGCTGACTCGTATCAGGCGCGGCAGTTCACCGCCGGCAGCAGCCCTCGCGCATCAGCTACCTTGACGCAGACACTGGCGGGATCGCCTACCTCTCGCGAGGCACACACCGCCTACCGGTCGTTGGTGACGCGACTGACCACGTGCTCCCCCGGTCCGATGCGAATCACCGGCATCGCGTCGCTGCAAGGCGCGGGCGACGAGGCGGTCAGCATTACGACCCGGCATGTCGACCGGCGCGGCATCTACGAGCGGCGCGTCCTGGCTGCGCGAACAGGCTCCGTCGTGGTGACGTGGACCGGTCGTTCGCGAGCCGGCTCTCCGGTCGTCTCGTCCCAGGTGCTGTCGCGCCTTCTCGGCAGCTCGATCAACGCTGTGTGCGCACGATCAGACGGCGCCTGCTCAGCCCGTCCCTATGAGCAACGCCCGCAGACACCTCTTGCCGAGCCAGACGCGCGCGGGTTCCTCAGCCCTGTCGACCTACCCGTCTTCGCCGGGCTGACCGAACGCTGGACGGCCACGCCGGTGCAGGCGAGCGGAGCCAACCGCGCTTCAACGCAGTGCGACCAGGCGTTCGTGGACTCGAGCGCCAGGTCGACTCGCTCGCGGACCTACGTCGTGGCCGGCCGTGACGAATCGCTGCAGGCCATCTTCGGCATCACCGAGACCGTCGGCAGGTTCTCGACCGCGAAGGCGACGACCTCGTTCATGCAGGACGTCGTCTCGGCTGTCGAGTCGTGCTCGAATGCGCCGGAGACGGTCACCGCGGACGGCGTCGACACAGTGAAGCTGGACCGGGGAACCGCGTATCGCTGGGACGTGTCCGTACAGACCTCCCCGAGCACCACCGTGGTCTACCGAAGCGGCCTCGTGCGGGTGGGTGAGTCCGTCGCGCAGGTCACGTTCACCCCGAGTGGTGACTACGACCCGAAGGCAGGAGGCCACGTCGCTCTCCTGCGACGCGCCGCCGAACGCCTGACCCAGCTCCGGCGCTGAGCCCGACGAGTCCTCCGCGCTTACTCCGACCGCGTCGTCCGCGGCCTGCAGCTACAGCTGGCGTCAGCCACCCTGCAGCAGGTCACGGATGAGCTGCGCTGTCGCCGACGGCGTCTTGCCCACGGCGACTCCGGCGGCCTCCAGCGCCTGCTTCTTCGCTTCAGCGGTTCCCGACGAGCCGGACACGATGGCCCCGGCATGTCCCATCGTCTTTCCCTCCGGCGCGGTGAAGCCTGCGACGTAACCGACGACCGGCTTGCTGATGTGCTCGGTGATGTAGTCCGCAGCCCGCTCCTCAGCGTCCCCGCCGATCTCGCCGATCATGACGACCGCGTCCGTCTCGGGATCATCCTGGAATGCCTGCAGTGCGTCGATGTGAGTCGTTCCAACGATAGGGTCGCCACCGATCCCGACCGCCGAGGAGAAGCCGAAGTCACGCAGCTCGTACATCATCTGATACGTCAACGTGCCCGACTTCGACACCAGACCGAGCCTGCCGGGGGGAGTGATGTCGGAGGGAATGATGCCGGCGTTGGACTTGCCGGGACTGATCACACCAGGGCAGTTGGGCCCGATGATCCGCGACGTGCCTCTCGAGGTGGCGTAGGCGAAGAACTCAGCTGTATCACGGACCGGGACGCCCTCGGTGATGACGACGATCAGCTCCACTCCTGCGTCGACCGACTCGATCACTGCCGCCCGCGTGAAGCGCGGCGGAACGAACACCACGGACACGTCGGCTCCGGTGGCCTCGACGGCCTCACCCACAGAGCTGAAGACTGGAACGGACACGTCATCGAAGTCGACGCTCCGACCGCCCTTTCCGGGGGTCACGCCTGCGACGATGTCCGTGCCCGAGGCGAGCATCCGTCGGGTGTGCTTTGAGCCCTCTGAGCCGGTCATGCCTTGCACAATGACCTTGCTGGACTCCGTCAAGAAGATCGCCATGTCAGTCCTTACTTCGCAGCCAGCTCGGCGGCGCGGTCAGCGGCACCGTCCATGGTGTCGACGAGGGTCACCAGCGGGTGCTTGGCCTCTTCGAGAATCCGTCGGCCCTCGTCGACGTTGTTGCCGTCGAGGCGTACGACGAGCGGCTTTGTCGCGGCGTCTCCGAGAATGCCGAGCGCCGCGACGATGCCATTCGCGACCTCGTCACACGACGTGATCCCGCCGAAGACGTTGACGAAGACGCTCTTGACCTGCTCGTCGCCCAAGATGATGGCCAAACCGTCAGCCATCACCTCCGCCGATGCCCCTCCGCCGATGTCGAGGAAGTTCGCCGGCTGCACGCCGTTGTGACGCTCGCCGGAGTAGGCGACGACGTCGAGGGTCGACATCACCAGGCCAGCACCGTTACCGATGATGCCGACCTGACCGTCGAGCTTGACGTAGTTGAGACCCTTGGCCTTCGCCTTGGCCTCGAGCGGGTCGGCCGCGCCCTTGTCCTCGAAGACGGCATGTTCGTCGTGGCGGAATCTGGCGTTGTCGTCAAGCGTGACCTTCCCGTCAAGGGCCTCCAGCGTGCCGTCACCGAGGATCGCCAGCGGGTTCACCTCGACGAGCGACGCATCCTCCTCGATGAAGACGTCCCAAAGGGCCGTGACCAACTGGACGGCGGCGTCGGTCACCTCGGCGGGGAAGCCGGTGGCGGTGACGATCTCGCGCGCCTTCGCGTCGTCGACGCCGACCAATGGGTCGATGGCGATCTTGGCCAGCGCGTCTGGGTTTTCGTGCGCCACGACCTCGATCTCGACACCTCCCTCGCTGCTGGCTATGCAGAGGTACCCGCGAGCGGCGCGGTCCACGAGATACGAGAAGTAGTACTCCTTCGCGATGTCCGCGGCGGGCGAGATGAGTACGCGGCGAACGGTCAGGTCCTTGATGGTCATCCCCAGGATCTCGTTGGCTCGCTGTACGGCTTCCTCAGGTCCGTCGGCGAGCTTCACTCCCCCGGCCTTGCCGCGTCCGCCGGCCTTGACCTGAGCCTTGACGATCACCTTCCCGCCGAGCCGACGGGCCGCCGTGCCTGCGTCCTCGGAGTTCGCCGCGACCACTCCTACCGTCACGGGCACGCCATGTTTGGCGAAGAGCTCCTTTGCCTGGTACTCCATCAAGTCCACGGTGAGCCGTCCTTCAGGTAGCCGATGCGGTGTCCGCTCCGGCGAGTTAGCGTGCCGTCTCGGAGGGTGCCCTCGGAGCCTACCCAGATTTCGGCTCCTGGGGAGACTTCGGGGTGCTCCGGCCCAGGAAGGTGGCGACGTTGGTATTTGCCGGTTCTCAGTTCGCCTCGCACCGGTTCGACGTCGACTCGAGCGGGCTGCGGCTGGCCGGTTGGCGCTCAGGAGACGTCGGCCAGACCCTCGTCTTCGTGCACGGCTTCCCCGACACCCATGCCGTCTGGGACCCCGTGGTTGCCAGGCTGACCGGCCGCTTCCGCTGCCTGGCCTACGACGTCCGGGGAGCCGGCGCCTCCGCACCGCCGACGGACCAAGGCGGCTACCTGGTGAGTCACCTCATCGATGACCTGTCCAGGGTGATCGCCGACCAGAGCCCCGACCACCCGGTACACCTCGTCGGCCACGACTGGGGCTCGGTTCAATGCTGGGATGCCGTCCTTCGCGAGCGTACCCATCCGGCACTGACCGGCCGCATCGCTTCCTTCACGACAATCAGCGGACCGGCACTGCACCATGTGGACGCCTACGTCCGCTCCGCCCGCCGCGGCGACCGAGCTCGTCGGCGTGCAGCGGTCCGGCAGCTGGGGCACAGCTGGTACGCCTATGCCTTCTTGGTTCCCCGCATACCAGATCTTGTCCTGCGTGCGTCGATGAGACGCATGATGCGTCGCCTGGACCCAGCCCGTGACAGCTTCGCCGAGACGCTGCCGACGGACGCGGTGAACGGGCTCGGGTTGTACCGGGCCAACACCTTTCACCGCGAGTCAGTTCCAGGCGGTCCGCGAACATCGCTCCCGATTCAGCTCGTCGTCCCGCTCCGGGATCCCTTCATCACTGCGTCCCTCGTCGCCGACGTGCCCCGCTTCGCCTCGAACCTGACCCGGCGCGATCTGGACGCCGGCCATTGGGTGATGCAGAGCCACCCGGACCAACTCTCGCGCTGTATCGCCGACTTCGTCACGGCACACCCGCCCGCGGGCAGCGACTAGGGCAGACAGCGATCCGCTCAGCGGTCGCCCCGAGCGAGCGCGACATCTGACCAGCGGGCTCAGGTTGCGCCCGGGTCACGGAACGGTGTCTGCGCTGGGGTCACGGAACGGTGTCTGCCTCTGAGCGGCTAGCCGCCCGCCGGTAGGGGCGGGGTGGTCCGGTGCCGTGGCCGGTGGCTGGTGGTGGGGTGGAGGTGTAGATGCGGCCGGTGGGGGTGGTCCAGGTGACGGTGTTGTCAGCGTCGCCGCTGACGCGCCAGGCGGGATGGTGTTTGGCCAGATGGGATCGTTGGCACAGCCCGTGCAGGTTCGCGGTGGTGGTGAGACCGGAGTCGACGCGGGCCTGGATATGGTCGAGGTGACGAATACGGGCCCCGCAGACCGGCATCCGGCAGCGCCGGTCACGGCACCCGATGGCGTGGCGCATCGCCGCAGACGGCACATACGCGGACGGGTCGGCCTGCAGCACTGTGCCGGTGTCGGGGTCGCACAGCAACCGCGACAGCGTGACATCGTCGGCGGCCGCAAGGTCACGGACCACCCCGGCCGGCAGGGTCCCGTAGCCGGGCAGATCCCCACCACGCGAGTCCAACCCCACCAGGCTGCTCAACGCGATCACCACCTGCACCTGCACCCGCGCACCCCCACCCGGTGCAGGCGGCGGGCACCCGGCCTCGACAAGGGCGTGACCGCGGCTGCGGCCCGTGCTGCCCACCGCGGGCGACATCGACTCGGTCGAGGGGGCGGTCGACCCGGCCGGGTCGATGCCGGCGTCGGTCCCGCCGCCCGCGGCGCCGTCAACGCTGCAGCCGTGGCCATCCGGCACAGCCGCCAGCCGACTGCTGGCCGGGGAGACAGGCGCGACCGGGGCGGCAGGAAGGCCACCTGCTGATGCTGCGGCGGGCTCGGCGGCCGGGGTGGTAAGGAGGTGGGTGAACAGGTCGCTGCGCAGCTGGTCCAGGCTGCGGGGGTCCCCGCCGGCGCGCGCCGCGGCGGCCGCGCCGTCCAGGCGTGCATAGGCCGCCCACGCGTCCACCGCGGGCAGCACCGCCCC
>DASQEH010000052.1:0-173427 GCA_035633755.1 Nocardioidaceae bacterium | reverse complement strand
CCCGGGCCTGCACCCACGATGATGACGTCGGCCTGCCGCTCGGTGGCGGTCCGCTTCATCATGGGGAGGCCCTCTGCTTGTCGAACGGGATGGCTGCGGGGCGCGCTGCGGAGCAAGTGAAAATCTTCACTAGCGTCGTGCAATGTTCATTCTACGGCCCTGCTCGAGCGGCGGCACGGCAGCCGGGGTGCTCAGTGCTGCGACAGCCCGTAGACGTGCTCCACCGCTAGCCGCAGGACGAGCCGCCGGTCGTCGACCATGACGCGGCGGTACTCCTCCCAGTCCGGGTGCTCTTCACCTCGGATGGAGCGGTAGACCTCGACGAGCTCCTCGACCGTCGCGTCGTCCGGCGCCGCCGCCACCGCGGACAGCTCGGCTGTCCCTTCCAGGACGGCATACGACCAGCCGTCGTCGCTGGAGACGAGCATCGACACCCGCGCGTCGCGGCGGACGTTGGCGACCTTCGCACGGCCGTCGAGGACCGACACCTTCGCCTGCAAGGTTTCCGGGTCCAAGAAGTAGTTGACGTTGGACAGCTGCGGTCTGCCGTCACGCTTGATCGTGGCAAGGACTCCAAGGTCATGGCTGGCGGCAAGAGCCAGCAGGGAGCGGTCGAGCGTCATCGCGTCATTGTCCTTTGTCAGCAGTGGCGCGGTGGAGGGCGACGATGCCTCCGGACAGGTTGCGGTACTCGACACCCTCCCAGCCGGACCGCCCGATCACCGTGGCCAACGCCTGCTGATCCGGCCATGCCTGGATCGACTCGGCGAGGTAGACGTAGGAGTCGGGGCTCGACGACACCCTGGTGGCCACGTAGGGCAGCGCCTTCATCAGGTACTCGACGTAGACGGTGCGGAAGGGAGCGAACGTGGGCTGGCTGAACTCGCAGACCACCAGCCGCCCGCCGTGCCGCGTGACCCGCAACATCTCACTCAGGCCCTCGTCGACGTCGTGCAGGTTGCGCAGCCCGAAAGAGATGGTCACAGCGTCGAAGGTCCCGTCCGCGAACGGCAACCGGGTCGCGTCGCCGGCCACGAAGCGCACGTCCGGCCGGGCACGCCGGCCCACCGAGAGCATGCCAACCGAGAAGTCGCAGGCGACGGCAGTGGCGCCGGCTGCGATGAACGGCTCTGTGCTGGTGCCGGTGCCGGCCGCCAGGTCCAGCACACGCTCACCCCGCTGTGCGCCCACGGCAGAGGTGACCGCTCGACGCCAGCGGCGGTCCTGGAAGACGGAGAGCACGTCGTTGGTGATGTCGTATCGGCTGGCCACCTCGTCGAACATGGCAGCAACCTCACGCGGTTGCTTGTCCAGACTGGCACGGCTCATGGTGATCAGCGTCGCATGCGGCTTCTGACGCCGACCCCCTAGGCTGGTTCGTTGTGACCAGCGTTGCGGGCGGTGCACACGAGGCGGTACCCCTCGTGGCGCGAAGCGTCCTGACGCAGACGCCGCAGTCGCTTCCGTCACTGCTCCCGCCGACGTCGCCGCTGTCGTGGCTGCATCGTGGCGATGGTCTGGTGGCCTGGGGCGAGACGGCCCGCTTCGAGTGCGGCGGCGCCGGACGCTTCTCGGCCGCCGAGCGTTGGTGGAAGGACGTGTCGCGGCGCAGCGTCGTGCGCAACGAGGCGGGTCTGCCCGGCAGCGGGCTGGTCTGCTTCGGCTCCTTCGGCTACGCGGACTCCCCGGGCAGCTCAGTCCTCGTCGTGCCGGAGGTGGTGGTGGGGCGCCGGGGCAGCTCCTCCTGGGTGACCACGATCTCGGCAGGCGCCCTCCCTGCGTCACCGGAGCTACGAATTAGCGAGCCGGCAGCGACACCGACGGGAGCCGTCTTCACCGACGGCGCGCTCAGCGGGGCCGGCTGGGAGGTCATCGTCGCCGAAGCGGTCCGCCGCATCCGCGCGGGAGAGCTCGCCAAAGTGGTCCTGGCACGCGACCTCGTCGCGGAGCTGGACGAGCCGCTGGACGTCCGCTCGGCGCTGACCCGGCTGGCAGAGCGCTACCCGTCGTGCTGGACGTTCCACGTCGACGGCCTGTTCGGGGCGACGCCAGAGATGCTGACGAGGCGCGAGCGAGGCCTGGTGACCAGCCGGGTCCTGGCCGGCACCATCAGGCGTACCGGTGACGACGCTCACGACCTTGCCCTCGCCGCAGCGTTGGCTCGGTCGTCCAAGGACCTCGAGGAGCACGAGTTCGCGGTCCGCTCTGTCGCTGACGCATTGGCGCCGTACTGCACGAGCATGAACGTCCCGGAGAGTCCCTTCGTCCTTCACCTGCCCAACGTCATGCACCTGGCGACCGATGTGACCGGCGTGCTCGACGGGGACGCGTCCTCCCTCGGCCTCGCGTCGGCTCTGCACCCCAGCGCAGCAGTAGGAGGCACCCCGACGACCGAGGCTGTCGCACTGATCGCCGAGCTCGAGCAGATGGACCGGGGCCGGTACGCCGGGCCGGTGGGCTGGATGGATGCCGATGGTGACGGCGAGTGGGGTATCGCCCTGCGGGCCGCCGAGTACGAGGGCAGCCGCGTTCGGCTGTTCGCGGGCTGCGGGATCGTCGCGGAATCAGACCCCGAGTCCGAGCTGGCCGAAGCCGCGGCCAAGTTCGTGCCCGTGCGCGACGCCCTCTCGTCGTGACGCCGAGTCGTGCCGCCTGACCTGGACAGGGGCACGCAGCGCCGGCTGTCCACAAGCTTCGACAGCGGCGCCTCGACGTACGCGGCCTCTCGGCCGGCGTATCCGGTCAAGGCAGGCGCCTGGCTCGTCGGCGACGTACCGGCGTACGTCCTGGACCTCGCCGCCGGGACCGGCGCCTTGACGTCGGTCCTCGAGGCACTCGGCCATCACGTCGTCGCCGCCGAGCACGGCTTGTCCATGCTGTCGACGATGCGGTCCACCGGCTGCGCGGTGCCGTCGGTACAAGCCAGAGCCGAGGCGCTCCCCTTCGCGCCGGGCTCCTTCGACGCGGTGACGGTCGCCACAGCCTTCCATTGGTTCGACGCCGCCGCTGCGCTGCCGCAGATCGCCTCGGTGCTGCGGACCGGCGGTCGGCTGGGACTGGTGTGGAACACCCGTGACGAGCCCGATGTTTGGCCACGCCGGTTCGGAGAGCTTCTCCGGTCGGTCCAGCCGGATCAGCTCAGCGGCAACTGGGCAACCGCCTCGGTCGAGGAGGTGCGGCAGTCGCCGCTCTTCGAGCGACCCCAGTACTGCGAGTTCCGGCACACGCAGGAGGTCGACCGGGACGGTCTCATCGGACTCGTCGCCTCGAGGTCGTACGTGACCGCCATGGAGCTGCACCGCCGCCGAGAGCTGTTCGAACGGGTCGGGCAGCTGTTCGATGCTGCTGCTGATGGCGGGCAGTCGTTGGGTCTGCCGTACCGCGCGCAGTGCTGGGTCTTCGACCGTCGATGACAGGCAACAATGCCCGGTCATGGACGGTCCGCGTCGACAGCAGGACACAATGAGCGGCGTGACAGCCTCATCGTCGACCCGGCGTTGCTTCATTCACGTCGGGCTGCCCAAGACGGGTACGTCATACCTGCAAGGTGCGCTGTGGGCGTCCCGGAAGACGTTGACACGGCACGACCTGGTGATGCTGCCGGCCACCCGCCGCGACCACTTCCTTCTTTCGATCGCACTGCGCGACATGCTCGTCGAGGCGGTGGACCCGCCCGAGGCTTTCACGGTCCTCGACCGGCTCGCGGCCGAGGCGGCAGCCGTGACCGCGGGGAAGGCGCTGATCAGCATGGAGTCGCTGGCGCCGGCGACCCCGCAAGAGGTAGCCGGGCTCGTGTCGATCCTGGCGGGCTTCGAGGTTCATGTCATCGTGACGGCCCGCGACCTGGCCCGGCAGGTGCCGTCGGGATGGCAGCAGCGAATGAAGAACGGCCTTACCCACGGCTATCCGGAGTTCCTCGACGCGGTGGTCCACCGACGGCCGCTGTCGGAGGACTTCTGGCTCAACCAGGATCTGCCCGACGTGGTCGAGCGCTGGAGCAGCCAGGTGCCACCCGAGCGCGTTCACGTGGTCACCGTTCCGCCTTCGGGCTCGGACCCCGACCTGCTGCTGCGGCGCTTCTGCTCCGTCCTCGACGTCGCGCCGGAGACGCTCTCCACCCGCTCGGGCTCGGCGAACTCCTCGATCGGCCTGGTCCAGGCAGAGCTGTTGCGCCGGGTGAACCTCGCCCTGGCCGACGGGCCGATCGACGACTCGGCGCCGGTGCGGGCCCGCTACCCGCGCGTGCGGCGGAGCCTGCTGACGCATCAGGGTCTAGTTCCTCAGCGTGGCGTCCAGGCCCGAACGCCGGCGGAGATTGCGCCGTGGTGTGAGCAGACCGCCGAAGCCTGGGTGCAGCAGTTGAGCGCCGGCGGCTACGACATCGTCGGTGACCTCGAGGACCTGCTCCCGCGACCGGATGACTACGCACCCGACGACCAGATTGTCACCGACGAGGCTCTGGTCGACTCGGCAGCGGCGGCGCTCGCCTCGATCCTCAGACTGCGCCGCGGCGAAGAAGAGACCCTCGAGCGACTCAAGGCCGAGAACGCCGCGTTAAGCGAGACCGTCCGGTTGCTGCGCAAGCGGCTCAGAACCGTGCGGTCCCGGCACGAGCACGGGGGGCCAGCCGGGCCCACCCAGGACGCCCCGACCGACGTCAGTCGCCCCCTTGCTGGGCGTAGGCTCGGGAGGTGGCATTCGAGAAGTCGGTCAGTGTCGCCGGACACACCATCTCCCGGGGGGACCGACCCTTCCTGATCGCCGAGATGTCAGGGAACCACAACGGTTCCCTGGAGCGGGCGCTGGAGATCGTCGACATGGTCGCCGACTCGGGCGCACAGGCGCTGAAGCTGCAGACCTACACGCCGGACACCATCACGATCGACGTCGACGGCCCGCAGTTCCGCGTCAACGACGAGCACGGACTTTGGGGTGGACGGAACCTCTACAGCCTCTACAGGGAGGCACACACCCCCTGGGAGTGGCACGCCGAGATCTTCCGCCGAGCGCGTGAGCTCGGCCTGGTGCCGTTCTCGTCACCGTTCGACCCCTCGTCCATCGCGTTCCTCGAAGACCTGGGCGTGGAGCTCTACAAGACCGCGTCAGCCGAGATCGTCGACCTGCCGCTCATCACGGAGGTCGCCCGCACCGGCAAGCCGATCGTCATGTCCACCGGGATGGCATCGATGGGTGAGATCGAGGCAGCCCTCGGTGCGGCCAGCGACGGCGGATGCACCCAGGTCGTCCTGCTCGCGTGCACGGCGTCCTATCCGGCCGAACCTGCGGATGCCCGGCTGGCCAACATCGCGCTGCTGCGTCAGGCCTTCGACGTGCCGGTGGGCTTGTCCGACCACACGCTCGGAGTCGGTGTGGCCCTGGCCGCGGTGGCGCTGGGCGCGGTCTGCGTCGAGAAGCACGTGACACTGAGCCGCGACGACGGCGGGGTGGACTCTCAGTTCTCCCTCACCCCCGACGAGCTTCGGGTTCTCAGCGCTGAGCTGGAGCCGGCCCGGATGGCGTCGTTGAGCCCGGCGTCGTTCGGGCCGACGGAGTCCGAGCAGGCGGTGCTGCGCCTGCGCCGGTCGTTGTACCTCGTCTCGGACGTACGCGTCGGAGACCGCGTGTCGACCGAGAACGTGCGGTCGATTCGACCAGCCGGAGGGCTGCCTCCAGCGGCGATGCAGGTGGTCATGGGTCGGTCGTTCACACGCGATGTGGCCCGTGGCACCCCGCTCGACTGGGACATGATCTGAGCTCTTCCTGCGGAGTCACGGCAACCGCTTGGCGTAGCGAAGGAAACCATCACGGTCGACCGGCAAGTCCAGCAGGTAGCCGGATGCCTCGAAGAGACGCCGCGACGAGTCGTTGTGCTGGTGCACAGTGGCGTACACCAGGGGTGTTCCGCCCAGCCGTTCGCACAGCGCCTCCTCACCCGCCTTGAGCAGCCCCCTCGCCAGCGACTGGCCGCGTCGCTCGGGCGCTACTGTGATCGACACCAGCCAGGCCTCGTCGCCGAGCCGGTCCCACCGCACGGTGCCCACATCACCGTCGGCATCGCTGCCCAGGAGCAGGAGCCGGTCGTCGCGCGCGAGGGTCGACCGAAGCCACGTGAGGTGCTCCGCGAGCGCCACCTCGGTGCTGTCACGAGAGGCCGTCCTCGTCGCCGGGTCGTTGCGCCAATCAAGGAGGGTTCGGACGTCGGCCATCGAGGCCTCTCGTAGCTCCAGTGTCACGACTGGCCGCGTGGGCGCGCGGCCCCCGGCCAACTGCTCCCAGGCGCGGACAACCCGCCAGGCCCCGAGGCCGTCCACGACGCCACGCGCGCGGTCGGAGAGCGCGCGACGCTCAGCCGGTCTCTCCAGGACTGCCTTCAGCGAGCGCACGGCGGCCGGCTGCTCCAGCTCAGTAGGTGATGTTCCGAGTCCAATGGCGGCGCCGGCCTCGACGACGCGCGCGTACCCCGAGCGTTGGTTCTCGACGGTCGCGACCAATGCCATCGGGACGCCGAGGCAACACATCTCCCATACCGAGGTGCCAGCGGCACTGACAACGAGGTCCTGCGCCACCAGAGCGTGCGGAAGATCGGCCATCGGCGGGACGAGCTCCACATGGACGCCCGGATACCGCTCGACCAGGTCGGCGTACCTGCCGGCGGCCGAGGGGGCAACGATCGCCGTCACCTGGAGCGGCAGGCCGGTCGAGCCCAGCAGCCGCAGGGCGGGACCGGTCATCCCCATCGGGTCGGTGCCGCCCATGACGACCAGCACCTTGGTGGCGACCGGACGCAAGACCCAGTCCCCCTGTCGCCCGGTCACAGAGCGTCGCAGAGGCGCGTACCGCGAACCCCGCAGCACGACACCGGACGACGGGGGCCGGTGCTCGGTCTCGGCGCCGAAGTTCGGGTCGACAACGAGGTCGGC
Source organism: Nocardioidaceae bacterium (assembly GCA_035633755.1). Lineage (GTDB taxonomy): Bacteria > Actinomycetota > Actinomycetes > Propionibacteriales > Nocardioidaceae > DASQEH01. The sequence goes on along the minus strand of DASQEH010000052.1, from coordinate 166,507 downwards.
GTCACGGCGACCGAAGGCACCGTCCTCGACGTTGCTCAGCAGCGGGCGGGTGCCAGCGGCCGCGTCGAACTCGGTGCCGAGTCGCAGGTCCGGGTCGTAGCTGTCGACATGGACGACGTCGCTGCCAAGGTCATGCGCCACGTCTCGAACCGTTGCGTTGGCGTCGCGGTCCACGTCGACCAGCCCCACCCCGGCCGCCTCAACCTGGCGCCGCAGGAACTCACCGTCCAGGTGGCCCACCACCGTGACCGAGTGCCCCGCCGCCTTCGCCTCCTCGGCCAGCGCGAGGGCTCGCAGCACATGGCCGACGCCTGTCGCCGCTCCCCCGTTGCAGTGCAGCAGGACCCGCATGCACACTCCTGCCTACCTCAGTGTCCGGTGAGCATCGCCTACCATAATCCGGCAGCGACCGCGCCACGGAGAGGACAGCGTGTCCATACTGCATCGGTCCACGATCCTCGTCACGGGCGGCACCGGGTCGTTCGGCAAGGCTTTCGTGCGCTATGCCCTCGACCACCTGGACCCCACCCGGCTGATCGTCTTCTCCCGCGACGAGCTCAAGCAGTACGAGTGCCGCGAGCTGTTCGGTCACGACCGGCGGCTGCGCTGGTTCCTGGGAGACGTACGCGACCAGCAGCGGCTACTGCGCGCCATGCACAACGTGGACTTCGTCATCCACGCCGCTGCGCTCAAGCAGGTCGACACCGCGGAGTACAACCCGTTCGAGTTCGTCAAGACCAACGTGATGGGTTCGCAGAACGTCATCGAGGCGGCGATCGACACCGGCGTGCAGAAGGTGGTCGCCCTCTCCACCGACAAAGCGTCCAGCCCGATCAACCTCTACGGTGCCACCAAGCTGACCGCGGACAAGCTGTTCATCAGCGGCAACCACTACGCGGCGGCGTACGACACCCGCTTCTCGGTGGTCCGCTACGGGAACGTGATGGGCAGCCGGGGCTCGGTGATCCCCTTCTTCCGCCGGCTGGCGTTGTCCGGGATGTCGCTGCCGATCACGGATCTGCGGTGCAGCCGGTTCTTCATCACCCTTCCCCAGGCAGTGCAGTTCGTGGTCGACTCGTTCGACGTCATGCAGGGCGGGGAGCTGTACGTACCGCGCATTCCGTCGATGAAGATCACCGACCTCGCGCAGGCCATCGCACCCGGAGCGCCGATGCACGACGTCGGCCTGCGCCCGGGCGAGAAGCTGCACGAGGAGATGATCTCTCCCGAGGAGGGTCGCCGGACGCTGAGGGTCGGCGACCGCTACGTCCTGCAGCCGGACCTCGCCACCTGGGGCTACGCCCCTCCAGGGGACGGCGTCCCGGTGCAGCCCGGCTTCTTCTACCGGTCGGACAACAACGACGAGTGGTTCACCCGCGACGACATCACCAAGATCTTGGAGTCGGAGGACTGATGCTGTCGTACGGCCGGCAGTCCATCGACGACTCCGACGTCGCCGCCGTCGAGGCAGTGCTGCGCAGCGACTGGCTCACCATAGGCCCCCGGGTCGACGAGTTCGAGGCAGCCCTCTCCCGCCTCTGCGGCGGGCATTCGGTCGTCAGCTGTACGTCGGGCACGGCGGCCCTGCACACCGCCTACGCCGGCATAGGGGTAGGGCCGGGCGATGAGGTGGTCACGACGCCCATGACGTTCGTGGCGACAGCGAGCGGCGCGTCGATCCTCGGTGCCACGGTCGTCTTCGCCGACGTCGAGGAGGACACGGCCTTGATCGACCCGGCCGCCGTCGAGGCTCTGCTCACCGATCGCACCCGCGTGGTCGCCGCCGTCGACTACGCCGGTCATCCTTGCGACTACGACGCGCTGCAACCGCTGGCGGAGCGGGTGGGTGCGGTCACGCTGGCCGACGCCGCCCACTCCATCGGTGGCGAGTACAGGGGCAGGCCGGTGGGCGACGTTGCCGACGTCTCCACCTTCTCGTTCTTTCCCACCAAGAACCTCACCACCGCGGAGGGGGGCGCGGTGGTCGCGAAGGACCCCCAGGTCGGCCAGCGCGCGCGCGAGTTCCACCGGATCGGGCTGGTCAGGGATCGCGACCGCTTCCGGATCACGACCGAGGGAGCCTGGCACCAGGAGGTGCACAGCTTCGGGGTGAACTACCGCCTCACCGATGTCGGCTGCGCTCTCGGTCTGAGTCAGCTCGCCAGGCTGACGTCGTTCACGCGGCGCCGGGCCGAGCTCACCGCTCGTTACAACGACGCCTTGTCCGCAGTTGACGGCGTGCGGATCCCGGTGCAGCGACCCGACGTGCAACCCGCGTGGCACCTTTACCCGGTGCGCATCCTCGAGGGCCGGCGGCGTGAGGTGTTCGACAAGATGCGTGCGGCCGACATCGGCGTGCAGGTGAACTACCTGCCCGTCTACTGGCATCCGGTCTATGCCGACCTCGGCTACCGGCGGGGCCTGTGCCCGAACGCCGAGGCGTTCTACGCTGAGCAGCTCTCACTGCCGATGTTTCCCGACCTGACCGACGACCAGGTCGACCACGTGGTCGAGACGCTGACCAGCATCCTGCGATGACCCGGGTCGGCATCCTCACCCAGGCGCGCACCACCAGCAGCCGGCTTCCGGGCAAGGTGCTGGCCGACATCGGCGGCCGGACGGCGCTCGACCACCATCTCGACCGGCTCGCCACCAGCGGGCTCGACGTCTACGTCGCCACGACGGCCAATGCTGCCGACGACCCGATCGTGGAGCTGGCCGCCCAGCGAAGCCTCGCAAGCTATCGGGGCAGCGAGGCCGACGTCCTCGCGCGGTTCCACGAGTGTGCGGCCACTCACCACCTCGATGTGGTCGTGCGGGTCACCTCCGACTGCCCACTCATCGATGGCCAGGTCGTCGCCGACGCCGTCGCGGAGTACCTGCGGCGAGGCGACTCCGGCCTCTACCTCTCCAACGTCGTCGTCCGTACATTTCCCCGCGGGTTCGACTTCGAGGTATTCAGTGCCGAAGCGCTCGCGGAGGCGTTCGCCCGGGCGGACACCCCCGAGGAACGCGAGCACGTCACGCCCTACCTGCGAGCGTCCGGCCGGCTCCGGCTGGAGGACTGGACGTGGCCCGAGGACAAGTCGCGCTACCGCGTCACGTTGGACACCGCCGACGACCTGCGGCTGCTCCGAGCGCTCGTCGAGGACCACCACGCGAACGACCTCGACTGTGCGGGCATCATCAGCGTCCTCGACGACCATCCCGCGCTCGTGCAGATGAACGTGCATGTGGAGCAGAAGCCGGCGCCATAAGCGGCGCGCGATGTCTCCCGGCAGCCCGGGCGCGCCGTCCATGCGACACGTACGTCATCGTGAGTCGTCGGTGCCGATCCGCTCCTCCAGCTTGCGAAGCCGGTCCTCGTACCAGGAGATCGCTGTCATCCGTACCCGGATCTGCTCGTGTTCGCGGCGGACCAGGTCGATGAGCCGCTCAGCCTCGACCAGCTCAGCTTCCTCTGCCGGCCCTCCGGCGGCTGCGGCTCCATCCGGGACACCATGTCCAGCGTCCCCGGCGTTGCGGAGCGAGTACCGCGTGTCGAACCTCTGCCGGAGCTCTTCGAGACGCTGTTCGAACGACGCAAGCTGTGGCTCTAGTCGCTGCAGCTCAGAGAACGCGCGGTTCGCCTTCTCCACGGCTCCAGGCAGCCGCTCGTCCACCCTGCGCTCCAGTTGGGTGATCCGGCGGTTCTGCTTGGCGAGTCGCTGCAGAACCGGTGCCAGCGCCTCGTCGACGACGTCGTCTACTGTGCGGTCGTGGTGGGGGACCGTGCTGGGTGCAGGAGTCCCTTGGCTGCCACCTCCGGTCGGAGTGGGAGGTTCAGCGTTGGTCATCGGCATGGGAGCAGGATCTCCTTCGATCGCTCATCGCAGCAAGGTGGCTCGGCCCTGAGACACCCATGACCTGAGGAGCTCTGCCTCGGGCTCGAGCCGATGCTCTGGGGCCACGCGGCAGGAGTCACCCCACGCATGCGTCCACTCGGCCTGGTCAGGGTCGTCGATCATCGAGAAGCCCGCCAGGGTGAGCGCGGCGTCGGGGAACAGCGTCACCGCGATCCAGGCGCTCATCAGTCCGGTCGTCGCCCATACCTTCTCGTGTCGCGAGGCGAAGCCGATGGCTTCCGAGAGCGGCAACGTGATCTCCCGGTTGGGGACCATGAACATGCCGAGGTCGAGCGGCCACCGTGCCGGCCGACGACCGGGCTCGTAGTGCAGCCGGCCCGGTTCGACCATCAGGTAGAGACGTTCGCGATAGCGGTCAAAGACTCGCGGAGAGGCTCGTAGCAGCCGGTTGAAGACCACAACGTCGACCTTGCGGCCGAGGGTGGCTGGCTGTCCGGGCTCGTCGAGCACGAAGCTGTTGCACCGGAACACTGCGTCGCAGCCGTCGATGGCGGCGGCCCGTTCCCGGCTCGGCTCCAAAGGAGCGTTGCCGACGACTGCCACGCTGTTGATCGAGGGCTTTCGTGCGTAGGCAACGACCAGCTCGCGCAGGACGTCGAGGGTGGATGTCGGCGGGAGGGCGGCGGTCTGCAGCGCACTGAGCGCTTCACCTGACGCCATCGCTTGCTCGACCCTTTCGGCGCATCCGCCACGCCGTTCGCCTGGCTGTCACCCGGCATGCCAGTCCGTTGGCTGCCGGGTCGAGGCAGCCTAACAGCCGCGCCCACCTGGCCCGGTCAGGTCAGGGCTTCGACAGGGCCCGCAGACGTTCGTCCAGAGCGCGCCGGTGCGATCGGTTGAGTGGGACCTCGATCACCCGAATGCCTAGCCCCTCCTCCGCGAGCGTGGCACGCAAACCGGCAGAGTCGGCGACCTTCTCGTACGCGGTGTGGGTCGCCCGGCACCAGTCCTCGATGGAGACGCCGTGCGGCGTGCCGAACACCCGCTCGAACGACGCGGCGAAGGGTGGCGCGCCTTGTTCGAGCGTGGTGAAGATCGCGCCGCCGTCGTCGTTGACCACCACGATGGTCAGATCCGGTCGCGGTTCGTCGCGACCGAGGACCAGGCCGTTGGCGTCGTGGAGGAACGTCAGGTCGCCCATGTACGCCAGAGCGCGTGACGACCGCCGGCCCAGCGCAGCGCCGAGTGCCGTGGAGACGGTGCCGTCGATCCCGGCCAGGCCCCGGTTCCCGATGATGAGCCGGCGCTGCCCCGCCTGGTAGGGCGGCGCCATCACATCGAGGTCGCGAATCGGTTGGGACGAGCCCACGGTGAGCAGCCCCTCCGGCGTCACAGCTGCGGCGATCTCGGCCGCCACCCGTAGCGGGAAGCCCTCGGGATCTGCTGCCAGTTCGTCGACCTGGTGGCTCATGCGCTGGTCCGCATCGCGCCACGCGTCGAGCCACCTGTCGTCGTCGGCTGCATCGACCGCTGGTAGCGCGTCCAGATGAGTGGCCACCCGGCCCGGGTCCGTGCAGATTCCGGCTGCGGTAGGCACCGAGAGCACCTCGATGTCGGTCCGCGAGATGAGTCTGGTCACCGGTCGCGACAATGTCGGGTGTCCCGTCACGACCACCCGCTCGATGTCGTCCGCCAGAGCTGTGCTGAGCAGCAACCGATAGGTCCGCAGAGCGTGAGAGCCGGTACGGGCCCCGGATGTCGGTTCGGCCAGCAGCGGCCAGTTCGTGTCCTGGGCAAAGAGCCGAGCCGGTGGGCCGGCGTCGTCGCCCGCGACGACAACAGTGCGGGGTCCTAGGTCGAGTCGCACCCGGGCGTCCGTGCGCCCCTCCGCAGGACCGTGCCGGCCGCGGGGCGGGCGCTTGGGTCCTGGTCCGGCAGCCGAGGCGTCCAGTGCGGTCCCCGGCATCGCGTCGCTGGCCGACAGGTCGGCGAACCCGACCGGCAGGATCGGGTCGGCGAACTGGACGTTGACGTGACTCGGCCCGGCTCTCAGTCCAGCCTCGGTGACGGCCTCGACGGCAGCGTCGACGTCCCCGGGGACGACGTCGACGCATGGCACCCGTGCGCCGAAGATGCCCACCTGGTCGGTGGTCTGGTTGGCACCGGTTCCGCGCAGGGCCGCGGGGCGGTCCGCCGAGATGACGAGCAGTCGAGCCCCCGCGTGGACGGCCTCGAGAACGGCCGGATGCAGGTTGGCAACCGCTGTGCCGGAAGTCGTCATCACGGCGACTGGGCGATGCGATCCCTTCGTCAGGCCAAGTGCGAGGAAGGCGGCGGTCCGCTCGTCGATGCGGACGTGCAACCGCAGGAGCCCCTCCGCGTCGGCGCGGTGCAGCGCGACCGCAAGGGCGGCAGAACGTGACCCCGGCGACAGCACCACATCGGTCACCCCCGCGCGCCGCAAGCCCGCGAGCAGTGCGTAGGCCGCGCGCGCTGACGTCCTCTCGTCCGCCGCCTCTGCGGCTCCCTTGGACGGTTGCCGTGCCGAGTCACTCATGGACGTCTCCACGGCCGCCGTGTCGAGTCACTCATGGACGTCTCCCCTGCAGCACCGCGTCGCAGCGGGCCAGTCGGTGCAGCCACTTGTCCACCACCGCGGCCTCCGGAGTAGCGAAGCGGACCTGCTCGTCCGCCGGCCCGATTCTCCCAACGGCGAGCTGCCCGTCCACCACCGTCGGAGGCTGCGCGACGACGTCAGAGGCGAACATGGAAGCGGTGGCCAAGCCGCAGGCGTAGGGAAGGTCCGGCAGCGCAGCGGCGAGCGCGACTCCCGCGGCGATGCCCACCGAAGACTCCAGCGCGCTGGACACCACCACCGGGAGCCCGACCGTCTCGGCCAGCTGGAGGCACGCCCGGACGCCGCCGAGCGGCTGCACCTTCAGCACGGCGATGTCAGCGGCGTCGAGAGCCTTCACCCGCAGCGGGTCGCTCGAGCGGCGGATGGACTCGTCGGCCGCGATCGGGACGTCGACCCGACGCCGCAGCTCGGCGAGCTCCTCGACGGAGGCGACCGGCTGCTCGACGTACTCGAGGTCGTACGAGCTCAGCTCGCCGATCGCGGCGACCGCCGCCGCCACGGACCAGGCCCCGTTGGCGTCCACCCGGACCCGCCCGGAGGGGCCGAGCGCCGCCCGGACGGCCGCCACCCGTTCGACGTCGTTGTCGAGGCTCTCGCCCGCCTCGGCGACCTTCACCTTGGCGGTCCGGCAGCCAGCGGAAGCCCGAACGATCGCCGCGGCCCGACTCGGGTCCACCGCGGGGATCGTGCAGTTGACCGGGACAGCATCGCGTACGGCGGTTGGGTACGGCTGGTCAGCCGCCTCCAAGGCCGCTGCCAGCCAGCTCGCCGACTCCTCGTCGTCGTAGTCCTCGAAGGGACTGAACTCGCCGACGCCGGCGGCACCCCAGATCAGCACGCCCTCACGTCGCTGGACTCCGCGGAACCTGACGGTCATGGGAAGCGCGAATACCTCCACCCGCCGACCTCGTAGCCGGTCGGACTGCTCGAGGACGGAGAGAGCCGGTTGGGATACCACCGAATCAGCCTACGAAGCCGATGACGTTGCGCGCCGAAGCCTGAGCGACCGGCGGTCGATCTTGCCTGACTCGAGCATCGGCAGCCGCGGCAGGACGACGACCTCCTGCGGCGCCCAGCTGCGGGGTAGCACCTCGGCAACGGAGTCGCGCGTGGAGGCGAGGTCGGGGACTCGATGGTGGTCCCGGGGCACCACATAGGCGACCAGCCGAGCTCCCCACTCCGGGTCGGTCTCGGCGATGACGGCACACTGCGCGACCGCCTCCATGGAAGCGACGCGGCGTTCCACCGCCGTCAGCGAGATGCTGACGCCACCCGACTGGACCACGTCGTCCTGTCGTCCGAGTACCTCCAGACGCCCTGCGGCGTCGAAGCGCCCGAGGTCGGCCGTCTGAAGCCAGCCGTCGTGCAGCGTGCTCGCCGTCAGCTCGGGCTCGCCGGCGTATCCGTCGAAGAGCATCGGACCCCTGAGCCGGATCGCGCCCGACTCGGCGAGCGCCACGTCCACACCGTCCAGGGCCACGCCGTCGTACACACAGCCACCACAGGTCTCGCTCATTCCGTACGTGGTGACGACCTTGATCGCGGCGGAGTGAGCTCGTGCCAGCAGCTGCCCGTCGGCAGCCGCGCCGCCGACCAGGACAGCGTCGAGGCTTCGCAGCGCCTCGACGTCGGCGGGCGCGGACATCCATCGGTACAGCTGCGTGGGGACGGCAGCGAGGTACCGCCGCCCACCGGCGGGCAGCCGCGAGGCGGCAGCCGGGAGGTCGGCGTGCTCAGCGAGCACGACCGGAGACACCCCGGCCAGCACGGACCGGACGATCACCTGCAGGCCCGCCACGTAGTGGGCCGGGAGTGCGAGTACCCAGCTGCCAGCACCCCCGAGCCGGTGCAACGAGGCCGTGGCGGACCACTGGAGGGCGCGCGATGAGAGCAGTACGTCCTTCGGATCGCCGGTCGAGCCTGACGTGCGCACCACCACGGCGTCCGATGCGTCGCTCTCGTCGAGCCACCGGGCCACGGCCCGCTCGATCGAGCGTGCCGAACCGCTGAGCGGTGTCGGCAAGGCAGGCTCGGGCACGGTGTCCACCCTAGGCCGAGGATGTCGGAGCGGGTGCCACACTTGGCCCGTCATGGCCACCACCGCGCAATGGTTCGAAGGTGCCCGCCCACGAACACTGCCGGCGGCCATCTCGCCGGTCATCGCAGGCACGGGAGTGGCCGTCTACGCCGAGGCAGCGGTCTGGTGGAAGGCGCTGCTCGCCCTCGTGGTGGCGCTGGCCCTGCAGGTGGCCGTGAACTACGCCAACGACTACTCCGACGGCATCCGCGGGACCGATCGGGACCGTGTCGGCCCGCTGCGCCTCGTCGGCTCCGGCACGGCATCGCCGGGGCAGGTCAAGGCCGCCGCCTTCGCCAGCTTCGCCGTCGCCGGCATAGCGGGCCTCGCGCTCGCGGCCACCACGGCGTGGTGGCTGGTCGCCGTGGGTGCCGTGTGCATGCTGGCGGCCTGGTACTACACGGGCGGGACGAAGCCGTACGGCTACGCGGGTCTCGGTGAGATCGGGGTGTTCGTGTTCTTCGGTCTGGTCGCGGTGCTGGGAACCACGTTCGTCCAGACCGGCAGTGTCCGGCTGGGTGCGCTCTGGGTCGCTACGGGGATCGGGTCACTGGCATGCGCCATCCTGGTGGCGAACAACCTGCGGGACATTCCCACCGACACGTTGGTCGGCAAGCGCACGCTCGCAGTCATCCTCGGTGACCGACGTACCCGGGTCCTGCTGGGGGTGCTGCACGCGGCCGCGATGGGATGCGCGGTGCTCGCCGGGTCGGCGCTCGCCTGGGAGGCGCTCCTCGCCCTCGCCGCGTTGCCACTGTCCGGATGGGCCGTCGCCACGGTGGCTCGGGGCGCGACCGGACCGGCGCTGATCCCGGTTCTGCGCGACACGGGACTGGCCGAGCTGGTCTACGCGGTCGGGCTCGCTGCGGGGCTCGTCCTCGCTGCCCTCTGACACCTGCCAAGCGTGGTCAGTCGTCGACGTCCTCAGCGCTGCGGCGAGCCTCCAGGGCCGCCATGGCCCGATCGGCTCGCGCGGCCACCTCACCCGCCAGCCGGTCACGCAGCGACGCCAGCAGCTTGAGCGCCACGATGGCGGACACGATCAGCGCCGGGAGCGCGGTGAGGAGCGCGTTGACGGAGTTCCACTCCATCCACCGCCCCGCGACCAGCCAGATCACCGCGTAACAGACAAGGAAGAGGCCAGCCCGCGCTGCGGTGTAGAGGGCGAAGACCTTCATGTGAGCTTCCTTGACGGGTCGGATCGGAGAGGTGCCTGCTCGCACCGATGCAGATCAGCGTAGGTCAGCCGACAGCACGTCTACCAACAGGTCCGTCTCCACGTTGCCGCCCGAGACGACGGCGACCGCGGGACCTGGACCCACGACGTTGGGGTGCGCCCGGAACCCGGCTACCGCAACCGCACCGCTCGGTTCGCAGACCAGGCGGGTGTCGAGGATGACGTCGCGCATCGCCGCGCGGATCTGGTCCTCGCTCACCGTCACCACGTCGTCGACGAGGGCCGTGATGTGGCGCCAGTTGAGCTCGCCGACCGAGACGGTCCGAAGCCCGTCAGCGATCGTCCTCCCCGTACGCGCGGTGTCCCAGGTCACCCGCTTCCCGGCGGCGAACCCTTCGGCGAGGTCGCCAGCAAGGGCCGGCTCGACGCCGACGACTCGAGTCGAGGGAGACGCCGAGCGGACGGCAGTGGCGATCCCGCTCAGCAGCCCGCCGCCGCTCACCGGCACAAGCACGGTGGCCGGGTCCGGCAGGTCGTCCACGATCTCGAGCCCGACCGTGCCCTGTCCGGCGATGATTGCCGCGTGGTCGTAGGGCGGAATGAACACCGCTCCCGTACGCGCCACGATCTCTTCGACGGTCGAGGCACGCTCGGCCATGTCGACGAGCACGACGGTCGCCCCTTGCGCTTGTGTTGCGCGACGCTTGACCTCAGGCGCCTCCCGCGGCATGACGATGGTGGCCGAGATACCCGCCGCTCTCGCGGCTCGTGCCAGCGCCTGCCCGTGGTTTCCGGACGAATGCGTGATGACCCCGCGCCTGCCTTGGGAAGCATCGAGGAGGGAGACGGCGTTCAACGCACCGCGCAGCTTGAACGACCCCCCGATCTGAAGGGACTCGGCCTTGACGAACAGCGGAGTGCTCGGTCGTCCCAGCGACGTGCGAAGGAGTGGCGTTCGAACGATTCGACCTTGCAGACGCGCAGCAGCCGCGTCGATGTCGGCGCGCGAGACCAAGCGCGAGTCAGGCATGCCTCGACCTTACGACGTGATCCGGCAGCCGACGGGCGACGGCTTGGGGATCGGATTACTCTGGTGACATGCGAACGCCCGGCTGTGCTCACCTATGAGATACCTCCCCCTGATCCTGGTGGTCGTACTGACCATCTACTGCTGGGTCGAGATTGCCCTCTCGAACTCCCGACAGGTACGTCAGCTGCCCCGCGCGATTTGGGCGCTGATCGTCTTCGTCCCGGTCGTCGGCCCTGCGGCCTGGCTCATCTTCGGCCGACCCAACGGGTCGGAGGTGCGACAGCCGACTACGAGGCCGCAGCCGCGGATGATCGCCCCGGACGACGATCCGGACTTCCTCCGCAGCCTGAAACCGCCGAAGTTTCCCCCGGACGAAGCGGTCTGACGTTTCACACCTCGGGATCGACCTTCACACCTGCGGTCCTCGGTTCGGGGCCGCAGTCGCGCCAGAAGTACGGCCCTGGCCGGGTTCAGCCCACGTGCGTAACCGGGCTGCTCACATGCCCGAGTACGAGTGCAGACCGGAGCCGAACAGGTTGATGCCGACGAAGTTGAAGATGAAGGTGGCGAAGCCGAACAGCGCGACGTAGGCGGCCGCCGTGCCCCTCCAGCCGACAGTGGCGCGCGCGTGCAGGTAGGCGGCGTAGACGACCCAGGTGATGAAGGCCCAGACCTCTTTCGGGTCCCACCCCCAGTAACGACCCCAGGCGTACTGCGCCCAGATCGCGCCCGCCAGCACCGCGAAGGTCCAGAGCGGGAAGGCGAAGGCGTGCACCCGGTAGGCGACCCGGTCGATCGCCTCGGCAGAGGGCAGTCGCCACAGGAAGCCGCGGCGGCTGCTGGCATCGGCTGCTGCCGCCTTGCGTTCCAGCCGTGAGCGCATCAAGAAGAGCACCGACGCCAAGGCGCCGATCGTGAAGGCACCTCCCGACACTGCGGCGGCGGAGACGTGGATGACCAGCCAGTACGAGTGCAGCGCCGGTACGAGGGGGCCGACCGGTCGGTAGAGCACGATCACAGCGAGCCCGAGCAGGATGACAAGCAGTCCCGTCACCAACAGGCCGAGCCAGCGCGCGCTGTAGCGACGGACGAGGAACAGGTAGGCCACCGCCACAGCCAGGGAACCGGTGATGGCGAACTCGTACATGCTGCCCCATGGCACCCGCTCGGCAGCGAGCCCGCGCATGACGACGCCGGCCGCGTGCAGGAGGACGCCCAAGACGGTGAGCGACAGGCCGATGCGTCCGAACCGGTCACTGCGTTCAGCGGGGTCGTCGCCGTCCGGCAGTGCCTGGGCCGCCGCCCCAGTCCCGTTCACTGGGCCGGTCGGGGGGTAGCCCGACCGTGCTGCCTGAGCACCCGTGACAGGGCTTCCCGAGCCGACAAGGGCTGGTGAGGCGGCCACCGCAGGCGCGGGGAGGTCACGGGCCATCGCCCATTCGAGCACGTGGGCCAGCATCGCCAGCACGTACACCACCGTCGCTGAGTACAGCGCGTTGTTGCTGAGCGAGGCCAGGGTCTCGGTCACCGTTCGCTCTCCTCTTCACCGTCGCGTTGGACAAGGGCGGCGCCTCGGTCGGACACCGCCTGGCGGCGAGCATCAGCTGGTACGGAGCCCGACTGCAAGGTGGCCATCAGGTCCGCTACATGGGTACCCGGCTCGCCGCCGGACACCCTGTCGAGGGCCGCGATCTCGACCACCGTACGCCCGTGGTCGTCACGCAGCCGGACCCAGGTCCGGCGGGGCCGGATGAACAGCGTCCCCATCAGGCCCACGATCGCCGCGATGACCCCAGCAAGAGGTACGACGGTGCCCGGGGAGTGTGCCACCTGGAGCTTGACCCATCGCTGGTATCCCTCGAACCGGATGGAGCCGGCACCGCCGGGCAGGTCGACGCTCTTGCCGTCCCGAAGCAGCAACGCCTCCGGCTTTCCGTTGTCCATGGTGTACGGCTGGAGCCCGTCCTTGTCGAGCACGTACACCGACTGCGGCGCTCCAGTGTCCAGACCCAGGTCGCCTGAGTAAGCGATCAGGGACAACACGGGGTTGTCCGCGTCGGGGAACGAGGAGAACGGCTGCCCCTGCTCACTCAAGGCTGCGGTCGGGAAGAAGTACCCTTCGAATCCCAGCTGCGTCGGCCCCGCGTTGGGCACCTTGATCACGCCGAAAGACGTGAAGGAGCTGTCCTGCGGCAAGAAGACCACCGGACCGGAGAAGGCCAGGTCGCCGTTGCCGTCCCGGACGCTGATGATCGGCGCGTAGCCGTGCCCGACCAGGAACACCGAGGTCCCGTCGACGGTAAGCGGCGAGTTGACCCGCAAGTCGTAGCGGTAGGGCGTCGCGCCCGGGGACTCGGTGACGCTGAGCTGCGCGGTGAACTCGAGGGGCGTTCCGGCCCCTGCTCCCTGTCTCTTCCACGTCACGGAGAAGTCGTCGACCTGCAGATTGAAGGGACTGAGGTCGGCGGGGTCGAACCGCGCCCCGGGGCTGAAGTCGTCGTACTGCGTCAGCGTGTTGGAGAAGCCGCGTCCGCTGACCACCGCCGCGGAGCCCTTGTACCCGTAGAGCCCGGTCATGGCCACGCCGACGAGCACGACCAGAAGGGCAATGTGGAAAAGAAGGTTTCCCGCTTCCCGCGCGTATCCCTTCTCGGCGCTGATGTCCACGACCTCGCCCGAGAGGTACACATGGGTACGCCGGCGCTCGCCTCGGAGCCGGCCCACGACACGCGCGGTCACGACATCTACTGGCTCGTCGGATCTCCAGGTGGCGTAGGCGGGCAGCCGGGCCAGGTTTCGCGGCCCCTTCGGTGGACGTGCCCGCAGGCTCCTGGCGTAGACGCGCGCGCGAGGCACGATGCAGCCGATCAGGGAGACCATGAGCAGCACATAGATGGCGCTGAACCAGACCGAGCTGTAGACGTCGAACATCCCGACGCTGTCCAGTACCGGACTGAGCTGCGGGTGGTCGGCTTTGAAGGCGAAGACCGCGGCCGGGTCGACCTCGTCCTGAGGGATGAGGGAGCCAGGAATGGCCGCTACGGCCAGCAGGAACAGCAGGATCAGGGCAGTGCGCATGGAGGTCAGCTGGCGCCACGTCCACCGGGCGAACTCGCCGGGCCGCATCGCTGCCGCTCCCTGGCGGTCGCCCGGTGCCTGCGCTGGGGACGTCAGGTCGCTTTCGAGAGGCTCGAGCTGGTCGACCGGACCGGCGTAGTCGTCCGGTCGTCGACTAGACGGGGGGGACATAACCCACCACCCACAGCTGCAACTGCGCAACCATCTCTGCCCACAGCCCGGTCAGCATGAGCACGCCTACCGTGACCAACATTGCGCCACCGAGGCGCATCACGCCTCGCTGATGGCGGCGCGCCCACGACACCGCACCCATCATCTTGCGGAAGGACACGGCTGCGACGAGGAACGGGATCCCCAGCCCAAGACAGTAGGCGAACGCGAGGAGCGCTCCCCTCCCCGCGCTGGACTCGGTGTTCAGCGTGCTCGACAACGACAGCACAGCCGCCAGAGTGGGGCCGATGCACGGCGTCCAGCCCAGCCCGAACAGCACTCCCAGCAGCGGCGCCGCACCGAGGCCCACCGCGGGCACTCGGTGCGACCGCACGTCTCGCTGCAGCCACGGCACCAGACCGGCGAAGGCGAGCCCCAAGACAATGGTCAGCGCTCCCAGGACGCGGGTGAGGATCACCTGGTGCTCGATGAGCTCATAGCCGACCTGGAACGCGCTGGCGATAGCCACATACACGGCCGAGAACCCGAGCACGAACAGCAGGGCGCCGGTGAACATGCGGCCACGTACGCCGGTGCTTCCGTTCGCCATGATGTCTGCACCTGACAGCCCTGTCATGTAGGACAGGTAGCCGGGCAGGAGTGGCAGGACGCACGGCGAGAAGAACGAAACCGTGCCGGCCACCAGGGCCACGGGGATGGCCAGCAGGATCGAGCCGTCCAGCGCCGTCTGCTGGAACCAGTCCCCTATCGCGGCGACCGGCAGCGCCATCACGAGGGCACCGATTCCCTGGTGACGTCCTCGACGAGGCCGACGACCGTGGCCGTGTCGACGGTGCCGAGCACGAGCGCTGCCACCCGCCCGGCCCGGTCGATGACCATCGTCGAGGGCAGTGAGCTCGGGGAGAGGAGTCCCTGGAACGCCAACAGGGCGCTGCCGTCCTCGTCGTAGATGCTGTCGTAGGGGATGCGCTGGTCGCGGACGAAGGCTTCAGCAGCCGACGCATTGCTCTCGCGCGTGTTGATGCCGATGAAAGCAGTCTCGGGCAGCTGACGGGCGGCGGCGACGAGGTCGGGCGCCTCAGCGCGGCATGGGGGGCACCAGGACGCCCACACGTTGATGACGACCACCTCGTCGCGGTAGTCGACCAGCTCGATCACCTCTCCCGCGAGCGTGGTTCCCTCGAGGTCCGGCGCCTCAGCCCTGTCCTCGGGGTCGACGACGGTCACGACGCCGTCGCCGGTGATGTATCCGGTCGCACCGCTCGACGGCCCCGACGTCGAGCAGCCCGCGAGCAACAGCGCCGTCCCCAGAACGAGGAGGACTACCGCAGCCACGCGTGCCCGAGCCCGCGTTGCGCGCGGAACCGCTCGCGGAGGTTGGAGCAAGGTCACGCTCCGGCAGTGAAGTTCTTGCTGACGCTGACGGGGACGAGATCGGCGGCCGGCTCTGAGTACGCCACCGCGACGACCTTGTCACCGGTGTAGGTGAAGGAGGTGAGGCTCGCGAGGCTGCACTGCCGCCGACGCGGGTCGTGGAAGAGCCGTCTGCCCTCGATGAACGACCGGGCGATCCAGACCGGCAGCTGGTGGGAGACGATCACCGCCTCATGTCCCAGGGCGGCCTCTCGTGCGTCGTGCATGGCGGCCAGCATCCGAACCGCGATGTCCTTGTAGGGCTCTCCCCACGACGGGCGCAGCGGGTTGTAGAGGTACTTCCAGTGCGACGGGTTGCGCAGCGCCCCGTCGCCCACCCCGAACTGCTTGCCCTCGAATGAGTTGGCCGCCTCGATGACACGGGTATCGGTGACGATGTCGAGCTTCAGCGCCGCGGCGACAGGTTGTGCCGTCTCCTGCACCCGCTCGAGCGGCGAGGCGACGAGGTGGGTGATGTCGCGGTCCTTCAGTGTCTCCGCGACCCGCTCGGCCATCTTGCGACCAAGCTCGCTGAGATGGAAGTTGGGCAGCCGGCCGTACAGGACCCCGTCGGGGTTGTGCACCTCGCCGTGGCGCAGCAGATGCAAGACGGTCGTGGCCGAGCTCGTGGACGTCATGAGAACCCTTCGTGGTCTGGTCGAGCCGCGGCGGCAGCGGCTGCCGCCTTCGGAAGTGCCGCAGCGATGCGGTCGATCGCCCGGTCATCATGGGCAGCGCTGACGAACCAGGCCTCCAGTGCACTCGGCGGCAGGTAGACCCCCGCGTCGAGCATCGCGTGGAAGAACGCCCGGAACCGGTACAGCTCCTGCTGTGACGCCTCGGCGAAGTTCCGGACGGCGGTGACCCGTCCACCGCCGCCGCTCGGCTCAGCGGTGAAGAAGGCACTGAACATGTTGCCGGCGGACTGGACGACGTGCTCGACACCCGCCGCGTCGAGGGCATCGTCCACCAGGCCCGCGATGGTGGCAGCGGTCTTGTCGAGAGCGCCGTAGACCTCGTCGGTAGCCAGTCGCAGCGTGGTCAGACCAGCTGTCGTCGCGATCGGGTTCCCGGACAGTGTGCCGGCCTGGTAGACGGGTCCGTCTGGGGCGAGGGCCCCCATCACGTCTGCACGCCCGCCGAAGGCGGCCGCTGGGAACCCGCCACCCATCACCTTCCCGAACGTCATCAGGTCGGGCACCCAGCCTTCTCGGGCACCATCGATTCCCCAGTACCCCGCGGGTCCGACTCGAAAGCCCGTCATCACCTCGTCGCTGATGAACAGTGCTCCTGCCGTACGGCACAGGGCGGCGAGGGTGGCGTTGAAGCCCTCAGCGGGAGGGACGGCACCCATGTTGCCTGCCGCGGCTTCCGTGATGACACAGGCGATCTCGTCCCCATACGCGGCGAATGCCTCGGTGACAGCCGCGGCATCGTTGTAGGGCAGTACGAGGGTGGCCGCGGTCGCCCCCTGCGGGACGCCGGGAGTGCCGGGGATACCGAGGGTCGCCACCCCTGACCCCGCCGCCGCGAGCAGCGCGTCGACGTGCCCGTGGTAGCAGCCGGCGAACTTCACGACCAGCTCCCGGCCGGTGAAGCCTCGAGCCAGCCGAACCGCCGACATGGTCGCCTCCGTCCCGGAGGAGACCAGGCGGACCGACTCGACGGGGGTGCGAGCCACGATCTCCTCTGCCAGCTCCACCTCGGGGACCGACGGGGTGCCGAAGGACGTGCCCTGAGAGACCGCCCTCGAGACGGCGTCGACGACCTGCGGGTGTGCGTGCCCCAGGATCATCGGCCCCCAGGAGCAGACCAGGTCGACGTACTCGTTGCCGTCGACGTCATACAGGTAGGGGCCTGCACCGCGAGCCATGAAGCGTGGTGTTCCACCGACTGCCCGGAAGGCTCGGACCGGGCTGTTCACTCCACCGGGTGTGACCTTGACGGCACGAGCGAACAGGTCACGAGACGCGTGAGATCGCGGCGTCTGGGCTGGTGAAGGCACCCTCCCATTGTCTCCAAGACTGTCGATTACCACGAATCGCTCACCGCCGGCCGGACTCAGGCCGAGCCCAGCGTGTCCGCCATCTCGGCGGCCCAGTAGGTGAGCACGAGATCGGCGCCGGCCCGGCGGATGCAGGTCAGGGTCTCGATGATCGCGGCCTCCCGATCGAGGTGCCCCGCGGCGGCAGCAGCCTCGACCATGGCGTACTCCCCGGAGACGTTGTAGGCCACCACCGGGACGTCCGACACCGCGGCGACGTCGGCCAGCACATCGAGATACCCCAGCGCCGGTTTGACCATCACCATGTCGGCGCCCTCCGCCAGGTCCAGGGTCACCTCACGGATCCCTTCGCGGCGGTTGGCAGGATCTTGCTGGTACGTACGACGATCGCCCTGGAGCGTCGAGGCAACCGCCTCGCGGAAGGGGCCGTAGAACGCCGAGGCGTACTTGACCGCGTAGGCGAGGATCGCGACGGAGGCGTATCCGGCTTCGTCGAGCGCGGTGCGGATGGCGCCCACTTGGCCGTCCATCATCCCGCTCGGCGCCACGACGCCGACGCCGGCCGCAGCCTGGGCGACCGCCATCTCGGCGTATCGCTCGAGGGTCGCGTCGTTGTCCACCGAACCATCGGGGGCGAGCACGCCGCAGTGCCCATGGTCGGTGAACTCGTCGAGACACAGGTCGCTCATCACCACGGTGGCATCACCCACCTCGGCCACCACCTCGGCGATCGCGACGTTCAGGATGCCGCGCGGGTCCACGCCGCCGCTGCCCGTGGCGTCCTTGCTGGTCGGAACACCGAACAGCATCAGGCCGCCGACTCCCGCGGCCACGGCGTCCGCCGCCGCCTTGCGCAGTGACTCGACGGAGTGCTGCACGACGCCGGGCATGGCCGCGATCGGCACCGGCTCGCGGGCACCTTCGCGCACGAACATCGGCAGCACCAGATGGCGCGGAAGCACCGACGTCTCCGCCACCAGCCTGCGCATCGCCGCCGACGAGCGCAGCCGGCGCGGCCGAGACTGCGGGAACCCCATCGACTCAGCTGCCACGACGCCGGGTGGGCAGCCGCCGCTCCGACGGCTTGGTCACCGGCTCCCCGGCAGCGAGGAACGCAAGCCGGCGGGACGCACCGAAGTCGGCGAGGGCTTGGACCAGAAGGTCGACAGACGGCTGAGGGGCGATCACGTCGACCCGCAGGCCATGCTCCTCGCACGTCTTGGCGGTCGCTGGGCCGATGGCTGCGATGACTGTCCCGGCGTGCGGCTTGCCCGCGATGCCGACCAGGTTGCGCACCGTCGATGATGACGTGAAGACAACGGCGTCAAACTTGCCTGTCTTGATGGCGTCACGAGTCGGCGCGGGCGGTGGCGCAGCCCTGACCGTGCGGTAGGCGGTTACGTCGTCGACCTCCCAGCCCAGCTCGTGCAAACCCGCGACCAGGGTCTCGGTGGCGATGTCGGCCCTGGGGAGGAAGACCCTGTTGATGGGGTCCAGCAGGTCGTCGAAGGGCGGCCACTCCTCGAGCAGCCCTTGTGCTGACTGCTCACCCGAGGGAACCAGATCCGCCCGGATGCCCCAGCCGCCGACAGCCTCGGCGGTCTTGTCGCCCACGGCGGCCACTTTGAGACCGCTGAAGGCGCGGGCATCGAGCCCGTAGTCGTCGAACTTCTCGCGCACCGCCTTGACGGCGTTGACGGACGTGAAGACGATCCACTCGTAGCGGCCCTCGACCAGGCCGCGGATCGCCTTGTCCATCTGGACGGGATTGCGAGGCGGCTCCACCGAGATGGTCGGCACCTCCTCCGGCACGGCACCGAAGTTGCGCAGCGTCGCGGACAGGGCGCCCGCCTGCTCCTTCGTGCGGGGAACAAGGATCCGCCACCCGAACAGTGGCTTGGTCTCGAACCATGACAGTGCCTCACGCATCCCCACCACATCACCGACCACGGTGACGACCGGCTCCGGCAATGCAGCATCAGCGGCATCCCCGGCGATCGAGTCGAGGGTGGAGACCACAGTCCGCTGCGACGTCGTCGTTCCCACCGCCGTCATGGCCACGGGGGTGTCCGCCGGTCGGCCGGCAGCCACCAGCGCCGACGCCACGTCGGCGATCGAGCCGGCAGCGGCGAGAAGTACCAGCGTGCAGCTGCCTGAGTGCGCGGTCCAGTCGATCCTGCTGTCGGAGACGTTGAGCACGGTGAGCTCGCGCGACGTCCGGGTGGTGAGCGGCACACCTGCATAGGCGGGCACGGCGGTCACCGCGCTGACGCCCGGAACGACCTCGAAGAGCACCGACTCCCGAGCGCACGCGGCGGCCTCCTCGGCGCCGGTGGCGTACATCCAGGGATCCCCCGAGATCAGCCGGACGACTCGGCCGCCGGCTTGAGCCTGCTTGACGACAAGCTTCGCGCGAGTGACATCGGAGAGCAGGTGCCCATCGTTGCCGGAGCCGCCATCGATGATGTGCACCTCGTCGCGTCGGTGGCCGAGCAGGCCCTCCACCAAGGTGAGGTGCTCGGGTACTTCGGTGATGATGACGTCAGCTGCACAGATGAGCTCCATGGCACGCACGGTCAGCAGGCCGGGATCCCCCGGTCCGGTGCCGACGAAGGCCACCGCCCCGGTGTTCCGCGGAGCTGCGAGAGCTGAGTCGACCCCAGCTGCGGCGGTCCGGCTCGTCGTCTTGGCTGCGGCCGTATTCGGCATGTTGTCTGTCACCGTCTTGCTCTTCGAGGGCGGGTGGGGGACGTGGGGTCGAGAGGGGGCTGTGGTCATGAAGCGCGCTCCGGCATGAGGTCCGCAACGCCTTCTTCGAGAAGCTCGCCGGCGAGGCTCTGGCCGAGGGCTGCCGGCTCATCGACGCGGCCGGCCGCCGACAGCCGTACCAGGTCGCTGCCGTCCGGTGCGGCGACGACGGCGCGCAGCCACAGCTCGGCGCCGTCCTCACCCTCCACCACATCCGCCAGTGCCCCGATTGGAGCCATGCAACCGGCCTGGAGCTCGAGCAGCAGTGCGCGTTCAGCGGTCACCGTCGCTCGACTGTCCGGATCGTCCAACGCGGCTCGTACCTCGTCGGCGAGCTCGCCGGCGCCTGACGCCACCTCGACAGCGAGCGCGCCTTGCCCCGGGGCGGGGAGCATCTGAAGTGGATCGAGGTTCTCGGTGATCTCCCCCTCACGCCCCAGTCGGACCAGGCCGGCACGGGCGAGCAGGATGGCGTCGACGTCGCCGCGGGCGACCTTCGACAGCCGGGTGTCGACGTTTCCGCGGATGTCAACGACGTCGACTCCCAACCCCAGCGCGCGCAGCTGCGCGGCGCGGCGCGGCGAGCCGGTGCCGACCGTCGAGCCCACGGGCAGCTCACCCAGCGTCAGCCGGTCTCGAGCCACGAGCGCATCCCGCGGGTCTTCGCGCGACGGGACAGCCGCGAGGACGACCCGACCGTCGGCCACGGTGGGGAGGTCCTTCAGCGAGTGCACGGCGACGTCGACCTCGCCACGCGCCAAGCTGTCGCGGACCGCGCCCACGAACACGCCGGAGCCGCCGATCTGGGTCAGCGGGGCGTCGCTGCGGTCTCCCTCACTGACGACGGGAACCAGTTCGATCCGCGTCCCGAGAGCGCTGCGGAGCCGTTCCGCGACCGCCTCGCTCTGCACGCGCGCCAACGCGCTGGCACGGGTACCTATGCGCAGCGGCCTCACTTCACCTCACCTGCTCGGGTGAGGGCGTCGACAGCAGCCGGGTCGAGAGCGAACAGCTCGGCCAGCGCGTCGGCGTACGACGACTCCGGCGCGCGTCCGGCGAGCTGCTTCACTCGCACCGTCGGCTCGTGCAGGAGCTTGTCGGCAACACGCGTGACCGTGTGGACGATCTCCTCGCGCTCGGCAGGAGTGAGCGGTCCCAACCTCCCCCACAGCCGGGCCAACTCCGAGGCGACGACTCCGGTGGCCATGGTGCGCAGCGCGACGACCGTGGGCGCCACTCGGGCGGCGTCTCGGGCGGCGATGAACGCAGCCACCTCTTCGGCGACGATCGCCTTGACCGCGGCAACGTCTTCGAACGCCGACCCGTTGTGGACGGAGTCGGCCAAGGTCTGCAACGGGATCAGCGTGACCCCCGGGAACTCGGCAACGGTGGGTGCCACGTCATGGGGCAGTGCGAGGTCGACGATGACGAGCGGTCTGTCGGCGGCACGCGACGTGAGGGCGCTGGTGACCGTCTCGGCGGAGATCACCGGCCCCGTTGCACCGGTACAGGAGACGATCAGGTCGGCGGACGCGATCTCGTCAACAAGCGTCGACAGCGCGACCGCGCGCCCCCCGACGGATGCAGCCAAGCGGCTGGCGCTGGCCAGCGTTCGAGAGGCGATGCCGATGTCACGCACCCCGGCTCGCTCCAGGCTGGCAGCCGTGAGCGCCGCGACGGAGCCGGCCCCGACGATGCAGGCGTGACACGTGTCGAGCGGCCCCAGAACCTCGGACGCCTCGGCCAGTGCGACGGAGACCAAAGACTGGCCGGCCCGGTCGATGTCGGTCTCGGAGTGGGCCCGCTTTCCGACCCTCAACCCCTGTTGGAACAAGACGTTGAGTGACGGACCGACGGAGGCGTCGTCTTGTCCGTGCCGCAGCGCCGAGCGCACCTGCCCGAGGATCTGGCTCTCGCCGACCACCATCGAGTCCAAGCCCGTGGCCACCTCGAACAGGTGGGCGACCGCAGCCTCGTCATAGTGGACGTACAGGGTTTCGACGACGTCCCCGACCGCAGCATTCGCGTGCTCCGCCAGTAGTGCCGTCAGGTCCTCGACGCTGCCATGGAACCGGTCGACCTCGGCGTAGATCTCGATCCGGTTGCAGGTCGCGAGAACCACCACCTCGGACACGTACGCGGTATCGAGCGCCGCGGCCCGCAGCTTCGCGGCCGCATCGACATCGAGCGCCAGCTGCTCGAGGAGCTCTACGGGAGCGCGGCGATAGGACGTGCCGACGATCAGGATGCTCATAGGGCCGCACCGGCCCGTACGACAGGGTCGTCGCTCAGCAACGCCAGGCCGTGTGCCTTGCGTTGCTCGTGATAGGCGAGGATCTGCAGCTCGATCGACAGGTCGACCTTGCGGACATCGACGTGGTCGGGCACCGTCAGCACTGCCGGCGCGAAGTTCAGGATGCTTCCGACGCCTGCCGCCACCAGCCGATCGCACACGTCCTGGGCCGCGCCCGCAGGCGTGGCGATGACGCCGATGGCCACCGAAGAGCGGCTGAGGATGTCGTCGAGGTCGTCCATGGATGAGATCCTCAGGTCGCCGACTCGCTCCCCGACGCGAGCGGGGTCGCTGTCGATGAGGGCCGCTACCTGAAAGCCCCGAGAAGCAAAGCCGGAGTAGTTGGCCAAGGCATGACCCAGGTTGCCGATTCCCACGATGATGACGGACCAGTCCTGGGTGAGGCCGATCTGACGAGCGATCTGGTACCGGAGGTAGTTGACGTCGTACCCGACACCGCGAGTGCCGTAGGTGCCCAGGTAGGACAGATCCTTGCGCAGCTTGGCCGAGTTGACTCCGGCCGCACCGGCGAGGTCCTCGCTGCTGGCGGTGAGTACATCGCCTTCTGCCAAGGACGTGAGAGCCCGCAGGTAGATCGGCAGCCTCGCGACGGTTGCCTCGGGCACTCCCCGCTCAGCACGCTCGACGTGCGAGCGGCTCCGATTGCCTCGTGGTGCGGTCACCGTGCTCCCCTGTCGCGCCGGCTGCAGGAGAGGTGCTTCGGCCATCGAGGCGCTCCTGGAACGGGCGGCACAGCCACTGTAGGAGTTTGTGAACGTGAGCACAAAAAACGGCCGGGGCCCAGACGAGCTACGTGACCGACGTCACTCTCGGTGTCTTGCTCTGGACCGAGGGCAAGGCTCTGCCGAGCGCGACGGGCTGGCGGTTCTTCCTGCTCAGCGGCCTACCAGCGCACTTCGGAGTCGAGTGGCGTCCACTCGCCAGTAGTCGTGCTGGTGGCCGTCGACGAGTGTCACTGGAATCTGCTCCCGGTAGGCGGCCATCAGCTCCTCGTCGGCGGTGATGTCAACCTCCACGAACGACTCGCCTGTCTCGACGCAGACCGCAGTGATCACCGCTCGGGCGTCGTCGCACAGGTGACAGCCCGGTCTCGACAGCAAGCGAATGCGTGGTTCCGGGGCCGGGCTCATCGCACGAGCGGCCGTGGCATATCGGAGGCTGCGAAGTCCGCGTCGAGGCGCAGCCGGTCCTTCGCCACTTTGCCGGTCGCCGAGTGGGGCAGGCGAGGGACGAGCCGAACCGCAGCTGGGACCTTGAAGCGAGCCAGGCGTTCGCGGCAATGCGCGGTCACCGTGTCCTCGAGCCCGGTTGTGTCTGTGCCCGGCGCTGCTACGACGTACGCGACGACCGACTTCTCCGCCGGAAGGTCCGCCACCCCGATGACCGCACACTCGGCCACCTCGTCCAGCTCGAGCACGACGTTCTCGACCTCGGCGGGATAGACGTTGAACCCTGAGACGGTGACGAGCTCGTCGAGTCGATCCACCATGAAGAGGTCGCCGTCGGAGTCCAGGAAGCCGACATCACCCGTTCTGAGCCAGCCGTCGACGGGAGCGTGTTCACCCTCGGGCCAGTAGCCGCTGAACAGGTTCTCGCCACGAACCCAGATCTCCCCGGGGTCGTCGACGTGGACATCGTTGCCGTCGCCGTCGCTCACCCGAACCTCCACGCCAGGCACCGGGCGGCCGCTCGAGCCCGGCTTGCGCATCGCCGTCCCGAGCGTGCTCGTGACAACAGGAGCGGCCTCGGTCAGCCCGTATCCCTGCTCGACCCGTAGGCCGGTGCGCGACTCGAACCGGGCGACGACGTCCTCGGCAAGGGGCGCAGCGCCGGAGAGCACCTTCGTCACCGACGACAGGCGGCGCTCCAAGTCGTCTCGGGATGCCCAAGCCGTGACAACGGCTGGCGCGACGGGGACACAGGTGACAGCGGCATCCTCGACCAGCCTCAGGGTCTCGTCGGGATGTAGCCGCTTGCCGATGGCCAGTGTCGCCCCATGCCGGAGCACTTGACCGAGCACCGCATTCAGGCCGTACGCGTGGAACAGCGGCAGCACGCCCAACACGACGTCGTCGGGGCCGACCGGAGGTGGAGTGGTCGCCGAGGTCTGGTCGATGTTGGCCAGGAGTGCTCGATGGGTGAGCATCGCGCCGCGCGGGTGGATGGAGGTGCCCGCCGTGTACAGCAGGACCGCGAGCAACTCAGGGTCCCGAGGAGTCACCACGCGGCCGGCGGACTCGGTCAGGTCGCCATAGGCAACTTCGCCTGCCTCCGGGTTCACGTCGGCGACGACCAGGCGATGCGTGGGTGCGTAGGCCGGCGATGGGCCGTCGGCGCTGTGTAACCCGTCGACGAGCCGGAACGCTTCGCGAACGGTGCTGGCGGATGAAGCATCGGCGAAGCACAGGCGGGCGCGTGAGTCGGCCACGATCGCAGCCAGGGCGGCAGCGGTAGCCTCGGGATTGACCGGAACCGCCACCATGCCACTGCGGAGGACGGCCAGATAGGTCGCCACGAACTCGATGCTGTTGGTCATCGCGATCACGACGCGATGGCCGCCCCGGAATCCGAGACCGGTCATGCCCCGTGCCAGCTCATCGACGCGGGCGTCCAGCCCGACCCAGCTCACGGTTCGGTCCGCGTCGATCAGCGCGAGGCGGTCGGGGCCGTCGGTCGCTCGCTCTCGAAGCAGGTCCGCGACGTTGGTGGGTACGAAGGCGCCACTCACGCCCAGATTGTTCCACAAGCACTGCGCTCGCCGGACGAACCGTCACTGCACGTAACTCCGGACGGGGTGACGATGCAAGGCTTGGTGGGGCGACGTAAGGTGATCCGATAGGCGCGCCTTCCGACAGCAGGGTAGCGCCTCGACGAACGGTCGCCGGGCTCGGCGGTGACCGCAGGAGGATGACCCTGGTGACACCCGCTGTTACCCCTGTCGTCGCCGGCTACGACGCGCTCCACACTGCCGTCGTCGCGGTCCGGCGGCTGGAAGTCATGCTCGCTGCCGCCTCGATGGCCGACGGCGATGCCGACGGCCACGACAGCTCACTGCGGCTCCCCGGCTCCACCAGCTCGCCGTCCCATGGCAGTACGGACGGACGTGGCAGCAGCCTGCGGCCGCCGAGCGACGAGGCGCAATCGCTACGGTTGTCCGCCCTCGTCGACCTCGCTCGCCAGGGCGACGCCGAGGCGTTCGGCCAGTTGTACGACCACTATCTGCCCTCCGTCTACCGGTTCATCTACTACCGCGTCTCCGGGGCGGCGCTGGCGGAGGATCTGACCAGCGAGACGTTCTTCCGGGCTCTGCGGTCGATCACGTCGTTCACCTGGCAGGGAAAGGACTTCGGCGCCTGGCTCATGACGATCGCGCGCAACATCGTCGTCGACCACCACAAGTCCGCTCGGACTCGGCTGGAATCGCCCACTGCCGAGCTCATCGACCGCCAGGAGCCCGCGGCCAACCCCGAAGAACGGGTTGTGGAGGAGCTCACCCACGACGTGCTGCGAGCTACGCTCACCGAGCTTCCGTCCGAGCAGCAGGAGTGCCTGGTTCTGCGGTTCCTGGAGGGCTACTCGATCACGGAGACGGCTCGTGTGCTGAAGAAGTCCGAGGGAGCGGTCAAGCAACTGCAGCTGCGAGCGCTGCGCAGCCTGGCCCGTCGGCTGCCTGAGGGTCTGCGATGACCCACTCAGCGAGGTTCACACGGCAGCCCATAACTTATGACCCGTCTGCATCGTTTCGTACCCGGGGGACATTCCCCCACCAGCGTCCGGACGACACGAGAGATCCATCATGAAGTGGCCACAGGCGGGCAGCCGCGCGAACAAGCTTGCGGCCGGCGTCGACGGTGCACCCGTTGCCGGGAGCCTCGACAGTGACACTGCCGCCCTGGTGTCGCTGGCCGCTCGACTCCGCGACATCGAGTCGCCGGTCATCTCCGCGGAGTACTCGGCTGATCTGCGGCTCAGGTTGCTCGAGGCCGCGCCCGACCTGATCGGCTCAGCCGACGCCGTCATCAGCGACGTGCCACGGCAGCCGCGCCGTCTGCGCGCGCGCACCGTGCGGCTGAGCGCTGCGACTACCGCAGTGGTGTTGGCCGCGGGAACCGGAGTGGGGTACGCGAGCACCTCAGCGCTTCCCGGAGGGCCGTTGTATCCGGTCAAGCGCACAATCGAGGGGGTACAGCTTGCGGTAGCGCGCTCCAACCTCGACAAGGGCCACGAGCACCTCGACCAAGCGAACACTCGACTGACCGAGGTGGAACGTCTCTCCGACGGTTACGTCAGCAACTACACGCAGATATTGATCGTGGACACACTGGATGACTTCTCGGCGTCGGCCAAGGCTGGAGCGACACTGCTGCTCCGGGCCTACGCTGACAACGACCAAGGTCGGCCAATGCAGATTCTCCGCGACTTCAACGAAACGTCCGTTGCCGCTCTGGACGAGTTGCCCGACGGATTGCCTGACGAGGTCCAGGAGGAGGTCGTCCTGGCGGCGGTTGACGTCTGGGGCATCGACGACAACGCGGTTACGGAATGTACAGACTGCGCAGAGCCCGTGGTGGAGATTCCCGACAGCCTCGTCACCTTGGCGCCGGAGATCGTGGAATCCGGCGATCCCGACATCGTGACGCCCACTCCAGAGACGGTGGACTCCTCGACAACCCTCTCGGTGACGACGGTTCCTGGATCATTGCCGGCGGAGGTCACCCCTCCATTCGTGGGCGGCCCAACCGTCACTCCACCAGGCGAGACCGCTCCGGCACCGACGGACGTCCCCCCGTCCGTAAGCGGTACGGCGCCGGCTCCTTCCACCGAGGCGCCCACACCCGACCCGACGCCGACACCCGACCCAACGCCCACACCGGACGCGACGCCGACACCGGATCTGACGCCCACACCGGACGCGACGCCGACACCGGATCTGACACCCACACAGGATCCGACGCCCACACCCGACCCGTCACCAACACCGGACGCGTCTGCGACTACTCCACTGGAAAGCACCGCTCCACTGGTGAGCGAGCAGCCCACTCAGTCGGCGCCGACATCAGCGCCTCAACTGTCCGCGGACCCATCTACGGACGACCAAGCACCTTCGAGCACCGTTGGGACTACGGTCCCGCCGTCCGGCCTCTTGTCGGACGGTTCGCCTCGCCCAATGGAGACGTCGACCGCACCGACCAAGTAGTTCTCGGCCAGGGTCGCTGAGCCCCGTGCGGGTGGCGTGACAACCGTGGGAGAGGTGCGGAACGAACTGCGCTACTTGCCCTGACGGCGTCGCTGAATGCGTGTCTTCTTCAAGAGCTTGCGGTGCTTCTTCTTCGCCATTCTCTTGCGACGCTTCTTGATTACAGAGCCCACAGTTCGCCTTTCGGGCATTGCTTCGGGTCAGTGAGCCGGCCACGCGGGCCTCGCTCAAGGTCAGGGCGAGTTCGCCTATGTCCGGGTAAGCCTAGCGGCATGCGGAGGTGACTGTATCCGCCCGGAGTCACCCGGCCTGGAAGTACGACTTGCGCAGGTAGT
Source organism: Nocardioidaceae bacterium (assembly GCA_035633755.1). Classification (GTDB taxonomy): domain Bacteria; phylum Actinomycetota; class Actinomycetes; order Propionibacteriales; family Nocardioidaceae; genus DASQEH01. The sequence goes on along the minus strand of DASQEH010000052.1, from coordinate 138,479 downwards.
CGTTGACAGCATCCTCCGGCACCCGGAACGACCGTCCGACCCGGACGGCGGGGAGGTCACCAGCGTGCACCAAGCGGTAGACGGTCATCTTCGACACCCGGAGTGCGGCTGCCACCTCGGCCACCGTGAGAAAATTCACGTCCGAGAACGCCCCTCCAGTCGCTTGTCCTGCCATGGGGCCACCCACTTCCGACGCAGACGCTCCCCGTGCTTTGAGCGAGGACCTCAATCGCTGCGTTTGACGTGAGAGTAGTGGTTACTGGGACACGTGGGGAAGCAAATGGCGTCCTTGGGTGCCTTTGCCCCGCATTGGCCGCCGCTCAGTACCCCGGGTCGAGGCCGTGCCAGCCGAATGTCTCGTGCCGGGTCTCTCGTACCGACCGGTCGAGCCACGAGCCAGGGTGGTAGCCACGCGACCAGTCGGTGTACGCACCGTCATGACCATCGGTCATCGTGCGGGGGCCAGCACAGCCGGTGCGCTGCAGGACATGGTCCAGCCATTCCTGCGGAATGGCGACGGCCGGGTCAAGCGGCGAACCGACGACGACCGCCAGCAGGTGCGACCAGCTCCGGGGGACGACGTCGACGAGCGAGTAGCCGCCGCCTCCTGTCGCCACCCAGCGGCCTGCGCAGACCTCGTGGGCGAGCTGGTGGATCGCCAGCTGACCCGCTCGTTGGCCGTCGATGCTCAGGGCAAGGTGGGCCAGCGGATCATCGACATGCGAGTCGCAGCCATGCTGGGTCACGAGTACATCAGGCCCGAAGGCATGCAGCAGCGGGGGGACGACGGCGTGAAAGGCGCGCAGCCATCCCGCGTCACCGGTACCCGGAGGCAACGCGACGTTGACGGACATGCCCTCGGCTCCCGGACCTCCCACCTCGGTGGCGTGCCCGGTGCCTGGGAACAAGGTGCTCGGTGTCTCATGCAGGCTGATCGTCAGCACCCGAGGATCATCGTAGAAAGCCGCCTGAACACCGTCGCCGTGGTGCACGTCGAGGTCGACGTAGGCCACCTTCGACGCGCCTTGAGCGAGCAGCCAGGCAATGGCGATGGCGGGGTCGTTGTAGATGCAGAAGCCGCTGGCGGACGACGCCATGGCGTGATGCAGGCCGCCGCTGATGTTCGCGGCATGCAGAGACTCCCCGCTCCACACGGCACGCGCCGCCTCCAGCGTCCCGCCCACGACGCGCGCCGACGCATCGTGCATGCTTTCGAAGACCGGGTTGTCGGTCGTGCCCAACCCATGGGCCAGGTCGACCTCGTGCGGGGTGTCGCTGAGCCGGCGAACCGCGTCGATGTAGGCGGTGGAGTGGACGAGCCTCAGCTCGTCATCGGTCGCGGTTCGCGTGTCGACCACCGACACACCAGCCGAGTCCAGGACTCCGAGCCCTCGGGCGAGGAGTGCGGTCAGCTCCACGCGGATCGGTGCCAGCGGGTGTCCGGGACCGAAGTCGTAGGTGATCGCCCCGTCATCGAGAACAACACGCGAGGGGCCGGTCATAAGCGGACTCTACCCAGGCTCACAGTCGAACCGAGACCGTGTAGATGATCAGCCCGGCCAGCCCACCGACGAGCGTGCCGTTGACGCGGATGAATTGCAGGTCACGACCGACGAAGAGCTCGATGCGCTCCGCAGCCTCCTTGCCATCCCAGCGGTCGATCGTGTCGGTGATGATGGTGCTCAGCTCGTCGCCGTACCTGGAGACCAGGAACGCAGCCGCGTCGGCGGCGTACCCGTCGAGCCTTGCGCGCAGCGCCTCGTCGTCGACGAGGCGAGCTCCGAACCGGGTAAGTGCGACGACCGCCCGAGCCTTCACCGCGCTCTCGGGCGCGGCGAGCGACTCGAGCAGGGCGCGGCGGAACGCATTCCACAGCGACGTTGCGGTCGCTGCGACCTGGGGCTGACGCAGTACCCGCTGCTTGAGCCTTTCAGCTCGCTCGATCGTGGCCGGATCATGCTGGAGGTCCTCGGCGAGCTGCTCAAGCAGGTCGTCGAGCGCCTGCCGCGCATGGTGTTGGGGGTCGTCGCGGATGTCGGCCACCCACGCTGTCGCCTCAGCGTGCAGCTTCGACGTGACTTGCTCGTCCAACCACACCGGCGTCCACCACGGGGCCCGGGTGCTGAGCGCGAGGGCAACTGCCTCGCGGTTCCCCAGCAGCCAGCGATGTACCTCAGCCAGGGCGAGGTCGACCAGGCCGTGGTGGGCCTTGTCATCGACGACCTCTCTCAGCAGCCGGCCGGTCACCTCGCTCAGGGGCTCGTCTGCGAGTCGAGGCAGCAGCTCCGTCTCGAGCAAAGCAGCGACGTCGTCGTCCTTGATGTTGCGCAACACCGTGCTGACGAGCGTCGCTGCCTCGTCAGCCACCCAGCTGCTGTTGTTCGGCTCGCTCAACCAGACGCCGACGCGACTACTCACCCGCGCGTCGGCCACCCGGGTGCGGATGACCGACTCGGCCAGGAAGTTGTCGGTGAAGAAGTCGTGGAAGCTGCGGGCCAGGGCGGCCTTGCGGGTAGGGATGATCGCGGTGTGCGGAATAGGCAGTCCGAGCGGATGCCTGAATATCGCAGTCACCGCGAACCAGTCGGCGATCGCACCGACCATGGCCGCTTCTGCAGTCGCATGCACGTAAGGCCACCAGCCTCCGGCGTCCAGCGTCAGCACGTAGACCAAGGCGGCGGCGATGAGCAGGGACAGCGCGACGCCGCGCATCCGCCGCAGCCCCCTCCGGCGGGCGGCATCGTCACTGCTCGCGAAGATCGGCGCGCTCATTCGCGCGACTGTACCCGCGGCGAGGTGGCGACTACTCCTCTTCGCCGCGGGCGAGCGCGCGCGAGCGGTTACGGGCGCTCTCGAGCGCGGTCATGAAGGCCGCACGAACCTTGTGGTCCTCGAGCTCACGGACGGCGGCAGCAGTGGTGCCCCCCGGCGACGTCACGCGCTCGCGCAGCACGGTGGGGTGCTCACCGGTCTCACGGAGCAGCTTCGCCGAGCCCACCATGGTCTGGACCACGAGCTCCGTGGCCGTCGAGCGGGGAAGGCCGAGGTGCACGCCGGCCTCGATCATGGCTTCCACCACGAAGAACAGATACGCCGGGCCCGACCCGGAGATGGCCGTGACGGCGTCCTGCTGCTTCTCGGGGACACGGAGCACCCGGCCTGTGGCGCGCAGCAGCGCCTCGGCTTCGAGCAGGTGCTCCTCGTCGCAGTGCGTGCCACGCGAGATCGCCGCCATCCCCTCGTCGACCAAGGCGGGGGTATTTGGCATCACCCGCACCACGGGTACGCCCTCGGGCAGTCGTGACTCGATCGACGACGTGGTGATACCGGCGGCCAGGGAGATGATGAGCTGACCCGGACGTACCACCGAGGCGAGCTCGTCGAGCAGATCTGCCATGTCCTGGGGCTTCACGACGAGCATCAACGTGTCGGCCTTGCGGGCGGCGTCGAGGTTGGTGACGACGTCGACGCCGTAGCGCTCCCGCAGCTCGGTGGCCCGCTCGAGGCGGCGCTCGCTCACCAGCAGGTCATCGGGGGACCACCCGGACCTGACCAGACCTGAGACGATCGTCTCGCCCATCACGCCGGCGCCCAGGATTGCGACGGTCACCTTTGCCTCCCCATCGACGACATCAGCTCTTCGTGAGCAACGACCTGGCGAAGAACGTCAGGTTGGCGGGTCGCTCGGCCAACCGCCGCATCAGGTAGCCGTACCACTCCGCGCCATAGGGAATGTAGACCCGCATCCGTGCTCCGTCGGCGGCCAGTCGCCGCTGCTCGTCCGGCCGCACTCCGTACAGCATCTGGTACTCGAAGCTGTCCTTGCTCCGGTCGTTGCGCGTCGCCAGGGCACCCGTGATAGCGATCAACGTCGGGTCGTGCGTGGCGACCATGGGGTACCCGGCTCCGGCCATGAGCACCTTGAGGCAACGGACGTACGACAGGTCGACCTCACGCCGGTCCTGGAACGCGACCTCCTCAGGCTCCTTGTAGGCACCCTTGCAGAGCCGCACCCGGGAGCCGGCGTAGGCGAGCTCACGACAGTCGTCCTCGGTGCGATGCAGGTACGCCTGAACCACCGCACCGGTGTCGGGGAAGTCCTGTCTCAGCTCGCGCAAGATGCTCAACGTCGAATCGGTCGTCGTATGGTCTTCCATGTCCAAGGTGACGGTGGTGCCGGCGTTCGTCGCGCCTTGACAGATCTTGCGGGCATTGTCCAGAGCCAGCTTGGCACCGTCGTCGCCGAGCGCCTGACCGACGGCGGACAGCTTCACCGACACCTCAGCTCCCGAAGCCAGGCCCTCCTCCGAGAGCCGCGACAGCAGGGTCAGGTAGGCCCGGACCGTCGCGTCCGCCTGGTCCTGGTCGAGTGTGTCCTCGCCGAGGTGGTCGAGCGAGACCAGCCGGCCGTCCTCGACGAGTCGTCGGCTGACGTCGATGACGTCATCGACGGACTCCCCAGCCACGAACCTGGCAACGATGCCACTGGAGACGGGCATGGTGCTGACCGCGTCTTTGATCCGGCTGCTCCGGGACAACTGGAGCAGGGAGCGACGTAGCATGCAGGTCCTCCTTGATCCAGCGCGTCGGGCATGGCTGCGGCGCGTCAAGGCTACGCCGTGGCGGGCGACTCGGGTCCGCCGGACTCCACCACCACGCTGCCGCGTGCTCTGGGACCACCGGCGCAGAGTCCCGACACTAGGATCGAGGCCTGTCTACTCGTGGCGCGAGGCACTGCGGCTCGTCGACCGGAAGGGAAGGGCTATGGGTCACTTCGTCAATGCCGAGCTTGTCGCCAATGTCCTCAAAGTCGTGGCCCAGCCCGGCGACAAGGTGGCCGCCCAGGACACGCTGGTGTTGCTGGAGTCGATGAAGATGGAGATCCCCGTGGCGGCGGAGGTGTCAGGCACAGTCACCGAGATCGCGGTACGCGAGGGTGACGTCGTCACCGAGGGAGACCTCCTCGCCGAGATCGAGGAGGACTGACCCTCCGCTGCTCACGTCCGGGCATCGCCTGCGCTGTCCCGCCGATGCTCGACGGGCCTGGGTGACCGCTCAGGCGGTGCGGCGGCGCAGCGTGGCGGCGCCCAGCGCGACCATCGCCACCACGAAGACGGTGATCACGCCGAGGTCGGCCCAGAATTGCGAGCCCAGCCCCTGGGAGCCCTGGAGCCGCTGCATGGAGTCCACCGCGTAGCTCAGCGGCAGTACGTCAGAGATCGCGTTCAGCACCGTAGGCAGGTCCGCCCGGGGCACGAAGAGACCGCAGAGCAGGATCTGCGGGATCACAAGGGCGGGCATGAACTGAACTGCCTGGAACTCCGTCTCAGCGAACGCCGAGACGAACAGGCCGAGGGTCGTCCCCAGCACCGCATCGACGACCGCCACCACCGTCAGTGCCCAGACGGGACCGGCGACATCGAGGCCGAGGACACCCACGGTCAGACCGACTGCGAGCAGCGCCTGGACAAGGGCGACCGCACCGAAGGCGAGGGCATATCCGAGCAAGAGGTCGAGCTTGGCCATCGGCATCGACAGCAGCCTCTCCAGCGTGCCCGATGACCGTTCCCGCAACGTCGTCACCGACGTCACGAGGAACATCACGATGAACGGGAACATCGCCAGCAGGGGCGGGCCGAACCGGTCGAAGGTGGTGGCGTCACGATCGAACATCCACCACAGCAGCGCCAGCAGGACGCACGGGACGAGCAGGAGCATGGCGACCGTGCGGTGGTCGCGACGCAGCTGGCGAAGTACCCGCCCAGCGACGGCGAGGGTGATTGTGGGATTCATGACGCGACCTCGGTTTCGATCAAGGACAGGAACGCCGACTCGACGTCGGGCGCACCGGTGGACTGGAGCAACGCCTCGGGGCTGTCATCCGCGATCAGCGCGCCTTCACGCATGAGCAGCAGACGGTCGCAACGTTGCGCCTCGTCCATCACGTGGCTCGACACGATGATGGTGGTTCCCGCGGCCGCAAGGTCGCTGAAGGTCGCCCACAGCTGCCGGCGCAGGACCGGGTCGAGACCGACTGTCGGTTCGTCCAGGACCAGCAGGTCCGGCTGACCGAGCAGCGCCACCGCGAGCGACACTCGCGACCGCTGGCCACCGGACAACCGGCCGACCACCCGATCCTCGGCTCCACCGAGTCCGACGATGGACAGCACTTCCGCTTTGGTCGCAGGCGAGGCGCCGACCACCGCAGCGAAGAAGTCCACGTTCTCCTCGACGGTCAGGTCGGCATACACACTCGGCGCTTGGGTGACGTAGCCCACTCGGTGCCGCAGGCCGGGGCTGCCGGCTGGCTCACCGAGAACCTCCACGCTGCCGCCTGCGATGCGTTGCACACCAACGATGCTGCGCATCAGCGTCGTCTTGCCGCACCCGGATGGTCCCAGCAATCCCGTGACCTGCCCGGCTCGGATGCTGGCCGAGACGTCGCGCAGCACCTGCGAGCCGCCTCGGGATACTCGCAAGTCCCGGATCTCTACGCCCGCTGCTGCAATCCGATGTGCTGCGACACGATCGCGAGCAGCATGTACTGAAGAAGAATTCATCATGTGATGAATTATTGCTCCGGGTTCCTCCCTCCGTCAAGACCGCGGGCGTCTCGTTCGAGTGCTTCCACATTGGGGGTGTCCAGGTAGCGCTGCAGCGTGGGAGCGATCCGCCCTGCCACCTCAGAAGCCGGAGTGGATGCCAGCGGCTCCAGCCGCAGGACGTAGCGGGCAACGGCCAGCCCCAGCAGGTGCGAGACGACGTACTGCGCTCGGAGCCTGCCGTCCGGGGCATCGACCGCCTGGCTGATCGGGCCGAGAACCATGGGTACCAACCGGTTGCCGAACACGTCCACCGACGCCTCGCTACTGAGCACCGCCCTGAGCATGGCCACCATCCGGGGTTGGTTCTCAGGCGTGTCCCACACCGTCAGGAAGGTCGTCGCGATCCGAGCGCCGAGCCCGTCGACCCCTTCTCGTGTCAACGAAGGAATCAGGGCCCGGGGGTCGAACGGGATGTCGAGCCAGGCCAGCAGCAGGTCGTCCTTCGACCCGAAGTAGTGGTTGAGGAGGGAAGGGTCGACGCCGGCCACCCGAGCGATGGCGCGCATGGACACCCCGTCGTAGCCCTTGGCGGCGAACTCAACCCCGGCGGCGGCGACGATGGTGGCGCGGGTATCAGGGTTGCCGGGACGACGCCCCGCGCGGGAGCGCTCCGGAGCCTTCGCGGCCCGAGTATCCGGTGGCGCAGGGCCGTCAGGCACGAGGCCAGTCCCCGGCGCCGCGTGCCGGCAAGCCGGACGCCGCGGCCAGATCAGGCTCGGTGCCGGCCCAGGTGCGGATGAACGCCAATGACTCCGCCAGATCGGCTTCCCGGGCGGCTCGGGTGGCAGCCCGCCGGGTGTTGATCTCGACAACGAAGCTCCCCCCGAAGCCCTGCTCGACCAGCCGCCGGACGAGCTCGGCACACGGTTGGCTGCCTCGGCCGGGTACCAGGTGCTCATCCTTTGCCGAGCCGGTGCCGTCGGCGACGTGGACGTGCCGAAGCCGTGATCCGAGCCGGGCGGCCATGTCGAGGGCGTCGCTGCCGGCGGTGGCGCTGTGAGACAGGTCGATGGTGACATTGGCGTAGTCGTCGTCGACGGGGTCCCAGCCGGGGGCATAAGCCTGCAGCTCCCGCTTGGAGGCGCGCCACGGGAACATGTTCTCGACCGCGAAGGCGATGCCGGTATCGGCCTCGAGCTTGGCGATCCCTTCGACGAACCCGCTCGCGTAGTCCCGCTGCCAGCGAAACGGCGGGTGCACCACGACGACGTCGGCGCCCAGAGCCGAGGCCATCTGCGCACTTCGCTGCAGCTTCTCCCAGGGCTCGGTTCCCCAGACCCGCTGGGTGATGAGCAGGCAGGGCGCATGCACAGCGCAGACCGCGATGCCGTGGTAGTCGACGAGGCTCTTCACCGTGTCGATGTCCTGGCTGACCGGGTCCACCCCGACCATGACCTCGACAGCGTCGAAGCCCAGGCGCCCGGCCAGCTCGAACGCGGTTGCAGCCGACTCCGGGTAGACCGAGGCGGTGGACAGCGCGACAGGGACCGACTCTCGCTGGACGGGCTCGCTCGGCCTCGACACCGGCTGTTCACTCACATCCCAAGAGTAGGCGGAGATCCCAACGCGACGTGGGAGGCCGCAATCCCCGTGCCGCCGGAGCTCCGTCCTGGTCACCGCGCACGCGCGGGGTCACCCTCGACGTCACATGGCGTCCAGCTTCTGCAGCAGGACGCCCTCGCGCAGCGCCCAAGGACAGATCTCGAGCGATTCGATGTCGAAGAGATCCATGACCGCCTCGGCGACGATGCCGCCAGCGAGGAGCTGATGAGCGCGTGCAGACGAGACGCCAGGCAGCGTGGCCCTTTCGGACACCGACATCCGGGCAATCTTGGGCAGCCGCTTCGACAGCTCAGAGCGACGCAGTATCCGCCGGACGAAGTACCCCTCGTCGGACGGCGCAGCACCGCACACACGCGCCAGCGACCGAAACGTCTTCGACGTCGCCACGGTGTGGTCGCCGACGCCGGCGCGCAGCAGTGTCCCGGCCTCGCGGGCGATCTGTGCCCGCACATACCGGCGCAATCCTCGAACAGCCTCCTCCGACGGCACGTCGTTGCCGAGCCAGTCACGGGTCAGTCGTCCTGCGCCGAGCTCGAACGACCGAGCCACATCGGGCCGCTCGTCGCTGCCCGCGGCGATCTCGAGCGAACCGCCGCCGATGTCGAACACCGCCAACCGGCCTGACGACCAGCCGAACCAGCGCCGGACCGCCAGGAACGTCAAGCACGCCTCGTCCTCGCCGGTCAGGATCTCGAGTTCCACGCCGGTCCTGCCCTGCACCAGGGCGACAACGTCGTCGGCGTTGGTGGCTTCCCGGATCGCCGAGGTAGCGAACGCGGTCACCGACGAGCAACCCTGGTCCTCGGCTGCCGTGAGAGCCTGCTTGATGAAGTCGATCAGCGCCTCGACACCCTTGTCGTCGAGCGCCCCGTCGTCGCGGATGTGCTCGGCCAGGCGGAGGGGCTCCTTCTTCGAAGCGGCTGGAAGCGGTGCAGCGCCGCGATGGGCGTCGACGATCAGCAGGTGACCGGTGTTTGACCCGATGTCGAGCACGGCTTCTCTCATGGGCATGAGGTTATCGGGCTGTTGGCGCCGGCGGCCCGGCGACAGAGATTCCCTCCTGCAGCAACGGATGGGGCGAGCCGTTGTGCCCTCCTCTCCCGGTATGCCCGGCCAGCGTCGGTTGACGACCCCGGTCGAAGGACGGCGGGCAGACCGCGCCACAATGTCGGCCATGCACCTCGACCACGTGTCCTTCGCCGCGGGCCCCGACGGTCTCGACAACACCGCAGCGAGACTTGCACACGTGCTCGGGGAGGAGTTCGTCGATGGCGGGGTGCACCCGCGCTTCGGCACCCGCAACAAGGTGCTGCCACTGACCAGCGGTCAGTACCTGGAGGTCGTCGAGGTACTGGACCACCCGGCGTCCGACAAGGCGCCCTTCGGCCAGGCGGTTCGATCGCGTTCCGAGGCGGGCGGCGGCTGGCTCGGATGGGTGATCGCCGTCGACGACATCGCTGCGGTGGAGGCTCGACTCAACCGCTCGTCCGTGCCGGGAAACCGGCACCGCCCGGACGGCGTGGAGCTTCGATGGCAACAGATCGGCGTCCAGGACCTGCTGCATGACCCCCAGCTGCCCTTCTTCATCCAGTGGGAGACGAGCGGCGACAACCACCCGTCGGCAGGGGCGACGGGAGCCGTGACCTTGGAGACCCTGGAGATCGCCGGTGACTCCCAGCGCGTGGCGGACTGGATCGGGGTCAGTGGGGTCGACTCGGTGCAGGGCATCACGCTGAGATGGGTCGCACCCAACGGGACGCCGGGCATCGTGGCTGCGCGGTTCAGTACCGCGTCCGGGCCGGTCCGAATCTGACGCTGGCCTCGATGAGCCGCATCGCGGAAGGTGCCAGGCCCAGTCCGAACATCTGGCGCTTCCCACGCATCTACGAGATCGAGAACCGCGGCGTCGACCCCGAGGGTGTCATCGAGCGCGTCATGCTGAGTCTGCGACCGTGGGAGGGGGCCGACATTCTCGATCTGGGGTGCGGCACGGGTTTCCATCTCCCCCGGTTCGCTGCCGACGCTGCCCGTGTCGTCGGCATCGAGCCTCATCCCGTCCTGGCCGCCTCGGCTCGACGCCGCTGCCGCACGCTGCCCAACGTCGAGGTCGTCATCGGTACCGCTCAGGACTGCGGCCTGCCGCCATCGTCCGTTGACGTGGCACATGCCCGCTGGGCGTACTTCTTCGGCCCGGGGTGTGAGCCGGGGCTGCGCGAGCTCGACCGCGTCATGCGTCGCGGCGGGATGGCCTTCGTCATCGACCACGACGTATCCCGCAGCACGTTCGGCCGCTGGTTCAGGCGGGCCAATCCGAAGTACGACGCCAGATCCGTGGACGAGTTCTTCTCCCGCCATGGCTGGTCGACGATTCGCGAACAGGTTCGATGGACGTTCGGCAGCCGGGCTGACTTCGAGGCGGTCATCGGTATCGAGTTCGCTCCCGAGCACGCAGCCCGGATCCTGGCCGAGCACTCCGGATGCGAGGTGGACTCAGCGGTGTCGATCCGAGTGCGACGGTTCTGACTGTCGCACTCCAGCGCGGCTGAGCACTGGTTGTCGGCGGGCTCACCTAGCGTGAAACACATGGCCAAACCCGCGAGCAGATCAGCCAAGACCTACCGCTGCACCGAGTGTGGATGGACCTGCATGCAGTGGGTGGGCAGATGCGGCGAGTGTCAGGTCTGGGGCAGTATCGAGGAGGCTGGCGGCGCACCGACAGCACGCATCTCCCCCGGTCCTGTCACGAACGCAGCTGTGTCGATCTGCGACGTGGAGCCGGCCGTCGCTGTGTCGCAGCCGAGCGGCATATCGGAGCTGGACCGGGTGCTGGGTGGCGGCATCGTGCCAGGAGCCGTGCTCTTGTTGGCGGGTGAGCCGGGAGTGGGCAAGTCCACCCTGCTGCTCGAGGTCGCGGCACAGGCAGCCCGACGAGGAACCCGAGCGCTGTACGTCTCGGGGGAGGAGTCCGCTGCCCAGGTACGCATGAGAGCCGAGCGCACAGGCGCCCTGCGGCCGAGGCTCTATCTGGCCGCCGAGACCGACGTGGCCGCGGTCCTCAGCCACATCGAGGCCGTCTCACCGGACCTGCTCGTCATCGACTCGATCCAGACGATGTCCAGCAGCGCCGTCGATGGAGCCGCTGGTGGCGTCACCCAGGTGCGCGCCGTCACCGCAGCGCTGGTGCAGGTCGCCAAGCAGCGCCACCTGCCCACCCTCCTGGTGGGACACGTGACGAAGGACGGCTCCATCGCCGGGCCGAGGGCGTTGGAGCACATCGTCGACGTGGTGTTGCAGTTCGAGGGCGAGCGCAACTCGCGTCTGCGCGTCCTGCGCGCGGTCAAGAACCGGTTCGGCCCCGTCGACGAGATGGGGTGTTTCGACCTCGGCGACGACGGCATCATCGAGGTTGCCGACGCCAGTGGCCTGTTCATCTCCCGGCACCCGGTCCCCATGTCAGGCACCTGCGTGACCGTGACCCTCGAAGGCCGGCGACCGATGATCGCCGAGGTGCAGGCGCTGGTCACCGGACAAGAGGCGTCGCATCCCCGTCGCGCTGTCAGCGGCGTCGACTCGTCCCGGCTGGCAATGCTGATTGCCGTACTCCAGCGCCGCGTGGGCCTCGACCTCACCAGCCGCGACATCTACGCCGCGACCGTGGGTGGGGCCATGCTCCGCAGCCCGGCCAGTGACCTTGCTATCGCCGTTTCCCTGGCCAGCGCCGCCCTTGACCGGGTGGTTCCGCCCGGCACCGTCACGATCGGGGAGGTCGGACTTGCCGGTGAGCTGAGGCGCGTACCCAACATCTCGCAGCGCTTGTCCGAGGCGGCTCGGCTGGGATTCACGTCCGCAGTGGTCCCCCGCGATGACCACGGCCAGCTGACCGCCGGGGCGGTCAAGACCCCAGGTCTCGACATCATCTCGTGCGATGGCCTCTCGTCTGCCCTCGCGGCCTTGCAGCTCGGTGGGAGGGCCGGAGGACCGGGCGACCCGCTCAGGCTGCGCACGGTGAGGTGACTTGGTGGTGAGGCGGCACACGCGTCTGGCCCTACACTGAACGCGCACATCACGAGGCATAGGGGCGAGCGTGGCAACCGGCGAACGGCAGACGGCGGACCCGAGGCTGCGCGCCACTCTGGCCGCCGTTGCTCCAGGCACCGACCTCCGCGACGGGCTCGAGCGAATCCTGTCGGGTCGCACAGGCGCCCTCATCGTCCTGGGCTACGACAAGACCGTCGAGTCGATCTGCACCGGCGGGTTCAGCCTTGACATCGACTTCAGCGCCACCGGATTACGAGAGCTCGCCAAGATGGACGGTGCCATCGTCTGCGACCGCGAGGCTAACCGCATCCTGCGCGCAGGAGTCCATCTGATGCCGGCCTCCAACGTGGTCACCGCCGAGACTGGCACCCGCCACCGGACCGCAGACCGAGTCGCACGCCAGACCGGCCTACCGGTGATCTCGGTCTCACAGTCCATGAACGTCATCGCGTTGTACGTCGCCGACACCAGGTACGTCCTCGAGAACACCGGCGCGATCTTGTCGCACGCCAACCAGGCCCTGGCCACGCTCGAGCGGTACAAGATGAGACTCGACGAGGTCTCCGGGACCCTGTCCGCACTGGAGATCGAAGACCTGGTGACTGTTCGAGACGTCGCTGCTGTGATCCAGCGCCTCGAGATGGTCCTGCGCATCGCCAACGAGATCAAGGACTACGTGCTCGAGCTCGGCACGGACGGGCGGTTGCTGGCGCTGCAGCTCGACGAGCTGGTCGCGGGAGTCGACAGCGAGCGCGAGCTGGTGATTCGCGACTACATCCCGAATGGACGGCGCACGAGGGACGCCAACGCCGTCCTCGCCGAGGTCGACGGCCTTTCGTCGACGGATCTCCTCGACATCGCCTCTGTGGCGGGGCCGCTGGGGCTCGGCGGCCCGGAGGATCTGGACAGCGCCGTCAGCCCGCGAGGCTATCGCCTGTTGGCAAAGGTGCCGAGGCTGCCCGGAACTGTCGTCGAACGGCTGGTGGACAACTTCGGCAGCCTGCAGAAGCTGCTCGCCGCCAGCATCGACAACCTGCAGACGGTCGACGGTGTGGGCGATACCCGGGCCCGATCCGTGCGCGAGGGGCTGTCGCGGCTGGCTGAGGCCAGCATCCTCGAGCGCTACGTCTGAGCCCGGGCGAGCTCACGCCACGACGTCGAAGTACCCACGATGGGACTCGGCTCCCACTAGCGCCGCTTCGACCCAGTACCCGCCAGGCGCGGCGGTAGGCCCGGCTGGGGAGCATCCTTCCACGGACCCCTTGCCGTCCCACTCGAAGCGATACTCGGTGGCCGGATCGGCCCTCACCACGACCTGCCGAGCCGGCAGCATGTCAGGGCAGTCGTCGCTGCTCCACACGACCACATCGCCGGAGGTGATCCGCACCACGAGGGACGCAGGTGTGATGGCGAGTGTGCAGGCAGCGGTCGCGCGACTCGTCAGGACAAGAGTGGCGGTGGTGGCTTCGCCGACGGACGCGTCGGACACGTCGATGCTCATGCCCACCTCGGTCGGGACGCAGTCGCCGGTCGGCTCAGCCAACGGCTCGGGCTCCGGCTCCTGCTTGCGCTCAGGCTTGGTGTCGTCGCTCACCTTGTCGTCTGCAGGCGGATCAGAGCTTGACCCGTCCTCGCTCGTCGAGGGGCTCGCCGCGGGGAACTCCAGCCACTGCCCACGGTTCAACCTCGGACCTGACGAGCTGACGGTGTCGTTGCTGGTTGCAGCCTGCGTCGATCCCCGGTCGGACCCAGCGGACGGTGACCGCCCCAGCGCGCTCAACAGCCACCAGAACATGGCGATGACAAGAAGGAGGATCAGCAGCAACATCAGGCGCCGCCTCCAATAGACGCGGGCCGGTAATGGACCCGCGGGCCGCAGGACGCTGCTCATGGATCGAGGCTAACCCTGAGCCGAGACATTTCATGGCATCCTGGCCCCCGACATGCCTCACTCTCCCGCCCACGAACCTGTCGCCGCGTGGTACGCCACTCATGCCCGCGACTTGCCGTGGCGCCGACCGGGCGCGACTCCCTGGGCGGTGCTGGTGAGCGAAGTGATGCTCCAGCAGACACCCGTGAACCGGGTGCTGCCCGTCTACGACGCTTGGTTACGACGCTGGCCGACCCCGTCGGCGCTGGCCCAGGATTCCCTCGGCGCCGCCGTCCGCCACTGGGGACGGCTGGGCTACCCCCGCCGCGCCCAGCGGCTGTGGCAGGCCGCGGGCGTCATCGACTCGCACTTCGACGGCCAGGTGCCGTCGACATACGACGAGCTTCGGTCGCTGCCGGGCATCGGGGACTACACAGCCGCCGCGGTGACGGCGTTCGCCTATCGCAGCCGCGCTGTCGTGCTCGACACCAACGTGCGACGCGTCCTGAGCCGACTGTTCGCCGGTGAGCAGTTCCCACCGAAGTCGGTGACACGGGGCGAACGCTCCTACGCCGAGGCTGTCGTCCCGGATGCGGGGGACGAGGCCGCCACCTGGAGCGTCGCCGTGATGGAGCTGGGTGCGCTGATCTGCACGGCGCGGCACCCGCGGTGCAGCCAGTGTCCGGTCAAGGACCTGTGCACGTGGCGGGCACTCGGCTACCCCGCTGCTGCCGGACCACCGGCGAGGACCCAGTCCTACCAGGGCACCGACCGCCAGTGCCGGGGCAGCATCTTGTCACTTCTGCGGTCGGTGGACGGGGCGGTACCCCGCGACGAACTCGGCGCTGTGTGGGGCGACGCGCACCAACGCGAGCGGGCCCTGGCCTCGCTCATCGACGACGGCCTCGTCATTGCCAACGACGACACATCAGTGGAGCTGCCGACGGCCCGCCACCATCCACTGGCAGCGGGCCGTCGTCTGGCGTCTGATCAGGAAGTGGGCGGCAGCGCCTCTTCGATCACCGGTGCGTCCGGCAGCTCCGCCTTCGCAGTGCCGGCGAAGGTGAACGTCGCACTGGCACCTTCACCCTCGACGTCGACCAGTACAATCTGACCCGGTCCGACCTCGCCGTACAGCATCTTCTCGGCGAGAGTGTCCTCGAGCTCGCGCTGCACCGTTCGCCGCAGCGGCCGGGCTCCAAGAACGGGGTCGAAGCCGCGCGTCGCCAGCAGCTCCTTGGCTGCCTGCGTGAGCTCGAGACCCATGTCGCGGTCGCGCATGCGCAGCTCCACGGCATCGATCATGTAGTCGACCATGGAGATGATCTCGTCCTGGGTCAGCGGCGGGAACACGATGATCTCGTCGACACGGTTGAGGAACTCGGGGCGGAAGTGCTGCCTGAGCTCCTCGGACACCTTGGCCTTCATCTTGTCGTACGAGCCCTGGGTGTCGCTGGCTTGCTGGAACCCCAGGTTGACGCCCCGAGCGATGTCTCGGGTACCGAGGTTGGTCGTCATGATGATGACCGTGTTCTTGAAGTCGACGACCCGGCCCTGCGAGTCCGTCAGGCGCCCCTCCTCGAGGATCTGCAACAAGGAGTTGAAGATGTCGGGGTGGGCCTTCTCGACCTCGTCGAACAGCACGACGGAGAACGGCTTGCGGCGGACCTTCTCGGTGAGCTGGCCGCCCTCCTCGTAGCCGACGTAGCCGGGAGGTGACCCGAACAGCCGCGAGATCGTGTGCTTCTCGGAGTACTCGCTCATGTCGAGCTGGATCAACGCATCCTCGTCGCCGAACAGGAACTCGGCGAGCGTCTTGGACAGCCAGGTCTTTCCGACACCGGACGGACCAGCGAAGATGAACGAGCCGCCGGGACGCTTGGGGTCCTTGAGACCTGCGCGGGTGCGCCGGATCGCTCGCGACAGCGCCCGGATCGCCTCGTCCTGACCGATGACGCGCTTGTGCAGCTCGTCCTCCATGCTGAGCAGTCGGGTGGACTCGGCTTCGCTGAGCTTGACGATCGGGATGCCGGTCGCCGTGGCGAGTACCTCGGCGATGAGCTCCTCGTCAACCTCGGCGACGACATCCATGTCGCCGGCCTTCCACTGCTTCTCGCGCTCCGCACGGGCAACGATCAGCTTCTTCTCCTCGTCGCGAAGCGACGCAGCCAGCTCGAAGTCCTGAGCGTCGATGGCGCCTTCCTTGTTGCGGCGCACAACGGCGATCTTGTCGTCGAACTCGCGAAGGTCCGGTGGCGCGGTCATCCGGCGGATGCGCAGGCGCGCGCCGGCCTCGTCGATGAGGTCGATCGCCTTGTCGGGCAGGAAGCGGTCGGAGATGTAGCGGTCGGCCAACGTCGCCGCCGAGACGAGCGCTTCGTCGGTGATCGTCACCCGGTGGTGTGCCTCGTAGCGGTCGCGCAGTCCTTTGAGCATCTCGATCGTGTGCGCGATCGACGGCTCGGCCACCTGGATGGGCTGGAACCGACGCTCCAGCGCGGCGTCCTTCTCGAGGTGCTTGCGGTACTCGTCCAAGGTCGTGGCACCGATGGTCTGCAGCTCACCTCGAGCCAGCATGGGCTTGAGGATGCTTGCCGCGTCGATGGCGCCCTCTGCGGCCCCCGCACCGACCAAGGTGTGGATCTCGTCGATGAACAAGACGATGTCGCCGCGGGTGCGGATCTCCTTCAAGACCTTCTTGAGCCGCTCCTCGAAGTCACCGCGGTACCGTGAGCCAGCCACCAGCGCACCGAGGTCGAGGGTGTAGATCTGCTTGTCCTTGAGTGTCTCGGGGACGTCACCGCGAACGATGTCTTGCGCGAGCCCCTCCACGATTGTCGTCTTGCCGACGCCCGGCTCACCGATGAGCACCGGGTTGTTCTTGGTGCGTCGCGACAGGATCTGCATGACCCGTTCGATCTCTTTGGACCGACCGATGACCGGATCGAGCTTGCCCTCACGGGCTCCTTGCGTCAGGTTGCGCCCGAACTGGTCCAGCACCAGCGACGACGACGGCGCGCCCTCGGCCGGTGCCCCGGCAGATGCTGTCTCTTTGCCCTGGTAGCCACTGAGCAGCTGGATGACCTGCTGGCGGACGCGGTTGAGGTCTGCGCCGAGCTTGACGAGTACCTGGGCGGCGACGCCTTCTCCCTCGCGGATCAGGCCTAGCAGGATGTGCTCGGTGCCGATGTAGTTGTGACCCAGCTGCAGCGCCTCACGCAGGCTGAGCTCGAGCACCTTCTTGGCTCGGGGGGTGAAAGGGATGTGGCCGCTGGGAGCCTGCTGGCCCTGGCCGATGATCTCCTCGACCTGTGCCCGCACCGCCTCGAGCGAGATGTTAAGACTTTCGAGGGCCTTGGCGGCCACGCCTTCACCCTCGTGGATCAGCCCCAGGAGGATGTGTTCGGTCCCGATGTAGTTGTGACTGAGCATCCGGGCCTCTTCTTGGGCCAGGACGACGACGCGCCGCGCGCGATCGGTGAACCGTTCGAACATATGTCATCGCTCCTTGCTTGTGCGTGCACTCCCCATGGTAGTCGGACCACCGAAACGCAAGAGGTCGAAGACATCAGAGTGTGAACAGCACAACCAAGGAGCGATAAGACGTGTTCCCTGTCGTCGCCACTCGGGTTACGCCTGAGGCGAACACCGGACGCCAGCCGGCTCACCGACCCCACCGCGCCGGCCCGGGGGCTGCGTCAGTGCGCGCTGTCGTACGCGTTGCGGATCTCGGCCGGAACCCGACCACGGTCGGACACCTCATGCCCCTGAGCCCTGGCCCAGTCACGGACTTCCGCCGGGCTCGGCCCCGAGCTGTTCCTGCCGCGTGACGATGAGCGCTTCGACGAGTTACGACCAGAGGTGCGGCGCGCCGATCCGATGTAGGACGACAAGGAGTCACGCAATGCTGCGGCGTTGCTGGATGAAAGATCGATCTCGTACGTAACACCATCCAAACCGAATGTAACTGTCTCCTCGGCCTGACTGCCGTCGATGTCATCTTCCAACACGATGTGTACCCGCTGAGCCACGGTGATTCCCTTCAAGAAGTGGTTGCCTAACTACGAACAATAGCCAGTGTGCCATATCAACTCACCGTCTACTATTCGGGCCGGACCAGTGGGAACAAGATCGCCTCGCGAATTCCCACTCCACAGAGCAACATTACAAGACGGTCAACGCCGATGCCCATTCCGCCGGCCGGAGGCATACCGTACTCCAAGGCACGCAGGAACGTCTCATCGAGTTCCATGGCCTCGGGATCTCCCTTTGCGGCGAGCAGCGACTGCTCAGTGAGGCGCTCGCGCTGGATGACGGGATCATTCAGCTCGGAGTAGGCCACTGCCAGCTCGACGCCGTTGACGATCAGGTCGAACGCTTCCACCAGCCCCGGTGCGGAGCGGTGGCGCTTGGCGAGGGGGCGCACCGCCTCGGGGTAGTCCATCACGAAGGTGGGCTGCATGAGCGTGTGTTCCACCAGCTTCTCGTACAGCTCCAGCACGATCTCACCGGCTCCCCAGTCAGGGCGCAGCAAGACGCCTGTGCGCTCGGCGTGCGCTAACAGGGTGGGAAGCGGTGTGTCCAAGTTGATCTCTTCCCCGAGCGCCTCGGACACAAGCTCGAGCAGACCGGCATAGCGCCACTTTGCGTGGAGGTCAATCTCAGTACCGTCGCGCGCCGTTACGACACTTCGGCCAACAGAGTCAGCCGCGTTCAGCACGAGATCGCGCAGCAATTGTGCCATAGCGTGATAGTCGGCATACGCTTGGTAAGCCTCGAGCATAGAGAATTCAACCGCATGCGTGGAGTCGAGGCCCTCGTTGCGGAACGTTCGGCCAATTTCGAAGACACGCTCCACACCGCCTACCATCGCTCGTTTCAGGTCAAGCTCAAGGGCAATACGAAGAAGCATGTCCTGGTCGAATGCGTTGAGGTGTGTGCGAAAGGGCCGCGCCGCCGCCCCGCCGTTGGTTAGTTGCAGCACCGGCGTCTCGACCTCGATAAAACCTCGCTCGTCGAGGGTCGAGCGAAGCGACTTCAGGACGGCCGCCTTGGACCTCACGGTGGACCGGGCCCGATCCCGCACGATCATGTCGACGTATCGCAGCCGCACCCTCGCCTCTTCACTCAAGGGGCGATGCTCGTTCGGCAAGGGGCGCAGCGCCTTGGCCGCCATGCACCACGACCGTGCTTGGATCGACAGCTCCCCGCGGCGGCTGGTGACGACCTCTCCTTCCACCCCGATCAGGTCACCGATGTCCACAAGCGCCTTGAAGTCTGTCAGCGCCTGCTCCCCGACATCTGCGAGGGAGACCATTGCCTGCAGCTCAGTGCCGTCTCCTTCGCGCAGCCGTGCGAAACACAGCTTGCCGGTGTTGCGGAGGAAGATCACCCGACCGGTCACCGCGACCAGGACGCCGCTGCGATGGTCGGGACCCAAGGAGCCCACGTCGAATGACGCTTTGATGTCGGCGAGCGTGGAGGTCTTCGGAACCTGGAGCGGGTAAGCCTCCATGCCTCGAGCGATCAGCCGGTCCCGCTTGTCGCGCCGGACCTGCATCTGCTCCGGCAGCTCGTCATCCGCGACGGCACCAGCGGTGGGGTCGGGGGTCTCAGCCATGGCGAGAGGTTACGGCATCGCGCTCGCGCCGCGCTTGGTGACTAGTCGCCGCCTGCGCCGGGCGTCGACAGCGGTTCCTGCACGCTGACGGCGACATTGTCGATGAGCCGGGTCGAGCCGATGGAGGCAGCGACGAGGAGGCGAGCCGGACCCGAACTGCGCAGCTGCGACAGATCCGGTGCGAGCAGACTGAGGTAGTCGACGCGGACGCCCGGACGCGTCTGCAAGGTGCGCTCAGCTGCAGCGAGCACGGCGGCAGCACCCTTGCCCCCGGCAGCACGGCCGGCCTCGAGAGCCTGGTGCAGGACGAGCGAGGACTCGCGCTCCGGGGGGGTGAGGTACCTGTTGCGTGAGCTCAGCGCCAGACCGTCGCCGTCGCGCACCGTCTCGGCCGCGACCACGTCGATCGGGAGACAGAGGCTGTCGACCATGGCCGATACGAGAGCGAGCTGCTGGTAGTCCTTCTCACCGAAGATGGCCGCTCGGGGCGCCACCAGCCCGAACAGCTTGGCCACGACGGTCAGGACTCCTCGAAAGTGCCCGGGCCGGTGCGCTCCCTCGAGTATCCCGCCCAAGGGCCCGGGATCGACGGTGACGCGGTCGTCTCCCTCTGGGTACATCTGCTTGACCGCGGGGGCGAACACCACGTCGATGCCGTGCGCCCGGCAGAGATCGAGGTCCGCAGCCAGCTGCCGCGGGTAGCGAGCGAAGTCCTCGCCCGGTCCGAACTGGGTCGGGTTGACGAAGATCGACGCCACCCGCAACCCCGGTCGCGACGCGGCGAGCTCGAACAGCGCAGCGTGCCCTCGGTGCAGCGCTCCCAAGGTGGCGACAAGCGTGCCAGCGCCTCGAATGCCGTCCGGCGTTGACGGCGTGCCGCCGAGCGCCGCACGCAGCTGCGCTCGCGTCTCGGCGACGATCACCTTGCGGACCACTCCGTTGCGGCGTCCAGGACGCTTGTCAGCGCAGCGGCGCGCCGGGGGTCCAACCGGCCGTCGCGTACCGCGTGGAGCGCCGTTGCCCGCGCCATCTGTATGTATGACCGAAGCGCCTCCGGTGACGACGCCAGGGCACGCACGTGCTCGGCCACCGTCTGGACGTCGCCCCGGACGATTGGCCCTGTCAAGGCGGCGTCCCCATAGACCAGTACGTTGTCCAGCGCGGCGGTGAGCAGCGGACGCAACATCGCCGCTGGGTCAGTGGAGCCCGCCTCCCTGAGCAGACTCATCGACTCCGAGACCAAGGTGACGAGGTGGTTTGCTCCGTGGGCGAGTGCGGCGTGGTAGAGCGTTCGGTTGCGTTCCTCGATCCATACCACTCCACCTCCGAGATCCTGGACGAGAGCCTCGGCCGCGGCGCGTTCCTCGGGAGCGCAGGTGACGCCATAGAGGCAGCCCGCCAGGCGTGGCAGGTCCACGTCGGTTCCGGTGAAGGTCAATGCCGGGTGCAGGGCGATCCCACGAGCGCCGATGGCCAAGGCCGGCTCGAGCACGGCCATTCCGTGTCGGCCACTCGTATGGACGACGAGGTGGCCCGACCGGATCGCTCGCGACGCCACGAGCATGCGGACGACGTTGTCGAGGGCGTCGTCGGGGACCGTGAGCAGCAGGACATCGGCCGACTTCGCAACGTCGGTGGGCTTGGCGACGGTCACGCCGGGCAGCATGGTCTCGATGCGTGTGCGTGACGCCGCAGACTCTCCCGCCACCGCGACGATCTCATGGCCTGCCGAGCGCAAGGCCGACGCCAGCACCGCTCCGACCCGACCGGCTCCGATGACGCCAACTCTGAGCCGCTGCCCCGCCATGGCACTCCGCCTTTCGATCCGGCACCACCCTTGCAGGTACCGGAGGGGTGCGCTCGCGCGCTCAGGTCGCGCGCTCGCCAAGAGTAACGTCTGAACCCGGCGATCTACTCCCGAACGGGCGGGCCCGAGACGGCAGCAGTCGCCTCCGCCGCGCAGCGGCTATTGCCGGTAGATAGCGGCTGCCACGGCGCGCTTGTCGCCCCGCCGCTCAGCGGCGCGAGGGCCGAAGCCCACATCGGAGCCGGGCAGAGGCGTCGGCTCACCCGGGCGCACAGCAGTCCAGCCAGAACCGCCTGTGATGAGCGCGCCGTGCGTCGCGTCGTAGGCGTCGGCTTCGACGGGGATCACCGCTCCCTCAGCCCCCACCGCCGCCGCCAAGAGATGCATATGAAGACGAGTCGTCAACCAGCGTTGGCCGGCACGCGCAGGCAGTCCCTCTCGCCACACCTCGGTGAACGGATAGAACCGCATGCCGGGAAGCAACGGGTCGAGCAGGTTGAACACATGCCGGTCGGAGCCGGGCATGGCCTCGACGTAGCCGACGTCCTCACCAGAGACGCCCCAGCTCTGCAGGCACTCCAGGGCCGCTTCGGCAACGGCGCTGATGCCGATGTCGGCGAGGTCGGCCTGCAGAGTCATCATCACGGGCCTGGAGTCGCGCTTGTCGTAGAGGTGCTGACCGAGGTCCAAGAACGAGTCGTCGCCGGAACTGGTCGCCCGCTCGCCCAACAGCTTCGCGGAGTCGTCGTCACGAACGTCGAGTACGGAGTAGCTCGTCGTCAGCCGGCTGAGCAGCGCTCCCGACGCAGCCGATGGCGTCAGCCCCGCCCCGGTGAGCGCAGATCTGGCCTGGAACTCGCGTGCCAAGACATCCCCGGCCGCAAGGATCCCGACGTGCCTTGGCCAGATCGCGTTGAGATATCCACCTCCGAGGATGTGGAAGACGTCGACCCCGTGGAGAAGATCCACGCCGGCAGCCCGCCGTGGAACGACTCCCGGGTGGCGCGTGGCGTTGCCCACGAAGTCGGCAACCACCCATGGCTCCTCCGAGGGCGCGGCCCAGGCCAGCTGGAACACGGTGTCAACGAAGCGCACGTTGGGGTGCAAGTGGCCCAGCAGCAGCTCCGACCCTCCCGGCGACGGGCTGTCCAGCCACACCTCGGCGTCCGGGCTGGTTCGCGCCAGGTAGCGCAGCCACGAGGCGCCGATGAGCTCGTCCCCATAGTTCGGATGTCCGGTGGTCCCCACCAGATAGATGCGACTGGGTGCCATGTCTCCCTAACGGTTGGCGAGGTGGGCCCGGCTACCAGGTGCCGGCCCGCAGGTCGACTAGATGAGGCCCTTGTCGGAAAGATAGGCCTCGGCCACGTCCGCGGGCTTCTGGCGCTCGGCGTCCACCGCGAAGTTGAGCTTCGCCAAGTCCTCGGTCGTCAGCGTGGCGGACAGCTCATTCAGCGCGTCGGCCACGTCGGGGTGGGCGTCGAGGAACTCGGAGCTCACCGCCGGCGTCAGGTTCTGGGCCGGCTGGATGCCCTTGTCGTCCTCCAGCAGGACGAGGCCCTGCGATTCCAGGCTGCCGTCGGTCGTCCCCGTCTCACCCAGCTGCGACTCACCGTCCTTGACGGACTCCAGCGTCGCCGCTCCTCCGAAGCCAGTCGGGATGATCTTCTCGATGTTCAGCCCGTACACCTCGGTGAGCCCGCCCTCGCAGTCGGGTCGCCCAGCGCAGTCCTCGGGGGCTGCCAAGGTGATGTCCATGTCCATCTTCGCCAGGTCCGACAAGGTCTCGAGGTTGTTCTCAGCGGCGAAATCCTTCGTCACGAAGAATGCGTTCTGGTCGGTGGCCTG
Source organism: Nocardioidaceae bacterium (assembly GCA_035633755.1). Lineage (GTDB taxonomy): Bacteria > Actinomycetota > Actinomycetes > Propionibacteriales > Nocardioidaceae > DASQEH01. The sequence goes on along the minus strand of DASQEH010000052.1, from coordinate 115,128 downwards.
GGAAGGCTCCAGCATCGTGATGTTCGCCTCGGCGGCAAGGGGCTCCAGGGCGTCCAGCGTGGCCTGAGGGTCGTTCGACGACACCGGCTTGGCGTTCTCACCGTTGGCCTGGATGTGCAGGAAGTCGGTGATACCAGCCAGGTACTCAGGGACCACGTCCACCTTGCCGTCGCTCATCTGCTTGAGGTAGATGTCACGGGTGGTGACCAGCTTGGTCGTGACGTCGTAGCCGGCGTCGGTCAGGACCTGCTCGTACATCGCAGCCATGACCTGCATCTCGGTGAAGTTCTGCCCAGACAGCGTGAGCGCGCCCTGGTCGGTTGCGGCGCTGCTCTCCTCCGTGGGCTGGTCGCCGGCGTCATCGGCATCGTCAATCGCGTCACCAGAACCGCAGGCAGCGGTGGCGAGCAAGGCGATGGTGCTGAAGGCAAGAGCGATTCTGCGACGTGACCTCATGAGGAGAACCACCTTCTGTGTCCCGCGGAGCTCCGCGCGTGTCCGATGGGCACCTCAGGGCACCCCGACGAACAGTCAAGTCCGTTACGCGTTCCGCGACAACCCGCCGCACCGATCGTTGTGCGTTCGAAATTACGCAGCGGACCGGCCAGGTCAGCGTCGAGCCACCCTCATCGGGTCGAATCGGCGTTCGCCCAGCACGGCCAAGCCTTCGAGCAGCAGGGCTCCCAGTGCGACCAGCAAGGCCCCGGCGAACACCTGGTAGCCGCGTTGGTTGGCGTATCCCGAGGTGATGATCCTGCCCAGACCCGGGCCTGCCACCAGGGCCGCGATCGTCGCGGTCGCCCACACCTGGACGAGCGCCAGCCGGACCCCGGTGAAGATGACCGACGCGGCCAGAGGCAGCTCGATACCGCGGAACACGTCCCAGTCACGCATTCCCATCCCGCGCGAAGCCTCGACGATGTCCTTGTCGACCTCGCGCATACCGACGTAGGCGTTGGTGATGATGGGTGGCAGCGCGAACAGCACCAGCGCGATGAGCGTCGCCAGCCCGGCCCGGCCATACGGCCCGAACTCCGCTGAGCCCACCGGTCCGAGGGCGAGCACCAGCAGCACGGCGAACACGGGGATCGCCCGCCCGATGTTGGAGACGTTGATGGCCAAGAAGCCGCCCCGACCGGTGTGCCCGGCCCAGAGGGCGATCGGCAGGCCGACCACCATGGCGATGACCAGGGCGGTCAAGGTCAGCAGGATCTGTTGCAGTCCGAAGGTCGCGATCCCTTCGGTGCCGGACCAGCTGTCACCGTCGAGCAGGTACGCCCAGGCGTCCGAGATCACGGCCTCAGCCCTTCCCGCCGACTCGGGTCCAGGGAGTCGCGAGCCGCTGCGCGACCACGAGAAGCAAGTCCAGCGCAACGGCGAGGGCGACGCAGAGCACGCTGGCCGCCAGGATCTGCGCCCTGAACTGGCTGCTCACCGCGTCCAGGAGCAGATTGCCCAGCCCGCCGTACGGACCGACGATGGATCCCACGGTCACCAAGGCGACAGTGGAGACGGTGGCCACCCGAAGACCGGCCATGATCACCGGCATCGCGAGCGGCAGCTCGATCTGGAGCAGCATCCGGCCGGCACCGTAGCCCGAGCCGATAGCCGCCTCGCGAACATCACCCGGGACCGCCTGCAGGCCGGCAAGGATGTTGCGCACCAGGATCGTCAGTGAGTACAGGGCCAGACCGATGATGACCGTCCGTGCAGTCAACCCGGTGTATGGCGCGAAGAGCGAGAACAACGCCAGGGACGGAATCGTGTAGATCATCGTGGTGACGGCGAGAACCGTCGACTCCAGCCTCCCGTAGCGGCGGGCGAGCAGGGCGAGCGGGAACGCGAAGGCCAACCCGACTGCCACCGAGGCCACCGTGAGCTCGAGGTGCTGGATGAGTGCTTCGACCAGCTCGGGCCGGCGGTCACTCCAGTAGTACGGGCACCACCACGTGTTCTCGATGTAGCACTGGGGGACCGATGGGGCGGACTCCAACGCCGCATCTGTGGTGTCCCTCCCCGGCAGTAAGGTCACAGTCATGGACGGTAACTCAGACCTGATGATCCGCCTGAAGAGGGTAGGCAAGACCTACGAGGGGGGCACCGTCGCGGTGCAGGAGCTCGACCTCGACATCCCCCGGCAGAGCCTGGTGACGCTGGTCGGTCCGTCCGGGTGCGGGAAGTCGACGACCCTCAAGATGATCAATCGTCTGATCGAGCCGACCACCGGTCGCATCGAGGTCGACGGCGAGGACGTCACCGATATGGACGCCGTCCAGCTTCGGCGCCGGATGGGATACGTGATCCAGCAGATCGGTCTGTTCCCCCATCAGACCATCCGGGCCAACGTGGCGACGATCCCCCGGCTGCTCGGCTGGGACAAGAAGCGCGTCAACGACCGCGTGGACGAGCTGTTGGCGACGATGGACCTCGATCCCACCAGCTTCGCCGACCGGTACCCACACCAGCTCTCCGGCGGCCAGCGCCAGCGGGTCGGCGTCGCCAGGGCGCTGGCGGCCGACCCTGACGTCTTGCTGATGGACGAGCCGTTCGGAGCGGTCGACCCTGTCGTCCGTGGTCGGTTGCAGGATCAGTTCCTGCAGATCCAGTCAACGCTGGCGAAGACCGTCGTCCTCGTCACCCATGACATCGAGGAGGCCGTTCGGCTCGGCGACCGTGTCGCGGTCTTCGAGCCGGGTGGCCGCCTGGCGCAGTACGACACACCCGCACGCGTCCTGGGATCGCCGGCGGACGCGTTCGTCGCAGAGTTCGTGGGAGCCGATCGTGGCCTTCGCCGTCTCGCGGTCACCGCCATCGAGCCCTCGGACCTCGAGCGCCCACCCGTGGTGCACGGCGACGACACCCTCGCCCAGGCGCACCTCACGCTGGAGGCGCAAGGTGCTCGGTGGGCCGTTGTCGTGGGGGCCGACGATGCGCTACGGGGATGGATCAGCGCCGAGGCAGCCCAAGGGCCAGGCACGGTCGGCGACCGCGCCGAACGCATGGATGCCTGGGTCCCGACCGACGCCTCGCTCAAGGATGCCCTGTCCACGATGCTTCAGTGGGACGCCGGGTGGGTGGCCGTCCTCGATGGTGCCCGGTTCCTGGGCGTACTGACACCGAACACCCTGCACGAGGCCCTTCGGCGCTCGGTTGGCGCCGAGGCTTCCGGAGTCTCCGAGAGCCAGGTCAGCGTCTCATCGAGCGGCCCGGTGCACTGAGCCGGCGACCCTAGGCGTGCCGACGTGGCGACGACGGGCGGGTGGAGCTGTTGCGCTCCTCCCAGGCCAGCAGATCGATCACGGCGGGGAGGGCGTCGTCGACATCGGCGCCGTCACCATCGGCGTCCGCGGTGTCGTCGACCGCGGGCGTCGAGGTACGGTCGCTCAGCACGGCGTCGAGCAGCTCCGACAGCCGGGCTTGGCTGGCGCGGGCCCGCTCCGCCTCAGCGTTGAGCTGCGCCTGGGCAGCAGTCGCCCTTTCTTCCGCGGCGACAGCTCGCTGCTCGGCCGCAGCGGCGTGCTGCTCCGCGATGTCGGCTCGTTTCACGGCGAGGCCCACAGCGCGTTGGAGCCTGCGAATGGTCCGCTCACGCTCGCCTAGCCGGGTCGCGGTCGCGGCAACGAGCCGGGCGTGATCCGCCGACGCCCGCGTCACTACAGTGCTGAAGGACCGCGCCTGCCGTGCTCGGGTCCGAGCCGCCGCGCGGCGTGTCTGTGTCACCTCGCGATGCAAGACGAGCGCTGCGGCACCGCCTGCGACCACCGAGACGATCGCGGCAGCGCCGACGGCGGTGGACGACGCAACCGCGGCGAACACAGCCACCGCGGAGACGACCAGCAGCACCGCTGCCACGACGGCTCTCACATTGCGCTGGACCCGGCGCCCGCGTGACATGCCCCGATGCTATTCCTCGGGGTCGCGTGGGATCCGGCAGGCGCGCTCCAGCAGCAGGGCGCAGATCACGATTGCGATGGCGCCTGCCGCGGCGGCCGCGGAACGAAATACTCGCTCCCGGGGCAGCACGATGTCCATGGAGTCAAGGAACTGCGAGCCGAAGCCGAGGTAGCCACCGGTGACGAAGGCCCCCATCAACGCGCTCGCCTTGGCCAGGAGAAGCAGGTTGACGGCGCGGTGCGGCTCCATGGGCTGCCGGTCACGGTGGACTGTGCGATAGGTCGAGTACGCCAGCAGCGCCAGGACAACGGCGATGACGGCGAGGACGCCGATCGAGGTGGGGGTGATGGTCGGAGCGGTGCCGTTGAGCCACTGCGTGAACGGCACCATCGTGTAGCCGACCAAGGCACCCAGAGCACAGGCAGCGGCCAAGTACCGGAACCTCGTGGGGCCGATGGTGACCCGGTTGGGGTCGATCTGTTCGGCCAACGGGCTGTCAGACTTCCAGTTCCAGATCGTCGCGGCGTACCACCGCAGACGTGTCGATGTCGGTCAACAGGTCGGCGATCTTGCCCCTACCCGGGATCTGCGCGCGTTGGTCGATCTCGTACCACGGCACCAACACGAACGCCCGCTCGTGGGCCCGGGGGTGCGGCAGGACGAGGTCCTCACTGTCGGACAGTCGATCCCCCACCACGATGAGGTCGACGTCGAGCGTGCGCGGACCGTTCAGCTCCCTGCGCTCGCGGCCGAACGCGGACTCGACCGCCTGAGCCCTGTCGAGCAGCATCGCCACCGACAAGGTGGTGTCAACCAACAAGATGATGTTGAAGAAGTCCGGCGAGCCGTCCGGGGCGTCGACGGGAGTGGTCTCGTACACCGAGGAGACCGCGACGATGCGTACCTCCGGGGTGTCGGCCAGCGCTTCGATGGCGCCCTGAAGGATGGCGGGGCGGTCGCCGGCATTGCTTCCGAGGGACAGCACGGCGGGGCGAATCGGTCGCATGTCCCCGGTCAGCGTGTCGGGGTCGATGTTCGGGTTCGGGGTCTCAGTCATCGCGGCTCCGGTGGATAGTGAGGCTGACGTCGTCGAACGCCACCCGAATGGGCGCATGTGGCTTGTGGACAGTAACGTCAACCGAGAGCACCGGTGACTCTTCCAGGCAAACATCGGCAAGGCGTTGCGCGAGCGTCTCGATCAGGTCGACCGGGTCCGTCTCGATGGCGCGGTGCAGGCGCTCCGCGAGATCTCCGTAGTGGACCGTCGCAGCAAGGTCGTCCGCTCCGGCCGCGGGGCGGGTATCGAGGGCGAGCTCGACGTCCACGACGAACTCCTGGCCGTCTCGGCGCTCAGCCTCCAGCACCCCGTGGTGCCCGACAGCGCGCAGGCCTCGCAGCTTCAGTCGATCGGTCGGCCGATCCTCAGCGTGCGTCACGACGCACCTCCCTCGCCGGGCTCGGCCGGGTCCAATTGCGGGTCCGACAGTACCGGTGATGCGTGATGGATCCACAACCGCCAACCCGACGGCGTACGCCTGAAGACGTTGGTCGCGGCGGCGCTGGCGCCGGCAAAAACGCCCACAGGTGTGTCCGGAGTGGCCGACAACACATTCTCGGTACAGGTCACCGACGCGAGGTCGTCGACCACCACGGCCTCCACATCGGTGAGGAAGAACTGGATGTAGGGCGCATTCGCCATCAACGCCATCCACGAGCGCATGACCAAGCCGTGCCCCCGGATGGGCGCCGCTGCCGGATGTACGCATACGACGCCTTCGTCGTCGGCCCACAACGCCTGCATGGCGTCGAAGTCCGCTGACTCGAACGCTGCGTAGAAGGCGGCGTGAGCGACCAGGACCTCGTCCAGGTCACTCGTCATCGCCCGACTCCTGTCGACAGCCGTGTCGCCACCGCGACGGCGTCGCGCGAGCGGGCGGCGTCGTGGACACGTGTCCCCCACGCCCCCTGGGCGGCGACCAGCGCGGTGATGGCCGCCGTGGCGTCGTCGCGCTCGGAGGACGCACGCGGAGTACCGTCGTCGTCAGCCAGCAACAAGCCCAGGAACGCCTTGCGTGAGGCTCCTACCAGAACCGGAAGACCCAGTCCGAACAGGTTCTCCAGGGCGCCCAGCAGCTCCCAGTTGTGGTCTGCCGTCTTCGCGAACCCGAGACCCGGGTCGAGGGCGAGGCGTTCGGCAGCGATCCCGGCTCGCAGCGCCGCGTCGACGCGCGCCTCGAGCTCTGCTCTCACCTCGCTGACAACGTCGTCATAGTCGGCGAGATCCTGCATCGACGTGGAGTGCCCTCGCCAGTGCATACAGATGAAGGCCACGCCGAGGTCGGCGACGGTTTCCAGCATCGAGGGGTCCGCCAGGCCGCCGGAGACGTCGTTCACGCCGGCGGCACCGGCTTCGACCGCTGCCTGCGCCACTTCGGAGCGCATGGTGTCGACCGTGACGCAGACTCCGGCCGCGGAAAGCCGCCTCACCACCTCGAGTACGCGCCGAAGCTCCTCCTGGGGTTCCGGGCGTGCCGCACCCGGACGAGTGGACTCACCCCCGACGTCGACCACATCGGCTCCGTCAGCGACCAGAGCAAGGCCATGACCCACTGCGGTGTCCGGGTCCGGCCAGCTGCCGCCGTCGGAGAACGAGTCCGGGGTGACGTTGAGGATCCCCATCACGAGACAGCGGCCGGGCTGAGGCAGACCTTCGACTACCGCCCTCGGAGCGCCGTGCACGCGTTAACCGAGGATGAGGCTCATCGCCTCGGCCCGCGTCGCTGGGTCCCGAAGCTGGCCCCGAACAGCGCTCGTGACGGTACGTGCTCCGGGCTTGCGCACGCCGCGCATCGTCATACAAAGGTGCTCGCATTCGAAGACCACGATCACACCGCGCGGCTCCAGGACGTGCATGAGAGAGTCGGCCACCTGCGTGGTGAGGCGTTCCTGCAGCTGCGGACGTCGGGCGAAGACATCGACCAGGCGGGCCAGCTTCGACAGGCCGGTGAGGCGCCCGACCCGATTGGGGATGTAGCCCACCGACGCGACCCCGGTGAACGGGAGCAGGTGGTGCTCGCAGTGCGACCAGACTTCGATGTCCTTGACCAGAACCAGCTCGTCGTGGCCCAGGTCGAAGGTCGTCGCAAGCACGGCCTCCGGATCCAGACGCATCCCGGCGAACATCTCCGCGTACGCCCGGGCGACGCGCGCCGGGGTGGCCCGCAAACCCTCCCGATCGGGGTCCTCGCCGATGGCGATCAGCAGCTCACGCACTGCCGCCTCTGCGCGGGGGTGGTCGAACGCCGGAGCTTCCCGGTCCCCCGACTCGGTCAAGGACTCGTGGCCCACGTCGTCGCGGGGCTACCCGATGACGTCACTCGGAGGTCATCGGCGGGAGGGACGGGCCTGGCGGGGGCGAGCCCGGAGGACCAGTCGGCGGAAGAGGTGTCTCGCCCGGCAGTGGGCTGGTCGCAGTCTCGTTGCCCGGTGAAACCGTGATCTCCGACGTCGGCTCCGGTCGCCCGTTCATGCCCGCAGGAATCTGTACGGGCGGGATGGTCGACGGTATGCGGCTGTTGGATCCCGTCCAGGCTGGCCGTTCGGGCTGCATGCGCACGGACCCGAAGATCGCCGCGAGGCCCTTGCGGTCGATGGTCTCCTTGTCGAGCAGCTGGCGGACCAGCTCGTCGAGGACGTCACGGTTGCGAACCAGGATGTCGAAGGCCTCTTGGTGGGCGTTGGTGAGGAGCTTGTTGACCTCTTCGTCGATGATCGCGGCGATCTCTTCGGAGTAGTTGCGCGAGTGGCCGATGTCTCGGCCCAGGAACGGCTCGCCGTTGTCCTCGCCGAGCTTGACGGCGCCCAGCCGGTCACTCATCCCGTAGCTGGTGACCATGGCCCGCGCGACCTTGGTGGCCTTCTCGATGTCGTTCGAGCTGCCGGTCGTCGGGTCGTGGAAGATCAGCTGTTCGGCGGCCAGACCGCCCAGGGCATAGGCGAGCTGGTTGAGGAGCTCGTTGCGCGAGATCGAGGACTTGTCGCCCTCAGGCAGCACCTGGGTGAAGCCGAGCGCACGACCACGCGGCAGGATCGTGATCTTGGTCACCGGGTCGGTGCCGGGCAGTGCCGCCGCCACCAGTGCATGGCCGCCCTCGTGGTAGGCGGTCATGAGCTTCTCCTGCTCGCTCATGATGTGCGAGTGGCGCTGCGGTCCCATGCTGACCCGGTCGATCGCCTCGTCGAGGAAAGCCTCGTCGATGAGCTTCTTGTCCTTGCGGGCGGTGAGCAGCGCAGCCTCGTTCAGGACGTTGGCCAGATCGGCACCGGTGAATCCCGGCGTGCGGCGTGCCACCGCGAGCAGATCGACGTCGGCCGCGATCGGCTTGCCGCGGGAGTGCACCTGGAGGATCTTGTGCCGCCCCTCCATGTTGGGTGCCGACACCCCGATCATCCGGTCGAACCTGCCCGGGCGCAGCAGCGCGGGGTCGAGCACGTCGGGACGGTTGGTGGCGGCGATCAGAATGACCCCACCGCGGACGTCGAACCCGTCCATCTCGACGAGGAGCTGGTTGAGTGTCTGCTCGCGCTCGTCGTGGCCACCACCCAGACCGGCGCCACGGTGTCGGCCTACGGCATCGATCTCGTCGATGAACACAATCGCCGGCGCGTTCTCCTTGGCCTGCTCGAACAGGTCACGCACTCGTGAAGCACCGACGCCGACGAACATCTCGACGAAGTCCGACCCTGAGATCGAGTAGAAGGGGACACTGGCCTCGCCGGCCACGGCGCGGGCGAGCAGAGTCTTGCCGGTGCCGGGCGGGCCGTAAAGCAGAACACCCTTGGGGATCTTCGCGCCGACGGCCTGGAACTTGGCGGGCTGCTGGAGGAACTCCTTGATCTCTGCAAGCTCCTCGATCGCCTCCTCGGCGCCCGCAACGTCGGAGAAGGACGTCTTGGGGGTGTCCTTGTTGACCATCTTGGCTTTGGACTTGGCGAACTGCATAACGCGACCGCCGCCGCCCTGCATGCTGTTCATCAAGAAGATGAAGATCACGACGATCAAGATGAACGGCAAGACGGTCGAGATGAACCCCCACAGCAAGCTGGGCTGGGGGACCTCCACGTCGTAACTGAGGTCGGTGTCGGCCCGCGCCTGGCGCTCGACCAGGTTGACGAGGTCGATGCCCTGGTCACCCAGCCACTGCGCCGAGATCTTCTCGCCGTCCGACTTCTTCTCCGCCTGGATGACTTGGTCGCCGTCGACGAAGATGATCTTCTCGACGTTCCCGTCCCTGATCTCCTGCACCATGGTCGAGGTGTCGACATCCTTGTACCCACCCCGCGACGACACCGCCTCGAGCACGACGAGGATCACGATGGCGAACAGGACGACCCACAACCACGGGCCACGGAACCAACGCTTCACGCTTACACTCCGAGGCTGAAGCCTCGTTCCTCCTGCCAGTAACTTGCCCGGTCGGGTTCATTGTCGCCTACTCGCGACACATGTTCGAGCCAATGTTGAAAGAGGGCCAAGTCTGACAGTCGCCGGCGTCCCGCTCAAATGGCGATACGAACGAAATGGAGGGGCGCTGGTGTTACGAGTACACGTGCGGAGCGAGGGTGGCTACTGATCGCAGATTGCGGTAGCGCTCGTCATAGTCCAAGCCATAGCCGACGACGAACTGGTTGGGTATGTCGAAACCGACGTAGCGAACGTCCACGCGCATCTGCTGCGCATCGGGCTTGCGCAGCAGTGTGCAGATGTGAACCGACTCCGGGCCGCGCGACCGTAGGTTTGCGACGAGCCACGACAAGGTGAGACCGGTGTCGATGATGTCCTCGACGATCAGGACATGCCTGCCCGTGATGTCGGCGTCCAGATCCTTCAGGATGCGGACGACGCCGGATGACGTGGTGCCGGACCCGTAGGACGAGACGGCCATCCAGTCCATCGCCACATGGCGACCCAACGACCGGGCCAGGTCGGCCATGACCATCACGGCGCCCTTCAGGACACCGACGACGAGAAGGTCCTGACCCTCGTAGTCCGCCTCGATCTGCTGGGCCAGCTCGCGAAGCCGATGTTGGATCTGTTCCTCTGTGATCAAGGTGGCGGAAATGTCGGCTGCGACATGACGGTCGTCCACTGCTGCCTCCGGAATATGGCTGCCCGAGGCAGTCACCCTCCCACACGTGCGGACAACCGCAGCCAGCCACCCTCTCGGCGAACGCTCAGGGAGCCTGGGATGTCGATGCGCTTCTGGCCGTGCCAGTCCGTGATGAGCGAGTCCATGGCCTCCAGGTGGACCGCGGACAGGTCGCCGGCGGGACAGCCGGCGCCCAGCGCGAGGCTGCGCAGCACGCGCCGGCGTAGGGCAGCCGGAGCCTCGGCAAGCGCGTCGACCGACGCTGCGCCGTCCGGCCCGACGGCCTTCGTGGCGAGGTTGTCGGCCAACGCGTCGAGCGCGTCCGCGTCGGCGCGCGCCAAGCCCGCCGTGCGCGCGAGAGCGGCGGCCACACCTGGCCCAAGGGCGTCCTCGAGAACCGGTAGCACCCGATGCCGGACCCGGGCTCGAGCGAACTGGCCGTCGACGTTGGACGGGTCCTGCCACACCACCAGTCCCATCGCCTCACACGCTGAGGACGTCTGCTTCCGCGTCACGCCCAGCAACGGTCGCCGAAAGGGCCCTCGAGAGGGCGTCATCCCCGACAGGGACCGCAGGCCACTCCCGCGGGCCAGCCCCAGCAGGACGGTCTCGGCCTGGTCGTCGAGGGTATGTCCCAGCAGCACGACGGCCCGGTGGCGCTCCGCAAGCGACGAGAGTGCGGCATAGCGCGCGTCTCGAGCAGCGGCCTCCGGGCCTCCCCGGGTGGCGGCTCGGACCGCCACCACCTCAACGGGGTCGCAGCCGAGCGCCCGCAGCCGATCGCGCACCTCGCCGGCTACCCGGTCGGACTCGGGGAGCAGCTGATGGTCGACCACGGCAGCTCCGGCCAGCCAGCCCGCGGCCTGTGCCTCGAAGACGGTCGCCGCGGCCAGCGCCATGGAGTCGGCCCCTCCCGAACACGCCACCAGCACACGCTGCCCGGGATCGAGGTCGGCGCAGGCTTCCCGCACCGCTCGCCGAACGGAGGCGACGGCCGGGTCAAGGTACCCGCCCATCGAGGGGACCTCAGCCGTGAACCCGCGCGACCCACGCGTCGGGCTGCGTCACCTCGTGCTTCAGCGGCAGGTTCTCCGGGCCGGACCAGACAGCGTTGAACCCGTCGATGCCCACCTTCTCCGTGACGCCACGGACGAAGATGGCGCCGTCGCGGTACTGGCGAAGCTTCGCGTCGAACCCCAGCAGCCGGCGGATCATCTGGTCGATCGGCCCTGCGCCCGCACGCCGTGCGGTGAACTTGCGGCGGATCGTGGCCACGGTCGGAACCACGTCGGGACCGACCTCGTCCATGACCACGTCGGCGTGTCCCTCGAGCAGCGACATGACCGCGGTCAGTCGTTCGACGACCGCCTTCTGCTCCGGTGTCTGCACCACGTCGAGCAAGGATGTCTCGCCGCCCTTCACGAGGTCGCCCATGCGCTGGACCCCCTCGCGGACCATCCCGGCGAGCCGCTGCGGGTCCAGCTCGGTGCTCTCGAGCAACGCGCCCATCTCACCGAGAATGTGGTCGCGCAGCCAGGGCACGGCTGTGAACTGCACTCGGTGTGTCTCCTCGTGCAGGCAGACCCACATCCGGAAGTCGGAGGGGTCGACCTCGAGCTCGCGTTCCACGTGCACGATGTTCGGCGCCACCAGCAGCAGGCGCCCGCCGTGGGTGGTACCGGCGACACCGGGCGCCCCGCTGAAGAACGGGTCGAACTGGCCCAGCACCTTGCTGGAGAGGTAGCCCAGCAGGCTGCCCGCCTCGACGCCGGTCACTCGTGACCCGACCGCGGTGGTCAGCGGACCCGGCCTGCCGCGTGACGCGTGGATCTTCGCCATCAGCGGGCGCAGCACCTCCTTGAACCCGTCCGCGTTGGCCTGCACCCAGCCGGCGCGGTCGATGACGAGCACCGGAGCAGTTGCCGACTCGGCATGCAGGCCGGTATAGGTGCGCACATGCTGCTCGGCCTCGGCTGCGTACCTCCTGAGCTCGTCGACGGTCTGACGCGCCTCGGAGCGGCTGACGTCGGGGCTGGGGCGCATCAACCGCTTGGCCGTGGCCACGGCCAGGTCCCAGTCGACGAGGTCGCCGTGACTCGCACTGTCGTCGGAGGCGTGGCGAGGAGTGTGGGCGGGCATGGCGTCCACCGTACGTGGTCGACCTCGGCCGCCCCACAGGCAGCCGAGGCGCAGGAGGTGGCGAGCGCGAGGCGTCAGCAGTCAGGAGGTTCCGCGCCGAGCGGACGGATCAGCAGCGGCACGAGCTCAGGGCCCCAGCGATGCGGTCCAGCTGGTCACGGGCGGCGTACGTCTTGGGGACCGGTACCCGGTCGGCGACCGCGGCGAACACGACGAGATGCCCACGGCGTGTCAAGGCGACACCGGCTAGTCCATGCACTCCGGTCAGGGTGCCTGTCTTCGCCCGGACCAAACCCAGTCCCGCAGGCTCACGGGCGAACCGGTAGGCAAGGCTGCCACTGAAGCCGGCGACCGGCAGGGTCGAGATCACCGCCCGCAGTCGGGGCTGTTCAGGGTCCGCGGCCACCTGCAGGACGTCGACCAGCGACTGGACCGGGAGCCGGTTGTCACGCGAAAGCCCGCTGCCGTCGTAGAGGCGGGCGCCTTGCAGCCGTACGCCCAGGTCGGCGAGAGTGTTGGAGACGACCTGCACGCCCGCAGTCGCCGTTCCGCGCCGCCCTGCTGCCACCGCGGCGTGCCGAAGCAACACCTCGGCCGCCTCGTTGTCACTGATCTCCAACGTGTGCTGGACGAGCTGCCGAAGCGGTGCGGACTTGGCGGCGGCCAGCGCGCGTGCGGAGGCAGCCGCTCGCACCCGTGTGACGGGGGTCCGCACGTCGACGCCTTGCTCGGCGAGGAGCGACGCGAAGCGGTCGGCTGCGACCTGCGCCGGGTCGCTCACCCGCAGGGCGAGGCCCCGCGTCTCGCGGCCCTCGTCCACCCACAGTGCGCTGATGGGGCTGACAACAGAATCCGGGATGTAGGACGGCTCCCAGCGCGGGTTGACGGCTGGTCCTTCGAACAAGGAGTCGTCGAACCCCACCGACACTCGCCGGACCCCCGCTGTGCGCAGCCGGTCCGCCGTCATCGTCGCCAGAGCCTGCAGCGTCGCGACGGGCGGATAGGCCGCGGACCGGTCCGCAGGGGTGAGGCGCCTGTCGGTGAGCAGCGGGTCCCCACCGCCGACCAGCACCACCTGGCGGGCGTCGCGCCCTTCGACCACCTGCGTGACGAACCGGTGCTCCGGTCCCAGCAGGTGCAGAGCTGTCATGGCTGTCAGGAGCTTCGTGGTGGAGGCCGGCGTCACCGTCTGCCGGGTTCCGGCGCTCATCAGCAGCTCATCACTGCCGAGCTGCGCCACGGCGAACCCCAGGTAGTTCCCCAGTCGAGGGGAGCGAAGCTCCGCGCCCACGGCGCTGCGGAGGGCACCTGCCCGCACCGGCGACGTCAGCGTCGGGGTCAGCACGGGATCCGGGTCCGGCACCTCCGGCAGGGTGATCGCGGGCTGCGCAGGCTCTTCACCGGTGGGGCTCTCGTCGGAGGGGGCGTCACCAGGGCCGCTCGCTGAGGGAGGGTCGGGGCTCGGGTCGAGCACCGAGAGCGGATCGGAGGGCGACACCACGACGTAGGCCCCGACGGCCAACGCGATGACCGCCACCAAGGCCGCCACCCAGCCGAGCACCCGACCGGCTTCCGTGCGTTGATGCAGCTGCGGGTAGCCGCCGCGGGCTCGGACACCGGGCCCCATCTGCATAAAGCGGCTCACGTGGGAGACACTAGCTGTCAGAGCCCTGGTACAGCCGCACCTGGGGATCTTCCGACGACGGACAGGACGTGAACGTGGACTTCGACGTGACGATCGAGATCCCCAAGGGTCAGCGCAACAAGTACGAGCTCGACCACGTCACCGGCCGGATCAAGCTCGACCGCACGCTGTTCACGTCGACGCAGTATCCCGCCGACTACGGCTTCATCGACGACACCTTGGGCCAGGACGGCGACCCGCTGGACTGTCTGGTGCTCCTGTCGGAGCCCACCTTCCCTGGCTGCCTGATCAGGGCCCGGGCGATCGGCATGTTCCGCATGACCGACGAGAAGGGTGCTGACGACAAGGTGCTCTGCGTCCCGTCAACCGATCCCCGGCAAGAGCATCTGCGCGACATCCACCATGTTCCGGAGTTCGACCGCCTGGAGATCCAGCACTTCTTCGCGGTGTACAAGGACCTCGAGCCCGGTAAGTCGGTGGAGGGCGCCACCTGGGTGGGACGCGTCGACGCGGAGGCTGAGATCCTGGCCTCGCGTGAGCGGCTGGCCGACATCCACAGGTCGCAGGCCAAAGCTCCTACCACCTGAGACCTCAGGGCCGGGTGAAGAAGTCCGGCGACTCCCAGTACCACACGTCCTGAACCTCGACGTCGCGCCCGGTACGCGGCGCGTGGATCATCATGCCGCTCCCGATGTACAGCCCGACATGGAAGATCGTGTCAGGGTCCGACGCATCACTCGACCAGAAGATGAGGTCGCCGGGTTGCAGGCTCGAGTACGACACCGGTGTGGTGCTGTAGTACTGCGCCACCGAGTAGTGCGGCAACGCGACTCCGGCGTTCGCCCAGGCCCCCATGGTGAGCCCCGAGCAGTCCCATGAGCCCGGTCCGGCGGCTCCCCAGACGTAGGGGTCGCCGAGCTGGGCACGCGCGAATGCCAGCGCGTCCGAGGCGGTGCCCGAGCTCACCGGAGGCGGCGTGGGCAGCGGGCTCGACGGCAGGCTGGTCGAGCCGCTGTCAGAGTTCTGGCGCTGCTCCGCCAGCGCAAGAAGCTCGAGGCGACGCTGTTCTCGTTCCTCCTGGCGCTGCTGCGCCAGCATCTCCAGGCGAAGCCGTTCGCGCCGGTGCTCGGCGCGTCTGCGCTCGAGCGCCTCCTGTCGCTGCGTTGCCAGGGCGACTGAGATCCGCTGCGCATCGGCCAGCTCGGCCAGCAAGGCCTTGCGTTCGTCGGCCATCTCGGCGACTGCGGACTGCTGAGCCGCGACCGCGTCGGCAGCCTGCCTGCGTGCCGTCTCGGCTGCCCGCCTGGCCTGCTGACTGTCGGCCAGAGCCGCCTCTGCCTGCACCGAGTACACCTCGACGAGCCGCGAGGTCGCGCGCACCTCCTGCAGGCGCGAGTCGAGCGTGCGCCGGGAGGCGTCCGCCTCGGTGAGGTCGCGAAGCAGCCGACGCGGGCCGCCCTCGGTCAGCGCGGTGCTGAACGTGGTCAGGTCGGCCCCGGAGCTGTCGGTGGTCACCAGGTACCCGGCCAGCTGTCGGCGTGCCAGGGCAGCGTTGCGTCCGGCACGTTCGACGCGTTCACGGGCGGCAACGGCATCGGCTCGAGCGCTCTGCCAGGTCAACAGCGCGCCGTTGTACGCCTCCGAGGCCATCTCGGCGGCCATCGCCAGCTGCTCCAGGTGGTCATCGGCTCGGGCGAGCTCAGCCTCGATGGCCTCGACGGAGCGCTCCGCGCTGACCACATGCCCCTGCGCCTCGTCGATCTGGTGCTTGCTGGGGATGTCGGCATCGTCGTCGTGGTCGGCCACAGCGAGAGGGGCGAGCAGCACAGTCGTCGCCGTGACGGCAATAGCCGCCCCAACGATGCCACGCCCTCGTCGTCCCACAGTCGCTCTCCGTCTGGATAACGCAGGGTTCCCGACGAGAAGGGTCACGGATTACCTGCTGCGCAGGGAACGCTACCGCCCGGTGGTCTCCGCAGAAACGACATTCGGTCAATTGTGACGAGCAACATTGTGAGGCACAGATTCCTAACCCCGTGTGCGAATTCCCGATATTCACGCGACCACGGTGCATACAGCCCGGAAAGCAGCTATGTGCGGCTCCGCGTGAGAGCGGCCGACATCCGCTGCTGCGCCTCAGGCGAGGCGAACAGCCGCGATGACAGCGCCATCAGCCGTTCGCCGTCACGGTCGATGCGGGTGAGCACGGGCTCGTTCAGCAGCTGCTTGGTCTCACGCAGGCCTTGCGGTGATGCGCGTACGAGCTCCGCGGAGAGCTGCTGAACGGTGTCATCCAGGTCCGCTTCCGGTACTGCCGTGCTGACCAGTCCAGCTCGGGCGGCCTCGGCTCCGTCGAAGGTGACGCCCGTGAGGAACAACCGTGCGGCTGTACGAGGAGCGAGCTTGTCAATCGTGGTGAGCGAGATGATCGCCGGCGTCAGCCCCAGCCGGACCTCGCTGAAGGCGAATGAGCTGGCATCTGTCGCCAGCGCCAGATCACAGGCGCCGACCAACCCGATCCCACCCGCTCGGACGTGTCCCCGGACGACGGCCACAACCGGAGTCGGGAGCGCCACGACCGTGCGAAGCAGTTCCAGCACGCGGCGAGTGCCCGCCGACATCCCCTCGGTCGTGGCTTCCCTCAGGTCAGCGCCCGCACAGAACGTGTTCCCGGTGTGGGTGAGGAAGACCGCCTTGGCGTTCCCCGCTACGGCAGCGGTGAGGGCCCGGGTCAGGTCTTCGACCAGCGCGCGCGACAGGGCGTTGCGGTTGTGCGGGGAGTCGAGGGTGATCGTGGCGACCGGACCCGACGCATCCAACCTCACCACATCGCTGTGGAACGGACCGGTGGTCATGCCGAAGCGTTGTCTTTCGGGCTTTCCTGGGCATGGCTCGCCTGCGGTTGTCGGCCACCGTTCTCGCGCGACATGTGTGCCGGTGGTGCGGGGCCTCCAGGGCGGACCGGGGCCCCCTCTGAGGCTTCTGGAACCGCTGAATGTGGAGGAAACACACCGACGACCCCATCCCCGGCTGTGGGGACGTGCCGCTGCTGGGCCATCGCGTGACCGGTCGTCTTGGCACCGATCCAGACCGCGAGCAGGGCGATAGCCACCCCTGCGATGTCGTCCAGGATGTAGTGCCAGCCGAAATAGATAGTGGAGATGACGGTGAGGGCGAAGTACACCCACATCGTCCACCTCACCAGGCGGCTCGGTATGACGTAATGGCAGATAAGCGTGGCGGTGAGGATGACCGACACATGCAAGGAGGCGAAGGCTGCGACGCTCTGGACCGAATCGGTGGCATACGGGTCTTCCAGATAGCTCTGCCGGCCTTTCAGCAGCGACGACTGCAAGCTGGTGACGCCGGTACTCGGCAGGTCGACGAACGCCTTGGCATTGGAGATGAAGGGGCCGAGTGACGGAACCCAGTAGTAGCTGGCCACCCCGAGCACCCAGTTGATGCACAGGGCCGTCACATACCAGAAACCGGTCGCGACGTTCTTGGACCACACCAGGGCCGCGCCCAGGCTCAGCGGCACGAACAAGAGGAACCCCACGTAGGCCAGGGCCAGCACGTGGGCGGAGATCCCGGTCCCCAACGTGTCGTGCAGCACCGTCGCCGGGTCATGGCCGAACATCAGCGCACGGTCGAGCTTGAGCAGCACCTCGTCGTACTTGGTGTCGTAGCGGACGTAGGGCAGGAAGCCCTTCAGGTTCCGGTACGCGACGTAGACGACATAGAAGCTGAGCAGGCCCACCAACACCAGCACCAGCCTGCTGCGCGTCCAGCGCTCGCGCGTATAGGTGCGCACCGAGGACCCGAACTCGGAGAACCCGCGATTGGCGATCAGCGCTCGGGGCACCACATCGGCCAGGTAGAAGACCAAGACGATGACCGGCAACCTGATGTAGGCGGGGCCGACCAGGCCATCCGGATCGCGCAACGGGAGGTTGTACCGGTTGGAAGCCAACCAGGTCACGGCACCGACGGCCACGGCCAGCATGACGGCAAACCCGTAGGCTCGTCGCGTCATGGAGGTGACCCCGTCTCTGGCTACAGGGCGATGCGGCGACCGCCGGAGGACTGATGTCTGCCCATCGTAGACCCGCCGCGGTGGCCGTGACCGGCCCCGAGGATGCCGACTCGCGACCGATGCGTCGAGCGGGCTAGGCTGGCAGGACACGACAGGGGAGCGCCTTCGCGCGCTGAGAGTGCGGACCATCCGCAGACCCTCGAACCTGATCCGGTTAGGACCGGCGAAGGGAGTCGAGACTCGAGCAGACAACGGTTCTGCTTCCCCTCCCTGAGCTCTCTGGGAGGAACACATGGCAACAACCACATCGGCGCAACCTGGCCTGGCGAGCGGGCCCTGGCGGACGATCGACCTGATGACGGCAGCAGTGATCGGCGTGGCGTTCGGCATCGTCTACTGGGGATGGTCGGCCGCCTATTCGGCGCTGTCCACCCCACTGTCCAACGTGCTCGGTCCTGCTGTCGGCCTGCTAGGGGGGCCGTGGCTGATCGCGGGAGTGGTGGGCGGACTCGTCGTACGCCGCCCCGGCGCGGCGTTGTTCGCCGAGCTGCTCGCCGCGGCGGTCGAGGCCCTCGTCGGGAACGAGTGGGGATGGTCGACACTCATCTCTGGAGGTCTGCAGGGGCTTGGGGTCGAGATCGCACTGGCGCTGTTCGCCTTCCGGCGCTTCGGTTGGCCGGTTGCTGCGCTCGCGGGGGTGGTGGCAGCGCTGCTCGAGTTCGGCTACGAGTGGCACGCCTACTGGCAGGGCACCACGCTCGGCTTCAAGCTGGGCTACCTGGGCTTCTTCGCCCTGTCCGGCGCGGTCGTCGCCGGGCTCGGCGGTTGGCTGCTGACCCGCAAGCTGGCCGCTACGGGTGCGATCGATGCCCTGCCGGCCGGGCGCGAGTCTGCCGCTGAACACCCGGCGTAGCCCGTTGGCCGGCGGCGCCGACGTCAGCGTCGAGGGCCTGACCTGGCGACCGGCACGGCGGCGAGCCGCGGTCTTCAGGGACCTGGACCTGTTCGTCCCAGCCGGGCAACGCGTGCTGGTCGCCGGTCCGAGCGGCGCCGGAAAGTCGAGCCTGCTGCGGGCCATCGCCGGCGTGCTCCTGACCGCCTCGCATGGGGACCTCAGCGGCCGGGTGCGGCTCGGTGGCCGGGGCGAGGCGGCCAGCACACCGGACGGCAACCGGCCGGGCCGTGTCGGGATGCTGCTTCAGGACCCGTCCACCAGCATCGTGGCCAGCACCGTCGGCCGTGATGTCGCCTTCGGGCTCGAGAACATGCAGGTGCCGCGTGACCAGATCTGGTCACGCGTCGAGCAGGCGCTTCGGGAGACCGGGTTCGAGTACCCGCTCGACCATCCCACCGCCGCACTGTCCGGCGGGGAGATGCAGCGGCTGGCGTTGGCGGGCAGCCTCGCGATGCACAACGAGGTGACGCTGCTGGACGAGCCGACCTCGATGCTGGACGAAGCCGGCGCTCAACGCGTGCGCCAAGCCGTGCAGCGCGACGTGGAGAACCGCGGCAGCACCTTGATCGTGGTGGAGCACCGGCTCGAACCCTGGTTGGACTTCGCCGATCGCCTCGTGGTCCTGAATCGCGAGGGCGCCATCGCGGCCGACGGAGTGCCGCGCGCAGTACTGCGTGACCATGGCCAGGCGCTGGCCGCGCAGGGGGTCTGGGTGCCCGGCATAGGAACACCTGCATCGCCGCGGCCTCCCGGGCACCTCGTCACACCGCACGTGCGGTACTCCGGAGACCTGGTGTCCGCGAACCGGGTGGGCGTCGAGTTTCGCACCCGCCGACAGGGCGCCCGTCGCTCGGCGTCGACGACTTCCGCCCTGGCCGCCATCTCCACCACAGTGAGCGCAGGCCAGGCGCTGGCGGTCACCGGTGCAAGCGGCGCCGGCAAGTCGACGCTGGTCTCCGTGCTGGCCGGTCTGCTCAGACCCTCCAGTGGTGAGGTGCTCGCCGCCCAGCAACTGGCGGCCGGATCTGAGCGGCGGCCGTGGCGCTGGAGCTCCCGCGACCTGGCGGAGAGGATCTCCTGGGTGCCCCAGACGCCGGAGCACGGTGTCGTGGCCGCGACGGTTGACGCCGAGCTGGCCGCCGCTGGCGCCGCATGCCGTCGGGAGCCGCAAGAGCTGCAGCACCGCGCGGACGGCCTGCTG
This sequence comes from Nocardioidaceae bacterium, assembly GCA_035633755.1. Lineage (GTDB taxonomy): Bacteria > Actinomycetota > Actinomycetes > Propionibacteriales > Nocardioidaceae > DASQEH01. The sequence continues at coordinate 95,109 of DASQEH010000052.1, read as the reverse complement.
GCCTCGTTGGGCCTCGCTCACCTGCGAGACGCGAGCCCCTATCACTTGTCCGGTGGAGAGCAGCGGCGACTCATGGTGGCCGCCGCGTTGGTGCACGGCCCGGCTGGGGTGCTGCTCGACGAACCGACGCTCGGGCAGGACCGGCTCACCTGGGCCGCCGTGATGGGAGTCCTCGCCGCGTCCCGTGAGGCCGGCACGGCCCTCGCGTTCGCCAGCCATGACCACCTCGCCATCCCTGCCCTCGCCGACGCCGAGCTCCGGCTCGAGCGCCGAGCGGACACCTCGTGAGGTCGGGCCCCGGACCGCTGTCGGTCCTGGCCGCGTGCCTGGTGCCGGTGGCCGGCGCACTCGCCGTCAACTCGACAGCCACCGGTTTCACCGTCCTGGGTGCCCAGGTCCTGCTACTCGGTGGCCTGGCTCGTGACCTGCGCTCCACCGCCGCCCGTCTCGCGCTCGGCTCGGTGGCCGCCGTCTCGGTGATGGTCTCCACCTGGTTGTACGGGGGCCAGAACGGCGACGAGGCAGTGGCCGCAGCGCTGAGAGTGCTCTCGATCGTGACTCCTAGTGCGCTCCTGAGCCCCCGTATCGTGCCGACCGAGCTCGGCGACCATCTGGCCCAACGGTTGCACCTGCCCGCCCGCGTCGTCGTGGCGGGCGTCGCTGCTCTGCAACGCCTCGACTCGATCACCGAGTCCTGGCAACAGGTGCAGCGGGCGCGGCGGGCGCGCGGGCTCGGCATCGACGGCGGTGTGCGCCGGCGCCTGCGGGCATCGGCGCACAGTGCCTTTGCGCTGCTCGTGATCTCGATGCGGTCGACTGGACAGCTCTCGACGGCGATGGACGTCCGAGGGTTCACGTCCGCACAAGCACGCACGTGGGCGGGTCCTGCTCCCTGGCGCCTCGCCGACTCTGTGTTGCTGGCTGTCGCGGCGGCCCTGGCGGTGGTTCCGTGGTTTGTGCGCTAGCCCGGCGCTTAGAGTGCCCTCATGACCCGCGTATCCCTGGCCTGTCTCGTCGCTACCACGGTGGTCGTCGCGACAGCAGTACCAGCGAGCCAGGCGTACCGCGTGCCGGATGGAGCCTCGTCGGTCGACTCAGCGGCCGGTAGCCCAGTCGAGCCGAGGCAGCGGCTGGCTACGGCGACGACTGCCTCACCGGCCGGAGAAGCTGCCACTCGAGATTCCCAGACAGCTGCCCCGAACCGATCGGCTTCCCGCCGGTGGGTCGGCACGGTCATCATGATCGACCCCGGACATCAGCTCGGCAACGCCACACATCCGCGCCAGGTGAACCGCCTGGTCAACGCGGGCGGGTTCCGCAAGCCCTGCAACTCCACCGGAACCGCTACCAACGCCGGGTTCCCCGAGGCCACGTTCAACTGGAGAGTCGCTCGCGCGCTCAAGCGCCAGCTCCGGGCGCGAGGCGCAGCGGTTCGCATGACCAGAACCACCAACTCCTACGACGACTGGGGCCCGTGCATCGACGTGCGCGGCCGGGCTGGCAACCGCGTCAATGCCGACGCGATGGTCTCCATCCATGGTGACGGCGCGTCGGCCGGAACCCGCGGATTCTTCGTGATCCGACCCAGCGACCGAGCCGGCTGGACCTCCGACATCTACCGGCCGTCGGCTCGCTACGCGCAGCGCGTCAAGACGGGTCTGGTCCGTGCCGGCGTGAGGGTGTCCAACTCGTACGGAGAGGACGGGTTCGACGTCCGGGGCGATCTGGGCACCCTGAACTGGAGCGACGTCCCCGCCGTCATGGTGGAGCTGGGGAACATGCGCAACCGCACCGATGCCCGGCACATGACGTCGGCGCACTACCGCAAGCATCGTTACGCTCGCGGACTGCGCTTGGGCATCGGCGGTTTCCTGTTCCACCGGTAGTCCCACAGCTCCTTCTCCGCGCATCCGCGGGCTAGCCGAGGGCGCGGGTACTCTTGCATGGACCCCCCAGGACCCAGGAGACCTCGACGATGCGCAAGACCTGGGTGACGCTGGTGGGATGGCTGCTCGTTCTCGTCGGCCTCGCCGCCCTCATCCTCCCCGGCCCCGGCCTGCTGCTGCTCCTCGCCGGACTGGTGGTGCTGTCCCAGGAGTACGAATGGGCCGAGCGGCGCGTCGACCCGGTCAAGGACAAGGCCTTCGACGTCGCCCGCTCCGGCGTGGCGACCTATCCGCGGATCGCGATGAGCGCACTCGGTGCGGGCGCCGTCATCGCCGTCGGGGTGGTGTGGTGCCTCAACCCGGAGATTCCTGAGATCGGTCCCTTCGGACCTCGTCTCCCGCTCGGCGGCTGGGCGACCGGCAGCAGCATCGTCGTGTCCGGACTGGTGGCCATGGGGCTGCTGCTGTACAGCATCAAACGCTTCCGTGGCGAGCGCGTCGATGGAGCGGTGTCGAGCACTCGCGACACCTAATAGGCTGGCGGTATGACGCATTTCGATGTGGTAGTCCTCGGTGCAGGTCCCGGCGGATACGTGGCCGCCATCCGAGCCGCACAGCTCGGGCTCAAGGCCGCCGTCGTCGAGGAGAAGTACTGGGGCGGGGTCTGCCTCAACGTGGGCTGCATCCCGAGCAAGGCGCTGCTGCGCAACGCCGAGCTGGCTCACCTGTTCCGCGTGGACAAGAAGCTGTACGGCATCTCTGGCGACGTCTCCTTCGACTTCGGCGCGGCCTTCAAGCGCAGCCGGACCGTGGCGGACGGACGGGTCAAGGGCGTGCACTTCCTGATGAAGAAGAACGCCATCACCGAGTTCGACGGCCGCGGCACCTTCACCGACTCCAAGTCCATGCAGGTTGCGCTGACCAGCGGCGGCGAGGAGACGCTGACCTTCGACAACTGTGTCATCGCGACCGGCTCGCAGACCCGCCTGCTCCCCGGAACGTCGCTGAGCGAACGCGTCGTCACCTACGAGGAGCAGATCCTCAGCGACAGCCTCCCCGACTCCATCATCATCGCCGGGGCCGGGGCGATCGGCGTCGAGTTCGCCTACGTCATGACCAATTACGGCGTCGACGTGACCATCGTGGAGTACCTCGACCGCATGGTCCCGCTGGAGGACGAAGAGGTCTCCGCTGAGCTCGCTCGGCGCTACAAGAAGCTGGGCGTCAAGGTGCTCACGTCGACGAGGGTGGATGCCATCGATGACAGCGGCGACAAGGTCAGCGTGACCGTCACGCGCGACGGCAAGCAAGAGACCTTGCAGGCAGACAAGGTGATGCAGGCGATCGGCTTCGCGCCGCGCGTCAAGGGCTACGGGTTGGAGGCCACCGGGGTCGCCGTGACGGATCGCGGCGCCATCGACATCGACGCCCGGATGCGGACGAACGTCAAAGGCATCTATGCGATCGGCGACGTCACCGCCAAGCTGATGTTGGCCCACAACGCCGAGGCGATGGGCATTGTGGCCGCCGAGACCATCGCTGACGTCGAGACGATGGAGATCGACTACGCCATGGTCCCCCGGGCCACCTACTGCCAGCCGCAGATCGCCAGCTTCGGATACACCGAGGCGCAGGCGAAGGAGCGTGGACACGAGGTCAAGGTGGCGAAGTTCCCCTTCGCCGCCAACGGCAAGGCGCACGGCTACGGTGACGCGACCGGGTTCGTCAAGATCGTGGCCGATGCGGAGTTCGGCGAGATCCTCGGCGCGCACATGGTCGGGCCCGACGTCGTCGAGCTGCTCCCGGAGCTCACCTTGGCTCAGCGGTGGGACCTGACTGCGACCGAGGTCTCCCGCAACATCCATGCGCACCCCACCTTGAGCGAGGCGGTCAAGGAAGCCGTCCACGGCATCTCGGGACACATGATCAACTTCTGAGGACATGGAAAGCCCCCATCCAAGGCGAGGGGTCGACAACCATTGGATGGGGGACTTGGTGTTGCGGCTCCGACATATCGAAGTGGAGCAATTCGACCTTGACATCCGGCGCAGTTGGAGTCAATCACCAAAACTATGCAGAACTCGTGTCTGAGCCGGCGTGCGCCTGCGAGACAGGAATGTGGGAATGAGCAGATCTCCTGCCAGCCCTTTCGACCTGTCCGGACGGGTCGCCGTGGTGACGGGTGCTGGCAGCCCGACTGGCATCGGAATGGCCACCGCGACCTTGTTGAGCGAGCTCGGGGCAGCAGTGCTGGTGACTTCTACCTCGGAGCGCGGCCGGGAAAGGGCACGCGAGCTCAGCGCTGACGGACGGGACGCCGCGTGGATAGCGGCCGATCTCACGGTGCCAGCGGCTGCCGAGAGCGTGACGGCTGCTGCCGTCCAGCGATGGGGACGGGTTGACATCCTCGTCAACAACGCCGGGATGACATCGGTGTCGGACTCCACCGTCGAGAGTGGACGTGTCGACGACATGTCGCTGGAGACGTGGCATGCGGGGCTGAGACGCAATCTCGACACCGCGTTCCTCGCCACCCGCGCCGTCCTCCCGGCTCTGACGTCGGGAGAGGGACGGATCGTGATGGTCGCCAGCGTCAGTGGCCCCGTCATGGCCATGCGCCACGAGCCTGTCTATGCAGCTGCCAAGGCAGGAATGGTGGGACTCACCCGATCGCTCGCACTCGACCTTGCGCACCGCGGCATCACGGTCAACGCGGTGGCACCGGGGTGGATCGCCACCGGCTCACAGCTGCCACACGAGCGGGACGAGGGACTGGCCACACCGATCGGACGCAGTGCAGCCCCTCGTGAGGTGGCTGCTGTGATCGCGTTCCTTGCTTCGCCCGGGGCCTCGTATGTCACCGGCCAATGCGTCGTGGTGGACGGCGGCAACTCCGTGGCCGAGGAGCGTTCCTGACACGCACCGGTCACACCGCGTTGTGGGGTGGCTGCCCGACTTGTCCGACCGGGGTGGATCGGACAAAATGAGCGGGCGACGATACCGTCGCCGCACGTTCTCCCGTGGAAGGGACCCCTGACGCCCATGGCCTCCGTCCGGTTCGACTCGGCAACGCTCGTGTACCCCGGCGCGGAGATACCCGCCGTCGACCGCCTGAACCTCGAGATAAGGGACGGCGAGTTCATGGTGCTCGTCGGACCGTCTGGATGTGGCAAGTCGACGAGCCTGCGCATGCTGGCAGGCCTGGAGGAGGTCGACGAGGGCAACATCTTCGTGGGCGACCGCGACGTCACCTCCCTGCGCGCCAGGGACCGAGACATCGCGATGGTGTTCCAGAACTACGCCCTGTACCCCCACATGACGGTGTCCGAGAACATGGCCTTCGCTCTCCGGATGGCCAAGACTCCCCGCAACCGGCGCGACGAGCGCGTTGGCGAGGCCGCTCGACTCCTCGACATCATGGAGCTGCTGGCGCGCAAGCCCAAGGCGTTGTCCGGCGGTCAGCGCCAGCGCGTGGCGATGGGTCGGGCGATCGTCCGCCAGCCGCAGGTGTTCTGCATGGACGAGCCGCTGTCGAACCTGGACGCCAAGCTCCGGGTGTCCACCCGCACCCAGATCGTGTCGCTGCAGTCCCGGCTCGAGATCACCACGGTCTATGTGACCCACGACCAGGTCGAGGCCATGACCATGGGTGACCGGGTCGCGGTCATGAACGGCGGCATCCTGCAGCAGGTCGACACCCCCATGGCGCTGTACCACCGTCCGGTCAACATGTTCGTCGCCGGGTTCATGGGCTCCCCGGCGATGAACCTGCTGCAAGCGACACTCCACGGCGACGGAGCGCACATCGGCGACGCCGTCGTGCAGATCTCGCCAGCGACACGCTCTCGGGTGACCGGCGACATCATGGTCGGCCTGCGACCAGAGGACTGGCGGCAGGCCGGCCCGGGCGAGAGCGGTCTTGCTGTCGAGGTGGTGCTCATCGAGGAACTGGGCTCTGACGCGTACATGTACGGGACCATCATGGAGAACGGGAGTGCTCGCGAGATCGTCGTCAAGCTGGACCGCCACAGCCGGTTCGACAAGGGTGAAACCGTCCGCTTGACCACGGACCCCACCGCCATGCACGTCTTCGACAAGGCCGGTGGCGAGCGGCTGAGCGGCCGCGACTAGCACCAGCGGCTCGGCCCCTTTGACGCGTCACGTCATGCAGCAGCATGCAACGCGTCTACTTGGTCATGGCCTCCACGTTCTTGAGCGCGCTCGCGGCACCATGCCGGCTCGTCGCCGTCCTGACCGGCAACGTCCGCGATCAGCTCGGGTACTTCCTCACCTCGAAGTACACCGACGTGGTGGCGTCAAAGCTAGTGCGGAAGCTTTGACACGACCGGTGCCCGCCCTTCGGGGGGCGGGCACCGGCGCGCAATCATGCTGACAACGCCAAGGGCGCGCGCTACCGCCAGGCCTGCGTCATCGGTACGGAGGATTGAATGTCCGGGCCGAAGAATGTGAAGACCACGAGGTCCTCGTCACCGAGGTTGCGGACGGTGTGCGGCTGCGTCGCCGCACCGTGCACGACCAAGAGCTCGTCCAACGTGGGATCACCACCTCGCACCTCCTGCCCGCCGTACGATCCGTGGCCGGTCCACACCAGGACGCTGTAGACACCCGGCTCGGTGGTAGAGACCTCCGCTCCCGGCGACACCACGAGCTTCTTGCCACTGAACTTCGTGGTGTTGTAGAAGATCCAGGACTCCTGCCCACCGCGAGTGGTCGGCAGTGGCTGGGGGCTGAGGTGGTGGTTCTCGTAGAAGAAGGGGTCACCGTTGAGGTCCCACTCCACGAAGCCCAACGGGAACCGCTCGCCGTCGCGGTTGCGGTCCTCGGGTCGTACGTCCTTGAAGAGCAGGTCCTTGGAGATGATCTTCCCTGCGTTCAGGGCCTGGAACATCGCCAGGACGTCTGAGTCCTCCTGCAGCTCCAGCGTGAGCGCTGTGCCCGGAGCGTGCAGCACGCCTGACGGGATCAGGAAGCCCTCGTCTGGAACCTGCAGCTCGGCGCGGGCATGGCGCAGGATCAGGTCGCTGTCCCAGTCGACCAGGTACGGCAGCAGCACGTCATGGGCGCCCTGCCGGCTGATCCAGGGATGCACGCCGAAGAACGACTCCGGATGGGCGCCCAGCTCGGTTCCGGGGAGGAAGTAGTAGGCCTCATCCTTCGACTTGCGACCGACGAGCGAGGCGTACTCCTGCGTCGGGTGGATGTGGTACGGCAGCCTGGCGCCGTAGTCGAAGATCTTGGCCAGCCTGCCGAGCCCGCCAGGATGAGCCCGCGCGTACTCCGTCCCCATGATCGTGCCGGGGTCTGCCGCCACGGCGTCCTGGAGGGTCAGTGGTGGGCCATCCTCCGTTGCGAGGAAGCTGAGGCCCTCGTCCGCAGGCCCGACCCGGTTGTCGGCCTGGGTGGTGGACGCCAGCCAGCGCTCGCAGATGAACCCTCGGTCGCCGACGTCGTACGCCTCCTCCGGGAGCCCCAGCCGTCGCCCGGGCGGAAGGAAGTCCCGCGCGACCCAGGCCGGCTCGAGTCGCAGGATTCCGCCAGAGGCGTTCAGGAGTCCTTCCAGGCGTCGCCGGGTGTCGTCGGCCGTCATCTGGGACCGAAGCTCACTGCGGTCACCCCTTGATGCCGGTGACCGAGATGCCTTGGATGAACTGGCGCTGGAAGATCATGAACACGACGATCATCGGCAACGTGGCGATGACGGACCCCGCGAAGAGCAGGTTCCACGACGTCCGGTTCTTCACCACGAACAAGGCCAGCCCCAGTGGAGCGGTGTAGTTCTCGGGGCTGGAGATGATGATGAGGGGCCACAGGAAGTCCTCCCATGCGTACTGGAACGTGAAGATGGCGGTTGCCGCCAGCGCAGGCGTGCACAAGGGCAGTACGACGCTCCAGAAGATCCGGAACTCCGAGGCTCCGTCGATGCGGGCGGCGTCCAGCAGCTCGTCGGGGATCGACAACATGTACTGCCGCAGCAAGAAGATGCCGAAGGCGCTCACGGTCCCCGGAAGGATGAGGCCGTAGTACGAGTCGAGCCACCCCGACCCGCCGTTTCCGAAGATGTCGTTGCCGCCGAAGAGCGGAATGTGCTTCAGCACGATGTAGTTCGGCACCAAGGTGACTTGCCCGGGAATCATCATCGTGCCGAGGAAGACCAAGAAGATGGCGTCCCGGCCCGGAAACTTTCGCTTCGCGAACACGTAGGCAGCCAGTGAGTTGAAGAACAGCTGCAGCACGGTGACTGATGTCGCCACGAACACGCTGTTGCGGAACCACCGCCAGTCCCCGGTGTTGTTCGCGTTCAGTCCAGTCGGGTTCCCGATGCCGAGGAAACCCTTGTACCCGTCGAGTGTTGCGTCGGGCGGAATCCAATGCGGAGGCTGCGAGAAGATGTCGCCCATCTGCTGGAAGGAGGCGCTGACCAGCCAGGCGAACGGAGCCACGAAGAGAATGGCTCCGGGGACCAGGATGACGTAGGAGAGGATCTGGCCGATTGTGGGCTTCTTGCGGCGTTGCTGCTTGGGCTTGCGCGGCGTAAGCGTCGGCGCAGGCAGCGGCAGATCGACGGACGAGGCGTCGCGAGTGGTTGTCATGCGTCGGCATTCCTGTAGAGGCGTAGCTGCAGCAGCGTGACGAGGAACAGCATGGCGAACAACCCGTATGCCAACGTGCTGGCGTAGCCCATCTCGTAGAAGGTGAAAGCGGACTTGTAGATGTAGTAGACGATCGTCGTGGTGCGGTCGACCGGGCCACCCTGCGTCATCACGAAGATCTGGGTGAAGATCTGGAACGACCCGATGATGCCGATGACGAGGAGGAACAGCGTCGTGGGCGCGAGCATGGGGATGGTGATGAAGCGCAGCCGAGCGAAGGCCCCGGCCCCGTCGATCTTGGCTGCCTCATACAGTTCCTCGGGCACCGCCTGCAGCCCTGCCAGGTAGACCACCATCGAGAAGCCGACGCCACCCCAGACGCTCATCAAGATGACCGCGGGCATGGCGAGGTTCTTGTCGGACAGCCACAACAGACGTTCGCCGATGAGCCCCGTCTTGAGCAAGTAGTAGTTGAACAGTCCGAAGTCCGCGTTGTACAGCCACTTCCAGATGATGGCGCTCACCACGAACGGCGTGACCACGGGCAGGAAGTACAGCGTTCGGAAGAGGCCACGGAAGCGCAACGGCTGGTTGAGAAGCAGAGCGATGCCGAGGCCTATCGCCATCGTGAGGGGTACGGATACGACCGTGAAGTAAGCCGTGTTCAGCACCGACCGGTGGAACCGCTCGTCCTGAGCCATCTCTCGGTAGTTGTCCAGGCCTACGAACGGCTTCTCGGGGGAGATGATGTCCCACTGGTGGAAGGTGAGGTAGAAAGCGAAGATCAGCGCGAAGACGGTGAAGATAGCGAACAGGATCAACCCCGGGGCGAGAAACAGATACGCCGTCCATTCCCGCTTCATCCGCCCTAGCGTGTAGCCGAGGCCCTTCTTCTTGCTGTGAATCTGTCGCCTCGGCACTGTTGCCGTCGCCATGCGCCCTGTCTCCCTTCACGGAGCAGACCCGGGCGATGAAACCCGGGCCTGCTCCCTTCGATGTCTGTTGCCGGAGGAGCGTCAGTTACCGAGGATCTCCCTACCCTCGGCCGCAGCGTTGTCAAGGGCTTCGCTCGCCGACTGCTCGCCGTAGATGGCCTTACCGAGCTCCTCGTTGAGTGCCTGTTCGATCCGCGGGAACTTGGGGTTGGACACCGTGCTGGCAACGCCGCACTCCATCAGCTCGGCGAAGCCCTTCAGCACCGGCTTCTCCTTGATGAGGTCAGGCGAGTTGAGCAAGGACTTCAACGGTGGCAGCAATGTGCCGCCCGGGGACTTGTACGTGAGGAGCGCCAAGTTGTCCGGCTCGGACAGGAACTCGATCCACTTCCAGGCTGCGTCGGGGTTGTCGCCACCTTCGAGCAGGATGAGCGAGTCACCAGCGATGGTGGTCTTGCATCCTGCCGGTCCACTCGGCAGGGGCGCGGTGTCCCACTTGCCGTCGAGCTTGGGGAACTCCTGCGACATCGTGCCCGCGAACCATGCCCCCGCGACATACATCGCGGACTGGCCTTCGGCGAACGCGACGCGACCGTCATAGGAGTTCGAGTTGAAATAGTCCGGCGGCGAGTAGTTCGCCAAGTTGACGTAGAACTCGGCCGCCTCCTTGGCCTCGGGGCTGTCGAAGGCAATGTCCTTGCCGTCCTCGGTCAGCAGGTCGCCGCCTGCCTGGTAGAGCCAGGGGTACCAGTAGTACGCCGACTCCGACGCGAACAAGGTGAAGCCGTACTGCTGTGCGGACTCGTCCGTCAGCGTCTCGGCGGCTGCCTGGAAGTCTTCCCACGTCTCTGGCGGTCCGTCGATGCCGGCCTGCTCGAACAGGTCGGTGCGGTAGAACAGGCCAGTCGACTCGCCGTCGATAGGCAGGCCGTACATGCTGTCCTCGTACGTGACGAACGTCTTGAACGCCTCGACGTAGTCGTCGGGGTTGACGACGTCGCTACGGCTGATGTAGTCGTCCAGGTTGATGACGGCACCACGCGAGGCGAAGTCCGACGTGTCGCTCGCGTTGACGAAGGCGGTATCGGGTGGGTTGCCTCCGGCGATCTGCGTCGTGAGCTTCTGGCTCGCGCCCTCGGCGGTGGTGGCCTGCAGCTTGATGCTGATGTTGGGATGGGCCTTCTCGAAGTCCTTCACCAGCTGCTTCATCTCGTCCGAGGTGCCGATCCACGACTGGAAGGTGACCTCCACCGGCTCGGTCGGCTCGGGAACCGGCCCCTCGCCCTTACCGGCGTCTTCGTTGTTCGAGGAGCTGCCGCCGCCACCACAACTGGCGAGGACCATCAGGCTGGCCAGGACCGATCCTGTTACAGCCACTGTTTTGCGAGACATGGGACGCTTCACCAGTTCAGCTCCTCTGTTAGACGCCAGGTTATTGCCACAATGTGAGGAAGATCCACCCAAATCGTTTGGCTAGTTGGCAAGACAGATTCCCTGACGGCCTCGCGCATGTCAAGGGATTCAGGCAACGACCTGGTCACGGTTTGGTCAGGCAACGGCTCGGCCCCGGCCACGACGCGCGGCGGTCACACCGCGTTGTGATGTGATCTCGCTGCGGCATGCTGACGGAGGCTCTCCGTACCGGCGACGGTAGGCGCGGCCGAAGTGCGACGGGCTCTGGAATCCCGCTGCATGGCAAACCTCCGTCACACCCAGATCCGTTGACGCGAGCAGGCTGCGCGCGAACCGGAGCCGGCGAGCCTGCAGGTACGCCTGGAACGACGAGCCAGTCGCTTGCCGGAACCGCTCACTGAAGTAGTTGGGAGACAAGTGAGCTTGGGCTGCCACGTCGGCGAGTGCCAGCGGCTCTCGGAAGTTCCGGTCCACGAACATGACCGCGCGTCGCAGGTCTGCCGCGACATCCGACAATGGCTCCGGCACGAAGCCCTTCTGCCCCTGCCACGACCTGCCCAGCTCGATCAGCGCGCACGCGACGACGGACTCGATCAGCGCGACGGCACCGGGTTCGGCCGACTGAGACTCACGCCACAGCCGCTCGAAGTCCGACCTGGCGTCGGCCCAACCGTCGACCGCGCACGGCGGCCAGCCCCGGGCGCCCGGAAGTACCTCGTCCAGGAGCCGATCGGCAACGCGTACGTCGATCACGACGTTGTAGCACGTCAATGGCCGGTCACCGATGGCCTGCAGTGCATGAAAGTCCGTCGGTGTCAGCAGGAACACGCTGCCGGGGCGGACCGGCTCGGCCACTCCGTTCACGACGTGCTCGGCGCTCCCGTCAACCACGTAGACAAGCTCATAGAAATCGTGCCAGTGAACCGCGATCGACTGCAGCTCCTGCCGCATCACCCGGATCTCGGCGTCCTCCGATGCCAGGGCGTCCATCGTGAAACGCTCCAGTGGCTCGTGCGGCTGTCCTGCCATCAGGGGTATATACCCAGACTGATGCCCTCCATGCGTTGGCACCAAATCGATTTGCTAGGCTACCCTTCGCTCGTCACTTCCCCGCGACGCTGAGGGCGATGTCATGACTCAGTCAGAAGCCCCACCGCTGCCTGCGAACGCGCCTGTGCCCGGAGCACCTGCACCCGGCGGCACGCGCGTCACCCTGGCAGAGGTAGCACGGTTGGCGGGCGTGAGCCCGACGACTGTCTCCCATGTGCTGTCAGGTAAGCGCATGGTCGGCGAGGCGACGCGGGGGAACGTGCAGGCGGCCATCCAGAAGCTCGGATATCGACCCAACAACATCGCTCGCAGCCTCAGGACCAGCCGGTCGCGGATGGTCGCCGTCGTCGTACCCGACATCACCAGCCCGTTCTACAGCGTGCTCACGCGTGGGCTCGCCGACGCTGTCTACGAAGCCGGCTACGGAACCTACGTGTGCAACAGCGACGGCTTGGCGGAGCGCGAGAACACGTTCGTGGAGGATGTCCTGGATCGGGGCGTGGACGGCATCGTGATGGCTTCGACGAACCTCGCCTCCGGTGGCATGGGCCCGTCAGGGCCTGGAACGCCGATCGTGTACATCGGTGGGGCGTTCGACCACCCTCAGGCTGATCTCGTCCGGACCGACGACGAGGAGGGGTCACGGCTCGCCACCGCGCACCTAGCCGCCCGAGGGGCAACCCGGATCGCCATGATCCAAGGACCACCCGAGGCCGGTTCTGCTCGCGACGAGGGGTACCGAGTGGCGCTGGCCGCCAGTGGCATCGAGTTCGACCCCGAACTGATGGTGCATGGTGACTGGTCGAGAGCAGGGGGGTCCCGCGCCATGCAGGCATTGCTCAGCCTCCCGCAGCCGCCGGACGCTGTCTTCTGCGCCAACGACCTCACTGCGATCGGTGCCGTCGATGCCATCCGGAAGGCGGGGCTGTCCATTCCGGACGACATCGCCGTTACGGGATTCGACGACGCCGACGTGGCGACGATCGTGAGCCCGGCCCTGACCACCGTGCGCAACCCGGCGTACGACACCGGCCGCACCGCCGGGGCCCTGCTCCTCAACCGCATGCTCGGCGAGTACACCGAGGACAACCGAACCGTCGTGCTGCCGTGCACGCTGGTCGAGCGGGAGTCAGCCTGAGCTCAGCCGTCGCCCAGCACGACGACCGCTTTGGCATACCCGGGGGGCTTCGCCCGGGCCGTCTCGAACGCCGCCTCGATCTCGTCCAAAGAGAACCGGTGCGTCACCAGGGGCCCGAGCGAGACCGCCCCAGCCCTGAGCAGACGCATGCCGGTAGCCATCCCCCGCATGATCGTCGCGACCTCACGAAAGTGCCCGTTGACGATCTGGAACGCCATCCAGTTCCATTGGCCGAGCGGGATCTCGCGGGGAGCTCCCTGGTGGTAGCCCACCAGGACGATCTTCCCGCTCATCCGGGTCACGTCCCCGACCGTCAGCAAGGCGGGCTGCGTCCCGGTGCACTCGAAGGTGATGTCGGCGCCCTTCCCCTCCGTGAGGTCAGCGACCACGTCGACCAGCGACTCCGACGACACGTCGACGACGCGCGTCGCTCCCAAGGACGCCGCCCGATCCAGGGCATCGCGCCGCACGTCAGCGACGATCACGTGGCGCGCACCGCGCAGAGCGACCAGCTCCTGGACGAGGTTGCCCATGAAGCCTGCCCCGATCAGGACCACGTCGTCGCCGAGGCGCACATCGGCGAGGTCGACCGCGTTCACTGCGCACGCCAGCGGCTCGGCCAGCACGGTGTCGAGCGGTACGTCACCGGCCGGCACGCAGTACTCGGCCTTGACGGCGACGTACTCCCCGAATCCCCGAGTAGTCACCCACACCCCGACCGCGTCGCCCACCGCCAGCGAGTCGACCTCGGCACCGACGTCGACGACCTCGCCGCTGACCTCGTGGCCGAGATACATCACGGAGTCTTCGGGGCCTTGCCCGTCCCACAGGTCCAGCTCCGACGCGCAGACACCGCACATTCGTACCTTGACCAGGACGTCGTCGGCTGCGATCTGCGGAGTCGGGGTCTCCTCGATCTCGAACCGCGACCGGCCCTTCAGCGCCGCAATTCTCATCAGGCTTCTTGACCGTTCGCAGCGGTCCGCGGGTCGCCGCCGTCTCCGAGCACCACAATCGAGTACAAGCCGAGCCTGGGCAGTCTGAAGCTGTGCAGCCCATCCTCGCCGCGTACGTCCAGAGCCACCACGTCACCGGTGGACGAGTACGCCGTCGCGGTGCTCCTCGTCGCCGCCAGGCGAACCCGTACCTCCACGTCGCGTTGCTGACGGACGCTGTCAGTCCCGTGGTCGTAGTCGTAGTTGACCAGGTGCAGGGCGGCCGAGCCGTCCTCCAGCCGTTGCACGTTGACACCAACGTTGCCGGCGATCTCGACCTGCCGTCCGCGAGGTTGCAGGGCATCGACGTCGGTCATGTCGGCGGTGCGCGTGCCGGGATGCGACAGCAGCGCCTGCCGGAGGTCCTCCGACAGGTTCAAGCCGAGCTCGCCCACCACGACGAGGCAGCCACCGGCATCGAGGTAGGCCTGGAGGACCGACGCCTGGAGTGTCGTGAGGTAGGTGCACGCCGGTGCGATCACCGTGTCGTACCCGCTCAGCGTCTCGAGCTCGGCGCGGTCGTCGGCCGTCATGCCGTCGGCGAACAGCACGACGTCGAACGCGACCGGTGCCGTGGCCAGACTCTGCGTGACAAGTCGGTACGGCACCTGGATCGACTCGTCGCGAGCGTTGATGACGAGGTCGCTGGCATCTTGGCGCCCGATCAGGTCCCGGTTGCTCTCGATGCTGTAGATCACCGCCACCTCGTTGTCGGTGGCCCTGGTGTACAGCTCCTCGTGCTCGGCCAAGAAGGTCTGCACCTCGGTCGCCAGCTCGTGCGGGGCGTAGAACGCATCCTCGATGGTGCTGCCCATCCAGGCGCCGTACGGGACCGTCATGTTCACCCCGAACGCCGCCGCTTCGTACAGCGACAAGCGCATGAGGTCGTGCCCTCTGCCGGCGTGGAGCAGGTTCACCAGCTCGGGCACGACGCCGCCGTAGGGGTTCTCGACGACGACCACGTGCTTGTCCCCCGCGAACCTTGCGAACCCTGCGACGTAGCGGTACCACTCCGGCTGTCGGTAGGTGGTGTTCCGCATCTCCGTGATGATCAGGTCCACGTCGTCGGCCAGTGGCAGGTAGTGCGGGTCGAGGTTGAAGAAGTTCCCCGACACGGCCACCTCGCGTCCCTGCTCGCGGCCGTACTCCCGGGCGTAGGTGGCCAGCTCGTTGAAGTACTGCTTGATGGCCGCGCACTGGAAGCGGTAGTAGTCCACGTACAGCGGCGTGGACTCGCGCCGCTGCTTGAAATCGAAGCCCCGCTCCAGCAGCCAGCTGCCGTAGTGGAAGGCGTCCAGGTCGACGCCCGCGAGCAGGTCGCTGCGCTGGTCCTCCGGCTGAGCCGCGAGGTAGGCGTTGAAGCCCTTCATGCAGTCCTTGCAGAAGCAGGCACCATACTGGAATGCCCCGATGGGAAGCTCTGCCTCGTCCAGCTGGATGCCGTCGACACCGGCGTCGATCTGGATCCGGATGACGGCCTTGAGGTACTCCCGCCACACCGGGTTGTTGCGGTCCATGTAGTAGCACTGGTGGTCACGGTCGGGGCATTCCACCCAGTGCGCATGGCAGGGCACCTGGTGGATGTCGCGCGAGCAGCACTCCTCGATCAGGTCGGTGACGGGCTCACCGTCGCTGTTGACGAGCCCGCCCGGGAAGTACTTCTCCACCGGGTCCCACAGGTTCGGGTACCGGTTCTGCGAGAACTCCCGAAGGCCCATCCATTCCTGATGGCCCACCCCACGGAGCTCGTTGAGCGACAGGATCTGCGTCTCGTCGTCGTTGAGCTCGACCGGGAACTCCCAGCCCTGCGCCTCGAACACGATGCCGAAGACCTGGATCTCATGCTTGTGGCACTCGGCGATGAACTCGCTGTCGTTGACGAAGCCGTAGAACCGCGAGCGTGGCTCGACGGCGCCGAACGCTTCCTGCTCGAGGTAGGGCAGCGACAGTGACCCTCCCCCCATCGAGGCCCAGACGAGCAGGTTGGCCCGATAGTCCACGAGGTCGTCCACCATGCGCAGGCGTCGCGGTGGCAGGCTGGGGTGATAGCAGTGCTGCCGGGGGAACCACGCATCGAAATAGACGCCACGGAGCATGTCGGAGTATGCCTTTCTGAGCAGCTCGGATCAGCCCACGAGGAGTCAGCTGAGGGTGCGTTCGGCGTGGGCCGGACTGAACCGGCCACATCGAAGGCCTAGGAGGCGCTGGACGTCGAGGCGGGAAGCTCCTCGTAGGTGTTGCCTGCGCTGTCGGTTCCGCGTGCCAGCCAGATCTTCCAGCCGGCATTCTGCTCCACCGGAAGAACCTTCACCGATGCCGGGAAGTACCGCATGGTGTACCCGGTGCGGCGGATGTCGCTGGTGTTGGGCTTGGCGCCGTGGATGATGCGGCCGTCGTGCAGCGAGCACTGGCCGCGCTCGAGCTCGAAGTCCACTGCCTTGTCCTCGTCCACCTCGGTGATCTCGGCATGGAAGGTCTGCACCGTCATGTCCGTCGGGCGGTACTCCGAGAACCCGTTGTTGTGGGTGCCGGGAATCACCCGCATGCAACCGTTGTCGCGGTTGCTCGGGCCGAGGGCGAGCCACACGGTCACGATCCGGTCGTAGGCGCTGAGGCGGCCGTTCCAGAACGCGCTGTCCTCGTGCCAGGGAGTCGCGCGGCCCACCTTCGGCTCCTTGGAGATGAAGTGGCTGGTCCACAAGGCGATGTCGGGGCCTACCAGGGGCTCGACCAGGTCGAGTACCTCGTCACTCAGCAGGAAGTCGAGCAGCCGCGGGTCGCGAAAGTGCGGAGTGTCGAGCTCGTCGGACAGCTTCTCACCCTTGCTGGCCAGGTGATCATTGAAGATCCCCTCGAGCGCGTCCAGCTTCTCCGGTGAGAAGAGCTGGTCCTTGTACAGGTAGTAGCCGTTCGTACGGAAGAACTCGACGTCCTGCTGGTCCAACATCTCGGCTGTCCTTTCTCTGACGTTCGTCGTGAGCCCGACTGCCGCCGCACTCGATGCCGCCAGGCTACGGCTGCTCCCCGAGGTCCGCGGCGCCTATCTTCTGGAGCGCTCGACGTATGTTCGGCAATCAGGTGCCCATGGCCCGGATCAGCTCGGCAAACAGGTCCAGGTCTTCCACGAAGTCCTCGGGGTCCGTCTTGACCGCTCCGCCGCCGGTGGCGACGTCGTGGAAGTGCTCGAGCTCCCACGTGTACGGGTCCTTGAGGTGCGGACGCGTCACCGTCTGGGTGTAGGCGTCACCCACGGTCTCGTCGGTGACCATGTACGTCGGCAGATGGCGAACATAGGGGGTGTCGTACTGCACCCGTACCGAGCCGGACTCCCCGAACACCTCGATGTGGGCGTCGAAACGTAGCTGCTGGTCGACCCCGGTCTCATACGTGACGAAGTAGTCGTCGTACTCCAGCAGCGCCACGATGAAGCCCCCATTGCGCCACTGCCGCGCCGACACGACACCGCGGGGCTTCCCCAGCAGCTCCCGCATGGCAGACAGGTCGTGGCTTCCCAGGCCGCACAGCAGCCGGTACGTCGAGGCGAGCACGTCGGGCACATCGCCGAGCGCCTCCTGGACCAGGCGCCGCCCACGGGTCCACCGCTCCTCCATCATCGCTTGCGTGAGGTCGTCCGGTCGGTCCACCGTCGACGTCTGGTCGATGATCAGGCGGTTCTGCCCGATGATGTCGTGGACTCGAGCGTAGGTGATCCCGCCGAGAGCAGACACCTGCTCAGCCGCTTGGGTGAAGGCCGGCGCGAAGCGCCGCATGTACCCGACCATCACCTGGACACCGGAGGCGTCGCGGGCGGCGATGATGGCCTCCGCCTCACGCGGGCTCAGGCACATCGGCTTCTCGACCATGACGTGGACGTCTCGTTTCACCGCCTCGATGACGCACTCGGCGTGGTACTCGTCACTGTTGAGGACGAGCACACAGTCGAGGTCCTCCGCATCGAGCATGGAGGCCGCGTCGCCGTAGCGACTCCGCACGCCGTGCTTGTCACCGACCCGCTGCAGCAGTCCCGGTGAGATGTCGCACAGGGCAGTTACTTCATACCGCTCCGGCAACGACTGCAGGACGGGCAGATGCACGATCTGCGCCACCTCACCGAGGCCGATGACACCCACGCGGAGCTGGGTCAAGGTGTTCCTTTCAGAGGGTTGTGGCGAACGCGGAACGGTTGTCCCGACGTCAGTTCCCGGAGGAGAAGGCAGCGTCGAACGATGCCGCCGGCGGCTCGATCTCGGTGAGCCGCCGTACGAAGGCCAGCGCGTCGGGGGCGCCGACGCTGCGGTCCATGCCCGCGTCCTCCCATTCCACGCTGATCGGACCGGAGTAGCCGATCGAGTTGAGCATCCTGAACACCGGCTCCCACGGCACGTCACCGTGGCCGGTCGACACGAAGTCCCAGCCGCGGCGTGGGTCTCCCCACGGCAGGTGTGACGACAGCCGGCCGTTGCGGCCGTTCAGCCTCTTCACCGACTCCTTGCAGTCCACGTGGTAGATCCGGTCCTGGAAGTCCCAGAGGAAGTCCATGGGGTCGAGGTCCTGCCAGACGAAATGGCTGGGGTCGAAGTTGAGCCCGAAGGCCGGCCGGTGTCCGATGGCCTCAAGGGTGCGTGAGGTCGTCCAGTAGTCGTACGCGATCTCACTGGGGTGCACCTCGTGCGCGAACCGCACCCCGACCTCGTCGAACACGTCGAGGATCGGGTTCCACCTGTCAGCGAAGTCCGCGTATCCCCGCTCGATCATGCTGGGCGGCACCGGCGGGAACATCGCCACGGTGTGCCAGATCGACGACCCCGTGAATCCGATGACTGTGTCGACGCCGAGCGCTGCGGCCGCACGCGCGGTGTTCTTGATCTCCTCTGCAGCACGCGAGCGAACGCCCTCTGGCTCGCCGTCCCCCCAGATCCGGCTCGGCAGGATGCCTTGATGGCGTTCATCGATGGGATGGTCGCAGACCGCCTGGCCGGTGAGGTGGCACGAGATGGCGAAGACGCTGAGTCCGTGGGAGTCGAGGATCTCCCGTCGTTCCTTGACGTAGCCGTCGTCGTTCACAGCCCGGTCGACGTCGAAGTGGTCCCCCCAGCATGCGATCTCCAGCCCGTCGTAGCCCCACTCGGCGGCCATCCGGCAAATCTCGACGAAGGGCAGGTCGGCGAACTGACCCGTGAACAGGGTGACTGGTCGTGGCATGGGCTCTCCTCAGCGTTGTCCGGGATGTCGGCGAGTGGTGTGCGCCGATGTCAGCCCGGAATCGGTGTCCATTGCGAGTTGGATAGCGACGACTGCTCGACGGCGTCCAGCACGCGCTGGACGGCCAGGCCGTCGGCGAAAGACGGTGACGGCGCGGTGCCGGTTGCCACCGCGCGTACGAAGTCCGCGATCTCGTGGGTGAACGTGTGCTCGTAGCCGAGGCCGTGTCCCGGAGGCCACCAGGAGTCCATATACGGATGCTCCGGCTCGGTGACGAGGAGACGACGGAAGCCGGCGTCGGCCGCGGGGACCGTGCCGTCGTACACGAGCAGCTCGTTCATCGACTCGAAGTCGAACGCGAGGCTGCCTTGCGACCCGTTCACCTCGATTCTTATGGCGTTCTTGCGCCCAGTGGCGAACCGAGTCGCCTCGAAGGTCGCGAAGGCACCGCCGTCCATTCGGCCGAAGAACGCGGCGGCGTCGTCCACCGTGACGTCTCCTCGCTCCTGGCCGCTGCTGCTGCCACTGAGGCCAGAGGCGGCCTCGGGGAGCGGGCGGGTCTTCACGAAGGTGTCGAGCATGGCCGACACCCCCAGGAGTCGCTGGTCGGTGAGGAAGTACGCCAGGTCGATGATGTGAGCACCGATGTCGCCAAGGGCGCCCGAGCCGGCCTTGTCCTTCTGCAGTCTCCAGACGAGGGGAAAGTCGGGGTCCACGATCCAGTCCTGCAGGTACTGCGCACGGACGTGGTGGATCGTCCCGAGCCGGCCGTCAGCGATGTGCCGGCGGGCGAGAGCGATCGCAGGAACCCGCCGGTAGTTGAAGCCCACCGACGACAGCACACCGCGCTGTGCAGCTGCTTGCGCCGCAGCCGTCATCTCCTCCGCCTCGGCAACCGTGTTGGCGAGTGGCTTCTCGCAGAGGACGTGCTTTCCGGCCTCGAGGGCGGCCAGCGCTATGTCGCGATGGGTGTCCCCCGGAGTGCAGATGTCGATGACGTCGATGTCGTCACGCTGGAGTACCTCACGCCAGTCCGTCATCCACGAGGAGCAGCCGAACCTTTGGGCCGCCGCAGCGGTGGACTCGGCGGATCTGCCGCAGATGACCCTCACCTCGGGGACAGCGGGGAGGTCGAAGAAGCGGTGCGCAGTGCGCCAGGCCTGGGCGTGGGCCGCGCCCATGAACGCGTATCCGATCATGGCGACCGCCAGGGTGGGCTTGTCCGTGCTCAACTCGGTCTGCGTCACAGGCTGCCCCTCCAGGCGATTGAGTATGGGCCACACTTTGACCGGAATCGTCCGTGCCAAATCGATGTCCGCACGCTAGGGGAGGCTGTGGACATCTGCAACCACAGCCTCCCTGCGCTCACGGCAGGCGCGACAGGTGGCCGAGGAACAACTCAAGGAATGCGTCGCTGTCGACGGCCGTGGCGATGGAGCAGTTCGGCTCCGGAGGATGGTCCGACGTCAGCAGATCGGCAACCATGACGCCACGGGTCACCTCGCTCGATGTCTCGACCTCGACGTGTGCCCGCCTCCACTCCACCAGGTCAGGTCGGTTCACGACCGCGACGGCGAGCGGGTCGTGCATCGCGCAGCTGCCATGCTCCGCTTCGTCGCCGGGAATCGTCTTCTCGATGTGGTCTATCCAGCCATGCGTGCTTTGTGCGGCCAGCGTGCCGAACCGCCCACCGGCCGACGCCATCGAGTCGGCGTGCGCCCGAGTCAGGCGTACCTGCACGGTCACGTCCAGCCCGACGAAGCGCAGCGGAGCTCCGCTGGCGAGGACCGCCGCGGCCGCGTCCGGGTCGCACCAGATGTTGAACTCGCCCGGCATGCCGACTCGGTTCGTGTGCTGGAGGAAGACGCCGCCCATCACGACGATCTCGCGCACGGCGGTAGCGAGCGCCGGCTCGAGAGCCAAGGCGAGGGCGACGTTGGTCAGCGGGCCGATGGCCACGATGGTCAGCTCACCGGGCTCCGCCATGACCCGGGCGGCGAGGTGGACGGCAGCGTGGCCGGGCACCGAGCCTTGAGCAGGTACGGCGGCCGGTTCGGCGTTGCTGCCCGACAAGTCATGCCCCAGCATCCCGCGCGACCTCCGCGGCACCACGGGGGCGGCAGAGCCGCGCGCCACCGGCACGTCGGCATGTCCCAGCCGCTCCAGCAGTTCCCGCGACAGTCGCGTGGCGGTGTCGACGTCAGTGTTCCCACCGACTGTCGTCACGAGGTCGACCGACAGGTCCGGATCGGCCAGCGCGAGCGCCAGCGCGAAGCCGTCGTCGATGTCGGAGCCCGGAGCTCCCATGGCCAGGTCGGTGTCGAGCAGGATGCGTCTCATCGTTATTCCACGCTCATCGGCTGGCCCAGAGCAACCCGCGCTCGGTGAGCACCCGGACGTCGGGGACGTCGAGGTCTTCGAGCTTGTGTCCGATGGTGGACACGAAGATGCGGCCTTGTCCCCACAGACGCGTCCAGACGGCCGGAGCAGTCATGTCCTGCTGCCACGGCGTGTCCGGCCCAGCGAGGAACCTGCTGGTGGCCAGCACGTCGTTGATGCCGTCGGTGAGCGTCCAGTACTGCTCGGTGTTGAGCTGCCAGCGGTCCAGCCCGGCGACGATGGGGTGGTCCGCCCGCTCGGGAACCACGACGACTTCATGCTCGACGAACCCTCCCGGGTGGGCTGCCCACTGCCCTCCGGTGAGGTGCAAGTAGTCGGGAGAGGCTCTGAAGCTGTCAACGATCCCGCCGTGCCAACCTGCGAGTCCGGTTCCCGCTCGTACCGCCGCCGACAGCCCGTTCACCTGCTCATCCGTTGCGGTCCCCTGAGTCCAGCACTGCACGATCAAGTCGGTCTCGCGCAGCCGATCGGCATCGGTGTACACCTCGAGGTCCTCTCGGACCTCGACCTCGAAGCCCTGACTCTCGAGGAAGGGGATGAACCGCTCGGTGGCCTCGACCGGAACATGGCCTTCCCAGCCTCCGCGCACGACCAGCGCCCGCCGGCTGGTGGAGTCCTGCATAGGTTGTACCTTTCTGATCGCGGTCCCGCGCAGATGGCGCCTGCGCACACGGTCGCACGGTGGAGTGCGCACTGCATTCTGACGGGGCGCTCGTGCAGCCGCAATGTCACCCAGAAGCGGACGGGAGGTGCACGCGGTGGATTCTCACCTCGTACCGGCCAGCGTGATCTTGTTCGACTGCGACGGAGTCCTCGTCGACTCGGACTCCAGCGTCGACCGGTCCTGGACCCGGTGGGCCCTCGAGTACGGGCTGGACCCCGATCGCGTGATCGAGACCGTGCACGGCCGCCGCACCACCGACACCGTGGCCCTGTTGATCCCCCCGGACGATCAAGCCGCGGCCTTGTCGGCGATCGACTCGTACGAGCTCGAGGACGCGGGGACAGCAACCGAGATAGCGGGTGCCCGCGAGCTGGTCGCCTCCATGCCGTCCTCGCGCTGGGCGGTGGTGACATCGGGCCGCAGGGCCCTGGCCAGGGCACGGCTCCAGGCTGCCGGCATCGACCCACCGCCGGTGCTCGTCAGCGCCGACGACGTCGCGGCAGGCAAGCCGGACCCGGAGGGCTACCTCGCCGCAGCAGCGGCGCTGGGCGTCGCCGCGGCCGACGCCATCGTGATGGAGGACAGCCGTACCGGCGTCGAGGCGGGCCGACGAGCTCGCGTAGGCAACGTTGTGGGCGTGGGCAGTCGGGCGCTGAGTACGGACGCCGACATCGTGGTGCGGGACCTCACGTCACTGCGCTGGGACAACGGGCTGCACATCCCGCAGACTTCGGTGCTCAGCCGCGATTCTGCAGGCGGGTCGCCCGACTAGGGCTACCGGGCGCCGAGCAGATGTTCGATGGCGAGCTGGTCGACTCGGCCGAAGCCATAGCCGCGCTTGGCGATCGGCTCCAGCTCGAAGTCCTCGAAGGCCGACCGATCAGCGAGCAGGTCCGAGTACGACTCGCCCTCCGCCAGCGTGGGGGTACGCAGATCCGCGACCCGTGCCTCTGCAAGCGCCTCCTGAACCTCGGGGTCGGCCCGGAAGGCCGCCGCCCGCTCCCTGAGCAGCAAGTAGGTTCGCATGTTCGCAGCCGCGGAGTCCCAGACCCCTCGCATGTCCTCCGTGCGCAGCGGCTTGTAGTCGAAGTGCCGGGGGCCGTCGTAGCTCGGCCCGCCGTTGGGCCCACCGTGCTCGAGCAGGTCGACCAGTCCGAATGCGCTGATCAGGTCTCCGTGACCGAAGACGAGGTCCTGGTCGAACTTCGGCCCGTGCTGGCCGTTGAGGTCGATGTGGAACAGCTTGCCCTGCCACAGGGCCTGGGCGATGGCATGCACGAAGTTGAGGTTCGACATCTGCTCATGGCCGACCTCAGGGTTGACGCCGACCATGTCGGCGTGCTCGAGCCGCGAGATGAAGGCCAGCGCATGCCCGACCGTCGGCAGCAGGATGTCCCCTCGCGGCTCGTTGGGCTTCGGCTCGACCGCGAACCGCAGTCCGTAATCCTTGTCGATCACGTAGTCGGCCAGCAGGTCCAAGCCCTCCGCGTATCGGTCGAGGGCAGCCTGCACGTCTTTGGCCGAGTCGACCTCGGAGCCCTCACGCCCACCCCAGAACACGTAGGTCTGGGCCCCCAGCTCAGCGGCTAGGTCGATGTTGCGCATCACCTTGCGCAAGGCGTACCTGCGCACGCGTCGGTCGTTGCTCGTGAAGCCGCCATCCTTGAAGACCGGGTGGGTGAACAGGTTGGTCGTCATCATCGGAACGACCAGACCAGTCTCGTCCAGGGCCGCCTGGAACGCCTTGATGGTGGACTCCCGGGCGCTGGCGTCGCTGCCGGGCGGAATCAGGTCGTCATCGTGAAAGGTCACGCCGTAGGCGCCGAGCTCGGCCAACCGGTGCACCGTCTCCACCGGGTCGACAGCATCGCGGGCGGCATCACCGAACGGGTCACGGGCCTGCCATCCCACCGTCCACAGCCCGAAGGAGAACTTGTCGTCGGGGGTCGGCGTGAGCTCACTCATGGTTCGAGTCCTTCCGTTCGGTGACTGGGCCAGAACACTAGTCCATCCTCCGCCGAGAGCGGTTGGATGACCAGGGCCGGGGAGCCCTCGCTCGACGCCGTCCCCGCCAGCGCTGTACGCGGCCAGGGCGAAGCGAGTAGCGTCCCGGGATGACTGCGGACGGGGCCTCGACGCGGGCGGTGGTCGCCCGCCGCTCGCTGCTCCTGGGCGCGGCAGGCATCGCGGGTGCCGGCTCGACGGGAGTGCTGAGCCGGGCAGCCGCCCACGACCCCATGGCGGGGAGCAACACCGGGCGGTTGAACGAGCCGTTGTGGCGCCAGGCGGCGAACGGAGTCGTGTACGGGTCCTCCGTCGCCAGCTGGCAGCTCGAACCTGAGTACCGCGACCTGGTCGCACGCGAGGCAGCGGTGCTCTTCACCGAGGACGACCTGCTGTGGTACCGGCTCAAGCAGACTCCTCGGTCCAAGCTCGACTTCCGGTTCGCGGACCGGGTCATCGAGTTCGCCGAGCGCAACCGCCAGCTCGTCTTCGGCGCCCATCTGGTGTGGGACAACGGCTTCGGCGACGGGTGGACCACCAACGACATGCGCGACTTGCAGGAGCGCGAGGCTCGCACACTGCTCTTCGGCACCGTACGAGACGTTGTTCGTCGCTATCGCGGACGCATCGCAGCCTGGGTGGTGGCCAACCAGGTGAGCGATCCGGGCGGACGAGACGGGCTGCGAACCGACTCCGCCTGGCACCAGGCCCTCGGTCCCGGCTACGTCGCGGAGTCCTTCCATATCGCCTCGCAGCACGACCCGCAGGCCGACCTGGTGCTGAACGAGAGCGAGCTCGAGACTGCCAGCTCGTCGGGGGACCCGGCCGCCCGCCGCCGCGCGACCCTGCAGGTCCTCGACTCCCTGCTCGACCAGGGCGTGCCGGTGAACTCGCTCGGCATCCAGGCGCACCTGCGGGCGCAGGACTTCGCCGATCGGTTCTCGTCCCGGTCCTACCGCAGCTTCCTGCAGGACGTGGCCGACCGTGGGCTCCATGTCCACATCACCGAGCTGGACGTCCTCGACGACGGGTTGGCTGCCGACCACCGGGCCCGCGATCGCGCCGTCGCCGACGTGTACCGCCGTTACCTCGATGTCACCCTCGACGTTGCGGCGGTCAAGACCGTCGTCACGTTCGGTCTGTCAGACCGGTTCAGCTGGCTGCAGGAGGACTACCCCCGCCACGACGGCGCGGGCCGTCGACCCCTGCCGTTCGACCGTGCGCTGCGCCCGAAGCCCGCGTACTACGCGCTGAGCTCCGCGCTGCGGCAGGCACCGCATCGCCGCCCTGCATGGGCGCATCCGAGGCGCTGACAACAGCGGGGCCGAGCGTCGTCACGAGGTGGCGAGGCAGTACTTCTCGACCTGAGTCCGGACTTCCGCCTCATCGAGGTCGAGGTGCTCGAGGATCGTGTACCGGTCGGGGCGGGTCGCCGGGGCGGCAAGGACCCCCTGTACGAACTGGTCCTCCGACAAGCCGATATGGCTCGGCAGCCGAGGCAGTGAGTGGTGGCGCAGGCAGCGCTCGATCTGAGTGAACCGCACTTCGTCCCCGCGCAGGAAGTACGCGAACAGTGCCCCCATGCCGGCGAGCTCTCCATGGCTCGCGACGTTCGGCCATAGCTCGTCGAGGGCGTAGTAGATCTCGTGGCAGGCCCCGCTGCACGGACGTGACGTCCCGGCGACCGACATCGCCATCCCGGACAGCACCAGAGCCTCGGCCAGCGCGATCAGGAAGTCGTCCTCCTCGATCCCGTCCGTGCGGTGCAGCAGGGCTTCGGCGGCGGTACGGGCGAAGGTGACAGCCAGCCCGTCCACGGGTTCACCGCGCTCGCGGTGAGCCAGGTTCCAGTCCTCGATCGCCGACAGGTTGCTGACCGCGTCCCCGATTCCAGCGCGGACGAGCTGCGCCGGCGCTGTCGAGACGTAGTCCAGGTCAACCACGACAGCCAGCGGCATGGACACGCCGAACGAGCCCTTCCCGTGTGGGAACTCCAGCGACGCGACAGGTGAGCAGAGCCCGTCGTGAGCGAGATTGGTGGCGACGGCGACCATCGGCAGGGCGGCGCGGGTGGCCGCGTACTTCGCCACATCGAGGGTCTTGCCACCGCCGATGCCGACGACGGCGTCGAAGGACCCCTGGCCGATGGCCTGCTGAAGGTCTGCCGCCGCCCGCAGGCTGGCGTCAGGGACCGTGAACACCTGTGCAGTGGGCAGGACGGGCCGTAGCCGGTCCCAGATGTCTTCGCCTTGTCCTCGGCCGACCGCGACCATGACCGTCCCTCCGGCTGAGATGCGGCGCTCGGTGAGCAGGTCTGCGAGCCCGGCGACGGCGCCGCGACGAATGTCGACGAACAGCGGACTCGCCAGCATCCGGGCTAGTAGTGGCATGCGATCTCCCGCGCCCGACTCAAGTCGTCGTGGTTGTCGACCTCCACCCAGGGCACGCCAACGCCGATGGGGGCCGTTCCGACGACATGGCCACGGTCGACCAGCTCCTGGTACCCGTCCTCGTAGTACAGGTCGGGGTTGCGCTGCCAGGTGGCTTCCAGGGCGTCGGCCAGCGGCCCGGCCGCATGTGGTTCGACCAGGCTGGCGCCGATGTACTCACCGTAGGCGAGGGAGGGGTCCATCAGCTTGGTGATCGAGCGCACGTTGCCGTCGGCGTCGCTGATCACCTTCATCTCCTCGTCGGCCAGCCGCTTGTCGGTGTCGACGGCCAGCAGCACTCCGGGCCCACGCGCCGACAGAAGCGTCTGCTCGACCGAGACCGGGTGCACCGTGTCGCCGTTGACCACGAGCGCTCCGTCGGCCATGAAGTCCCGCGCTGTCCAGAGGGAGTAGGCGTTGTTCCAGACCTCCGCCTTGTCGTTGTGGACCAGCGTGAGCCGCGCTCCATGCCGGCGCTCCATCGCCTCCTTGCGCTCCTCGATGGCCGTTGCCGCGAAGCCGACCACGACGACAACGTCGCGCAGGTCGACCGCGACCAGGTTGTGCAGCGCGATATCGAGGATCGTGGTGTCCTCGCTGACGGACAGCAGCGACTTCGGCAAGGCGTCGGTGAGCGGACGCAGTCGGCGACCTGCTCCCGCAGACAACACCAGCCCAATCATGTCGGTCCCCTCTGACGAAAACGTGTCTTGTGCCGGGCAACACTAGTCGCGACCCGCCGGCGGGCGCCCCCGACACGAACTGCGGGCGATCAGCGAGGCTGCCCGGGGGTGGGCCGCTGCTAGCCTGGCCGTTTCATCATCGCCGTCCTCAGGAGGGCGATGGTCCGGCGACGTCAGCGAGCAGGAAGGTACGGCCTTGAGCAGCCCGCGCGATACCGTCTCGACCTCGAGCGCGCTCCTGGTGGCCGACGACGAGGGACTGCGCTTTCGCTTCGACTCGTCCAGCGCCCTGGATGTCCTCTTCGACGGTCGCCGTGTCTGGTCCATCTCTCCTCCCGACTTCAAGCGCGACGCCGACGGCTATCGCTACGCGCCGTGGCCGGACCTCATCCGGTCGCGCCTGGAGGGCAGGGCCACTGTCGAGATCCGAGACCATGTCAACGGCCGCAGCCTCGCCGTGACCGAGTCGACCTTCGGATCCGGCAAGGGCCAGGTCACGATGGTCGACGAGCTGGGGCGACCGGTGGCGCTCACCAAGCACGGCCGCTTCAACCGCCCGTTCGAGTCGACGGACCGCAGCGTCATCGAGGGCTACCTCGACCAGGTCGAGGACGCACTCGAAGTACTGCGTGAGGACTGTGGGCTGCCGGCGTTCATCAGCTTCGGAACGCTGTTGGGGGCCGTACGCTCCGGAAAGCTCATCGGCCATGACGTCGACGTCGACCTGGGCTACCTCAGCGCTTACGAGTACCCGGTCGACGTGATTCGCGAGTCCATGCGGGTCGAGCGCGTGTTCCGCAGCAAGGGGTGGAAGGTGATCCGTCAGAACGGTGGGTTCCTGGCCTTGTTCCTGCCTCAGTCCGATGGTGGATCGCGCAACCTCGACGTCTTCTCGTGCTTCATCGTCAACGGCATGCTGCACCAGGTCCATGATGTGCGGACGAAGGCCGACCGGTCAGCTGTACTGCCCCTGAAGGAGATCCAGTTCGAAGGGCGCACCTTGCCTGCTCCGGCCAAGCCACGCGTGTTCCTGAGGGCCGCTTACGGACCGGGCTGGCGGGTACCGGACCCGTCGTTCCAGTACCACACTCCTCGACCGACGAAGCGCCGAGTCAACGGCTGGCTGGGAGGCCTTCGAGCTCGTCGAGACAAGTGGGTCGCGTGGCACAACAACCCAGGCGACGATGCCGCCCTGCGAAAGCGGCCGAGCGACTTCTCGCAGTGGCTGGCCGCCCGAGAGTCGCCCGCTGTCGTGGTGGAGCTCGGCTGTGGCGCCGGTGGGGACGCTGTCTACCTCGCGACTCAGGGCCACACTGTCACCGCCGTCGACTTCGCCCCCGGTGCCTTGCTGCGCGCCCGTCGCCTGGCCACCAGTGCCGGTGTCGCCGTCGACTTCCGTACCGTCAACATGTACTCGGTCCGGGAGACGTTGACCCTTGCGGCTCTGCTAGCCGCAACGCCGGGGCGCAAGATCGTGTACGTGCGCCGCCTGCTGGAGGATCTGCGACCCACCGGCCTCGACAACTTCTGGCGGACCGTCAGGGCACTCGCACGCAACGGCAGCGTGTTGTACCTGGAGTTCCAGACCGACGGGGATCTGGACGCCCTGGACGAGCAAGGGCCGCCGGGTCAGTACTTCGTCGACGCCGCCGAGGTCGAGGCCGAGGCAGTCGCTCGGGGTGCGACGATTGTCCATCGCGAGCAAGTCGAGAGCACGTCCGACCAACCTCGTGTCTGTCGAATGATTTTGGAGTGGTGATGGCTGGCAAGAACTTTCGTGACCGAGGCGCTGATCTGGCGCGCAAAGTGGCGCCCGGCTCGATGGCTGGAGAGGCCGGCGGTGCCTCACTCGAGGCGAGGGTGGCTCGGCTGAACAATCGCATCACCGAGCTCGAGGCCGAGATGCAGGAGAACCGCCAGTTGCATGTGCGCGTCGCTGAGCTCACCGATGTGGTCCAAGAGCTCCTCCTGCCCCTGTCGCAGCGCGACAACGAGCGCATCGAAGCGGTCCTGGCTCGATACGCCGACACCATCTGACCGCGCCGGCTGAGCACTGGCCTACGGTCCGGCTGGACGGCAGCGGGATAGGGTACGCGGGTGGCGAAGAAGGTCTACCTGCACGTGGGGCTGCCCAAGAGCGGGACGTCCTACCTGCAGGCGGTGTTTGCCGAGAACAAGAACCGGCTGAGGGAGCGGTCTGGGATCCTCTACCCGGGCGCCACCTGGGCTGACCAGGTCCTCGCAACCAGGGACTTGCTGAACGCCAATCCGCACGGCGCTCGCGAGTCGGCCGTGGCGGGGGCCTGGCAACGGCTCGTCGACGAGATCCACGAGTTCGACGGTGACAGTCTGGTGTCCATGGAATGGCTCTCGTCCGCCGAGCCGGTCCACGTACGCCGCCTGGTCGAGACGCTTGCTCCAGCTCAGGTCGAGGTGGTCGTCACCATCCGGGATCTGGGCCGCACGATCCCCGCTGCCTGGCAGGAGTTCATGCAGAACTGGGAACTGTGGACCTGGGATGAGTTCCTGGGGGCCGTCACCTCAGACACGCCACGGGCCACTCCGGCTGGCAACATGTTCTGGTCGCAGCAAGACCTGGGCCGCCTGCTCGTCATCTGGACGGAGGTCCTCCCACCGGAGCAGATCCACGTCGTCCCCGTAGGCCAGGCAGGCGCAACGGCAGCTGACCTCTGGCTGCGGTTCGCGAGCGTCATGTCGGTCGACGGGACGTCGTTCGACACCAGCGGGCGCGGTAGTAATGAGTCGCTCGGGTTGGAGTCGGCTGAGCTCATGCTCCGGTTGAACCAAGTCAGTCGTACCGGTGGACTCGAGTGGCCGGTCTACAACGAGATGTTCAAGAACACCCTCGCCAAGCGCGGGCTGTCCAAGCGCAAGCACCGCGAGCGTCGGCTGTACCTGCCGGCAGAGCTCGAGCCGTGGGCTCGCGCCAGAACCGCCGAACATCTGCGCGCGATCGAGGCATCAGGCGTCTCGGTGGTTGGCGACCTGGACGACCTCAACCCCCGGTTCACCGCTGCGCACGATGAATCACCGGTCGATGACGCCGCCCTTCTCGACGCCGCCTTGGAAGGGCTCGTCGCCCTCGCCAAGGATCGCGGCGAGGAACTGGCGCGGCTGCGTGCGCGCATCGCCCGTCTGCGTGACCCTCACGGCCACGGGGATGGCTCCGAACCCCGCGCACGGCTCGACCACGCGCTGGCGCACCCATTACGCTTCGTCCTCGTCGCCTGGAGTGAGAAGCATCCGTCGTTGATGACGGCCCGGGTGACCTACCGGCGGCTGGTCAATGTGGTGCGCCCGCCAGCGTGACGTCGACCGGTCACGGGCAGTCGATGCGGCCGGCGACCATTCCGCGTGTGCCGGCGCCAGATCGATGAGGCGAATGCCTCGAACGTGGAGGTGGCATGGCTCGTCGAGTCTTCGCCCATGTCGGGTGCCCCAAGACAGGAACCAGCTACCTCCAAAGCATCGTATGGAACAACGCTGAGGCCCTGGCTACGGCTGGCTTCACCGTGCCAGCGGCTCCCCGGCACCATTTCCGTGCCGCCATTCATGTGATCGAAGAGGAGAGCACCTTTCCGGACGCCGTCGCTGCGGACTGGCGGGAGCTGGTCGACACCGTTCGCGAGGCCGGCTCCGACATCCTCATCACTCACGAGCTGCTGGCACGGGCGACGCAGGAGCAGGCGCAACGTGCCGTCGAGGCGTTCGGAGCCGACGAGTTCCATGTCGTCATCACCGCGCGGGACCTGGCCCGGCAGGTGCCCGCCGAGTGGCAGCAAAGCGTCAAGCAGGGCGCCGTTATCCCGTTCAGCGAGTTCGTCTCGGAGGTCGTTTCACGAGGCCCCGCTGCCGAGTGGTTCTGGTCGGTGCAGGATGTGGCTGACGTCGCACGGCGCTGGGGCGCGACCATCCCAGCTGAGCATGTTCATATCGTCACCTGCCCCCCGCGAGGGGCAGGTTCGACGCTGCTCTGGCGCCGGTTCGCCGCCGTCCTCGGTGTAGACCCCGAGGCGGTCGACACCAGTTCCACCCGGACCAACGAGTCGTTGGGGAGGGTCGAAGCCGAGTTGATGCGGCGCATCAACGAGGTGCGCAGTGTCGACCCGGAGGCCGCAACGAGGGACAACTGGTTCAAGGAGAAGCTGGGCAACTCGATCCTCGCCTCACGACCCGGTAAGGAGCCGCTTGCCTCTCCGGCAGCAATACATGACTGGGCGAGACTGACCTCCCGCGAGCTGGTGGTGCAGCTGGCTCGGGAGGACTACGACATCGTGGGCGAGCTGGCGGATCTCGTTCCGCCCGAGGAGATGTCGGCCGGTGCGGACCCTGCGGACGTATCCGAGCTGCTGCTTCTCACCGCAGCCGTAGAGACCATCGTCGAGCTGATGGATTCTCACCACGCCGCTGTCCGGACTGTTGCTCGCCTGCGGAGCCGCCAGAAGGCCCGCAAACCTTGAGGGGTGACGACGTCGCCGCGTCGTCCTCACCGAGACCACTACAACTGCCAGGCCCGGCGCAGAATGGCGACGACATGACGGGGTACCTCTGGCGTACCGCAGACAGCCACCATCACTGAGGAGACACACCCATGTCCGACCAGAACACGCAGGACCCCCAGGAGAAGCATTCCCAACCGGAAACATCCGGTGAGCAGCTGGCTCCCCCCGGCTCGGACGACTCCGTTACGGCCGCGATGGGCGACAAGCCCGACCACGGTGAGAGCTCCTACCAGGGCACGGGCAAGCTCAGCGAGCGAGTAGCCGTCATCACCGGGGGTGACTCGGGCATCGGCCGTGCCGTCGCGCTGGCCTTCGCCCGCGAGGGCGCCGATGTCGTCATCGCCTACCTGCCCGGGGAGGACGACGACGCCAAGGAGACCGCCTCCCTGGTCGAGGATGCCGGTCGGAAGGCTGTCCTCGTCCCGGCCGACCTGCGCACCGAGGAGAAGTGCCAGGAGGTCATCGACAAGACCGTGAGCGAGTTCGGCCGCATCGACACGCTCGTCAACAACGCGGCGTACCAGATGGGTCAGCCGGGTGGCATCGAAGACATCACCACCGAGCAGTTCGACCGGGTGCTCAAGACCAACCTCTACGCCATGTTCTGGCTGTGCAAGCAGGCGCTGCCTCACATGCCCAAGGGCTCGACGATCATCAACACGTCGTCGGTGCAGGCCACGTCGCCGTCACCAGAGCTGCTGGACTACGCGACCACCAAAGCGGGCATCGTCAACTTCACCAAGGGGCTGGCCTCGATGCTGGCAGAGCGCGGCATCCGCGTGAACTCCGTCGCCCCCGGCCCGATCTGGACGCCGCTGATCCCGGCCACCATGCCAGAGGAGAAGGTCGAGTCGTTCGGCGAGCAGACTCCGCTGGGAAGGGCCGGGCAGCCAGCTGAGCTGGCCCCGGCCTTCGTGTTCCTTGCCTCCCAGGAGTCGAGCTACATCACCGGCGAAGTGCTGGCTGTCACGGGCGGAATGCCGGTCTGATCCATTGCGCGCGCGGCGGGGTCGCGTGCGCCGTGTTCTCCTCGTCGAGGTGAGGAACCAGTCGCCGACTTCCGGCGTCTTATGGCTACTCACTTCGACGAGGAGAACGCTATGCCGTCTAGGACTACCCATCCCAGCCGACCGACGAGGTGGCGCCGGCGCGACAAAGCTGCCGCCTTGGGATGTGTGCTGGCTCTGGCCGGCATAACCAGCGCCGCGCAGGCAACGACCCCAGCGGGGGGGCCGTCGTTGCCTGCTGCGGAGCGCTCGGGCCTACAGCAGGGACCACCTCCGGTCCGGCTCATGGCTGGCGGCGTGAGCCTGGCGCTTGATCCCTACACCAGCTGCTGGTCCACTGCGTCCTCCGTCATGTGCTACGACGGCATGCCACCTGCTCCGCTGCCGTCCCTTGGCGGCACGACCGGACCTGTCCGGCTGGCCTTCGACCGCAGCGACTGGCGGTTCAGCGTGAGGATGGAGGACCAGGGCGGCACCTCGCGATCGGTGAAGCTCGTCCGGATTGGGCCGCAGCGGTGGAGGTTGGCGCTCGCGCCTCTCCTCCAGGGAAGGTACCGGGCAGATGTGTACGGACGCGGTCCACAAGGAGACGTCGCAGCGGCGTTCGCGGTGACCGTGCGCTGAGCGCAGCCGCCGCGGAACTCACGAACCGACCCGATCGTCGGCATATCCGGATAATGTTCAAGGCTTCCACTCGTGTCGGAGGACGCCTGTGCCCAACCTGGTCGACGACGTCCGCCTGCGCGGGCTCGCCGCGGTGGCGCGCAGCCTCAGCCGCTCGGCGTCGCTCGCCGTCATGGTGGAGACCGCCGCGCAGAGTGCACTCGACGCGCTGCGGGCCGCATCGGTGTCCATCAGTCGCATCGAGGCGGGTACCGGCAGCATCCGTACGTTGATCAACGTGGGCAGGCTCGGGCCGACCGAGCAGCGCTGGCCGCATGACGAGGTCTACCGCCTCGACGACTTCCTCTATCTGCAGTCGGTCGTAGGCGAGCTCGACACCTGGACCGTCGACATCAACGACCGTGAGGCCGACCCCGCCGAACTGGAACTCTTGCGCTCCCTGGGCAAGGGCTCCTCCATGGGTGCGCCTCTCGCCGTCGACGGCCTGTTGTGGGGTGAGCTGTACGCCACGCGTGACGTCGGCGACGACTCCTTCGACGAGGCGGACGAGGCCTACACCGAGGCGCTGACAGCCATCCTCGGCGGTGCCATCTCGCGCGCACTGCACGTGGACAAGCTCGAACGGATGGCGTTCCTCGACCCGCTCACGGGACTCGCGAACCGCCGCGCTCTCGACGACGCCACGGACACCGCGTTCGCCCCGGTCGCAGGTCTGTCAGTGGGGCGCGTCAGCGCCGTCACCTTCGATGTCAACGGACTCAAAGCAGTCAATGACACGTCGGGGCACGACGAGGGTGACCGACTCATCACTCGCGTCAGCAGCCTGTTGTTCAAGCACTTCGCCGACCTGCCCGGGAGCCTCGTGGCCCGCGTCGGTGGGGACGAGTTCACCATCTTGGTTCCCGGACACGACATCGCTCGCGTAGTGGCGGCCGCGGAAGGCGCTTGCCGGGAGGCCAGTCACCTGCCCACGGGGCAAGGCTTGTCCTGCGGCGTCGCCACCACCACCGAGCGCGCACGTCACGTTGGGAAGCAGTTGCTCATTGCCGCCGACACCGCCCAGTACGAGGCCAAACGTCGCGGGCACCTCCACCCCATGCCGGCGGCGGACCCCTTCGGCTACGAGCTCGATAGCCCCAATCCTTAGAATTGGGCCAACCCACCGCATGCCAGCCCTTCCGTGAAAGGGCCGTAGGCCCGGAAGTGTCTCACTATCCTGAGACTCTCACCTTCCCCTTTGGAGGACTCATGCCCCAGCCCGTCGGAGACGCCCGCCTCCGCGGGCTCGCTTCGGTGGCGCGCAGCCTCGGTAGGTCGGCGCAGCTCGCCGTCATGGTCGAGCTCGCGGCGGAGGGAGCCGTCCAGGCACTTGGGGCGGCGTCGGTGTCCATCAGTCGGCAGGAGCCGGGCACCGGGACGGTCCGGACGCTCATCAATGTCGGGCGCCTCGGGCCGACCGAGGAACGCTGGCCCGAGAACGAGGTGTACCGCATCGAGGACTTCGAAGTGGGCAACATCTGGGCGGGGATGTCGGCGCAGTTCGCGGCCGGTGAGCTCCGCATCATCATCAACTCGGTCGACGATCCCGCCGCTGACCCTGTCGAGGTCGCCATACTCCGATCCTTGGACAAGGGGTCGTCCATGTCAGCTCCGCTGGTGGTGGACGGTCGCCTCTGGGGTGAGCTCTACGCCACCCGTGAGCACGGCGACGACCCCTTCGATGCCACCGATGAGGCCTACACCGAGGCGCTGGGCGCCATCCTCGGGGGCGCCATCTCTCGTGCGCTGCACGTCGACTCGCTTGAACGGATGGCGTTCCTCGAC
The DNA here is from genome assembly GCA_035633755.1 of Nocardioidaceae bacterium. GTDB lineage: Bacteria > Actinomycetota > Actinomycetes > Propionibacteriales > Nocardioidaceae > DASQEH01. Next base: position 59,721 of record DASQEH010000052.1, on the reverse strand, counting down.
CCGCTGACGGGGCTCGCGAACCGCCGGGCACTGGACGACGCGGCCGCGACCGCCTTCGACGCTATCGCCAGTCGTTCAGGGGGACGCGTGAGCGCCGTCAACCTCGACGTCAACGGACTCAAAGCGGTCAACGACTTCTCCGGGCACGCAGCCGGTGACCGGCTCCTCACCCAGATAGGCGGCCTTCTCTACAAGCACTTCGCCCACCTGCACGGCGCCCTCGTTGCGCGCGTCGGAGGAGACGAGTTCACCGTCTTCATCCCCGGGCATGACATCGCGAGCGTCGTTGCGGCCGCAGAGGGAGCTTGCCGGGAGGCTTGCGAGCTGCCGATCGGCGGCGGCGTCTCGTGCGGCATCGCCACCACCACCGAGCGCCGCAGCGACATCGGCAAGCAGCTGCTCATCGCCGCCGACGTCGCCCAGTACCAGGCAAAGCGGCAAGGTCTCGTGACGCCGGTGTCGGCCGCATACCCCTTCGACTACGAGTCCAGCGACGCCACTCCCAGCTCGGCTGGCTCCCAGAGGTAACGCCAGGACACCCGTCGGCCGCGAGATCTGACGGAGCGGGACAATACCGCGATGACCTCGCCAACGCGCTCCTGGCTGCCGATCGACTGGCACCACCCGCTGCAGGTCCACCTGAGCACCGGACACCACCTGCGACCGATTCGGGCCAGCGACGTCGACCTCGACCTACCGGCAGTGCTCGGGTCTCAGAAGCGCCTGTGGTCGGTGTACGGCGAGGCCTGGGGATGGCCGCCTGCGACCATGACCTACGAGCAGGACCGGGAGGACCTGGCCCGTCATGAGGCGGAGATCGAGCGGCACGAGTCATTCAACTACGCACTCTTCGACGCGGAGGAGACCGCCCTGCTGGGCTGCGTGTACATCGACCCGCCGGAGAAGGTCGGTGCGGATGCCGAGATCTCGTGGTGGGTCGTCGACGACCTTGTGGCTGGACCGGTCGAGGCGGCACTGGACGGGCTGGTCCCCCGGTGGATCGCCACGCAGTGGCCCTTCAAGCAGCCGCGCTATGTCGGCCGGGACCTGACCTGGAAGCAGTGGCTGGCGTTGCCTGACCTGGAGTGAAGCAGACGCTCCGGGTGCGCCCACGATGGGAGCTGCTGGACATGCCTAGCGCACAGCGGTTAGGCCAGTATCAGGACATCGGATGCCGAACAATACCCATAATTATGCGTGATGCCCCAATTACGGTAGGTAATCGGTAGTCTGCTCCTATGCTTCGCCTGCCTAAGACCCCGTTTCAGGGGTCGGGCTTGACCGCCGACGACGATTCGGCAGAAGGACACCGCTTCTCGAAACGTCCGTTGGTCCTCACGGCAATATTTCTCACGGTCGTGACCGGCCTGCTTCTTCCCGTGGGCACTCACCAGCTTCCATCGACGGTCAGCTTCATGCCGGCGATGATAGGCATCGTCGCCTGCTTCGACGTGATGTCCGTGTATCTCCTGCTCGGCGACTACCGCGACCGTGGCGATCTCCGCATGCTGGTGATGGCGCTGGCCTACATGGTCTCCTTGGTGCTCATGGGTGGATACGCACTCGCGTTTCCCGGTGCCATCTCGGTCGATCCACCTTTGGCGCTCTCACCGTCCATGGCACCGTATTTCTACGTGTTGTGGCATACCGCCTTCCCGTTGCTGCTGGGCGCCGCCTGGGCACCCTGGCCGGCCCGGTGGACGGCTCGGACGCCGAAAGCCGAGCGAGCTCTCGTCGCCACCTTCGCCGTGATGCTGTCAGTCGGGGCAGGAGTCACCGTCGTCGCGGTCTTCGCGGCCAACGCGCAGCAACTGCCCGCGTTGATCTACGGCCTCGACACGTCGCGGATGACAACGTTGACGGCACCGATCGCGCTGCCGCTGGTAGCACTTGCCCTCGTGGCCGCGATCCGTGGGACCCGAAGGCGAACGGGCCCGGAGCGCTGGACGACGATCGCCGTCCTGGTGTGCCTGTGCGACCTGATCCTCACCTACGGCGCTAGTTCTCGCTTCAGCCTGGGCTGGTACGTCGGTCGTTCGATGACGCTGGTCGCTGCCGCAGTGGTGTTGGTTGCCATGCTGGCCGCGTTTCAACGGGTCAAGGCGCAGGCCGAGTACGACGCGTCCACCGACCAGCTGACCGGACTGCAGAACCGGCGCAGCGCCTACGAGGCGCTCGAGCAGATGGTCGCCCGCAGCCACCGGTCCGGGGCGCCGCTCGGAATACTCAACCTGGACCTGGACCTCTTCAAACAGGTCAACGACCGCTTCGGCCATGAGACAGGCGACGACGTACTCGCCGAGGTCGGCGGCCTGTTCACGAAGGCCTGTCGCCGTGGCGACATCGTCGCCCGGGTAGGGGGCGAGGAGTTCCTCATCCTGTTACCGGACACCGATGAGCCCGGCACGATGATCGTCGCTGAGAAGATTCGGCAGCTGATCGCGAGCGAGCCCATCTCGACCAGATCTATCGCGATGACCGTCAGCGTGGGGGCAACCATGCTGCGCCGCGATGACGCCGATTCGCCCACCATGCTGCGACGCTCGGACCTTGCCCTGTATGCGGCCAAGGCCGGCGGCCGGAACCGCGTCGTGATGGCGCCCAACCCGGTTCGCTCCCGAGCATCCCTTGCCGCCAGCTGAGGGCCTTTCCCGCCAGCTGATTCGCGAGCTGAGTGGCTGGGCACGGTCCCGTGGGCGCTGCCAGACGAGCTCGGGTCGCTCACTTAGTCGGGTCGGCGGTCTCCGTCTCCGCCACCACTGCCCGGACAGCGGCCGCAGCATTGGAGACTTCGTTCTCGAGCGCCGTCGCCGCAGCAGACGCGGTCAGCGCCGCCTGAGAGGCTGCAGCCGCGACCGCGCGAGCCACAATGGCAGCGGCGAGTGCGGTCTCCTCGGCGTTGGCCACTGCGGCGGCTGACACAGTCGCCGCTAGCCGGAAAGCTGTGACAGCGGCCGCAGCATCACCGCCGGACAGTGTCGCCGCAAGAGCGGCAGCCGCCTCGCTCGCCGCGTCGGCCACCCTCGTGGCGGAGGCGTCGGCCTGAAGCTGCACCGCGGTGGCTGTCTCGGCGGCGGTCGCGGCGACCGCTTCTGCAGCCAGCGCCACCGCTACGGCTTTGGTCACCCGCGCCGCTTCGGCAGCCTCTGCGGTCTTGTCAGCCGCCACCGCGACGGCGCGGGTTATCACCGCGGACCGCTGCCGTTCTGCAGACATCGCCGGCGCTCGTACCGCAGGCGGCATGGGCACGTCGCCACAGGCCAACAGCACGTCAGCCAGTTCGTTGACGGGAACTGCCGGCGACCAGAGGTAGCCCTGCGCCTGCTGGCAGCCGAACGCGCGGAGCGCGGCGTACTGCTCCAGCGTCTCGACACCTTCGCCGATGGAGGTGGCGCCGACCGCATGCGCCAGGCTCACCACGCTGCCGCAGATCGCCTCGTCCTCCGGACTCACACCGATGCCGGACACGAACGCGCGATCGAGCTTGATCGCACTGATCGGGTACTGGCGAACATAGAGCAGCGAGCTGTACCCGGTCCCGAAGTCGTCGACCGCGATGCGTACACCTAGTTGCGACAGCGCGTCCAGAGCCAACGCGGCGGCCTCAGGATCGCGCATCACGGCCGACTCGGTGACCTCGAGCAGCAACCGCTGCGCCTCGAGTCCGGTCCGGTCGAGTGCGTCACTCACCTGCTGCACGAGGTCGGGCTCACTCAGTTGACGGGCCGACAGGTTCACGGCCACGTCGATGCCTGCCGCGAGTCCTTCGAACGCCACCGCGTCGGCACACGCTTGCTCGAGTACCCACAGGCCCAGTGGAACGATGAGACCGCTCGCCTCGGCGACCGGGATGAAGTGGGCCGGCGAGAGCAGACCCCGCTCAGGATGCTGCCAGCGGACCAAGGCCTCGACGGCCACAGCGCGGCCACTCGTGAGGTCGATCACCGGCTGATAGTGCAGGACCATCTCGGACCTGGTGAGTGCGGCACGCAGGTCGACCTCGGTCGCCGAGGTCTCCTCCTTGCCCTGACGGGACTCGTTGCTGAAGACCCGCACCCGTCCGCCGCCGCGACGCTTGGCTTCGTACATGGCGGCATCGGCCGCTTTGAGCAGGTCTTCGACCCCCTCCAGCGGACGACCGATCACCGCGCCGATACTTGCCGAGACGGTCACCGTAGCCGTCCCCAAGTCGAAGGGAGGCTTGAGAGCCTCAGCGAGGCGCTCGCTCAGCAGGGTTGCCTCCTCGGCGGAGTTCAAGTCGCGCCAGACGACGACGAACTCGTCACCGGACAACCGCGCGAGTGTGTCGCTGGCTCGCATGTGCTCGGAGAGTCGGTCGGCCACCTGGATCAACAAGGCGTCACCGGCACCATGGCCGAAGCTGTCGTTCACCCGCTTGAAATGGTCGAGGTCGACGAAGGCGACGCCGATCTCGCGACCACGCCGAGTCCCATCCAGGAGGGCCTGGCCGAGACGGTCAGTGAGCAGCAGTCGGTTGGGCAGGCCGGTCAATGCGTCGTGCAACGCCTGGTGGGACAGCGCGCGTTGCACGTTGTGCATGTCGGTGACGTCGACGTGGCTGATCACCGCTCCACCGAACCCGTCGACCTCCGCCGGCGTGATGCGGACGCTGTACCAGCGCTCCACATCGGGGCCATGGCAGGGGTAGGAGGTCTCGTAACGATCCACTCGTCCCGCCAGCACCTCCCGCAGGCCGCTGCCGACCTCGGACGCCACCGCCCCTTCAGCAGTGTCTCCCCTGACGAGGTCGCACGCCTCCAGGTAGCTGTTGCCCTCGCCACACCGTTCGGAGTCGCCGCCGTTCTGCATCATGAACGTGTCCCACGCTAGGTTCACCGCGACGATGCGGCTGTCCGCCGACACCGCACACGTCGGCGCCTCGAGGGCGTCGAGAAGTCCGCGGGCGAGGGTCAGATACCGATGGGCCTCCTGCTCGGCGCGCTGGCGCTGGAGGGCGTGGAGGAGCGCGACGGCGAGGTGCGGTCCGTCGTTGTCGCCCTTCACCAAGTAGTCCTGCGCCCCCTCAGCCAGAGCCCACAGTGCCATGTCGCCGTCTACCCGCCCGGTCAGCACCAGCAGAGCCATGTCCGGGTGGGCTGTACGCACCGCCCTGACGACACTCAAGCCATCAGCGTCCGGCAGGGAGAGGTCGGCGAGGGCGATGTCGTAGACGTTCTCCGACAGCCGGAGCAAGGCCTCTTCGAGGTTGACCGCGACGTGGACGCAAGCATGGGGTAACTCGTCCTCGATCAGCGCAAGGATGAAGTCGCTGTCGGCGAGTGTGTCCTCAATCAGGAGCAGCCGAATCTCGGTGTCAACGCCGAGTTTCGGCAGTCCGTTGACCGCCAGCGAGGTCACTGCGGAAGCCGGACGAGCCCGAGCCAGAAGTCGTCGATCGACTGCACCACGTGGACGAACTGGTCGACGTCCACCGGCTTGGTGAGAAAGCAGTTCGCGCCCAAGTCATAGGTCTTCGCCACGTCGGCCTCGGCCGACGATGTGGTGAGTACCGCCACCGGGATCCGACGTAGCGCGTCGTCGCTCCGCATGGCTGCCAGCACTTCGTGGCCGGTCATCCGCGGCAGGTTGAGGTCGAGGATCACCATGTCGGGCAGGACATGGGAGGGATCGCGCAGGTAACTGAGCGCCGCGGCACCGTCGCGTTCCACGGCCACCTCATTGGCCACCTTCGCTTCGGAGAGCGCATCCAAGGTCAGCTCGATGTCAGCGATGCTGTCCTCGACAAGCAGGATCTTCATCAGCTGCGCGACCTTGCTCATGCTGCCGCCTTCGACGTGGGGAAGGCGTCCGCAGGCGGCGCGGGTAGATCGATACCGAAGCGGGATCCTCCGAGTGGCGATGACTCGACCCACGCCCGGCCGTCGGACCTCTCGGCGATCTGCTGCACGATGGCGAGGCCGATACCGGTGCCTGCGTACGCCTCGCGCACATGCAGGCGAGAGAACATGCCGAAGACGCGTTCGCGGTACTGCTCCTCGATGCCGATGCCGTTGTCGTCGACGAAGAGCTGTACACGGTCACCTCGACGCACGCCCGACACGACAACCCGGATCGCTTCGTCGGGTCGATTGAACTTCATGGCGTTGCTGAGCAGGTTCTGCAAGACGGCGAAGACCGATGGCTCGTCGCTCCAGACCGCGGGCAGTTCCTGAATCTTCACGTCCGTGAGGCCCACTGTCACTGCGGCCCGCTTGGTGACTGCCTCGGTGTCGACCCAGGCACCAACGGGTTCCTCTTGCAGAAATTGTGCATACTGCAGCAGGTCGTCGATCAAGGCGCGCATCCGAGTCGACCCGTCCACGACATGGCGGAGGTACCGGACTCCGCGCTCGTCGAAGCTGTCGGCATAGCGCTTCTCGAGCAGCTGAACGAAGCCCGTCATCGTGCGCAGAGGCTCGGACAGGTCGTGAGACGCCACGTACGCGAACTGCGCCAGGTCCCGGTTCGACCGGGTTAGGGACCTGGAATGCCGCTCCAGCGCCCGGTGCGCATCGGCGAGCTCCTTGGTCAGCCGTACCCGGTCGGTCACGTCCTGCACGCTGGTGGCCAGACCGGTGATTCCACCATTGGCGCCACGCAGAGGTGACACGGTCAGGGAGACAGCCAGGCTGCGTCCATCTGCGTGCTGGTGCATCGTGTCGAAGCGGTCGATCCGCGATCCCGTCCGCGCCAATTTTTGTACAGCCTTCAGTTGAGTCGCCGTGGCAGCTGGGAGCAGCTCGGTTGTCGGACGACCAATCATGTCCGCAGCTGAGCGACCGTAAAGACGCTCCGCGGCGGTGTTCCAGCTCGTGACACGGCCCTTGAGGTCCTCACTGAAGATCGCGTCACCTGAGACTTCAACGATCTGAGCCAGCAGCATCTTGCTGGTCATGCCACTCTCCAGCATCGCGTCTCGGCATGCTCGTCGACCGGGTGGATCGGCCGGGCCGGCAAGCGAGCGAGGGGCATCAGCAAGTCATCCTGCTTCCAGGTACGCGGAGTTACGGCAGGCATACAGAATGTCACAGAAGCGGTGGTCTAGGAGGCTTATGGCCGCAAGGCCGAGGCACCGAGGAGGGTGCCTCCGCTGTAGGGTTCAGGCGGAAATCTGGGGCGATCGGCTCGCTGACCACGTACCGCGCCTGGCCCCTTCTAGGAGCAGAGCGCTGCCTGTGAGGTGCTACTCGAGAAGGAGAAAGCTCATGTCCGAGGTCCTTGTCACCGGCGGTTCCAGCGCACTCGGCCAGCTCGTCGTGGACCGCCTGGTGTCGGACGGCCACCGTGTCCGTGTGCTCATGCGCGCTGCGACCGCCTCCCCATGGACAGCGGACTCGAACGTCGACGTCGTGCTCGGCGACCTGGGTGATGCCGCCAGCCTTCGCACCGCGGTGGACGCGGTGGACTCGGTGGTGCACTGCGCTTCCAACCCACGAGCCTCCCAGGAGGTGGACGTGCAGGGCACGGCTCGCCTCGTGGAGGCGGCGAGAGACGCCCGCAACCCTCACCTCGTGTATGTGTCCATCGTTGGTGTGGACCGCATCCCGGTCGCGTACTACCGGGCAAAGCGACAGACCGAAGAGATCGTCGCCCGCTCCGGCCTGCCATGGACCGTCCAGCGCGCCACCCAGTTCCATTCCTTCCTTGCCAACACCCTGGCGACATTGGCGCGGGCGCCGATGCTCCCAGTACCTCAGCGTTTCCGCTTCCAGCCCGTCGACACGGCAGAGGTGGCCGACCGGCTCTGTCGACACGTGACCGCCGGTCCAGCTGAGCGTGCTCCGGACTTTGGCGGGCCCGAGGTGCGCTCAGGGGTCGACCTGGCCCACGCCTGGGCACGGCTGACGGCCTCTCGGCGCCGGATCGTGGCAGTTCCGGTGCCGGGCAATCTCGCCCGAGCGTACCGAGCCGGGGCGAACGTGTGCCCTGACCAGCCTCGCGGCGTCCGAACGTGGGAGGAGTTCCTCAGCAGCTCGAACCCGGCCAGATCAGCTCACGAACAGAGATAGCATCGCGGACCCGTCCATTGGCGTCTCAGCGCAGTGTCCTGCGGGTGCAGCGGAGGGGCGTCAGCGCTTGACGACGATCTCGAGCCTGCCCGCTTCGGTCACGAGAACGGCATCCCCGCCGCGCAGTTGTCGAGGCAGCGTGACCTCCCACGCGATCTGACCCAACCGGTTGTCCGCCGCCGTGCCGGCCGAGGCGGTCCCGAGCTCCCATTCCTGCCCGTCCTGCCGGATGACCAAGCCCACATCCGTCATGGGCACTGTAGGTTCCTCCTCGTCCGGGGCCGAGCAGCCAAGGCTCCCGCCGCCTTGATCGTCGCAACCGCCGTCGACGAAATGGCTGCCTTGCACGCGGACGGTTGAACCACTCCTCAGCACGGGGACGTCGTCCTCGCCGACGAACAAGGATGGCGCCGCGCAGCTGGCGTTCGCCCCACCGAAGGGGCACAGGATCACCAGTATCGAACACATCAGCAGACGCCTTGAACCGCGATGGGTGGCGAGAGTCTTGACCGACACAAAGCCAGTGTGCGGCTCAGCAGGACGGTACGGCGATGCTCGCGTAGAACGAGACCGAACTGACGCGTTCCACCGTGCGCTCCGCTCGGGCTCGCTCACTCGGTCCGGATCGTCTCCGGCCGGATCGGGGGGCTCGCCGCCACCAGTGTGGAGCTGGCCGCCAGCAGTGCTCCCAGCATCGCCACAGCGCTGAGAACCAGCGTGTCACGCCACGGAGTCTGGTCGACGATGCTGCCGTAGGACAGAAACGCGACACCGGCTAACAGCCCACAGGCGATCGCAGCCGCCGAGCCAAGTGTCAGCGGCAACGCGATTTCGATCCATTGGGTTCTCCGCAGGATTGCGGGCCTTACCCCGACCAGCTGTAGCGACACGAGCTCCGATCTCCTGCTCGTCGCTCGGTCGATCGAGGCGACTGTGAAGGAGAGCAAGCCGACGCTGAGGACGAGGGCGGCGATCGCCCACACCAGAGATCGCAGGCTGTTGACAAAGGAGAAGTACGTCGAGTCGGGGGAGGTGGAGTAGGAGGCGCCGCGGACGTCCAGCACCGTCTCGACGGCGATACCCGGCTCTGCTCGTACGTCGATGGCCACCATGCGTGATGTCGCTAGTTCGAAGACTCCTGGTGTCGAGGGAGGGAGGAGCACGTCGACCGAGTTGACGAGCCCCGCCGCGTCGGTGTCAACCGTGTGCCGGGGAATGGGGACCTTGATGAGCGTCCCCGGTCTGTTCCTGGGCAGTTCAGCGCGCACACCGAGTGCTGTTGCACCGGGCCGCAGCCACGGGCGGCCGTCCGTCCCCACCCACATCGGCTCGCCCGCACGGCAGCCCTTGACGCCGGGATAGAACCTCTCGAAGTCCGAGCAGCTGGCGACAGCCGCGGTGCCACAGAAGTCCGCGACGTGACACGAGGCCCTCAGGCGCGGAAACGCCGCAGTCTGCACGACATCGGGATCGGCGTCGAGACGTTCACGCACCGCCGGTGCCAGCCTCGCAGGTGTGTACACCGTCGCCACCTGACCGGTCGTCTCGCCGATCGCGGACGCTCGGTACTGTTGCGTGTCCTCGAACGCCACCACCACGGCGCGAGCGCCAGTGACGACGAACAGCCCGATCAACAGGCCGGCGACAACGCGGGTCATGGCCGCGGGTTGCTCCTGCAGCCGCCGACCGGCGATGAGCAGCGTGGGCCGGCCTGATCGGCTGGCCAGGACGTCGCCAATCAGCCGCACGAACACCGGTACGGCAAGCAGCGTTCCTATGCCGAGCAGGGCGATGGCGGCGAGCATGTACGGCGAAAGCCTCTCGTTCGAGCCAGAGTCTTGGGCGAGTCGGTTCTCGGCCTGCGAGATCACGAACGTCGCGAGTGCCACCCCGGCTGCAAGTGGCAGCAGACGCAGCGGAGAGGGACGGCGTGTCGTCGCCCGACGTGCCTGGAGAAGGGCCGCTCGGCTGGTCGAGCGCTGCGGGAGCACCGAAACGGCGCCAACAGCCAGTGGCACCGTGACAACGGCCAGCATCGTCGCCCACCAGTACGGCCACAGGGTGTGCAGCGGCCACTCGCGCCCGGCCGGGTGCAGCCCGGCAATCACGGGGCGGGCCAGGAGGAACACCCCGCAGCCGATCACAGCGCCGAACACGGCGGCGGCACCCGTCTCGACGGCGGCCACCACGCGGGTACGACGTGCGGAGAGCCCGAGCAATCGGAGGTTCGCCAAACGGCGGTCGCGCATCGCCGCGGACAACCGACCCGAGGTCGCTGCGAGACTCAGTACAGGCATGCTGACCGCAATGACAACGGCGAGGAGCAGGATCTTAACGCCACGCTCTAGGCCCGCAGGTCGTTGGAGGATCTCAGAGCGGGTGATGGAGCCGACGACCAGCAGCAGGAACGTGCCGATGAGGGAGGTGAGGGCGACCATCAACGTGCGAACGCGCGCTGCTCCGCCACTGACGCTCGCTGATAGGCCCGCTAGACGCAGGCCGAGCCGGATGGCGGAGATCAAAGTACCGCCGCCGGTGAACTGACCCGGCCATCCCGCAAGGTGACCAGTCGTTCACAGTGCGCAGAGACCCGGTTCTCGTGCGTGACCACCAGGACTGCGGATCCCAGCTCTTCGGCCAGCAGCAGCATGGCGTCGAGCACCTTGTCGGAGCTGACGGTGTCCAGCGCCCCGGTTGGTTCGTCCGCGAGGAGCACGGCCGGTCGGTGCACGAGCGCCCTGGCGACGGCCGCCCGCTGACTCTGGCCGCCGGAGACAGCCCCCGCACGACGGTCTGATACCGCATCCACGTCCAGAGCCTCGAGGAGCTCGTGCGCCCGAGCGCTGGCGTGCTTGGCCGACGTGCCGAGGAGCTGCAGCGGCAGCATGACGTTCTCCAACAAGGTCAGCTCCGGTATCAGGTTGCCGAACTGGAACACCATGCCGAGCTTCTCCAGCCGGAAGGCGCTCCGCGCCGCCTCGCCGAGGGTGTCGATGCGCTGCCCCAAGGCGGTGATCCCCCCAGAGTCGGGCACGAGCACGCCGGCAATGCAGTGCAGCAGCGATGACTTGCCGGACCCTGACGGACCCATGAGCGCGACCGACTCGCCGGCCCTGAGTGAGATGTCGACGTCTATCAGCGCCGGTGTGTCGCCGTACGCCAGGGAGAGACCGCGCGCCTGGAGGAGTGTGTACTGGTCAGGCATCGAGGACCACCCGTTTCAGGTCGGCGAGCCGAAGCCCCGCTTCCTCGATCCATCTCAGATCCGCGTCGAGATGGTTGAGCTCGAAGGTGAGAGCTAGCAGCTCTGCAGTCTCTGCAGTGCGACGCCGCTTGGTCAGCGCACGCATTCGCTCAAGGTGAGCCTGCCGCTGGATGGCGAGGACGTCGTTGGCGGCACGTCCCGACATGAGCGCGACAGACACCTTCGCGAACAGGGTGCTCGAGGTGTAGGACGATGCGGGCTCGGGCGTGGCGATCCAGCGCTCGACGACAGTGCTGCCTTCCGGGGTGATCCGGTAGCGCTTGCGGCTCGGTCCGCCGTCGGAATCGACGCCAATGACCTCTGCGTAGCCGTTGCGGTCAAAGCTCGACAAGGCGGCATACACCTGTCCGAACGCCAGACGGTGCCCGAAACCGAAATGCTCGTCGTAGCGGCGCTTCAGTGTGTACCCGTAGGCCGGCTCCTGCTCCAGGAGTGCGAGCAGCGTTGTGGAGGGCGGCATATCAGTCACTATACACACTGTGGATAGTGAGCGCTCTGGTACGTGTCTTCCATGGCCGATGCCTTGTCGCACTCCCCGGCGGACCGCCCGGAACCGGAGCGTGACGGCCTCGAAGATCAGACACTGGCCGCCCAAACGAGAGAATGAGCAACTCGGCGCCTGTCACGCCGGTGCAGGGGTCAGAGGACGCTGCGAAATGCCGCCGTAGCGTGTCGCAGATAGCGGTCGACCACCCCTCGCTCGGCATCGTCGAGCTCGGCGTCCATCTGGGCGAGGGCGCGGAACATCGGCATGAGGTGCTCGAGCACCTCCGACCGTCCGGAGTCGGTCAGCCGCACCAGCGTTCGCCGCCGATCGGTGGGATGCGGTTCACGTTCGACGTGACCCCGCTCGGCGAGCCGGTCGACGATCTGGGTGGTGGCCGCGGAAGTCACTTGAAGCCGACGGCCGACTTCCCCTGCTCCCAACGGCTCTGCGAACAGGTGCTCCAGCGCCGACAGCTCGCTGGTGCTGAGCCCAGCCCGAGCCGCCACTGTAGGCCGCACTTGTGCGGCCACGTTCACCATCTCGCGCAGCAGCGTCAGCGTCTCGGTCTGCCGCCAGCCCTCGAACGGCGCCTGCCTGTCAGACGTTCTCTCATCCACGCGCCTTGCACTTCCTTCACCAGACTACTAATCTACTTAGACAGTAAATGAGTTAGTTGCGAAGAGGATTATGCCATGACTGAGGGACGCTCCGTCCGTGCCGCGCATCGCTCGCCGTCGCGCGAGTACCCGAGCCGGCGCACCGCGTGGCTCGCTGCCCTGCTGCCGATGGTCGGCGCAGTCGCGGTGATCATCGCGCTCGGCGAGCCTCCGGTACCCGCGGGCGCCACCGACCCGCTGCCCGCCGCGGCAGGCAGTACTCGGGCTGTCGAACTGCAGCAGCAGCTGCCCGAGGACGACGCCACCACCGCAGTTGCGGTGTTCACTGTTGGGCCATCAGCACGTGACGGCGGCGCCGGACGCTCCCTCGACCGGGCGGTGCTCAGCCAGCTCCAGACGTTGGTCGACGAGGTCCGAGCCGACCTGAGCCTGCCACCTGGCCCGCCGCTCGCGCCGAGCGAGGACGGCACGGCCGCGCTCGCGGTGCTCACCATGCCTGCCGGTGGCTCGGAGCAGACAGCGGACCTCGTCGGTGACCTCCGCATGGCGCTGGACGACGCCGTGCCTGTCGGTGTGGACGCACAGGTGACAGGCCCAGCTGCGGTCGAGGCGGACCTGTCAGCCGTGTTCGACGGCGCCGATGGCACGCTGCTGCTCACAACCGCGGGCATCGTCGCGTTGTTGCTGCTATTGACCTACCGCAGCCCGGTGCTGTGGCTGGTGCCCCTGATCGTCGTGGCGATTGCCGACCGGCTTGCGGCCGTCCTCGCCACTCAGGCGCTTTCCGCGTTCGGAATGGTCTGGGACGAGTCGACCGTCGGCATTCTGTCCGTACTGGTGTTCGGTGCCGGTACCGACTACGCACTGCTGCTGATCTCCCGATACCGCGACGAGCTGAAGACGACCGAGGACCGGTACGGCGCAATGCGGCATGCGACCGCTCGCACTGCGGAGGCCGTGACCTCGAGCGCCGCCACCGTGGTCGTGGGCTTGCTGACGCTGACGCTCTCGCTTTTCCCCACCACACGAGGCTTGGGAGTCGCGTGCGCAATCGGCGTGCTCGTCGCCGCGGTGTTCGCGTTGCTTGTGCTGCCTGCGACCCTGGTGTTGTTCGGCCGCTGGATCTTCTGGCCCCGAGTTCCGCGCGTTGGTGACATCCCACTGGTTGACGGGCGTAGCCCATGGCGGCGGGTTGGCACGGCCGTCGCGCGGCGCCCGGCAGCATTTGTGCTCGCCTCCACCGCAGTGCTGGCCGTGCTCGCCTCCGGGATCCTCGCCATCAGTACCGGCCTGAGCGGAGCTGACCAATTCCTTGAGAAGCCCGAAGCGATCACCGCAGGGGAACGTCTTGCTGAGTCGTTCCCGGCCGGCAGCGCGGACCCCGCCCAAGTGCTCACTCGCGACCGGCCCGACGTCGTCGTAGCGGCGGTCCAGGACGTAGCGGGCGTGGTGCGCGTCGACGTCTCCGCGCGAAGCGCAGGTCTCGCCCAGGTCGACGTTGTGATCGATGCGGCCCCGGGAACCGATGCGGCCGCCGACACCATCGCCGCGCTGCGTGACGCAGTCGCGGGACTGGACGACACCTTCGTGGGCGGCACCGACGCCCAGCTCGTCGACAGCCAGGACGCCGCAGCCCGCGACCGCCTCCTCATCCTGCCGCTGATCACAGGTTTGGTGCTACTCGCGCTGGTGCTGCTACTCCGATCGCTTGTCGCGCCAGTTCTCCTGGTGCTGACCGTGCTGGCGACCTACTTGGCCAGCCTCGGGTTGTCATGGTGGCTGTTCACGACGGTGTTCGGGTTCGAGGCGCTTGACGTCGGTGTCCCGCTGCTCGCCTTCGTGTTTCTCGTCGCCCTCGGGGTCGACTACAACATCTTCCTCGTCACGCGTGCCCGCGAAGAGGCGGTTAGGCACGGCGCTGCTGGAGGGATGCTGCGTGCGCTCACGGCGACCGGTGGCGTGATCACCAGCGCCGGCATCCTGCTGGCGGCAGTGTTCGCCGTACTCGGCGTCCTCCCGCTCGTCGTGCTCGCCCAGCTGGGCGTTGTGATCTGCGTCGGTGTCTTGCTCGACACGCTTCTCGTCCGCACAGTGGTTGTGCCAGCGCTCGGCGTTTGGCTGGGCGGACACTTCTGGTGGCCACGGAAGCTGACTACGCACGCGTCTGAGCCGACGACCGCTCTGACTACTACGACCCGCCGCTGACCCAAAATAAGGCGGTTCTCTCAACCCAGACGCGCGAGCCGACTGGCTTCACCGATGTACCGCCCAGACGGAACCTCTTGGCTCCGCCCACCGGCCCGCACCGCCCACCCCGGCGTTCTGGGGTGGGCGGTTGCTGCAGCAGGAATCAGCAGTTCAACACTGAGTGGTTCAGAGCGGGCAACCCAGGTTGTTGAGGCGATCAAGGGAGGCAGCAAGATCGAGCATGGCCTGTCGGTCGCCGCTTGCCAGCGCCTCGTTGACTTGAGCTTTGATACCGTCCTCGCCACCGCGACGCAGTGGGTAGCCGACTCCTTCATGCGCGGCGTTCAACACGGACGCAGTTGCGGCGCGCAGGAGGATCTCGGTCGCACCGCCGAGGGTGGAACCGCCTTTGAGTCGCAAGGCGTTGGCAAGCGTGATGTTGGCATAGGCAGCCACTTCATTCGGCGTGCCCGAGAAGTCGAACACTTCGCCCACTGGCTTGTTGACTCGGTACTCTTCCCAGTTCGATGTGTGGTTCTTCCAGTACCCCGGTGTGCAGCCTTCATTGCCGATGTTGTGCGCCTGGGCAGGCCCAGCCATCGACAGCCCTGTCGCCAACACGCCGACTACGGTGGCCATGAGTGTGGTCTTGCGCATGGTTCTCTCTCTTTCCGAGTTCAATGGTCGTTGAAGTACACGCCGAGATTGACACGGTTTGTCACCTTCGGCGACCGTTGTTCGGCTTTTCGCCTTGGTTGTTCACTGCCTGTCACCTTGCGCCGTGCAGCCGAGGTGGCACGTCTCGTTCAGGCGAGCATCCGTATTCGCTGCTCTCTGGCGGTGGGACCCGTCAAGGAGGTTGTCAGAAGGCGCTGAGTCACCATGCCGTCCACCTCGTGAACGTCGAGCAGCGCTGCAGTATTGGCGAGCACCGCCAGGTCTCGGACTCCACTTCGTCGATCACTGCTATCCCCTGCGGTCCAGGGCGACACTCCTCTGACCACGGTTGGCAACGAGACATCGCCCTCGCGTCTTTCAGCGTTGGGGGGCGCCGGGGGAAACGTGCTTGGGTTGCGTTGCAGCCGATAGGCCGATCGAATGCCACAGCAGCTAGTCACTTCGCTTGTGCGCGACGTCGCTGCTCATCCTCAGCTCAGTCGCAGCGAGTGTGAGCCGCGTGAGCGCCAGCTGAAGGGCTAGCGCCGATGAACCCCAAACCTCCGCAATCAATCCGAGACCGATCCCCAGTCCGCTGAGCGTCAAGACATAGTCTTTCGCCCTGTTTCGTTGCCTAGGTGGGGCGGCAGTATGACTAGAGAGTTCCTCGATGACTTTGAGTGCTTTATTACTACTTTGAATACACGCCCTTCGAAACCCAGCAGCTTACCGAGCCGCCCCGCACCCTCGTGAAGCACGTCGACATCGGCCGGCCAGCGTGCAGGGCCGACGCTCAACGCCTCAAACGATGTTCTTGTACATCAAAATCGACGGAAGGGCGAGGGCGGTTCGCACGCGCCCGTGCGGGGGGCCCTTGTCCACGTAGCCGCGGGCTCGATAGAAGGCGCGAGCAGTGGAGTTGGAGGCCAAAACCTGCAGCGTGGCGCGTTTATTGCCCAATGCAGTGGCTTGGCGCTCGAGGCAAGCCATGAGCAGCGTTCCAGCTCCGTTGCCGCGCGCGTCAACGTCGACCACAACCGAGTGGATCTGGGCCTCCGCGACGGCCGGCGGCGCGGCGACCGTCAGCATGGCGCGCAACACCCCTGCGTAGCTGCCGAGTGCGTCACGGACACCCAAGATCGACGGAAACGCCAGGAGTACCCCTGGCGGCGTCGCAGGTCGGGGCTCAGCCCGGGTCGCCAGGGATCCCATCGCGACCACCTCCGCATCGTGGACGACAACGTAGCGGCGGCCCAGCGGCGCTGAGCTGAGGAGACGTCTCGCGAGTTCGGTTTGCATGTCGCGATCGCCGCGCAGCATTCCGGGCACTTCGCAGGCGTAAAGCTGCACAAGCAGCCGGCTGAGGGTCGCCATGTCGGAAGCAGACGCCAGTCGCACGAGACGACCGCTCGGTTCGGGGCTGGAGTCCATCATGCAGAAACCGTATTGGGCCTCCTGCTAGGTCTGCAGCAATGGAGGCGAACGGACCACACTGTGCTCCAAGTGATGCACGTCATTGGGCTGTGGCAGTGGTGGGCTGCCGCGAGATGGACCTCGCTCAGGCCAAGGCCCGGGCTGCTTCTGTAACGGCTGTCAAGATGGCCGTGGTATTGCGGTTGGCCGTCTGCTGCGGGATGTCTCGGGACGCGCCGATGAGCACGAGATGGTCAATCCCCACTCGGAACAGTTCCCGTAGGCGGGAGACGCAGTGGTCGTGGCTTCCCACCAAGGCGAAGTGATCCACGAAGTCATCGGTCAAGGCTCCGCTTTGCGCCGAGCTAGCGAGCCCGTGAGTAGCTTCTTCCCACCGCTGGGTGACGGCTGCAACCACGGCCTCGTCGGCGGGATCCAGCGCGGTGTCGTCGCGTTGGAAGTGCGCGAAAATCCCGACGTTGCCGCGAACCAAGTCTCGTGCTCGCGTCGGGTCGTCATCGACTCCGACGATCAGGTAAGCCCCGACGTCGAGACTTGCTGGGTCCAGACCGGCCGCTTCACGCGAGGCCTTCGCGGCTTGTACTCGCGCTGAGATGCGCTCGGGCCGGGCTCCAACCACGATCGTCAAACGGTCAGCGACCAAAGCCGCATCCGCAGTCAGCAGCGGCCCGCTGGCGAAGATCTGCAGAGGTACCGGCCGACAGCCCGAGGAGGGTAACCATTGAATGCGGCTGGGGTAGCCGGCCTCGTCGACGGTATGGCCGTGCAGGTAGGCGCGGATCCGCCGCGCGTCACTTTGGAAGGCCACACGAGGCTGTGGGCGCAACCCAAGCTGAAGCAGAGCGGAGTCTCCACGCCCCAAACCAAGCACGGCCCGACCACCGGAGGCGGCTTGTAGCGACGAAATAGCGGACGCGACGACGGCCGGATGTCGGGTCATAGGATTCGTCACGGCCGTGCCAAGTTCCAACCGGCTTGTTGCAGCAGCTGCCATGGTGAGCGCAATGAACACATCCGGAGTCAGGTTCTGGCTGTCCGCCAGGAGCAACCCGTCCCAGCCGGCCGCTTCCACCGCTGCGGCCCGCTTGCCCATTGCTTCGGCGTCGGCAGTGGCGAAGTCATGCAGATAGACACGCGGCACGGTGGCTCCCTCGCTTGATCATTTCAGGGTTGCGCGGCGTACAAAGCAAGCCGTTGATTGAGTCCCCATCTTGATGCTTGCGGCAGTGCATCTGAACTGGGAAACGCTCTAGTGGCGTAGCGGCGCAGCCAAGTAGATCGTCGAACTTACCCATTTTCTTCGAGACACCGCTCCAGGGTCCCACCGTTGCAAGGTGGCAATGCGACAAGACCTACCGGTCTGCAGGCTTGACCTCACGAATCACCAACCGGGTGAGGACTAGCGCCTGCACTAACCGCGAAGGCTACGCACAGTTCGACATGCCCGTACCGCCCTACCTATGCCGCAACACCGTCCACTACGGCGACGACAGCTGGATTGAAGTCACAGCCGTCCCGACCAACCGCTGAGCCACTGAATCACCGCCACCGTCGCCAGCGCCCGTGCCGCCTCTCGGATGCGATGACGAACACCGGATGCCCGCATAGCCGCGGCGCTGAGGCGTCAACGAGCGGCCGTCGGGGCGGGGGGCATCTAGCAACTTGAATGGCGAATGACAACACCGGATCCTGTCTGGTCGGTGCGCTGTTTGCCCTGCTCATGGGGTTTCCAAGCGGAGCCGCCTGTCGGAATCGAACCGACGACCTTCTCATTACGAGTGAGACGCTCTACCGACTGAGCTAAGGCGGCGCGGTTCGCGACAAGTGCCGAACCGACTGGCGAGGGTACCAAGTGCCCCGGCGGTGGGCAAAACCTTCGGGCCGGCCAGTCAGCTCCGCGGAGCAGCAGCCGGCGACTCAGCAGCGAGTGCCGTCCTCCGGCACCACATTGTCCGCCAGGTACGCGTCAATCGCTTCGTCGATGCACGCGTTGCCTGAGCCGTAGGCTCCGTGCCCGTCACCGTCACGTGTCAGCAGTACACCGGACTCGAGTACCTCAGCCAGCTTGACGGCCTGCCGGTACGGGGTAGCCGGGTCACGTGTCGTGCCCACCACCACGATCGGGGCCGCGCCCTCTGCCGAGAAGTCCGGAAGCGGCTCCGCCCGTGAGACCGGCCAGTTCGAGCATCCGTAGGCGAACCAGGTTGCGACAGGTCCGAACACCGGGGCCAGCTTGCTGAATCTGGCCGAAGTGGACCGGATCTGGTCAAGTGACGCACGCTCGGGGTGGTCAAGGCAGTTCACCGCCGACTGGACCTCGAGGGAGTTCGTCGCGTACGTCCCGTCGGACGACCGCTTGGCGTAGGCGTCTGCCAACGCGAGCAGGACATCGCCGCGTCCGTTGATGGCGTACTCCAATCCCTGAGTGAGATAAGGCCAGGTCGCGCGGCTGTAGAGCGGCAGCACGACACCGAGGAAGCCCAAACCTTCTGTCAGCTCACGCCCACTGGCCGTGGGCAGCGGGTTCGCATCCAGGTCTTGCAACAGGTCGACGACGGCGTCACGGGCTGTCTCGACGTCGTCTCCCAGCGGACAGCTCTCCGACTCGACACAGAAGTTCAGGTACTCCGTGAGCGCTGTCTCAAAGCCGACCGCTTGACCGATGTGCGAGCGCAGCGGTCTTGCTAGCGGGTCAACAGCGCCATCGAGCACCATGCGGCCCACGCGCTCGGGGAACAGGGCGGCGTAGGTGGCACCGATGTACGTCCCGTACGACCCCCCGAAGTAGAACAAGTCGCTGTCGCCGGCGACGGATCGCATGACGTCGAGGTCGCGCGCCACCTCAACCGTCGACACGTGCCGCAACAAGGGTCCGGATCGGTCTTGGCAACCGGCCGTGAAGTTCGCCCAGAGGTCCTCCATGGCCGCGATCTCCTGCGGTGTGTCGGGCGACGGGTCGGCCGCGACAAAGGCGTCCAGCTCGGCGTCGGTGATGCAGTCCACCGGCGTACTCGTAGCGACTCCTCGCGGGTCGAAGCCGACGACGTCGTACACGTCGGTGACCGCCGAGCCGAACTTCACTCGGTCCAGGTAGTCGATGCCGGACCCACCAGGTCCTCCGGGGTTGATGAAGAGGGAACCCACCTTGGCGTCGGTATCCGCTGCCGGGTCGAGCTTCGCCTTGATGGTGATGGCCGTCCCGTTCGGGTCACCGTAGTCCAGCGGAACCCAGATGTCGGCGCACGTCTGGCCAGAGTCGCCGCAGCTCACCCAGTCCGGGCGCTGGTCGTGGAACCTCCCGAGGCCCTTGCCGGGTGGGCCAGCCCCGAAGCCGGGGATCGCCTCATCACCGCTCGCTGGGGGGCTGGACTTCGATGGCGCCGACGACGTCGGGGGAGTCGACGGGGCGGATCGCTCGGAAGTGTCTGTTGATGCGGGTGCGCTGGCGTCGTCCGCTGAGGAGCAGGAGGCGAGAAGAGGTCCGCAGGTGACGACGAGGACGGCTGCGACGGCATTGCGGTATCTCACGGCACGTCCTGACGCACCGGGTCAGCGACGTGGTCAGGGTCGCGACCGGCGTCGGCGTTTGCCATCCGAGCTCCTCATTGCGTTGCGCCTCTCAGCGAGATCATCAGGGACTCAAGAGCGAGTACCGGCGCCACCTCGCCCTCGAGAGCCTCACGCGCAGCAAAGATCGCATCAAGCCGCTGAGTCGTCCGCTCCCCCGTGGTGCCTCTGGCCATAGTAGCTACCTCGGAGCGCAGTTCTTCGTTGATCAGCTCAGAGCGCGACCCCAGCTGAACGGCCAGCACGTCGCGGTAGAACGAGGCGAGGTCGAGCAGGAACCTGTCGATCGAGTCCCGGACCAAGCGGCGCCCCCGCTGCTTCTGGTTGTGGACCAGCTCCTTGCGTGCAGCGGCATAGCCCGTCAGCTTCACCCCGCTGGTGCCTGCGCCGTACGCCAGCTCGAGGTCAGTTGTCTCGCGTGCGTCGAGTGGCGAGCTGCGCGACGTCGCGTCCTCGGTGGCCGCGTCGGCCAGGTTCGCCGCGGCGGCCATGCAGGAGCCGAGGTCGCTCAGCTGTGCGGGCACGCGGAGCACCTCACGCCGTCGGTTACGGGCCGCCTCATCGAGGGCGAGAGCACGGGCTCGACCGATGTGCCCCTGAGAGGCTCGCGCGGCGAAGACCGCTACGCCCTCGGAGATCCCCAGTCGGCGCACGAGGTGCTCTGCGACCTCCGCCGTCGACGGAGTCCGGAGGACGAGCGCACGACACCGGGAGCGGATCGTGGGCGCGACATCCTCGATCGTCGGCGCGCACAGCAGCCAGACCGTGCGTGGCGGTGGCTCCTCGATGCTCTTCAGGAGCGCATCGGCGGCCCGCTCGTTGAGCCGATCGGCGTCCTCCACGATCATGATCTGCCAGCGGGATCCTGCGGGAGCCAGCGCTGCCAGCCGGACGGTCTCCCGCACGACGTCGACCCGGATCACCGACTGGTCGGTGACGACCATCGTCACGTCGGCGTGTGACCCCGCCAGCGCGGTTCGACACGACAGGCACTCGCCGCAGCCGCCCCCATCACAGAGCAGAGCAGCGGCGAACGCGCGCGCCGCGTTGGACCGTCCGGAGCCCGGCGGCCCGGTGAACAGCCACGCGTGAGTCATACCAGCCGCGGGTTCCCCCTCGAGTGCTTCACCAGCCGCGGCGACCGCACCCCGCAGTCGCTGCACCACCTCCCGCTGACCGACCAGGTCGTTCCATACGGTCATCGCTCAGCCCGAACCTGACGCGTGGCGAGAGGCAGGCAGGGCGCCAGGCGGTCCCGGACCGCCGCCGCGATCGCCTCCGGCGTCAAGCCGGCGTCGATGACGAGGTAATGCTCCGGATCAGCGGCCGCCAGAGCCAGGAACGACTCTCGGACCCGCGCATGGAAGTCCAGCGGTTCGGACTCGAGCCGGTCGGGGACTCCGGAGCGCGCAAGGCCGAACCGAGGCTCGACATCGAGAAGCACGGTCAGATGCGGACGTAGATCGCCCGTCGCCCAGCGAGCCACCCGCTCGACTTCCGCTGGTTGGAGAGCGCGACCCGCACCCTGGTACGCGAGGGTGGAGTCGACGTACCGGTCGGTGACGACCACCGCCCCTCGTGCGAGCGCGGGCCTGACCAGCTTCTCGACGTGCTCTGCCTTGTCAGCGGCATAGAGCAGCGCCTCGGCGCGCGAGTCGAGCGCACCGGTCCGTGGGTCCAACAGGATCTGGCGCAGCTTCTGCCCGACGGCCGAGTCACCCGGCTCGTGAGTGAGTACGACGGTGTATCCCTGCTCCGCCAGCCAGCTTTCCAGCAGCCTGGCCTGCGTGGACTTGCCGGCTCCTTCGCCGCCCTCGAACGCGACGAAGACACCTCGGTCGGCGTACACACCAGCGGCTGGCATCAGGGACTTCCTCAGCTCACTGGCTATCGACGTACCTGGTCGGTCATTCATCTGAGAGTAGGAGAACACGCCGACAGCGATCATGACGAGTGCCGAGGCGAACATCGTGATCGCGGCCCCGTTGTAGTCGAGCACGACATCGTCGTTGACCCGAAAGCGATGCCGACCGAGCAGTCCGGCGAGAAGCGGAGCCACGGCGAGGACGAGGGCCAAGGCGATGCGGATGAGGGTCTGCACGAAGGCGAACGTCCGCCCGCGGATCTCGTCGGCCACCTCAAGACCCAGGAGCGTGTACCCCGTGATCCAAGCCGTCCCTGCGAAGAACCCCAGGCCGACCGCCAGGAAGGTGACGACGGGGAGGTTCGCGACCACCGCGACTGCGGCCAACAGCACCCCCGCTCCGATCAGAGCGACTCCGAAGACACGGCGCCGAGACATCGCCACCAGCAGCCCCGGGCCCCTCCACATGCCCAGCGCGAGCCCTCCAAAGACAGCTCCGAAGAGCAACCCGTACCCGGGATCGCCGCCTCCCAGATCCTCCACGTAGACCCGGGCCAAGGCGATCACGACGCCTCCGGAGGCGAAGGCGCCGGTGATCCCGATGACCAACCCCCGGATGAGGGGGGTGTGCGCGACGTAGCTCCATCCGTCGCGGATCACGTGCCACATGCCCTCGCCGCTCCCGGATCCCAGGGCAGGGCCGCGGGGGATGTCGTGCAGGCTCGCGATCACCAGACCCGAGACGATGAAGGAGGCCGCGTTGAAGTACAGCGACAGCGTCACCGGGTCGTCCAGCCAGCCCAAGGAGGAGTGCAAGCCCTTCGTCACCAGCGACAGCAACACGAAGAGCGCAGCTGCCGGCAGGGCCGAGCCGTACGTGGTCGCGATGGATATCTGGTTCGCTGCTTCCAGCCGCTCTCGGGGCACCAGGTTGGGCACGGTGGCGTCCTTCGCCGGCAGCCACACCAGGCCGATCGCCTCGATGATGACGGTGGCGATGAACACCCACGTCAGCGTGTGGACGAGCGGGATCGTGGCGAACACGGCCCCGCGGAGCAGGTCGCCCACGATGAGGGTGGTGCGACGATCCAGCCTGTCGGCGACGTACCCCGCGAACGGACCGAGAACGACAGCCGGAAGCACCCGGAGGAACAGCACACCCGCGATCGCGAAGTTCTGCTCCGCGTACGTGTCCGCGGCCAGGGAGCTCGCCATGGCGGTGAGCGCCAGCAGGCCGAGCCAGTCACCAAGACTGGAGAGGCCCAAGCCGATCCACAGCCGCCGGAACGAGGTGATCCGCAGGACGCTCCCCGTCGAGCCTGTCACCGCGACGTCAGCCACGACCAAAGCCTAGACATCGGCACGCGCTGCTCGGTCAGGATGCAGAGTCCCCCGCCGCCACTGGCACCGAGGCTGCGGCCGGCTTCTTTGTGCCTGGCTTCGCTTTGGTCTTCTTAGCGCCGGCCTTCTTGGCCGTCGCCTTCTTGGCGCCGGATGCTTTCGCGGTGCGCTTGGGCGCCGGCCCGTTGGCCCGCTTGTCGGCGAGGAGCTCGCTGGCCCGTTCCAGAGTGATGTCTTCGACGGTATCGCCCTTGCGTAATGTCGCGTTGTACTCGCCGTCGGTGACGTAGGCACCGAACCGGCCGTCCTTCACGACAACGGGACGGTCGGACACGGGGTCGGTGCCCAGCTCGCGTAGAGGGCCGGCCGCAGCTCGCACACCCCGTGTCTTGGGTTGGGCGTAGACCGCCAGCGCCTGATCCAACGTGATGGTCAGCAACTGCTCCTCTGACTCGAGGGAGCGCGAGTCGGTGCCCTTCTTGAGGTACGGACCGTAGCGGCCGTTGAGGGCCGAGATCTCCTCGCCCGAGGCGGGGTCGACACCGACGACCCGCGGCAGCGTGAGCAAACGCAACGCATCCTCGAGCGTGACCGTCTCGACGGACATGGTCTTGAACAGCGACGAGGTCCGTGGCTTGGTGGCCTTGGGTGCGTCGTCGTCCAGCTGCTCGGTGACATAGGGGCCGTACCGACCGTTCTTCGCGACGATAGCCCGGCCGTTGCTGGGGTCGTTTCCGAGAACGCGCTCGGCGCCACTGGGGTTGGCCAGCAGCTCCTTCGCCTTGTCGAGCGTCAGCTCGTCAGGAGGCAGGTCCTCGGGCACACTGGCGCGGTTCGCGGCCGCATCCTCGACATACGGTCCGTACCGGCCGACCCGCACGGCGATCTGCTCGCCGAGCTCGAACGTCGACATCTCCCGGGCGTCGATGTCGCCGAGCTCAGTCACGAGAGCCTTGAGACCCTGCTGGTCCCCCGTTCCGAAGTAGAACGCGGCCAGCTCGGTGGTGGAGTCGCGGCGACCGGCCGCCACCTCGTCCAGGACGTCCTCCATCGCTGCCGTGAAGTTGTAGTCGACCAGCCTGCTGAAATGCTCTTCCAGCAGCCGGATCACGGCGAAGGCCAGCCATGCGGGGACCAACGCACTGCCCTTCTTGTACACGTAGCCGCGGGCGAGGATCGTGCCGATGATGGCGGCATAGGTCGATGGGCGACCGATCTCGCGCTCCTCGAGCTCGCGGATAAGGGTCGCCTCGGTGTACCTCGCCGGTGGGCGCGTCTCGTGAGCGGCCGGCTGCAGCGCCTCGACCGTGACGGTGTCGTCCACCTCCAGCGGCGGCAGCCGCGTCTCACGGTCGTCCCTGTCGGCGTCCGGGTCGTCCGCGCCCTCGACGTAGGCCTTCAAGAAGCCGTGGAACACGATGACGCGACCGCTCGCGGCGAACTCGCACACCTCACCGCTCGACGTCGTCGCCGCGATGCGCACCGACACCGACCGGCCTTCGGCGTCCTTCATCTGCGACGCGACCGTGCGCATCCAGATCAGCTCGTACAACCGGAACTCGTCACCGCTGAGCCCCGTCTGTGCCGGAGTACGGAACGAGTCTCCGGCCGGTCGAATCGCCTCGTGGGCCTCCTGGGCGTTCTTGACCTTGCTCGCATAGGTCCGGGGGGCGTCCGGCAGGTACTCCCGGCCGAACAGCTCCGCCGCCTGAGCCCGAGCGGCCGTCACAGCCGTGGTCGACAGCGTCACCGAGTCGGTGCGCATGTAGGTGATGTGGCCGTTCTCGTACAGTCGCTGTGCGATCTGCATCGTGCGAGCCGAGCCGTAACCGAGCTTCCGGGACGCCTCCTGCTGCAGCGTGGTGGTGCGGAAGGGTGCGTACGGCGCGCGTCGGTACGGCTTCGCCTCCACCGACTTCACCGTGAAGGCCTGGCCTTCAAGCTCGCGGGCGAGGGTGCCGGAACGCTCCTCGTCGACATGGACGACATCGGCGGCATCCTTGAGATTGCCGATCGACGTGAAGTCACGGCCCTGGGCAACCCTACGACCACCGACACTCCACAGCTTGGCTGGGAACGTGCGTGGAGTCTTGTCGGCGCCCGCGTCGAAGATGGCTTCGAGGTCCCAGTACGACGCTGCCCGGAAGGCGATCCGCTGCCGCTCGCGGTCGACGACCAGGCGAGTGGCCACCGACTGCACGCGTCCGGCAGACAGCCCACTCATCACCTTCTTCCACAGGACTGGTGACAACTCGTACCCGTAGAGCCGGTCCAGGATCCGGCGAGCCTCCTGCGCCTGCACGAGGTCGTCGTTGATGGCACGCGGAGCCGCAACCGCCGCCGCGATGGCCTCACGAGTGATCTCGTGAAAAACCATCCGGTGGACGGGGACCTTCGGCTTGAGCTCGTCAAAAAGGTGCCACGCGATGGCTTCACCCTCGCGGTCCTCATCAGTCGCGAGGAAGACGACGTCGGCGCCCTTGAGCAGCGACTTCAGCTTCGCGACCTGCTTCTTCTTCGCCGCCGGCACGACATAGACCGGCGTGAACCCGCCATCCACGTTGACCCCGAGGCGGCCCCACCACTCCTTCTTGATCTTGTCCGGGACCTCTTTGGCGTTGTTCGGCAGATCCCTGATGTGGCCAACCGAGGATTCCACGATGTAGTCGCCGCCCAGGTAGCCCGAGATCGTGCGGGCCTTCGCAGGGGACTCCACGATGACGAGCTTGTGCCCGGCTTCACCCATGGCGAGACACCCCCCTCACTCGGCTGTGCGATCTGCAGTCGTGGTCCGCTCGAACGGTAGCGCGCATATCAAGCCGACCCGAGACTTCTCCACAATTGGCGCTGTCCCCGCACGCGCGCGGCCCGACGCAGCCGCCAACCTACTACGACGGGTCCTTCCCCGTGGACGCGTCGAATGTCTGGCGCCAGGTCGTGGGCGCGGTCAACTCGGGCAAGGCTTCCTTGTAGGCCGCTGCCAGTGTCGGCCACTCCTTGGCCAGCTGGGCATGCAGCGTGACCGAGCGCATCAGCAGACTCCGGAACAGCTCCGGCCGGCGCTTGTACCAGGAGGCCGCAGTTCCGTCGGCCGAGGAGACCAACGCCGAGTCGAACTGCGACAGCAGCCACCACTTGAGGTCGATATGGGGGATGTTGGCTTCCGGATTGGTGCGCGCCAGGTCTCGTACCGGCAGCACCTGGCGGACCGCCCCGACCAGCATGACCTTGCCGCGCCCGAGCCTGCCGGTGGGAGCGGTCGGCTCCTTGCCTCGCCGCGGCGGCTTGCGACGCCGCGCTCTGGGGAACGCCTCCAGGTCGGACGAGGACCGGGAGTCGTCGTACTGCTTGCGCAGCTCGCGAAGCTCAGGAAGGCGCTCGAGGATGTCGCGGTGCATGCGCTGTGGTCCTTCGAGGATGTCCTCGATCGCCATCAGTCCCATCTCGGCCGGACCGTACTGCATGGACAGCAGGTGCCTCACCTGAGTCTCGAAACTCTCCTGAACTAGCCGTCCGCCGCGGTCGTAGGGCGAGTGGAGCAGCGCGGCAACGATCCGGTTACGGCGGTGGAAGTACGCCTGCCAGTCGATCGTGTCGTCCTTCTCGTGCCAGGGCACGTGCCACACCGCGACACCGGGCAGGGTGACCGTGGAGTAGCCCGCCTCGGCGGCGCGCAGCCCGAACTCCGCGTCGTCCCACTTGATGAACATCGGCAGCGACAGGCCGATCTCACGGATGACTTTGGTGGGGATGAGGCACATCCACCAGCCGTTGTAGTCGACATCGACCCTGCGGTGCAGCCACGGGGTCGAGCGCAGTGACTTCTTCGCGAAGTTGTGCCCGTGCACGGTGTTGGGTGCCGCACCCCAGAACCAGCGGTACTTGGCGATCGCTTCTCCGTACGCGTGCAAGACGGAGCGGTCGTAGAGGCTGAACATCTGCCCGCCCACCAGCATCGGGTGCCGGGCGAGGTCGGCGAAGGCGACGGCACGCAGGATGCCCTCCGGCTCGCACACCACGTCATCGTCGAGCAGCAGGACGTAGTCGCTCACGCCGTGGGTGGTCGCCTCGTACATGGCTCGGGAGAACCCACCGGAGCCACCGATGTTGCCCTGGTCGATGATGCGCAGCTGGTGCCCCAGTGAGGCAGCAGCTTGGGGGTAGAGCTCGTGGTCGACGACCTTGGAGGTGCCCTGGTCGATGACGAGGACTTCGTCGAGCACCGCCAGCACCGCTGGCTCCAGCGCAAGCTTCAGCAGCTGGTCGACGCAGAACTCCGGTCGGTTGAATGTCGTGATCCCGATCGAGAGCCGGCCCGAGGTCAGCTTGTCGGTCTCGAACGCCCACACGGCGTCCTCGAGAACGGCCGGGGTATCGCCGGCCTCCAAGTCGATCCAGTACCACCCGCCGTCGATGAACGGCTTGAGCGGCAGATCGAAGACGAATGTCTGGCCGTCGGCTGAGTCCACGACCGCTGATTCGGCTCGCTGCACGTGCCCTTTCGACGTGGACCGGTGCACGATCACCGTGCCGCGACCCGAGGCCCGAAGGACGAGTCGGACGCTCGCGAAGTCGGTCCAGCGTCGCCAATAACCGGCCGGGAACGCGTTGAAGTAGGTACCGAACGTGAGCCTGCGCTCAGGCTGCACCTGGGCGCCGAGACTGCCGAAGATGGCTCCGTGCCCACCCATGGACTCGTCGCTCTCCGCCGCCCCTGAACCCTCGACTGGCGACTCCGGCGCCAACTCGTCGTCGTCGCTCGCGCCTGACTGACGTGACGTGCTCTCGCCGGTGCTGAAGGACGACAGCCCACCGACGTAGAGGGGACGAATGTCGAGCTCCTGGTCGGGACGCAGAATGGTGCGCTGGACGACCCGGTGACCTGCCAGCGGGTCACTGTGGTGGTCAGTCGTCTCCAACTGCGGCGCAGGGGCGATGTCTGTCAATGCTCGAATCCTCACAGGTGCATGGGGTAAGTCCCAACCGGTCACGGTACCAGTCGAGGGTTCGCTCACCCTTCCGCCACGTGGTGACCTCTACGATGTGCTGGTGTCCGGCACCTCGCCTTCCATCTATTTGCATGTTGGTCCACCCAAAACGGGCACGACGTACCTCCAGGACACCTTGTGGCGCAACCGTAGGCGTCTGCGGGCCGTCGGCGTCGACGTGCCGGGATCGCACCGCCTGGACCACTTTTACGCCGCCCTCGACCTTCGGGGCGTCGCCTTCAACGGCTACGTCAACCCTGCCACCGCGGGGGCCTGGGCGGGGCTCGCGAAGCAGGTCCGCAAAGGCCGGGCCGAGCGGACGGTGATATCGCACGAGGTGCTGGCGGGTGCTGACGTCGACGAGATCGCACGGGTGGCTGCCGACTTCGCCGGCTTCGAGCTCCACGTCATCTATGGAGCGCGTGACCTCGCCCGCCAGCTACCGGCCGTCTGGCAGGAGTCGCTCAAGAACCGCCGGACCAAGACGTATGACCGGTACCTTCGCCGGGCCCTGCGCGATGGCGGCACGGGGACGCCGGAGAAGGGTTTCTGGCGTGCCCAGGACGCCGTGGCGGCTCTGGCGAACTGGTCCACCGCCGTGCCGCGTGAGCGCATCCATGTCATCACGCTCCCTCCGACCGGCAGCCCCCCTACGTTGTTATGGAGGAGGTTCTGCCAGGTCCTCGGCATCTCTGCGGACGGCTTCGAGCTGTCCGCAGGCACCGCCAACCCGTCGCTGAACGCGGTCGACGCCGAAGTTCTTCGACGCCTCAACAAGCAGCTGCCGCCGGAGCTGCCCTGGCCTACCTACGAGCGGATCGTCAAGGCCCGGTTCACCCGCCGAGCCGAGCTGCACAAGCCCGGGGAGCGGCTGCGCGTGCCGCCGGAGCACCGAGCGAACGTTCTCGCCATCTCTGAACGGACGCGGGCCGGTCTGCGCTCCGCTGGCTACGACATCGTTGGTGATCTGGACGATCTCATCCCCGCCGACTCGGGCTTCGGACCAGTACCGTCTCCCTCACCCGATACCGTCGCGAGCGCTGCCGTCGATATGCTCGCCACGGCACTGACAGAAGCGCACCGGACACGTTGGGTTGCGCCCCGTGAAGCGGTGGGCGCGATCCGCGCCTACGTACGAGCACGAGGGAATCGTTGATGGATGCAGCACAGCTCCAAGCCCGAGAGCCCGGCCAGCCGAAGAAGGTCTTCTTCCATATCGGTGCTCCGAAGACGGGCAGCACCTATCTGCAGAACGTGCTGTTCCAGAACAAGCACCCGCTTTCTGCTGCCGGGGTGCTGTTCCCCTACGACGAACCGGCGCAGTGCTTCTTCTCGATGCTCGACTTCCGGGGGATCGGCTGGGGCGGCAAGCGCGCGAGCCAGTTCCGGGGGCATTGGGACGCGGTGGCGACCCGCACGCGCGAGTGGTCCGGAGACACGGTGCTGCTGTCCAACGAGCTGTTCGCCGGGGCCCGGCCGGACCGCATCGAAGCCGGGTTGGCGAGCATCCAGCCCGCCGACGTCCACGTCATCTTCACGGCCCGCGATCTGGCTCGCCAGCTGGTTTCGGACTGGCAGGAGCAGATCAAGCACAAGCACACCGTGACCTTGGAGACGTTCGTGTCCGACCTGATCGAGATGGGTCGCGATGCTCCTGCACCCTTCGGCGAGCTCTTCTGGGGTACTCACGATGCGGCGTACGTGCTGGAACGGTGGGCCCAGTTCGTCCCGGCCAGCAACATCCACGTCGTCACCGTTGCCCATCCGGGTGCGCCTCCCGAGACGCTGTGGCGCCGGTACTGCGCGGTGACCGGACTCGCCGCGGACTCGTACAACACCGACACGCCGCGGGTGAACCAGTCCTTGGGCGTTGCCGAGACCGAGCTCCTGCGCCGCATGAACTTCGACGCCAAGCACATGGCCATCGAGATCTATGACCCGCTGGTCCGGATGGTCCTGGTGGACAAGATCCTCGGCGGCGGATCGTCCAAGCTCACCTTGCCCCCCGAGCACATGGAGTGGGTCACCAAACGCTCCCAGCAGCTCATCGACGAGCTGTCCACCGCCGGCTACCGCATCCAGGGTGACCTCGCAGAGCTG
Source organism: Nocardioidaceae bacterium (assembly GCA_035633755.1). GTDB lineage: Bacteria > Actinomycetota > Actinomycetes > Propionibacteriales > Nocardioidaceae > DASQEH01. Next base: position 29,184 of record DASQEH010000052.1, on the reverse strand, counting down.
ATACCCCGGCCGGCGGACCACCTGCCCTACGTGTCACCCACCGCCCAGAGCGAAGCCGACCTGGCCAACGCCGCTATCCGGGCATCGACCGGTCTGCTGGTCCACAGTGGACGGCAACGTCGGCGCCTCCTCGAGCTGCAGCAGTCGCTGGGTCCCGCCCCCTCGCGGACACGGTGGGACGTCGACGCGGTGAGGGACCGGCTGTCGGGACCGTACTGGTCCGTGCGGAGCGCCGGCGGCCGTCTGCTGCGTCGCACCGGTCTGCGAGGAGCGTCCTCAGCGGGGCCCTCGGAGTAGGTGATCGAGGACCTTGAGCAGGGCCTCCATGACCTCGCTGTCGGAGATGTCGTCAGGGCCGATACTGCTTGCTTGGGACTCACTCACGCCCGTCGGAAGCAGCTCGTCCAGCGAACCCACGACGTCGTAGCCGGCTCGTCGTACCCGCTTCACCATGCGCTCCGACAGCGCAACGATCGCCGCTTGCTGAGCAGGGGTAAGGGGAAGTCGCGCGGAGTCGTCGAGGGTGGCCGCGAATGCCGGGTCGAGCTGCCTCCGGACCATCCTGCGGTACTCGAGGATGGGCAGGTCCGCGGCATAGCGCTCGTTATAGCGACGCAGTGCCTCAGCAGCGGTGATGCTGAGTGAACGGTTGGCCGGCGGTATCTCGGAGAAGAAGGCATCGGGGTCGACGCCGATGACGGCCGCGAACCGCTGCCAGAGCAGGCCGGGCGGCGACCCGGCCGGTGGTGCTGTGACCACGTGGACGCGATGAGGCTCCAAGGTCTTGGACCAGCGAGCGAGCACGGCGCGGACATCCTGGGCGCCCCAGAACAACTGCGTCAAGTCGGTGGAGCGACCGCCCAGGACGTCATCGAGGAAGTCGCGGTAGCGGGTGGTCTGCCGGTTCTTCACCTGCTCCTGCCACACAGCCGGAACCTGCCGCATCAAGTCGCGGGCGGTATAGACGATGTGGACCTCTGCACCCGGAAACCCCGACAGGATCTCGGTGATCTTGCCGCCTCGCGAGAAGCAGAACAGCTCACTGGACACCACGACCGTGGGGCCCTGCCACTCGTCGACTTCGTTGACGAGCCGCGACCAGTGGCGGGCGAACTTCGCGCCCGAGTCGGTCCCTTGGAAGGTCTTGCGGACCGACCAGACCGCGCTGTGATGCGCTTCGCGGCCGACGCGCGGGTACAGCACCCCGGCTTCCCCCAAGGCGTCGCGGTTGCGGGCAAGCACCTGCTGCAGGAACGTCGTCCCGGTCTTGGGGGCGCCGATGTGCAGGTAGACGCGTTTCGGCTCAGCCACGCACGATTCTCGCTCTAGCCCTGCCGGCCAGCGCTCGGACCCGGCGCCGGTAGCTCACCGGCTCCTGGGGCTGCCGCGCCTTCCTCCCCGAGCGGGGTTTCGGTACCGCGACGGGTTCTGGGTCCGGGGCGGCAGCAAGCCTTCCCAGCACCCGGAGTGCGTGGTCGAGTACGACGTCGTCTGGCAGCTCGTCCGGCAGGGGCCCGGTCGACTCCGGGAACGTCGGGCGCAGGTCGTCCAGGTCGCCAACGATCCGGTAGCCGGCGGTCTCGATCGAGGTCCGCATGTCAGCGGCGATGCGCTCGACCTCGGGTTGCCATTGGAGCGGCACGACGATGCGCCCACTGCTCCCCGAGGCCCCGAGCTCGAACTCAGCGAACCTGCGCTTGATGCGGTACTCATACTCCGGCCAGGTCAGGTCGGGAAGTCGCGGATTGAGCCGGCGCAGGATCTCGGCCTCGACGACACCGAGCGACGAGTTCCCCGCCACCGTCAGGTCGTAGTCCAGGTCGGGGAGCCCGACGGCTTCGCGGTAGCGACGCCACAGCTCCTGTGGATCGCCGCCGGACGGCGGCACTGTCACCAGCGTCACGCGTTGCGGACCGATGACGTCTGCCCAGCGCTTCGCCAGCGCGATGATGTCTTGACCCGTCCAGAACTTGCCGTCTCGCTGCCGGCCCTGCTCCGATCCGAAGATGGCGTCGAGGAAGTCCTGGTAGCGGATCGTGTTCTGGTTCTTGAGCTGCTCCTGCCAGACCGCCGGCACTTGACGGGCCAGGTCACGGACCGTGAACACGATCTGGACGTCGTCGGTGTCGAAGCTGGACAGGGCTTTGTCGATGGCCGAAGGTGTCGCCCGGCCCAGCGTCTCGTGGGAGACCAGTGCGGTGCCGTCGTACCCGTTCACGGAGTCCGCGAGGCGCGACCAGGCGCCCTCGCTGTCGGGGTACTCATGGCCCTTGAACTTCACCTCGCGCAGGTCGAGGGATGCCTTGAAGTGAGACGCCCGCTTCGCCCCCGGGTACAGCACTCCGTTGCGCTTGAGCAGCCGGCGGTTCGTGTAGCACACCCGCTGCAGGTAGGTCGTGCCCGTCTTCGCCAGACCGACGTGCATGGTGACTCTGCGAGCCATGACGGCAGCCTGCCGACCCTCAGACGGTCGCGGACGGAGTCGCCGGCGCTGCTGCGGAGTCGCTGTCACCGATAGCAACGGTCCGTCGCTTGGAGATGTAGACGGCGAGGGCGATGATCAGCGCGGCACCCACAGCGATGGTCAGCCGCAGTGTCGTGTTGGCGTCGTCGCCGTAGGACATCTTCACGATGGCGGCAGCCACGAGCAGCGACACCAGGTTCATCACCTTCAACAGCGGGTTGATGGCTGGGCCGGCAGTGTCCTTGAACGGGTCGCCGACTGTGTCACCGATGACGGTGGCCTCATGGGCAGGCGATCCCTTGCCGCCGTGCACGCCGTCCTCGACCAGCTTCTTGGCGTTGTCCCATGCGCCACCGGCGTTGGCAAGGAACACGGCCATCAGGGTTCCGGTTCCGATCGCCCCGGCCAAGAAGCACGCCAGCGGCCCGACCCCAAGGCCGAAGCCGACAGCGACGGGAGCCAAGATGGCGAGGATGCCGGGTGTCGCGAGCTCACGCAGGGAGTCGCGCGTGCAGATGTCGACGACCTTGCCGTACTCCGGCCGCGCGGTTCCCTCCATGATCCCGGGAATCTCCCGGAACTGACGACGGACCTCGAAAACCACGGCGCCAGCGGCGCGGCCGACCGCGTTGATCGCCAGCCCCGAGAACAAGAAGACGACGGAAGCCCCGATGAGGAGTCCGACCAGGTTCGCGGGGTCGACGATGTTGATGACTCCGCTCAGGTTCAGCAGCTCACTTCCACTCAGCGCGGCCGACGAACCCGACAGCTCGCTGGTGGCTTCGGTGATCGCGTCGGTGAACGCGCCGAACAGCGCGGTCGCCGCCAGCACGGCGGTGGCGATGGCTATGCCCTTGGTGATGGCCTTGGTGGTGTTACCGACCGCGTCCAGCTCGGTGAGGATCGCGGCACCACGCTCGTCGACGTCACCGGACATCTCAGCGATGCCCTGCGCGTTGTCCGACACAGGTCCGAACGTGTCCATGGCCACGATGACGCCCACCGTCGTCAGGAGCCCACACCCGGCGAGGGCCACGGCGAACAGGGAGACGATGATCGACCCGCCGCCCAGCAGGAAGGCGCCGTAGACGGCCGCGCCGATGACGAGCGCGGTGTAGACGGCAGACTCGAAACCGACCGACAGACCGGACAGGATCACGGTGGCGGCCCCCGTCAGGGAGGTCTTGCCGACGTCCTTGACGGGTCGGTGCTCGGTGCCGGTGAAGTACCCGGTCAGAGCCAGGATGATGGCAGCCAGCGCGATCCCGATGAGCACTGCGACGAGCGCGATGACCCGCGGGTCTCCATCGGTGCCGGAGTCGGTCGCGCCGGTGAGCTGGCTGATGAGGTCTGACCCGGCCGAGGCATCCGTGAGCCCGGCGAAGCTGCTGGGAAGGTACACGAATGCGGCGATCGAGCACAGCACCGCTGACACAGCCGCTGAGATGTAGAACGACCGGTTGATCGTGGTGAGCCCACCCTCGTTGGGAGTGGGCCGGGTGATGTAGACGCCGAGAATGGCGGTGATCGCGCCGATGGCGGGGACGATCAGCGGGAACACCAGTCCCTCGGCACCGAAGGCCACCTTGCCGAGGATGAGGGCGGCCACCAACGTGACGGCATACGACTCGAAGAGGTCGGCCGCCATCCCGGCGCAGTCGCCCACGTTGTCGCCGACGTTGTCGGCGATCGTCGCTGCGTTGCGGGGGTCGTCCTCGGGGATGTTCTGCTCGACTTTGCCGACAAGGTCGGCGCCGACGTCCGCAGCCTTGGTGAAGATACCGCCGCCGACTCTCATGAACATGGCGAGCAGCGCGGCACCGAATCCGAAGCCCTCGAGCACCGCCGGCGCCTCGTCCTTGTAGATCAAGACGACCGCGGCGGCTCCGAGAAGGCCCAGGCCCACGGTCATCATTCCGACAGCGCCACCGGTGCGGAACGCGACCCGCATGGCGGGGTCGCGGCCCTGCGTCTGAGCGGCGGCCGCAACCCGGACATTGGCCTTGACGGCCAGCGACATCCCGATGTAGCCGACGGCCGCGGAGAATCCCGCACCGAGGACGAAGAACAGCGAGCGGCCTATGCGGATGGACGTGTCTCCAGGCAGCACGAACAGCAGCACGAAGGCGAGGAACGCGAATGCGGCCAGTGTCCGGAACTGCCTCGCCAGATAAGCCTGGGCGCCCTCCTCGACCGCTTGGCCGATTGTCCGCATGCTGGGTGTGCCATCGGGTGCGGCCAGCACTTCTTGTCGAAAGAGCGCGGCCATTGCCAGCGACACGATCGCGATGATCGCCACCACGACCACCACGGTGATGTTGCCCCCGGAGAGGGACACGTCCGCCTCCGCGGCGAGAATCAGCCCGGCCATTCAGTACCTCCACTGGGCCACGGCGCTGAGGCGTCGTGGCGACGATTAGACAGTTTTGCTGCCATCGGACAGCTTCCCCGGGCAATGGCACTACTGCCCCGCCGACGCGCGGAGTCTAGCGACTCGACGGGTGTCAGCGATACGTGACGCACAGTAATGGCGAAACTGGTCTCAGGAAGAGGCCGCTTCCACGGAAGCATGGATGAGGAAAACCTTGTCCAAACCGGTGATCCGGAAGATCCTCAGCAGTCGTTCCTCACTACAGACGAGCTGAAGTGAGCCGTCCCTTGCCCGGACCCGTTTGAGCGCCCCCACGAGAACCCCGAGGCCCGTGGAGTCCAGGAACTCCACCCCTCCGAGATCGACGATGAGGTGCCTCTCCCCCGCGTCGACGAAGCCAGTGAGCCGGTCCCGGAGGTCGTGCGCCGTGTAGACGTCGACCTGTCCCCGGACGGCCACCACAACACTGTCGGCTGCGGCGCGGTCGTCCAACGAGAGGTCCACGGAACTCCTCATGCGGTGATGCGAACTCAGGGGCCGAACCTCATCGAACCGCGTGGCAACCTTGGCAGTGAGGCTAGGCGTCGGCATCGATGCAAGGAGTGTAGGCGGAATGGTGAGGAGTCGGGCGTTCGATCCCGAGGCGGCGGCCCTCCGCCTTGCCGCTCCCCCGGGTCGCCGCGATCGACTGACCCATCTGGAGATGCGGCCGGCGCGAGACGCCCAAGTCGTGCCCTGGCCTGAGTGGGTGCACCCTTCCGTGGTGGAGGCGGCGGTTCGGCGAGGTGTCGTCGGCCTGTGGACCCATCAGGCAGCGGCGGCCACGGCGGCCTTCGAGGGTCGCCACACCGTCGTTGCGACGGGTACGGCGTCCGGCAAGTCGCTGGCCTACCTGCTGCCCGCATTGTCGGCGATTGCCTCCACTACGCAGAAGCCCGGAGCCCGAGGGGAGACGGTTCTCTACCTCTCCCCCACCAAGGCTCTTGCCCACGACCAGCTCGGCGCCATGTCGTCCTTCGGTGTGCCGGGCGTTCGAGCCGCGGCCTATGACGGGGACTCGTCGCGTGAGGAACGGGACTGGGCTCGCAACCACGCGAACTACGTCCTCACGAACCCCGACATGCTGCACCGGTCCTTGCTGCCGTCTCATGCGCGATGGGCACCCTTCTGGGGAGCGTTGAGGTACGTGGTGATCGATGAATGTCACCACTACCGGGGTGTGTTCGGGGCCCATGTCGCGCAGATCGTCCGGCGACTGCGCCGGGTGACCGCCCACTACGGCGCCTCCCCCACCTTCGTGCTCGCATCGGCCACGGCCGCCACCCCTGACGTGAGCGGTTCCCGGCTCATCGGCGAGCCCGTCGAAGCGGTGGTCGCCGACGGCTCCCCGCGAGGTCCGACGGCGGTCGCGCTGTGGGAGCCTCCCCTGACTGCGCTGCACGGCGAGCAGGGCGCGCCCGTACGCCGTTCGGCGGCGTCCGAGACCGCGGAGCTGGTGGCCGACCTGGTCGCCGACGGCGTGCGCACGCTGGCGTTCGTGCGCAGCCGTCGAGGTGCCGAAACGGTCGCCCTGCAGGCACGGACCGCCCTGGCAGCCGTCGACGGCGAGCTCGCCGAGCGGGTCGCACCGTACCGAGGGGGCTACCTGCCAGAGGACCGTCGAGAGCTCGAACAGCAGCTCAAGCGCGGCGATCTGCTCGCGGTGTCGGCGACGAACGCCCTCGAGCTCGGGATCGACATCGACGGACTGGACGCCGTCGTGATGGCGGGCTTCCCGGGCACTCGCGCGTCGATGTGGCAACAGATCGGCCGATCCGGCCGCGAGGGCCAGGGCGGCCTCGGAATTCTGGTCGCTCGCGACGATCCCCTCGACACCTATCTCGTGACGCACCCCGACCAGCTTCTGGGCGCTCCGGTTGAGGCGACCGTCTTCGACCCGGCCAACCCCTACGTGGTCGCTCCGCACCTGTGCGCAGCTGCCCAGGAACTCCCGTTGGAGGAGTCCGACTTCTCCTTGTTCACCGGCGACGTCGCGCACGTCGTGGCGTCGCTCGAGCAGGCCGGGTACCTTCGGCGACGTTCACGGGGGTGGTTCTGGACCCGCCGTGACCGAGCAGCCGACCTAGCCGACATCCGCTCCAGCGGCGGCAACCCGGTACGGATCGTCGAGGGCTCCACCGGCCGTCTGATCGGTACGGTCGACGCGGCCTCCGCCCATTCGGCCGTGCACGCAGGAGCGATGTACGTCCACCTCGGCGAGACGTACCTGGTGGAGACACTGGACCTGGAGGAAGGCGTCGCGGTGGTGGATGTCGCACGGCCGGACTACTCGACGACCGCACGTGAGATCACCGACATCCGGATCATCGACGTCGACCTCGAGCAGTCGTGGGGTGACGCGACACTGTGCTTCGGCTCGGTCGAGGTGTCGTCGCAGGTCGTGGGGTTCCTCAAGCGGCGAGCGACGGGTGAGGTCCTGGGCGAGGTGCCCCTCGACCTGCCGCCTCGTCATCTGGTGACCAAGGCCGTCTGGTGGACCCTGTCATCCCAGCAGCTTAACGAGTCGGAGGTCGACCTCCGCGACCTGCCAGGTGCTGCGCATGCCGCTGAGCACGCGTCCATCGGGCTGCTGCCCTTGTTCGCCACCTGCGACCGCTGGGACATCGGCGGGGTGTCGACGGTGGTTCACGAGGACACCGGCCTGCTGACAGTGTTCGTGTACGACGGACATCCCGGTGGTGCCGGCTTTGCAGAACGCGGTTTCGGAGCAGCCGCCGGTTGGCTGGGTGCTACCCGAGAGGCGATCGCGGCGTGCCGGTGCGGCGACGGCTGCCCGTCCTGTGTGCAGTCGCCGAAGTGTGGCAACGGGAACCACCCACTCGACAAGGCTGGTGCGATCCGGCTTTTGGACGTGCTGCTCAGGAAGGCCTCGTGACAGAGGTCTCGGCTCGCGCGGGCGGCACGTGGACAGGCTTGTGCACGGGAGCGGACGGTGAGCCCATCCGGGCACCGCGTGGGAGGATTGCCTCATGATCGCCCTGGGGATCTTCGTCCTTGTCGCGGTAACGCTGGTCTCGCTGGTTGTCATCTTTCGCGGAAACGATCCAGTGCAGATCGACCTGCACTACTTCGACGTCGACACGAGCGTGGGCTTCGTCTTCATCGCGGGAGCTGTCGCCCTTGCGCTGCTGGCGTTCGGCCTCTCACTGCTCTGGGAGGGGTTGAAGCGCAGCCGCAGGCGTCGCAAGGAGACCAAGCAGCTGCGCAGTCAGGTTGCGTCCGCCTCGGGTACATCGACAGGAGGCACATCGACGGGGGGCACTCCGCTGGGAAGCACCTCAGCGGGAGGAACGCCGACCGGTGGAGCGTCGACGCCTGGCCCCGACGACCATTTCGACTCTGCACCACGAGAGCGCTGACTGCACCGCAGCCTTCCATCCACCGCAGCCTTCCATCCACCGCAGCCTGCCGATCCACCGCAGCCTGCCTTCAGACCGGTGGGCCGGCTCGAGCAGTCGAGGTGAGCCTGCCGTCGACGCTGAACGGCAACCGGATCGCGTCCGTGACGGTCACCACGACGTCCGCTCCTTCGAGAGCGCACTGTGCAAGCGTCACCGAGTTGGCCTCGGCTATCTGCGCTGCGGCCGTACAGGCGTCGCCACCGCGCTGCTGCCGGGCCGCCGCCGACAGCGAGGAAAGGTCAGCGGCCGCGTCGAGGTGGTGCTGCGCCGCCACCACTGCAGCGGCAAGCATGCCGAGCCATCCGACCATCAAGCACACGAAGATCCATGCCGCCGCCCATACCGTCGCAACGCCGTCGTCGCTGCGATATCTGGGCTTCTTGATGACGGCCGGGACGCCAGGTTCGTCAGAGGTGCGTGTCGACATCGCCCTCTACCTCGACTGTCGAGCTCGATCCGACAGGGATGGCTGGCAGCGGTACGAGAAGCCAGCGTGGGGCCGTCGCCTGCACCGACACCCGCACTGTCACCACCTCCGCCGAGGCGTCGAACTCCACGTGTGAGCCATCGGGGGCAGTCCGGCGAGCGGCGGTTGCTGCGACGTCCTGGTCCTCGCCACGCGCGATGGCGCGGGCGGCGTCTCGGGCCGCATCCACCACCTGGACCTGTGCGACCCCTACCGACACGAGCCACACCAGGACCAGGCAGAAGGCCGCGACCATGGGCAGTACCAGGGCGGCTTCTGCTGTGACCATCCCCTGCTCTCCGACGGAGCAGGGCAGCGGATGCCCTTCAGCCGAGCCAGACCGCGCGTGCGCTTCGGCGGAGCCAGGCAGCGGATTCGCTTCGGTGGAGCCGGGCCGCGGACTCGCTTCGGCGCGGAACCGCGGGTGCACTTCGGCAGAGCGGAATTCCGGCTGCGCTCGAAGGTTCGTTGTGGACGTCGTCATCATGCCTCCGCGGTGCTCAGGTAGACCCTTCGGGCGGGGCGGGCCGCTGCCGGCTCGCCCCGCGGAGAGAGGGGTCAGAAGGGCAACAGGCCGGTGACCTTGGAGAAGATGCCTTCGAGCAGGCCCTGGCCGACGTCTGACGTCAGCAATTTGTAAAGCAGTCCGGCGAAGCCGCATGCGGACACGGTCCCGACGGCATACTCGGCTGTGTTCATTCCTGCCTCCTCTCGCTTCGAGGCGAGTCCTATTGCGACTGAGGCGATGTGCTGCGACATGGTGAGGTGTCCTTTCCAGTGACCGCGCACGTTGATGTCCGCGGTAGCGATGGTTGCTGGGTCCAGCCTCGGGGTGTTCGCGTGAGCCGACCACGAGGAATCTGACCGCTGTTGACGTGCCGCCGGGGTCGTCGACGCTTGGGGACAATCGCTCGGTGGCCTCACGCGGGCTACCAAGCCGCATCTGAGCACGTCGAAGGGGCACATCCCCCGCGTGAGGAGCACCTCAGAGAACTGCGGCTGACTCAGGCCGCTTCAGCACATTCACAGCACCAAGGTGGAGAACGCACCCGCGACGGTGGGGACCACACCGATGAGCATGAATGCGGGCAGGAAGCACAAGGCAAGGGGACCAGCGGCTTGGACTCCCACGTTGCGCGCTCGCAGCTGGGTTCGCGTCCGGCGTTCTCGGCGGCAGTCGTCGGCCAGTCGCGTCAGGCCGGAAGCCAGCGGCGCGCCCGACTCGAGGCTTCGTATCAGGGCTCTAGCAAGAGGCGCGATCTGTCGATCAGACGCTGCGCGCTGCCATTCGTTGAGTGGATCAGCACCGAGCGCGAGACGCGCATGCACGGCCCCCAGTCGCTCGCCTAGCTCCCCTCCGACGGCCGCTGACACCAGACGTAGAGCCTGGTCAATGGGGCGACCGACGGCCGCGCACGCGGCGAGCAGGTCAGCAGCTAGGGGAAGGTCCCGCTCGATCTCCGCCTGAGCCCGGGCCTGCTGCGGAGAAGTCAACCTGCCGATCCACCAACTGAGAAGGGTGCCGAGCGGCAGCCCCGCCGCAGCCCCGAAGGCCCCTCCTACCAGCCAGCCAATAGCCATGCAGGAGGTACCGCACATCACAAGCCGGCCCCGGACGTTCTCGACCGGCAGCCGTACGGTCACCGCGCGGGCCCTTGGATCGACTCGCTCCTGCCGCAACCTGGCGTTGGCAGTGCCCCCGCTCATGCACCAGACGAGCGCGAACACGCTGGCCGCGCAGACAAAGACCACTGTTTCTCAGAGCTCGGCCGCTGAGGCGAGGCGCTCCACCCAGAAGACGCCTGCGAGAGCTAACACGACTCCGCCGGACAGGCATACCAGACCTATGGGGGTGGCCAAGAGGAACGCCACAGGTTGCGCGCCCATGGACGATCCCAGCATCAACCCGAAGACGGGAAGCAACGCCAACATGCGGGCGGTGGCGCGGGGCGGTCCCAACGACGCCGTGACCTCGGCGCGAGCCTCGTCATCAGTGCGAAGCCCCGTCGCGACCCGGTCCAGCACCGTTGCCAATGCGCTTCCCGACCTTCCAGCGATCTCCCAGCCGGCAGCAATCGCGCGCAACCCTTCGGCGCCGGGGCTGGCGGCAGCATGGCGAAGGGTGGCAACCACGTCTCCTCCGACACGTACAGCCGTCACCACACTCGTCCACTCGCTGTACGCACCGAATGCACGCTCCACTGCCCGCGTCGCGGACAGCCCCGCCGTGAGTTCGGCCGCGAGTGCGTCGCAGACACCGATCACCGCCAGTTGCCGCTCGCGGCGCATCCGCCGTGCCGCTCGATGGCCCAGCAAACGGCGCGCAGCGAGGGTGCCAATCAGGGCGGTGACGCCGACGCCCGTCAGGAGGGCCCCGGCGCCCCAGACAACTCCTGCCAGGCAGCCTATGGGGATGGCGATCCTCATCGCCCCGGTCACCGCGGGCCACTGTTCGGGTGGCGGCGGGGCGTGAATCTCCCCGATACGGTGAGGGCCGCCACGCCAACTCAGGGCCCAGGACAGTCCGAGCACGGCAAGCACGAGAACCGCGTGCTGACCCGCCAGGCCGATCACGTCCCGTGGCTCGAGAGAAGCGCCTCGAGCACCTCGACCGACGGTCCGATCGACGTCGTACCGTCGTGGGCGAAGCTCACTGCCGGAACCGCCTCGACCAAGCCGTTCGCTTGCCTTGTCAAGGTGGCTACCTCACTCACCCAACGAGTGCCATCGCGCCTCCTGCGCAGATGGATCACCACGTGCAGAGCAGAAGCGAGCTGAGCGTGCACGGCTGTGCGGTCGAGGCCAGCCGCGACACCAAGAGCCTCCATCCTGGCCGGAACGTCGCGGCCCGAGTTGGCGTGGATGGTGCCGCAGCCGCCTTCGTGCCCGGTGTTCAGCGCTGCCAGCAGGTCGACCACCTCGCCGCCACGCACCTCGCCGACGACCAGCCGGTCCGGACGCATCCGCAAGGCTTGGCGAACAAGGTCGCGCACGGATATCTCGCCGATCCCCTCGACGTTGGGCTGGCGAGACTCGAGCGAGACAACATGGCTGTGGCGCGGCGCGAGCTCAGTGGCGTCCTCGACCACGACGATGCGCTCAGTACTGGGAACGCACGACAGGAGGGCGGCGAGCAACGTCGTCTTCCCGCTTCCGGTACCTCCCGACACCAGGAACGCGATCTTGGACCTGACGAGATCATCGAGCAGTTGCGCGCCCTTCTCGTCGACCGTCCTCGCCGCAACCAGCTCGGCGAGGCTCATCGCGCGTCGGGCCGGCACGCGGATGGACAGGCAGGTCCCTCTGCGTGCGACCGGGGCCAGCACTGCGTGGAAACGGCTCCCGTCGTCCAGCCGGACGTCCACGTACGGCGACGCATCGTCGAGTCGCCGTCCACCCCTCGAGGCCAACCGCTGAGCGAGGCGTCGAACGGCCGCGTCGTCGCTGAAGTGCACAGACGCGCGCTGAAGCCCTCGCCCGAGGTCCACGAAGACCTCGTCCGGACCGTTGACGACGATGTCGGTGACGCCGTCGAGCTGGAGGAGCTCCTCGAGCGGTCCTAGGCCGGTTGTATCGCGGCGCAGAGCCTCGACGACATCCAGCACTGCTGCGTCGCCTACCAGTCGCCCTTGTGCCCGCATGATCTCGGCGACTCGAGCGGCGGAGGCAGTGCCTCCCTGACGCGCGAGCCCCGCCCGCACCAGGTCCAGCAGTTCGGTATCGAGAGCTGCCACCACATGCCTCTCGCTCACGCCGCCACTCGGCGGTGAACGCCGAGATCGTCGAGCAGGGTGCGGCAACTGCGGGCCAGCCCTACTCGGCCCAGTGGCCCCAGGCCGTCCTCGATCGAACGCTCGATCCCTCGCCGAGTCGGCACGGTCGCGGCGAGCGGCAGGTCGAGTGCAGAGGCAACGGAAGCCCCCTGGAGGTCGACGCGTCCCAGCCGCCGCACCACCAGCCGGATGTCGCCGCACCAGGTCTCCAGCGTTCGCAGCAGCCGCGACGCGCTGGCGATCGCACGCACCTGCGCGGTGCAGACCACAAGGATGGTGTCGACTGCCGCAACGGCCTCAGCCAGTCGGTCATCGACGCGCCGGGGCAAGTCAAGCACCACGAGGTCACAGCCGCGTCGACCTGCTGCCAACACGCTGCTGAGTACGGTAAGGGGAAGCTCACCGGTGTCCGCCTGTTGCCACGACAGGACGGCCAGCCCCTCGACGGACGGCAGCGCCGAGCGCAACGCCCCCGAGCTCACCCGGCCCTGAGTGGCGGCGACATCAGGCCAGCGCAGTCCGGGGGCTGACTCGCACCCCATCACCAGCTCGATGCCGCCTCCCTGGGGGTCGACATCCACGAGGAGAGCAGTGTCGCCTCGTCGCGCTGCGCTCAGGGCCAGAGCGCAGGCAAGGGTGGAGGCGCCGGCGCCGCCGCGAGCACCGATGAGTCCAACCGTCACGGCGCTACCCGGGGCTCCATCGGCGGCGTCGGTCAGCCGGCCGGTGAGCTCGGACTCGGCATCGGGAAGGACGTAGACGTGGTCAGCGCCGACAGCGACCGCGCACCGCCACAGCTGGGCATCGTCAGGCGCGGTCGTCACCAGGCTTACATCGGCACGCCGGCTCAGACGGAGCGCCGCCACATCCTCTACGCAGTCGGCTCCAAGGAGGACACAGCCGGCGGTGGACCAGCCGCGACGCGCGTGCCGCGGTTCGTCGACAACCTCAGGCGTCACCGCTGCGGCGGCACACAGCCGAAGAACGTCCTCGCGGAGGGCGCGGTCGCGTGTCACCACGAGAGGGCGGGCCGATGGGTCGCTCATCAATCGATCGTCGCCAACACGCACGACATCCCGGGGCTGCTACGACCTTCCTGTGGACACGCTGCCCAGCGGAAGGTGCATGGGGAAATGCTCCGTTGGGAGATCACCGTCGACGACATCACTGCGGGAAGGCTGCTCGAGCACGGAAAGGCAGCAGCCCCCGGGGGGGACCGGGGGCTGCGTGGTCCTCGACTCCGGGTGGGTGGAGGGGGACCGACATCCAGCGACGAGGGGGGATGTCGCTGGCGCCTTGGAGAACTGTACCCCCGTTGACTTGAAGCGAAGCGGACCCCCTCGCCGGCACGCAGCCGTATCCTCGATAGCAGCAGAACACGGAGGGAGGGACCCGGTGCCCGTCGCCGACGGTAGGGCCGCGGCCTTTTTCGACCTCGACAAGACGATCATCGCCAAGTCGAGCACCCTGGCCTTCAGCCGTTCCTTCTACCAAGGCGGGCTGATCAGCCGCACGTCGGTCCTGCGCAGCAGCTACGCACAGTTCGTCTTCCTCGTCGCCGGAACCGGTCAGCGAAAGATGGACCGGATGCGCCGCTACCTCACCGCGCAGGCCACCGGTTGGGACGTCGAGACGGTCAAGGCCATCGTGGCGGAGACACTGCACCACATCGTCGACCCCTTGGTCTACGACGAGGCGGTGAGCCTGATCGAGCATCACCACGGCGAAGGACGAGACGTTGTCATCGTCTCAACCTCCGGCGCCGAAGTGGTTGAGCCGATCGGTGCGATGCTGGGCGCCGACCGTGTGATCGCGACGGCGATGGTGCAGGTCGACGGGCGCTACACCGGTGACATCGAGTTCTACGCCTACGCAGAGAACAAGGCGGTCGCGATTCGGGCGTTGGCAGACAGCGACGGGTACGACCTTTCGGCGTCGTACGCCTACAGCGACTCAGCCAGTGACATCCCCATGCTCGAGGCCGTCGGACATCCTCACGCCGTGAACCCCGACAAGGTCCTGCGTCGTACCGCCGCCGCCCGCGGCTGGCCGGTACTCGACTTCACCAAGCCTGTCCGGCTCCGCAAGCGGCTCCCGTTCGAGACGAATCGCACGACGGCAGCGGCGGTTGCCCTTGGCGCCGGCGCGGCGGCCGCCGGTGCGGTCTTCGCCTCCCGCCGGGCCCGGCGAGTTGCGCTCGCCACGCCGCACGCGATGTCGCAGGTCAAGCAGATTTCCTAGAAATCTTCCCTCGCGCCGCGGATAGGCGTAGAACTGATCGCAACAACTCCATACCCGCACATGAGCCAGGTACCCACGCGGCGAACCACCCTTCCGACAGGGCCGTCACCATGGGTAGAACCCCGGGGACGATTAAGAGATTGCACGCCTGGTAGCCAGTGCCTCATGTGCCAGCGGCGGCGTCCCCTTCGGGGGGCGCCGCTTGCATGTGGGATGTGACGAGCACCGTCCCGGCCTGATGCTCCGCACTGCTGGCCCGAACGTACGCCGCCGCGTCAGCGTACGTGTGTTGTCACCTCAGAGGGCTCGCGTCGATCCCGGCCGTCAGCGCCCGAGCGCAGTGCAGGAGCCACTGCTGGCGCCCGACCGGCAGGTCTGCGGCGTAGCCGGCCAACCCGGCGCGGTAGTCGTCGACCAGCGCGAGGTGGCCAGCCTCGGGCACCAGTACCGACGTGGGGTCAACGCCCCTCGCAACCAAGATGAGCCGCTCCAGAGCACGAGCGACCAGGCCGTTGCACGCCATGAAGGGACGACGAGTCGCAATCTCTGCATGGGCGACGGCGGCAACGGCGATGGCCGGAAGCGCCTGTGGTGACGTCAGAGCCGCCGCCACCGCCTGCAAGTGAGCCGCGCAAGCGTCCCCCCGCGGGCGTCCGAGGTGCTCCGGCGCGACGGTCCCGGCCGCCGCCAAGGCATGCATGCGTGCCAGCGCCTGAAGTGGTGACCGTGTCACCACCGGAACCAGTGCCAACAGGCTCGCATTGAGTCGGACTGCTGCCGTCGCGCGATCGTCGACAGCGTTGCCCGTGCGCAGGTCGTCGAGGTTCGTCCGGCTCCCGTCGAGCTGAGCGGAGGCAGCGGCGCCGCGCAGCAATGACTCAGCGGTCAACGCTGGCGTGGTCCGGCGCAGCCCCCGATCGCGCAGGAGAGCATCTGCTGCGTCCCGGGCAGCGGTCAGTGCCGACGGCACGCCCTCCACGGCGACGTCGGCAGCGATCTGGTCCACCAGCGCCGGCACGCTCGAGAGCGTAGACCGCCCGTGCCCGGCGGCGACCAAGGCTGCGCAGTGGTGAACCAGCCCCGGGTGCGTGACGTCGTCAGAGCGCGGACCACGTGTCAAGTAACCTGCGTTGACATGGACACCACAGCCGAGACCCGCGCCAGCACCCTGGCCGGGGTGTCGCCGGCGCTCGCCGGCTACCCGAAGGAAGCCGTGGAGTGGGTCGTCGGCCGAGACCCCGCTCGGCTCTTGGAGCTCAGTGCCGGCGGCGGAGCCCTGACGTCGGCACTGTGCACTCTCGGCCACGACGTCGTTGCCACCGATTCCTCGCTCGACCGAGCCGTGTTCTTGCGCCGCAACCTTCCACAGGCGCGGGTGGTTGTGGCCCGGGCCGAAGACATCCCGCTCGGGCCGTCGTCGGTTGACGTGGTCGCGGTCGGGCCCGGCTATGTATCCCTCGACATCACCCGTGCTCACCCCGAGATCGCCCGGGTACTCGGTTCCGGAGGGGTGCTGGCCCTCATCTGGAACCGCGGTGACGCCAAGGTTCCTTGGGTCCGCAAGCTCTTCGCGCTCATGGGGGTCGACCTGTCCTCGTCAGGCGGCGAGCCCTTCGAATGGTCCGACGTCCTTACGATCAGCCAGCACCGGTCCTTCCGGCACTGGCAACGCTTCGAGCGCCACCACCTCGTGAACTTCGTGGCGTCGAGCGCCCGGGTCGCCAGCTTGAGCTCCGACGAACGTGAAGACCTCCTGACCGAAGCCGGCGAGCTCTACGACAGCTACGGCCGCGGCCCTGACGGCCTCCTGATGCCGTGGCTGGTCGACTGTTACCGGATTCGTGTCAAGGGGACAGCCCACGTGGTGACCACTGGCCCGCCCGATGACGGGTTGCTCATCGACTTCTCCTGAGGGGCGAACGGTCCTGTCAGGAACTCGGCCGTGCCGGGTGTGACCCGGTAGCGTTGGCCGACGTGCGGTTCCTCAACGACATGGCGCCAACGACCGACCTGACGTACAGCGACGTTTTCCTCGTCCCTGGCCGGTCGGGGGTCGCCTCGCGTTTCGACGTCGACCTGACGACCTGCGACGGGGTAGGGACGACCGTGCCGATCGCAGTCGCCAACATGACCGCCATCTCGGGTCGCCGGATGGCGGAGACGGTCGCCCGGCGCGGCGGTATCGCGGTGCTGCCCCAAGACATCCCGGTCGATGTGGTCGGACGGGCCGTCGGTCAGGTCAAGCGAGCTCATCCCGTCTTCGAGACGCCGATCACGGTCGGCCTCGAGACGACCGTCGGGGAGGCCCTGTCGCTGATCCCGAAACGCTCACACGGTGCGGTCCTCGTCGTAGAGGACGGCAAAGCACTCGGCATCATGACCGAGCGGGCCGGACGAGGCGTGGACCGGTTCGCCCAGGTGCACGAGGTGATGTCCGAAGGCGTCCTCGTACTCGAGCCCGGAGTACCGCTCGACGAGATGTTCGACCAGCTCACCGCCCAGCATGTCGACATGGCTGCCATCTCCGACGGCGCTGACCTACTCGGCGTCGTCACCTCCCGGGGGGCGGTGCGGTCAACGGTGTACCGGCCGGCCCTCGACCCCGCGGGACGACTGCTGGTGGGTGCGGCGCTCGGCATCAATGGTGACGTCGGTGACACCGCCACATCGCTGCTCGAGGCGGGTGTCGACGTTCTCGTCGTCGACACCGCTCACGGACACCAGGAGCGGATGCTCGACGTGCTGGCGCTGGTACGGGACCGGCGCGACGCCCACGCTCGCGCGCACGGACGCCGGATACCCCTCGTGGCCGGCAACGTCGTCACGGCCACCGGCACCCACGACCTCCTCGGCGCTGGCGCGGACATCGTCAAAGTCGGCGTAGGCCCCGGAGCGATGTGCACGACCCGGATGATGACGGGCGTCGGCCGGCCGCAGTTCTCGGCAGTACTGGAGTGCTCCCAGGCGGCAGCCGAGCTCGGTGGGCACGTGTGGGCTGATGGCGGGGTCCGGCACCCGCGCGACGTCGCACTCGCCCTGGCCGCCGGAGCGTCGAGCGTCATGATCGGCTCGTGGTTCGCGGGCACGTACGAGAGCCCTGGCGACCTGCTGCGCGACGGCGAGGGCCGGGCCTACAAGCAGTCGTTCGGCATGGCGTCGGCACGGGCCGTGGCGAACCGGACCCGTGCCGCCGTCGGGCTCGAGCGGGCCCGGATGGCACTCTTCGACGAGGGGATCTCCACGTCGCGCATGTACCTCGATCCGGAGCGACCCAGCGTCGAGGACCTGGTCGACTCCATCGCCACCGGCGTGCGCAGCAGCGCCGCGTACGCCGGAGCTGCGGACCTCGCTCAGTTCGCTGAACGGGCGGTGGTCGGGATGCAGTCGTCAGCCGGATACGACGAAGGCAGGCCGGTCCACACCAGCTGGTGACGGCAGCTCCGCGCTGGCGATGAACCGGGAGCAGCCGGCTCCCGGTGGTTCTGCCCTCGGGGTTGTCACCACCGCCTCGACATGCTGAGGTACCCCTGTGACCGACACCCAAGCCCAGCCGCACACCGCTCTGTCGAACCTGTCCCGTGAGGAGCGTCGGTTCGAGCCACCCTCCCAACTGGCCGCCTCGGCCAACGTCACCGCGTCGGAGTACTCCGTCGCCGATGAGGACCGGCTGGCGTTCTGGGCCAAGCAGGCCGATCGGCTCACCTGGGCCGAGCCGTTCAATGAGGTGCTCGACTGGTCCAACCCTCCGTTCGCCAAGTGGTACGTCGGCGGCAAGCTCAACGCCGCCTACAACTGCGTGGACCGCCACGTCGAGCAGGGCCGCGGCGACACGGTTGCGTTCCACTGGGTCGGCGAGTCGGGCGACACGCGAACCTTGACCTACTCCGACCTGCGCGACGAGGTCTGCAAGGCGGCTAACGCGCTGATCGAGCTCGGCGTGAAGACGGGTGACCGGGTCGCGATCTACATGCCGATGCTCCCCGAGACGGTCGTCGCGATGCTGGCGTGCGCTCGTCTGGGAGCACCGCACACGGTGGTGTTCGGCGGTTTCTCCGCTGAAGCCCTCTCGGGCCGGATCCTGGACTGTGACGCCCGCGTCGTGATCACCGCTGACGGCGGGTACCGACGAGGAGCGCCATCAGCCCTGAAGCCGGCTGTCGACGAGGCGGTGACGCACTGCCCCGAGGTCCGCTCAGTGCTCGTCGTACGTCGTACTGGACAAGACGACATCGACTGGACCGAGGGCCGCGACGTGTGGTGGCACGATCTCGTCGACCGGCAGTCCGTCGAGCACACCCCGGAGGCTTTCGACGCCGAGCACCCGTTGTACGTCATGTACACCTCTGGGACCACCGGCAAGCCCAAGGGGATCCTCCACACCACCGGTGGCTACCTCGTCGGGACGGCGTACACGCACTGGGCCATCTTCGACCTGAAGCCCGACAAGGACGTGTACTGGTGCTCAGCCGACATCGGCTGGGTGACCGGCCACTCGTACATCGTCTACGGACCGCTCGCGAACGGGACGACCTCGCTGATGTACGAGGGCACGCCCGACACACCACACAAGGGGCGCTGGTGGGAGCTCGTCGAGCAGTACAAGGTCAGCATCTTCTACACCGCCCCGACGGCCATCCGGACCTTCATGAAGTGGGGCGCTGACATCCCCGCCAAGTTCGACCTGTCGTCACTGCGGCTGCTCGGATCGGTCGGTGAGCCCATCAACCCCGAGGCCTACATGTGGTATCGCGAGACGATCGGCGGGGACCGCTGCCCGGTGGTCGACACCTGGTGGCAGACCGAGACGGGAATGATCATGATCAGCCCGCTGCCCGGCGTCACAGCAGGAAAGCCGGGTTCGGCCATGCGCCCCATCCCCGGCATCAGCGCCGCCGTGGTCGACGACCTCGGTGAGCCGGTGCCTCACGGCGGCGGTGGATACCTTGTGCTGACCGAGCCTTGGCCGGCCATGCTTCGTACGCTGTGGGGCGACGACGAGCGCTACAAGAACACCTACTGGTCACGGTTCCCGGGTCGGTACTTCGCCGGCGACGGGGCCAAGCTCGACGACGACGGGGACATCTGGCTGCTCGGCCGGGTCGACGACGTGATGAACGTGTCGGGTCACCGGTTGTCGACAACCGAGATCGAGTCGGCCCTGGTGTCGCACCCGAAGGTCGCAGAGGCTGCCGTGGTCGGCGCCAACGACGAGACGACCGGGCAGGCGGTCGTGGCGTTCGTGATCTTGCGGGAGAGCGCCGGAGACGGTGGCGAGCACGTGGTCGCCGAGCTGCGCAGCCACGTCACGAAGCAGATCGGGGCCATCGCCAAGCCGAAGTCGATCATGGTCGTTGCCGAGCTGCCCAAGACGCGGTCCGGCAAGATCATGCGGCGCCTGCTCCGCGACGTTGCCGAGCATCGGGAGCCGGGAGACGCCACCACCCTTGCGGACTCGTCAGTGATGGACTCGATCAGGGCCAACCTCGACGAGAACCCCCCGGACGACGCCTGACACTGTCAGCGCAGGCCGCTCAGGAACCGAGCTGCAGGGCGGGCAGTGGTCCGCCGTCCCCCACGTCGTGTCTCCTCCGTGTCGCCTCCGCTTCGCGCACCGACGGCCGACGCCGTAGGGTATGACGCGCCAAGTCGGTCACCTACTGTGACCTCGCGCGAGAGCAAGGATCCTTCATGAGCACCGCCGTCAGCAACGTCAAGCGGGACCCCGACCCTTCGGACGAACCCACGATCGGGAAGCTGATCGCTGACACGACCAGCGACGTGTCGGCGCTCATCCGCGACGAGATCCAACTCGCAAAGAGCGAGCTGTCCTTCAGCGCGAAGGCCGGCGGCATCGGAGCCGCATTCTTCGCGGTAGCTGCCTTCTTGGCCGTGCTCGCCATCATCATGCTGTCGATCGCGTTCGCGTACGCCTTGGCGGCGCTGCCTCACATCGGAGACACCGTCGCCTTCCTCATCGTCTTCGCCGTGTACATGCTCCTCGCTGGCATCATGGCGTTCATCGGCCTCAAGAAGATCAAGCAGGTGCGCGCCCCGGAGCAGACCATCGCCGCGGTCAAGAGCAACGCGCAGGTGCTCAAGCGCAGCTGACACCCGCGCTGAGCTCGTCCTGGCTCGCGCTAGACGGCACAGGACCCGGTGCCGACGGTCTGCTCTGCTTCGACGCCTGCCGCTGCAGCAGCGCCAACCTGGTCGGCGGTCAGCGCGTACCCCGTGTCGTCGTCAGTGAGCGAGGCCGCGAAGATCACCCCGACCACATCTCCGGAGCGGTTCACGAGCGGTCCGCCGGAGTTCCCTTGGCGTACGTCGGAGTAGATCGAGTACGTGTCGCGCTCGACGGTGCTGTCGCCGTAGATATCGGGGCTGCGCAGGGTCTGGCGATCGCGGATACGTGCCGGCTGCACGTCGTAGGGGCCGTTCTCGGGGAAGCCCAGTACGGCGGCCGCGTCGCCGGACGAGGCATCCTCATCGCTGAAGCGCAGCACGGGGGCCTCGAGATCCGGTACGGACAGCACCGCGACGTCGACGTCGGAGTCGTAGTAGACGACGTCGGCGGCGTAGGTCGACCCGTCGATGCTCACCTGTGGGTCGACGACTCCCGCGACGACGTGAGCGTTCGTCATCACCCGCTGGCTGTCGTACACGAAGCCGCTCCCCTCCAGGGTCCGCTCGCAGGACGGTGCCCGTCCGATCACCTTCGCGACACTCTCGTGCGCCGATTCCACCCCGAGGCGGCGCAGCACCCGGGGGTTGGGCGACGGGACGTCGCGGATGCGTTCGGAGGCGAACGGTTCCAGGTAGCTCGGGAAGCGCGAGGAGTCGACGAGCGCGCTGAAGGCCGACACGACCCGGTCGGCGCCTCCGGGTAGCACCTTGTCGACCGTTCCCAGCACCTTCGATTCGCGGATCTGGTCGTTGAGGGTCCCGACCTGCGCGCCGCTGGCGGCAACACCCAGGACCCAGGCGATCACCAGCATGGCGGCCACGTTGAGCGCACTGCCCCCCAACGCGTCGCCCAAGCGGGCGGGCTTCCAGGTCAGCCGGCGGCGGAACTGGTTGCCCAGGAGCGCTCCCACTGCCTGTCCGACGAAGGCGCACACCAGGACTACGGCCAGCGCCGCCACCGACACGGCGAGGCTGGTGGCGTACCGGTCCAGGATCAGCGGGGCCACTCGTACTCCGACGAAGCCGCCGAGCAACAACCCGGCCGTGGAGGCAGCTCCCACGGCGAAGCCCTGCCGATAGCCCGACAGCGCATAGACCAGCGCGAAGGCCAACAGAACCACATCGAGGGCGTTCACGTGCGATTGGTCGCGCGGTCGATGTCACGCAGCGAGCTGGCGACGAGAGCGTCCGGCAGATCGACGATGACCGCTTCATCCCACGGCCGCTGCCACTCGACGAGGCCGAACAGTCGATCGAGCAGCAAGGCAGTGAAGCCCCACACCAACAGGTCAGGGAGCACGAACGCCGGACCCAGGTAGCCGGAGGGATGCCGCACCGTGGCACGGTTCGCTGGGTCGAGCAGGGCCTCGAGAGCGACGACGTGGACGGAAGCGGTCTCGCTGGCGTCCACTGCGCGCACCGGGCTGGGGCTACGCCACCAGGCAACGACCGGCGTCACCTCGAAGTTGCTGGGCGGCAGCCACACCGGTGGCAACGTCGCAATCACCTCGACACCCCTGACGTCCAGCGCAGTCTCCTCCTCGGCCTCCCGGAGGGCTGTGGCGACCGCGTCGGCGTCATCGGCGTCGGCAGCGCCACCGGGGAACGCTACTTGTCCCGCGTGCGAACGCATGGTCGAGGCCCTCTCGAGCAGCAGCACGTGCCGGCCGTGCGATCCGTCCCCGAACAAGATGAGGACCGCCGCGGCCCGAGGGGTGGCTCCGGGTGGAGGAACGAACGAGGTGAGGGCACTCGATGGCAGGTCCTGGACGGCTGCCGCAAGCGAGTGCAACCACGTGGGCAGCTCCGAGGGTGTCCCGGTTCGGTGCGCTGTCATGAACCGTCTGACGATCCGACACGGACACCGAGGTGGCGCGCGACCAGACCCATGAGCGATTCCAGGGAGGTGATCGCACCGTACTCGGCGTGCACGATCGTGCCGTCGGCGTCGATGAAGAGACTGAGGGGCAGTCCTGCGATCTGCAACGGCCCGCGCGTGGCGGCGTCCGGGTCGGCCATCTGCGGGTAGGTCAGTCCCAGGTACTTCGCGAAGGCCAGCGCCTGGTCGGGCTGTGAGTCCTGCCAGTCGATCCCGAGCACGCGTACACGATCCCCCGCCGTGGCATGGAATCGCTGCAGGATGGGCGACTCCTTGCGGCAAGGCCCGCACGTCTGGGCCCAGAAGTTGACCACCGTGGGAGTGCCTGTGAGGCCGGCCAGATGCACGTCACGGCCACCACCCAGGCACGGCAGGGTGATGTCGGGTAGCCCGTTAGGCGGTGGAGGTGACGTGCGCGGCGTGGTGGCGGGACAGTCGGCGATGCCCGCGGCTGCCTTCTGCGCGCGCAGCGCGGGGGTGTTCACCTTGACCGGTGACGAGTCAGGGTTGAAGACGTACGACGACGTCGACGGCGCCTCGGTGCAGCTCGCAGCTCCCAGCAGCAGGAGGGTGAGCGCGGGCGCGGCCCAGCGCCCGAGCCTCGCCGGGGTCATGCCCGTCCCTCGGTGCGGAGCAGCTTCGCCGCCTCGCGCGGATCCGTGGGTCCCTCACCGAACGACGGGCACAGGGTCGCGATGGGACACGCGCCGCAGGCTGGCCTCCGCGCGTGGCAGCAGCGTCGACCGTGCCAGATGACGCGGTGGTTCAGCATCACCCAGTCGCGCTTGGGGAACAGTGCGCCGATGTCGGCTTCGGCCTTCACCGGGTCAGACTGCGTCGTCCAGCCGAACCGGCGGGCCAGCCGCCCGACATGAGTGTCGACCGTGATGCCAGGGACACCGAAGGCATCGCCCAGGACGACGTTGGCGGTCTTGCGGCCGACGCCGGGCAGCGTGACGAGGGCATCGAGCCGCGACGGTACCTCACCGTCGTAACGTTCGAGCAGGGCCGCGGCCAGCTTGAGCAACGATTGCGTCTTGGCACGGAAGAACCCGGTTGGCGCGATGATCGCCTCGAGGTCGGCACTGTCGGCCGCTGCTAGCTCGGCTGGTCCGGGGTACCGGGCGAACAGCGTCGGTGTGACGGTGTTGACCCGCTTGTCGGTGGTCTGTGCAGACAGCACCGTCGCCACCAGCAGCTGCCAGGGAGTCGCGAAGTCGAGCTCACAGCGTGCGTCCGGGTAGGCCAGCGCGAGCTCACGGTTGATACGGCGAGCCCGCCGGACCAGGGCCGTCCGACTGACCGGTGAAGCAACGGCGGCGTCGGCGAGCATGCGGCCAGCCTACGACGTAGCAACGACACCCGAACGCCGTCATTTCCGCTCACCGGAGCGAGCCTCGTCGTCGGTCAGGTGACCGGCGCGAGCACCGGGGGACCCGATGGCCCCGTGGCACCGACCGCAGGGATGAGACACACTGTGACTGGCGTCACTTCGGCGCGCAAGAGGCAGGAGAACGCGTGGACACGGAGGTGCTACGGGAGGCGCCGCTCTTCAGCGGTCTCGACGACGAGGCAGCGCAGGCGTTGAGCGCGTCGATGGACCACAGCCGGCTGGGGCGCGGCGAGGTCCTCTTCCGGGAAGGCGACGAGGGCGATCGTCTGTACGTCGTCACGAACGGCAAAGTGAAGCTGGGACGAACCTCGGCCGACGGCCGTGAGAACCTGCTGGCCATCCTTGGCCCCGGCCAGATGTTCGGTGAGCTGTCCTTGTTCGATCCCGGACCACGCTCGGCCACCGTCACGGCCGTGACCGACTGCACGATGCAGAGCCTCAGCCACGACGACCTCGGGAAGTGGCTCGACGGGCGACCCGAGGTGGCTCGCGCGCTGCTGGAGCAGCTCGCCGTCCGGCTGCGCAAGGCCAACGACGTCGTCGCCGACCTGGTGTTCTCCGACGTGCCCGGGAGGGTCGCCAAGGCGCTGCTCGATCTGTCGGGCCGCTTCGGCCGGGCCACCTCCGAAGGCATCCAGGTCAACCACGACCTCACCCAGGAAGAGCTGGCCCAGCTCGTCGGCGCATCGCGGGAGACCGTCAACAAGGCTCTGGCCGATTTCGCCTCTCGCGGCTGGCTCCGCCTCGAGGCGCGCTCGGTCCTGCTCATGGACGTCGACCGGCTCAAGCGCCGGGCTCGGTGATCGCGGCATGCACATCACGCATCTGGGGCACGCCTGCCTCCTCGTCGAGACCGCACAGACACGAGTGCTCATCGACCCGGGCACCTACTCCTCGGGCTACCAGGACCTGACCGACCTGGATGCCGTGCTGGTGACGCACCAGCACCCCGACCACGTTGATGCCGACGCGTTGGCGCCCTTGCTGGCTGCCAACACCGCAGCGGTACTGATTGCCGAGCCCGAGACCGTCGGGGTTGTCGAGGTGGATGACGCCATTGCCTTCGCTCCTGGTGACAGTCGCGCCGTGGGTGACCTCACCCTGTCAGCCGTAGGCGGTGAGCACGCCCGCAACCACGACCTGATACCCCCCCTGGGCAACGTCGGGCTGCTCATCGCCGAGACCGGCGGCCCTACGCTGTTCCATCCGGGCGACTCGTACGCCGACGCACCGGCGAGCGTGGACGTGCTCGCACTGCCGCTGAACGCCCCGTGGACCCGGATGAGCGAGACGCTCGCGTTCGTCCGGGCCGTCTCGGCCGGCATCGTCGTACCCATCCATGACGGGTTGCTGAATGCCGACGGACGCGCCACCTATCTGATGCACGTCGACAAATTCGGGCCCGCGGAGAGCGAGATGGTCGACCTGTCGGACGGGACCGCCTACGCCGTCTGACCTCTCGGCGACTGGCGTGGGCCGGCATCAGTGAGGCATGTATCGCTCGCTCACGTCTGATCGTCGGCGCGTGTCTCGGTCAGGTAGGCGATCTGTGCCCGCACGCTGAGCTCTGCGGCGGGCCACAGCGACGGATCGACATCGGCGTAGACCGCCTCGACCACGTCACGAGCGCTGTTGGCGCCACCCGCGAGCGCCGCCCGGACCTGGGCGAGGCGCGCCTCGCGATGTGCCAGGTAGTCGTCGATCACGGGCAGGGCGGGGTCCAGCACGGGTCCGTGACCCGGCCAGATCGCCGCGACGTCTGACCGCTCGGCGAGTCCCCGTAGCCGTCGTAGCGAGGTCAGGTATGGGCCGAGCGCACCATCGGGATGCGCGACCACCGTGGTCCCACGGCCGAGGATCGTGTCACCGGTGAGGACGGCGCGCTCCGCCGGCAGCACGAAGCTCACAGAGTCGCTGGTGTGGCCGGGCGTCGCGACGACGTGGAGCTCGAGGCCGTCGACCTCCACGACCTCTCCGTCGTGCAGTGGCTGGGCGTCCTGGACGTACGCCGGATCCGCCGCACGGACAGCGCATCCCACGCTCGCAGCGAAGGCTCGAGCGCCGTCACTGTGGTCACCGTGCCGGTGGGTCAGCAGAACCACGGCGACACTCCCAGCCGCCTCGGCCACCGCATCGAGGTGGCCCCGGTGCAACGGTCCGGGGTCGACGACGACGCTGCGGGCGGCACCCGGCTCGCGCAGTACCCAGGTGTTGGTGCCGTCGAGCGTCATCGGTCCCGGGTTCGGTGCGAGAACGCACACCGCCCGGCCACTCACCGCCACGTCACCCCTCCCCTGGGACGGGGATGCCCGTCATGACCGGCTCACCGTCGACGAGCTCCACGGCTGGCAGCACCGGAGTGATCAGCCTCGACCCGGCCGCCGCCACAGCCTCCGCCGAGCTGGCGAAGGCGGCCAGCTCCGTCAGCGTGAGGTAGGTGGGTGCGAGCATGTCCATGGCACCAGAGTCGGCGCCGTCCACCGCATCGGCCGGTCGCATCCAGGTGACGTAGTCAGCCTCACCCGACACGTCCCGTGTTACCTGCCCGAGCGGCATCATGGCCACGAAGAACCGGGTGTCATAGCGGCGCGGCTCGAAAGCGGGGGTGATCCAGTGCGCCCACGCCGCCAGCAGGTCGGTACGCAGCACGAGCCCCCGTGCCGCGAGCAGGTCCGTGAAGGACAGGCTCCGGTCCACCAGGGCGGCTCGGTCGCGCTCCCAGGCAGTCCCGGTCGTGTCCGCGACCACCGTGTCCGGTGACGTGCCAGCCAGCAGCACACCGGACTCCTCGAACGTCTCCCGAACCGCCGCACACACGAGCTCACGCGCCAGCGCTGGTGAGCCGCAGTCGAGCCGGGCGGCCCACTCACCCGGGCTGGGCCCCGCCCAGGCGACGGACCCATCCCGGTCGCGCACGTCCACGGTTCCCCCGGGGAACACGTACATACCTGCCGCGAAAGCCATGGCGCCATGACGGCGGAGCAGATACACCTCCGGGCCGGACTCACCATCCCTCAGCAGCGCCACCGTGGCCGCCCCCCGAGGCTCCACGGCCGCTCGCTCTCCGGCCAGGTAGGCCACGGCGGATTCGCGGAAGCCAGCGGGCACTTGCTGGATGCGGTCCAAGGTCAGGAAACCTCGACGACCAGCTCAACCTCCACAGGCGCATCCATCGGAAGGGCCGCAACGCCGACGGCCGAGCGGGCATGCTGCCCGGCGTCACCGAACACCGTGCCGAAGAGCTCACTGGCACCGTTGGCGACGCCTGGCTGACCGGTGAAGTCGGGTGAACTGGCTACGTAGACGACGACTTTGACGACCTGGACCACACTCGACAGTCCCCCGACAAGCGACGACACGGCAGCCAGCGCGTTGAGTGCACACTGCTGCGCGCACTCCACTGCCAGCTCGGTGGAGACGCCGGCGCCGACCTTGCCAGTCGCGATGAGCTCCCCGTTGCGCACGGGAATCTGCCCCGACGTGTAGATGTACGCACCGGACCGCAGCGCCGGGACATAGGCCGCAACCGGCTTCGCCACCTCGGGCACTGACAAGCCCAGCTCGGACAGCCGCTCCTCCGGCGTGGCCACGTCAGCTCGCCTTAGGTCGCTTGAAGTACGCCACCAGGCTCTCAGGATTGAGGCCGGGGATCACCTGGACGAGTTCCCAGCCGTCCTCCCCCATGTTGTCGAGGATCTGCTTCGTTGCGTGGATCAGCACAGGCACGGTGATGTATTCCCATTTCGTCATGGCGCCGACTCTAACGACAGTGTGCAGACGGGCCCGCGCCGCGTCGTCGCTGTGGCCCTGGCCGCGTCGGCTCGCGGGTAGCCCTCGGCTGGCGTCACGGCAGTCGCCGCGTCGGTTGGTCGCTATCGGCCGCTGAGCACCACAGCAGTCGCAGGGTCAGCTAGTCGCGCGGCAGCGAGTAGCGTCGCGCACGTGGATACCAGGGAGGTACTGACGCGGCCCGCCGAGCCGCCGGATGCCGTCGTCCGATACGGCGACCACGACGACGCCCTCATCGACGTCTACCTGCCGCCGGCACTCGGCCGACCTGAGGAGCCTCTACGACTGCTGGTCCTCGTTCACGGTGGCTTCTGGCGACAGGAGTGGGACCGGGTGCACGTACGGCCATTGGCCGACGCGCTTCGGCACCGGGGATTCGTCGTCGCCCTGCCGGAGTACCGCCGTGTCGGCGGTCGCGGTGGCTGGCCACAGACCGCGTACGACGTCGAGGCCGCCGTCGAGGCGGCCCCTTCGCTGCTGGCGGAGGTGGTGCCCGGCCACGTTGACGTTACAGCGCCACTCAGCCTGGCAGGACATTCCGCGGGCGGCCATCTGGCCCTGTGGGCGGGCCTACGTACCCGGCCATCGCGGGTCGATAGCATCGTGGCGCTGGCACCCGTAGCCGACGTGCACTACGCCGCCGCGACCGGAATGGGTGACAGGGCGGTGCAGGCTCTGCTCGGCGGCGAACCCGATGAGCAGCCGGAGCACTACACCGAGGCCGACGTGGTGCGCCTGCTCCCCGGCCATGCCGACGTCACGGTGATTCACGGCAGCCAGGACGAGCACGTCGACGTCGAGATGAACCGACGACTCGGGCAGAGGTACTCGGGTCCGACCTTCTGCTTCACGGAGCTCCCCGGGACCGGTCACTTCGAGCTCATCGACCCGCTGGCAGCTGCGTTCGAGACGTCGGTCCTGCCTGCCTGCACCAGGCGTTCACCGCGCGGCTGAAGCCATTCCGCGATCTCCCGCAACGGTGAGGTGAACACGTCCCACCGTGGGCGGAGCCTCGGCCGGCCCTGGTCAGGGCGAGGAGGTCCCACTGTCGGCGGAGCCTTGGCCGGCCTTGCGGGGCGCGACCTGCTCGGGCGCGACCTCCACCGCCGAGCCGTCCGCGCTGTCGGAGCCACTGCCACCGAACATCTCGGCCGAGCTGTCGAT
>DASQEH010000051.1:0-4339 GCA_035633755.1 Nocardioidaceae bacterium | reverse complement strand
GTCGGCGGGCGGCCCTAGTGTTTGGTTATGGAAGACCGTGCTGATCCCTTCGACGACGCGCCGGTTGCCACCGTGTTGGCGGCGGTGTCGGGTCAGCTGGAGGGGCTACGTGAGGCCGAGTTGTGGCGTGTCGACGACACGCAGACTGTGGCGGCGCTGGATGCCGCTTACGCTTTGGTTGCGAAGTCACAGGCTTTGGTTATGCGGCTGATCGGCGAAGCTGACAGTCGCGGTGTTGGTTCGGATGCTGGTGCCCCGTCACTGCAGGCGTGGTTGAAGGCGAGGTACCGGCTGCGGGCCGGCGACGCGAAACGCGACGTCGAGTTGGCGCGGCTCTTGGCGCGTGGAGAGGGGACGGGAGACAGCGACAGCCGAGGCTGCGACACGTCGGCCCGCCGGGAGGGCGCAGCCGTGGGGGATGCACTGTGGTCGGGGAGCGTCACCGTCGAGCAGGCACGCGTCATCGGCCACGCCCTGGAAGAGCTACCGGTTGAGGCGTCGGTAGACAGCCGGGTGCTGGCGGAGACGATTTTGGTCGGCCAGGCCAGCGATTACGACCCGGCGGTGTTGGCTCGCCTGGGACATCGGATCCTGGAAGTCATCGACCCCGACGCCGCTGACAGGCATCTCGCCACGGTACTGGAGCGTGAGGCACGAGACGCCGAACGGCTGCGGTCCGCGACCCGCTTCAGCGACGGCCACGGGAGTGTGTTCTACAAGCTGCGTGTCCCCGTGGCCGACGACGCGCACCTGTGGCCGGTCCTTGACACGTTGGCTGCTCCCATCCCCGAGACAGACGGTGTCCGCGACGAGCGGGCACCGCAGCAGCGGATGGCTGACGCGTTCGTGGAGACCTTTCGGCGGGTATCCCTCGACGGCGGACTGCCCCAAGCCGGCGGTGACCGACCTCGGGCGCTGATCACGATGAATCTGCACCAGCTCCAGCAGGGCCTCGGCGCCGGCACGCTGGTCGACACCGGTGACCAACTCGCACCCTCCTCGGTCCGGCAGCTGTGCTGCGACGCCGACATCATCCCGAGGGTGCTTGGCACACCCGGTGTAAATCTCGACCTCGGCCGAGCAGCCCGCTGCTTCACCGGATCCGTTCGGCTCGCCGTGATCGCCCGAGACCAAGGGTGCATCCACCCCGGATGCGAACGGCCACCGAGGTGGTGCGACGTCCACCACGTCGTCCCCTGGTGGCGAGGCGGCACCACTAACCCCAACAACGGGGTACTCCTGTGCGGCTACCACCACAAGCTCCACGAGAGCGGTGACTGGCACATTCAATTCGCGTCAGACGGCAT
Source organism: Nocardioidaceae bacterium (assembly GCA_035633755.1). Classification (GTDB taxonomy): domain Bacteria; phylum Actinomycetota; class Actinomycetes; order Propionibacteriales; family Nocardioidaceae; genus DASQEH01. Next base: position 3,032 of record DASQEH010000051.1, on the reverse strand, counting down.
TCCTGAATGCCTCCCACCGCCCTGGATCGATAAGGGTCAAAAAGCGATCCGACACACTCGATATCTCACTCAGCCTCGACAATGACCAGAGAATAGCCTCTGCAATGTATGTCGGGCTTCCATCGTCGGTCGTTGACACGAAACATGTGGACGATGCGAAAGCCCCTGAGCGAAGAGGACAACGGAGCGGTATCGCGCTATACAGCACGACGTCGCAGAATGTGTTGCACGGAACCCTTAGTCGAGCGCACATCGGGCTCAGCGTGCAGCCCCCATCGGGCTCAAATTCCAGCCCCCATCGAGCTCAAAGTCCAGCCATCGGGATCGGTGTCCACCCTCCATCGAGCTCGAAGTCCAGCGCTCATCGGGATCGGTGTCCAGCGCCCGCTGGACACGGCAGGGGACAATCACACGTGTCTCTGCTCGATACTTGTTGGCCGCTATTCGACCATCGAAGAAGAGAATGCCATTGACCGACGAACCTGACTCCCCTGATTACCGGATGGAGAGTCACGGGAAGTCGAACGGTTCGCTGCCCGGTGACCTTCACGTGGCGGCTGCTTTCGCCCCAGGTGGCCGACGGCGACCGCCCTTACCTGACGTCATACTCTGGGAACGAGCCCGGGACAGCACTCATCAGGTGCTCGGAGGGGCCACAAATGGGGGAACGCCATGTTGAATCAAAGCCGTGCTGCTGCGCTCGCGCTCATTGCTCCGCTCATGCTGGCGACCCTCTCGGGCGCGGCATCCGCGGACAACAGCGCGACGGGTGTCTCGCAGCCGCGCGAGGATCCTTACTATCCGGACAAGGGCGATCCCCGCATCGATGCGCTGCACTACGGGCTCGAGTTGAACTGGAATCGGGCGTCGCGGACCCTGGCCGGCACTGCGACCATCCGAGTCCGGGCAACACGCGACGTCCAGCGCGTCCAGCTGGACCTCGGCGCCCCTCTGACGGTGGGGACGGTACACCTTGACGGCACCCTGGTACCTGCCCACCACACGGGCAAGGACCTCCGCATCATGACCGGACCCCTCCAAGGCAACAGTCGGCACACCCTTCGCATCACTTATGCCGGCACACCGCAGCCGGTGCGGGCGCCCGTCTCCCGCCCTGATTTCTCCAGGGTCGGCTGGACAACCACTCCGAGCGGGGACGTCTGGACGATGCAGCAGCCGTTCGGAGCCTTCACCTGGTACCCGGTTAACGACCACCCCTCGGACAAGGCAAGCTACGACGTCACCATCAGCGCGCCAGGAGACAGCGTCGGAGTCTTCAACGGCAAGCTACTCGACCGCCGCTCCGAGGCTGGTCGGACGGTGACCCGCTGGCATCTCGGCTCGCCCAGCGCCAGCTATCTCACCACCATCGCAATCGGCAACTACTCGCGCTACCGCGACAGCGGCCCGCACGGACTGCCGATCTCATACTGGGTCGAGCCTCGCGATCGAGACCTGCTCCCGTTGCTGCGCAAGACGCCGAGCATGATCAGCTGGCTCGAAGCCCGGCTTGGACGCTACCCCTTCCAACGAATAGGCGCGGTGGTCGTGCCCAGCCAGTCGGCCATGGAGACGCAGACACTCGTGACGATGGGTCGCGCGTTAGGACGGAGCAGGTTGCTCTTCGTCAATGACCTGCTGCATGAGTATGTGCACCAGTGGTACGGCGACAGCGTCACCCCGAACAACTGGAAGGACCTGTGGCTCAACGAGAGTTTCGCCATGTACGTCCAAATTCGGTACGAAGTCTCGCAAGGCACTGCCACCATGTCGCACTGGCGTCGGACGCTGCAGGATTATGACCAGTTCCTGCGCCGAGAGTACGGCCCACCTGGGGAGTTCGACCGCGCCGACTTCGCCTCGACCAACGTGTACTTCTGCGGTGCATACATGCTCGACGAGCTGCGCGCCAAGATCGGCAACCGGCTGTTCGCCAAGGTACTTCGCACGTGGCCTGCGCAGCACCGTAACCAGAACGTCGACCGGGGCGACTGGATCAGGTGGCTCAACGAAGTCACTCACCGCAACCTGCGGCCGTTCGTCACCGCGTGGCTCACGTCGGAGCGCACACCGCGCACCTGAGGCCAGGCAAACTTGATCGCCTCCAAACGTCGAAACGCCCCCGCGCCGATGTTCGCCGATCTGCAGTCCCTGTGAGAGGCATCGCCGCGATTGGACGGCGACGAGACGGACATGATCGAGCCGAACGCATGAGCGAGCGCCGTCTCCACTCGGCCGGAGGCAAGAGAAATGGGTGGCATCGCCCGCGGCGTTGTTGGCACAGTGTGCGCGTGCCCGACGTCGTCTTCAATGAGCGCATTGCTCAGCGCTACGACTCCGACTCCGCCGACATGTTCGAGCCGAAGGTCGTCGAGCCATCGGTGCAGCTGCTCGCGGAGCTTGCGGCAGGGGGCGGGGCCCTCGAGCTGGGCATCGGCACCGGAAGACTCGCGTTGCCACTCAGCCGGCGAGGGGTCAGCGTCCATGGCATCGACGTGTCCCCCGCCATGGTGGCGAAACTACGCGAGAAGCCCGGCGCGGACGAGATAGCCGTGACCATCGGCGACTTCGCCACCACGATGGTGGGTGCGGGAGCGTTCCGGCTCGTCTATCTGGTCTACAACACGATCATGAACCTGACGACGCAAGACGAACAGGTCGAGTGCTTCCGCAACGCGGCGGCCCACCTGAGTCCGGGTGGGTACTTCCTGATCGAAGTCGGAGTCCCGTCGCTGCAGCGGCTCCCGCCCGGCGAGACGGTTCGACCCTTCACGGTGACCTCGACGCGCCTCGGCTTCGACGAGTACGACATCGCCGCGCAGGGCCTCGTCTCTCACCACTACTGGGCTATCAATGGGCAGCTCGAGGTGTCCTCGATGCCGTTTCGCTACGTCTGGCCCGCCGAGCTGGATCTGATGGCGCGGCTGGCTGGTATGACACTGCATGACCGATGGAGCGACTGGGGACGACAGCCTTTCACCAGCGAAAGCACCTCACACATCTCGGTATGGCAGAAGACGCTCTAGCAGGCG
>DASQEH010000050.1:0-22266 GCA_035633755.1 Nocardioidaceae bacterium | reverse complement strand
CTCGCATTGAGCGCCACGAGGGCGACCAACCACGTCCGATCCCGGCCCGCCATCCGAGACTCCAGGGCGGCGCACCCGGCCGCGAACAGCACCGCCAACAGGCCGAACGGGTAGTACAGCTGAGAGGCCATCACAAACACGAGCACCAGAAGGATGGGAAAGGCCACGGCGACGAATCGCACGGGTGCCCACTCCGGCCGGCGATACAGGCTCACCAGTCCGGCGACCCACACGGGTACCAGCGGTGGGCCGAGGATGAGCAACAAGAACGGCCACATGAGGATGCGCACCTCACTGCCGTTCTCATCGGCGAGCGCCGCCCCCATGCTCAGCTGCGGCCAGTCGTGAGTGGCCTGGTAGACGAGGTTCGGCGAGCCGACGGCGAGTCCCAGTGCGGCGGCGGCGAGGACCCACTTCGACCAGATCAACCGCTGTGGGCCTACCAGCGCAAGGGCGCCGGCCAGGGCGAGCAGCAAGATCGCAACCAGCAGCTTGTTGTACATACTCGCGCCGACCACGAGTCCCGCGGCCAGCCACCACTGCGGCTGGTGTCGCAGCTGGGCGCGGATGACGAACAGGAGCACCGCCGGCCACACCACCAGGTCGAGCGTCGATGTCAGCAGGACATGACCCATGATCAAGGGCAGTGAAGCGAACGCGTACCCCCACGCACACAGCGCCTGGGCCGGACGTCCGCCACCGAGCTCGCGGGTGACGAGAACGACCACGTACACCGACAAGACGGTGGCCAACGTCGCTGGGATGCGCAGCGCCCAGGCCTCGTCGGCCACCTGGGTGGCCAGGCGGGCAAGGAATGGCGTCAGCGGGGGCTCGTCGACGTATCCCCAGGCTGGCTCCAACATCCGGAAGTAGAGCTCGTCGCGGTGGTAGCCATAGTCGTCGCTGGTGGCAGTGAGCACGACCGCCAGTGCCGCCATGGCAGACAGAACGGGGCCTCGGGCGAAAGGTGGTACGCCCGGCGATCTCGAGGCGGCGTCGATCGCTCCGGACCGCACCGACGCGCTGGCGGGCATGGCGACACAGTAGCGGCGGAGAGCGACGGTGTACGGGCAGTATCGCGGCCGCGGGAAGCCCGCGGACCGGGTGCGATGAATATTCCGTGCCTGTCGAGTCTTACACCTAGAGTCGCAAGCAAGCAGAGAGGACCACGATGACGCGGAGGACATCCCACCGGACTCCCAAACGTGCGGTGAGCACAGCCCAGGCGGATCAAAACTGTCGGCGCGGATCCCTAGGGTCGCGATCATGAGTCGAGAAGCAGCGGTAGAAGCCCTTGACCTCGTCAAGCACTTCGGCGAGACCATCGCCGTCGACGGGGTCTCATTCTCCATCCCCAAAGGCTCCGTCATGGGTCTGTTGGGACCCAATGGCGCAGGTAAGACCACCACGGTGCGCATGTTGACCACGTTGAGCCGTCCAACGAGCGGCACGGGTCGCGTCGCCGGCCACGACATCATCGAGGCACCCGACGCGGTCCGTCGCAGCATGGGCCTCACCGGACAGGCGGCCACCGTCGACGAGCTCCTCACCGGTCGAGAGAACATCCGTTTGATCGGGAGGCTCTACGGGCTCCCGATGCGCTACATCCGCGACGTCACCGACGAGCTGCTCGAGCGGTTCTCTCTCGTCGACGCTGGCGACCGGATCGCCAAGACCTACTCCGGAGGCATGCGGCGACGACTCGACCTGGCCGTGAGCCTGGTCGCTCGTCCTCCCGTCCTCTTCCTCGACGAGCCGACCACTGGGCTGGACCCGCGCAGCCGAGCCGAGCTGTGGGAGGTTCTTCGAGGCCTTGTCCGCGACGGCACGACGCTCTTGCTGACGACGCAGTACCTCGAAGAGGCCGACCAGATCGCCGACAACATCGTGGTCATCGACCGGGGAAAGGTGATCGCGGCCGGTACACCGACCCAGCTCAAGGACCAGGCTGGTGCGGCCAGCGTGGTCCTGACCGTCTCCTTCGCCGAGGATCTGGCTCGCGCCGAGGAGCTCTTGCGCTCCTGTTCCACGGGGGTGCACGTCGAGTCGGCCTCTCGCCGGCTCATCGCCCAGGCGAACGGCCTCGACGACATGGCGCACATCGGGCAGGTCTTCGCCCGCAGTGGCATCGCCGTCGACGACCTGGGACTGAAACGACCCAGCCTTGACGACGTCTTCCTCCAGCTCACTGGCCACCGGGCAGAGCCGTCGGCGGACGACGACGCAGACCACCAGCCTGAGGAGGCCAGGGCATGACCACCACGGTCAGTACCTACAACGCTCCCGTCGAGATAGAACGGCGTTCGCTGGCGCAGCAGTCACTTACGGTCGTGTGGCGCAACCTGCTGCACATCCGGCGCATGCCGGAGATGCTGCTCGACGTCACCATCCAACCCGTGATGTTCGTGCTGCTGTTCGCCTACGTGTTCGGCGGTTCCATCGCCATCGAAGGATCGACGTACCGGGAGTTCCTGCTGCCGGGCATCATGGCCCAGACCATGGTGTTCTCGTCGGCCGTCGTCGCCATGGGACTGACGAACGACCTGGAGAAGGGCATCGTCGACCGCTTCAAGTCGCTGCCGATCTCACGTGCTTCGGTTCTGGTCGGGCGCAGTGTCTCCAGCCTCATTCACTCCAGTATCGGCATCGTGGTGATGGCGTTGACGGGGCTGTTGATCGGGTGGCGAGTCCGCACCGGTGTTCTCGAGGCAGCTATGGGGTTCGTGTTGCTCCTCATCTTCGGCTTCTCGATGATCTGGCTCGGTATCTGGGTCGGATCACTGTTGCGGTCCGTCGAGGCAGTGCAAGGCTTCATGTTCACGGTGATGTTCCCGCTCACGTTCGTGGCCAACACGTTCGCGCCCACCGAGACCATGCCTCACTGGCTGCGAGTCCTCGCGGAGTGGAACCCGGTTTCGGCTCTGACAGCTGGCTGTCGGGAGCTGTGGGGCAACACGCAGAGCGTCGAGCCCGGCGCGCAGTTGCCTCTGCAGCACCCGGTCATCGCGTCATTGATCTGGTCAGTCGTCTTCACGGCGGTCTTTGCTCCGCTTGCCCTGGCCGCCTTCCGCCGTCGCTCGCGGGACTGAGTCAGCAGCCCCTGCTCAGCCCGGCGCTTACGACAAGGTCCTCGTGCCAAGGAGTCGATAGGCACACCAAACCGCGTCTGGTGACCTCGCTAGCCGAGCACCTCGTAGTGCTTCATCTCATCGATCTGGTCGAAGTAGGGGCGAACGGCCGAGAAGAACGTCCGGAACGCTGGGCTCCCCCTGAACCCTTGCTCGTGACCATCGATCGAGTCCCACTGGATACGCACCACAAAGTGCTCTGGTTCTTCGACGCCACGTGCCACTTCATAACCCAGGCAGTGCGGGTCGGCGTCGAGGATCTTGCCGGCTTCTTGGTAGGCCCGTTGGAAGGACTCGGCGTCCCCGGACGGAACCGTGTATCGGATGTATTCGAGGATCATCGCGTCCCTCTCGTCGAATCGCACGACGGCTGCAAGGGTTCGGACGGCCGCCCGCACCGGCTGCGCCGTCGCGCGATGTCAATCGGTGCGGGTCGTGGCCTGGCCGACGCGTCCACACTTCCCATGGTGGGCTCGGCGCGCCCAGCCATGCTAATGCTGCGCCACTCCGCCCAGGGGAACAGAGGCCTACGTGACGTCACGGCGCCGAGACGCCCACAGCGCCACGGCGACGCAGACCACGACGTAGCACAGGACGGTCAAGAGGGCGCGCACGTCGGTCACACTTGTGGTCACTCCTGGCGGCGCGTCGATGCCGGGAGGGCGCGCCGGCATCACGGCCGAGGCCAACGATCCGGCGTTCACACCGGGGAGCACGTCTCGAAGCGGCTGCAGAGCCGTCATCACAGAGCCCGCAACCCCGGCGATGAGGTTCTCGACACCGAGCACCCATACCACCCCGAGCCCGATGGGTAGCGCAACGTTACGTAGGAGTACTCCGAGCAGCGCACCGAGGGTGGCCCACATCAGCATGATGGCGAAGCCTGCCCCGTACCCCTCGAGCAACTCGACCGGAGCCGGCCAGCTTCTCGCCCGGTCCTCGCGCAGCGCGATCGCCGTAGCGCTGACGGCTCCGAGCACGAACATCACCAGCACGCCGATGGCGACAGCGACGGCCATCGCGATGAACTGACCGGCAAGGACCGTCACTCGACCCGGGCGCTGGGTGAGGAGAGTCTTCAGCGTTCCCCACCCGTACTCGCTGCCGAAGAGCAGCGCACCGAGTACCAGGGCGAGAGCCCCGGCGAATACGGGGAACCCGCCGAGGGCGTTGCCTACGATCTGGTCCGGCAGCGTGCTGTCCAGGAGCGCCTCAGGTGAGGCGCCCTCGATCGGGCCCGTCCCACCTCCGGCGTAGGACAGGTAGGGGATCACATAGCCAAACACCTGGCTCAGAACGACAGCCACCGCGAGCAGTGTCCACACTCCGGGTCGGCGGACCGTCTTGAACAGTTCGGCACGGGTGACGTCGACGACCTCAGTCATGGCTGACCGCCTCTTCGGTGACCTCGAAGAACACGTCCTCGAGCTGCCGGTCGACCCGGCGTACTTCCCGGATGTCGACGCCGGCGAGCACGAGCGCTCGAATCGCCTCGCCCGTTCGGTGCTCGTCGATCTCCAACTCGAAGTGCCCGTCAACGGCGGGGAGCGCCTCGACGTCCAGCCCAGCCAGCGTGACCGTCACGACGTCGGACGGTGTCGCGCGAAGAACCACGTGACTATCGCCGCGCAGCTCATCGACGGTGTTCTCGGCGACGACCCGACCTGACGCGATCACGCCGACCCGGTCACACACCTGCTGGACCTCGCCCAACATGTGGCTCGACAAGATCACCGTGCGCCCTGAGTTGCCGAGCCGCCGGATGAGTGCCCGCATCTCGCGGATACCCGCCGGGTCCAAACCGTTGGTGGGCTCATCGAGGACCACCACGTCAGGCTCCTTCAGGAGCGCGGCCGCGACGCCCAACCGCTGCTTCATCCCGAGCGAGTACGTCGAGACCTTGTCGCCGCCGCGGGATGCCAGGTCGACGGCCTCCAGACTCGCCTGAACGGTTCTGGTGCCAACACCGGCGTACCGGCCCATCACCGCGAGGTTGTCGTGGCCGGACAGGTACGGGTAGAACGCCGGGCCCTCGATCATCGAGCCCACTCTGGCGAGCGCGGCCGGGTCGCCTGGGCGCCGACCGAGCACGGTGGCGTCTCCACTTGTCGGGCGGATCAAACCGAGCAGCATGCGCAGCGTGGTCGTCTTGCCGGCCCCATTGGGTCCGAGGAAGCCGTACACCTCACCGCGGTGAACGCTCAGACTCACACGGTCGACGACTGCCGTGTCGCCGTACGCCTTGGTGAGGTTGCGGGTTACGACGACCGCGCTCACTTCACGTTCCCGCGCAGCACGGCGAGGCGGTTGCGGTACTCGGCGTCGTCGATCTCACCCGCGGCGAAACGCTCGGCGAGCCGCGACTCTCCGGCATACGAACCTTGCTGCCAGCGCCGGCGGCCGAACCGGCCGACCATGAGCACGACGAACACCAGAAACGCGAACCACAGCAGCGGGAACAGCGGCCACCAGGGCCCGGGACCATCCCAGCTATGAGCAGAACTCAGGGCGGTGGACAACATCAGGCAACTCCTTTGAGGGGTGATTGTGCTTACCCCTCGATCCTGGCGAGATCGCCTCCGCAGCGAATCGCCCAGCGGGAGGGACTTAGGCTGCTACCGAGGGCGCAGCGCAGCCTCACGGGGTACGCCGACCGGATCAGTCCGCCGACCACCCGGGGCGCACAAGGCCGGACTCGTAGGCAAGAACGACAAGCTGTGCTCTGTCTCGGGCATGCAGCTTGATCATTGCCCGGCTGACATGAGTCTTGGCCGTGGCCGGGCTCATGAACAGCCGAGCCGCTATCTCGCTGTTGCTGAGGCCCGCCCCGACCAGCTCGACAACTTCCCGCTCGCGCTCCGTCAGATGCTTCAAGGTGGTCGGGCTGGCCGTGGCCCGGCTGCGGTCGGCGAACTCCGCGATGAGCCGCCTTGTCACTCCGGGCGACAGCAGCGCGTCCCCCGCGGCAACGGCACGAATTCCAGCGAGCAGCTCGGCCGGCTCGGTGTCCTTGACGAGGAAGCCGCTGGCACCTATCCGGATGGCCTCGAACACATACTCGTCGAGATCGAACGTCGTCAGGATGACCACGTGGACCCCGACCAGTCGAGCGTCCCCGGTGACTGCGCGCGTCGCTTCCAGTCCATCCAGCTCAGGCATCCGGATGTCCATCAGAACCACATCGGGACGCTGTGCTGAGATGACCTCGATGGCCTCGCGACCATTGGATGCCTCCCCGACCACGGTGATGTCGTCCTCGGCCTCGATCAACGCCCCGAAACCGGCGCGCAGCAGCGCCTGGTCGTCGACAAGCACGACGCGGATCATGGCGCCTGCCTCACCGGCAACACAGCCCGCACGCGAACCCCACCATGGGCACCGGCGTCCACCATCAGCGACCCGCCCAGTGCCTCAGCCCGTTCTCGCATCCCGAGCAGACCGCTGCCATCGGCATCCGCTGAGTCCATTCCGTGGCCGTCGTCCTCGACGGTGACGATCAGGGCTTGCTCGTCGAACCGCACGGTGACGTCCGCCGTCGGGGCGCCGGAGTGTCGTATCACGTTGGTGATGGCCTCCTGGATGATCCGTAGCGCCGACAGTTCCACGGCCGACGGCAATGGTGGCAGGGTCTGGTCTACGGAGGTACGTACGGTGAGCCCCGCGTGCTTGCTCCGTTCCACCAAGTCGTCCAGGGAGGCGAGAGTTCCGCTCGGGTTGCGCGGCGCGAGATCTGCCTCGTCGCGAAGGATCCCGACGAGGGAGCGGAGCTCGACGAGGGCATCCTTGCTCGCGTCCTTGATGGCCCTGAGTGCTGTCTGGGCTTGCTCGGGTCGGCGGTCGACGATGTGGAGGGCCACCCCGGCCTGCACGTTGATCAGTGAGAGGTGGTGCGCGACCACGTCATGGAGCTCGCGGGCGATCTGCAGCCTTTCCTCGTTGGCTTGGAGCCGGCTCGACTCCGCACGAGCCTGCCGATAGGCCAATATCCGTTCCCGGCGGATCCGGACCGCCTCGCCCACCGTGAGCACGAGCAGCGACCATGCAACAACACCCGACAGCCATGTCCACGACCAGGCCTGGTCGGTGATGATTCGTCGGACCACGAAGTTAGCGATGAGGACCGCTGCCAGTCCGACCCACGCGGTGGCTCGATAGCCAGCAACCACGGCGGCGGCGACCGCGACCGCGAGGCTCACAAAGACCGGGCCGTAAGCGTAGTCGCGCAGGACGTAGGCGACAGTGATCGCGACGACGAACCACATCATCGAACGAGGCCACCGTCCGATCGAGACCAGTGACAGCGGACCCGCGGCGGCGATCGCGATCGCCACCCCATCCACAGCTCGATGTCCAGGCTGGTTGTGGCTGGCACCGATGGTCCCGCCGACCTGGAACACTGCCAAGGCGATGACCCCCACGAGGGCGGTCAGAGGTGGCCTGAAGCCGGGCGGACCTGATGCGTACGTGCCGGGCTGTCCCGATGTGCGCAGGCCCAGCAAGGAGGTCACGTCCTCACCGTAGGCGAGCGCAGGCTCACCGTCATCGCACCGCGGGCGCAGTCCGGCCTACTCCATGTGGCCTAGCCACCGGCCTGACGCCATCGCAACCAGGGCCGTCTCAGGTCTTGCGCCTGTCCCGGATCAAGAAGACCGTGTCCTGGCGCTTGACCTCGAACAGCTCGGTCGCCTCGATGAGATCGCTGAGCTTGCGGTAGCCGTAGTTGCGAGGGTCGAACGACGCCTGGTTACCGATCTGGTTGCGTACCTGCCCGAGGTTCGCCCAACCGTCGTCGTCGTTGACGGCGTCCACGGCGTTACGAAGCATCTGCACCAGGCGAGTGTCGCCGCGAAGCTTCTTGGGGTCCGCTGCCCTGAGCGCAGGCTCGTCGGCCTTGACCGACTGCTGCCCCAGCCCCTCTACGTAGGTGAACTGTGAGCAGGCGTTCACGAACGGCTCGGGCGTCTTCTTCTCGCCGAACCCGTACACCTTGACGCCATCGGTGAGTATTCGCATGACAAGCGGAGTGAAATCGGCATCACTGGAGACAATGGCGAACGCGTCCATCGAGCCGGCATGGAGCAAGTCCATCGCGTCGATCACCATGGCCATATCGGAGGCGTTCTTGCCGGCGCTATAGGCGAACTGCTGGATCGGTCGGATGGCGTACGCATGCAGCGTCGCTTCCCATTGCTTCAGGTGCGGGCTCTTCCAGTTGCCGTACGCACGACGCACATTGGCTGCGCCATGGCTCGCGACTTCGGCCAAGATCACGTCGATCTTCGACGCCGGCGCGTTGTCGGCATCGATCAGCAGCGCGATTCGGTTCCTGTCGTCACCGTGCATGCAAACATCACCTCGAAGCAGCGAGCGTACGTCAGCCGTCGGAGTTCTCAGCGCATATCAAAGGTCGGCGGGCTGTTGGCCCCGCTCGACGGCTTGCTCGCACGATCGTGGCGACTGGCCGCAGTCGCCGACTGCGACCTTCGACGCAGTGCTGTGCCGAACTACAGTCCGCCAGCAACCCGAATGATGGTGCCGGTCACGTAGCCGCTGTGTGGTCCCAGCAGCCAGGAGACGGCCGGGGCGACCTCGATGGGTTCGCCGGCGCGCCCGATCGGTATGCGGGACAGGACCCGCTCCAGCCGGCCGGGGTCGCCGGCAGCGGCATGGATATCCGTGCGGATCAAGCCCGGAGCAACGGCGTTGACGCGGATACCGTCGGCAGCGACTTCCTTGGCGAGCCCGACGGTCAGCGCGTCTACGCCGGCCTTGGCTGCGGCGTAGTGGACGTACTCGTGCGCCGATCCAAGGGTGGCGGCAGCCGACGAGATGTTGACGATGGCACCACCGAAGCCGCCGCGGTGGGTTGACATGACTTGTACTGCCCTGCGGGCGCACAGCACGGTGCCCAGCAGGTTGACGTCAAGCACTCGGCGTACTACGTCCACCGGGGTGTCGGCGAGGTCGCCGACGTGGGCGGTCAGACCGGCGTTATTGACCAGCCCCGTTGGCCGGCCCAGCTCAGAGGCGCATCGTTCGAACAGCTCGCAGACGTCGTCGTCAACGGACACGTCGCCGGCGATCGCCATAGCTCGCACGCCGTGGCGCTGCGCCTCCGCGACGACCTCCCCTGCTGAGACAGAGTCATTGACGTAGTTGACGACGATGTCATGGCCGCTGCGAGCAAGGTGGACGGCGATCGCGGCGCCGATACCGCGTCCGGCGCCGGTGATGATCGTGACGGGTCGCACGTCGATCGGCATCGAGCCATCCTCCCAGGTCACAAGCAGTCGGAGACAGCGCCGACCGCTGAGCACGGGGGCAGAGAGCCGAGCCGCGGCGCGGACGGTCAGGCGGTGATGCCTGGAGTGGCCGGCACGTCCTCCCGCTTGGCATTGATGACGAACGTCACCACCAGCAGAGCGCCGACGAACAACATGGCTCCCCAGAAGAACGCGACGTGGTACCCGTCAATGAAGGCCAAGCCGGTGATGCGCTCGGCGTCAGCCGGGTTGGTCAAGTTCTCCCCGATGTAGTTCGTCACCGCTCCGGCGTAGAGAGTGTTGAGCAGCGCCAGACCCAGCGAGCCACCGATTTGCTGTGCAGTGTTGAGGACGGCACTCGCCACCCCGGCATCGTGGTCGCCCACCCCGTACAAAGCGGTGCTGGAGGCCGGGATGAACACGCCCGCGAGTCCGACGCTCATGAGCAACAGCGCCGGAAGCACGTGGGTCCAGTAGGCGGTGTCGGCGTCGATCCGGGTGAGCAGCAACATCCCCACCACGGCCATCACCATGCCGGGGATCATCAACGGCTTCGGCCCGATCCGCGGCAGCAGTTGAGCCACGATCCCCGCCGCGACGATGATGCCGCCACTGAACGGGAGGAAGGCGAACCCGGAGCGCAAGGGGCTGTAACCCAAGGTGATCTGGAAGTAGTACGTCAGGAACAAGAACATGGCGAACAGACCAGCGCCGACCAGAAGGAACGCGAGGTAGGACCCACCACGGTTGCGGTCGAGGATGATGCGCAACGGGAGCAGAGGGTTCGACGCACGTAGCTCCCATGCGACGAACGCGACCAACAGGACAACGGCCGCGATGAGGAAGAACAGCGTCGACGATGCCGTCCACCCGACCACGTCGGTGCTGACGCCAGGAGACTTCTCGCGGGCTGCCTCGGTGAAGCCGTAGACGAGGGACAGCAGGCCGAGGGTGGCCAATATCGCCCCAGGGATGTCATAGCGGGTGTCGCCGTGCGCTTTGCTCTCGCGCACGATGGGGATGGCCGCCAGTGCCGCTCCTAGAGCGATGGGAACGTTGACGCCGAGGCACCAGCGCCTGGAGGCGTACTCCGTGAGTACTCCGCCCACGATGAGGCCGATGGCCGCACCACCACCGCTGATCGCACCGAACACGCCGAATGCCCGTGCCCGCTCCTTCGGCAGCGTGAACATCACAGTGATGAGAGAGAGTGCCGCCGGCGCCAGCAGCGCGGCAAAGGCGCCTTGCAGGCCTCGAGCGGCGAACAGCAGGCCGGCGTTCGAGGCGATACCGCCGAGGGCTGATGCGCCCGCGAAGCCGAGCAGACCAACGACGAACGTCCGCTTCCTGCCCACGAAGTCCGCGATACGCCCACCAAGGAGCAGTAGGCCCCCGAATGCCAGCGTGTACGCCGTGACAACCCACTGTCGGTCTGCGTCGCTGATGCCGAGGTCTTCCTGCGCCGAGGGCAACGCGATGTTCACGATCGAGGCGTCGAGGATGATCATCAGCTGGGCGATGGCGATGACGCCGAGCGCTAACCACCGCTTGGGATCGAGCCCTTCCGCTGTGGCATCCACCTCGTCGACGATGTCGTCGCGAGGCTCCGTCGTGTCTGTCACTGCTTCTCCTGTAGGTCTGTGAACGATTGAGACGCCTCAAGCAGGCAGCGATCTCGATCCATTGGATTGTGTTGCTCACAGCCGCTAGCTATGAGTGCTCAGAGCCTCTGCCGACAATCCACATGCGCTCGCAGCCCCAGCCAACGACACTTCGCCTAAGGCTCGAGCTCACTGCCGTATTCCCGAGCCCTACGAGTGCGCCACTGCTTCGCGCACTGTTCACCTCGTGGACATGTTCAATGACGCGACGCGCTTCTCGATGCGGCGCGGCGGGCGACGTAGCGCTCCATCTTCACGGCCTTGCCGCAGTCACTCATGGTGCACCAGCGGCGGCTTCGGTTCTTTGAGTTGTCCAGGAAGAACCAAGGGCACCGGGCGCAGCGCTTGATCCGATCGAGGTCGTCACTGACCAGAAGCTGCGCCGCAGCGAAGGCGATGGGGTGGAGGACAACCGCCAGTTCGTCGCTGTGAGGCCAGGCGAATCGACCTCTGCCCTGTCCGCCGTCCTCGACAAGTGCCGAGGCGTAGGCGTCGACGACGAAGGGACGCAACCTCAACCACGACGTGCTGGGTACGCGCCCCGACGAGTCGACGACGCCCTCGAAGATGTCGCTCAAGCCGCTCCGTAGCGAGTGGGCACTGTCCAACGCGGTTGCCGCCTCGGCGGGGCGACGCGAGGCCGTGCGAAGCAGCCGTGACGCCTGCGAGTCGGTCACCGTCCCTGCCCGCAGGGACCAGTCGACGACGTCGGCGTACGTCCCGGCATGGTCGTGGTGCCCGGGTCCCAGCGGATCGTCGACGGTGTTGGTGAAGTCCAGAGCGAGGTTCCCGCCGACGATCATCAACTCTCGTGGCGGTGGGTTCAGTCGCGGAGGTGTTGCCATCAAAGTCAGTTTTACCAGTTGCGAGCACCGTTCGCTTGTGCGATGTTTCCGGTGTGCGCCGTTTTGAAGGAAACACCGCCACGGTAGAGAAGCGGTACGTCGGCGCAGCGCTGGCATTGTGCGGAGTGCAGTACGTCGACGTCCTCGGCGTGACGGTGGTTGTCACTGCGCTGCCCCGCATGCTCACGGACCTGGGTGCGTCCAGCGGTGACGGCACGATGATCGTGACGGCCTACGCCATGTTCTTCGGCGGCCTGCTCATGGTTGCCTCACGGATCGGGGACCGCGTCGGCCACCGACGCCTTGTCCTCGCGGCCCTGGTGTTGTTCGTCGCAGCATCGGCGATGGGCGCAGTGGCGCCGTCGGCGTCATTGCTCACCGCGGCCCGCGCACTCCAGGGAGTGGCCGCTGCCGCGTCGGTGCCTTCAGCCCTTCGTCTTCTCACGACGGTGGTTCCGGAAGGACCGGCCCGGCGAAGAGCCGTCGCCTGGTGGAGCGCCGCCGGTGCTGCGGCGGGCGCCTCGGGCTTCGTCGTCGGTGGTGTCCTGACGGAGCTCGTCACGTGGCGGGCGGTGTTCTGGATGAACATCGCGCTCGCTGCCCTGCTGGCTGGGTCAGTCCTGACGGCAGTGCCTCGTGATCCACCCAATGGGGTGACTGCCCGGATCGGGCTACCTTCCGCCCTTCTCTTGACCGGCGCAGCCATGGGCGTCGTCGCCGGCACCACACTGCTCGGCGAGGCCCACTCAAGACGGCTTGCCGCGGCTGTCACGGCCGCTGGGATCGTGGCGGCCGTCGCATTCGTGCTGGTCGAGCGAGGCGCCGCTCACCCGTTGGTGCCGCCGGCGGCCCGAAGGGTGCCGGCGCTGAACTGGGGCGTGTTCGGGTCCTTCTTCAACACCGCTACGACGAGCTCGTCGGTCACTGTCGCCACGCTCTATCTGCAGGGCGAGCTCGGACTGTCGCCCTTGCGGG
The DNA here is from genome assembly GCA_035633755.1 of Nocardioidaceae bacterium. Classification (GTDB taxonomy): domain Bacteria; phylum Actinomycetota; class Actinomycetes; order Propionibacteriales; family Nocardioidaceae; genus DASQEH01. The sequence goes on along the minus strand of DASQEH010000050.1, from coordinate 9,394 downwards.
CCGCCGGGCTGTTGATCACGTTCAGCATCCTGGTAGTGGTCGGCTCACTGGTCGCTCCGCGGCTGCTGCCGGCGATCGGCGCTCGGCGCTCCCTCGGGTGTGGGCTGGGGGTGATCGCGGTAGGCAACGGGGTGCTCGTCGCCTGGCCTGACGTGGTCGGGATCGCGGTAGCGTCAGGGCTCTGCGGCTTGGGCATCGGCATCGGGTCGGTCGCGGCGACGGCCATGGGTACGGACGTCGATGAGGCGATCACAGGGACCGCGGCAGGCATGATCAACACCGCCGCGCAGCTCGGCACCGCCGTGGGCACTGCGTTCATCTTGCTGATCAGTGCCAGTCTCGACGCTCGCGCTGCCTGGGTAGCGGCCGGTGTCATCGCCTTGGTCGCCGGCGCCGGAGCTGCTGCCCGCGAGTCGGTATCCGACCGCCGATCCGCCGTTGTGGCTGGTGCACGCGAGTCGGTGTCCGACCGCTGATCCGCCGTTCGCGGCTGCTGCACACGAGTCCCTATCCGACCGCTGCTGCTGCCCCGTTGCCAAATCGTTGCATGCGACCGCAGACAGCCACAATTGGAGTATTGCGACTGCAAGGCCTTCCTTCTAATGTTCAGGCAGCACCTGGGGTTGGACGTCGAACGCGCGACATTGGCCCGGCTTTCACTGGCCATCGACGCTGCGTCTGCCGTCTCTCGTCGCAGGGACCAGATCTCGCACAGAAGCGGAGCCTGACATGAGTCGAGCGCACACCCGGCGGCTGGGAGCAACGGCGGCGTTGGCGGTTCTTGGGCTGGTGGCCACCGCGTGTGGTGGCGGCGGTTCGGATGAGGAGTCCGCTCCTGCGCCTGAGGCGCCGTCTGAGATCAGCGGATCCGTTCTGATGGCGATGCCGGGAGACAACCCCGGCGACCTGGCGCTGCGCAAGACGCTGGCCGCCAACTTCATGAAGCAGAACCCCGACGTCAAGGTCACGTTCACCGTCATCCCCGCCACCGCCTACAGCCAGAAGGTCCAAACCATGATCGCGGGCGGGAAGCCCCCGGACATCTTCAACGGCGGTGACGTCCAGATCCCGAACTACGTCGAGAAGAACTTCGTCACGGACCTCACGCCGTACGTGGAGCGTGACAACTACGACCTCGGCGAGTTCTACCCGGACCTGATCGAGAACCTCACGTATGACGACAAGCTCGTGGGGCTCACCGACAACTACGACACCCAGGTCATGTACTACAACGTCGACCTCTTCAAGGAGGCCGGTGTAGCCGAGCCGACCAGTGACTGGACCTGGGACGACATGGTGTCCGCGGCGCGAGAGCTGACCTCGGGCAGCGGCAACTCGAAGACCTACGGCCTGGTCTACGACAACTGGTTCGCGCCGTACTTCGACCAGATCTGGGCTAACGGAGGCGAGCCCTACCCAGCGGATGGCACGGAGTGCGGATACGACAGTCCGGAAGCCATCAAGGCCTTCACGCAGATCCAGGATCTCTACGAGGAGGGACTCTCCCCGACGCCGGCCCAGTTCGCAGCCAACGGCACCGAGCAGCAGTTCCTCAGCGGCAAGGTCGCGATGCTGATCGGCAGCGGCCGGTGGTCGGCGTACTCCTTGCGGGACGTCAAGAAGTTTGACTGGAAGATCGCCCCCCTACCTAAGGGCGACGAGGGTCGCGCCAACTTCTTCCACATCAGCATGTTCGCCATCCCGCGGACCAGTGAGAACACCGAGGCGGCCTTCGCGTTCCTGAAGTACATGGTGAGCGAGGAAGGCATCCAGGCGGGCTTGGAGAACATGCAGGGCATCCCCGCCCGGCCTGCGATCGCCGAGTCCGACGAGTTCCTCAAGGACCCCTTCAACGTGCAGCACAACACCGTGCAGCCCTTCGTCGAGTCGCTCCCAACCGTGCGGCGAGCACCCTCGCTGAGCAACTTCAGCGAGGTCCAGGACGCGGTCACGGCGAAGCTCGACCCGATCTGGAACCTCGAGGCCGAGCCGGCCGACGTGCTTCCCGAGGTATGCGACGCGGTTGAGCCCCTGCTGGAGGCTGGCGGCTCGGTCGGCGGCGGCTGATGGCCGCCGCCCCGGCGGCGGAGGTAACGCCCGGGTCCAGGTCGGACACGCTTGGTCCCCCGACGGGGCCGGCGCGCTTCCGCTCCGCGAAGTCACGTGAGCGGCTCGCCGGCTACCTCTTCCTCGCGCCGAGCCTGCTGCACTTCCTCGTCTTCACGGTGTACCTACTCGGCCTCTCGCTGGTGATCTCCACCTGGGTGTGGGACCTCATCACGCCGCACGAGTTCCGTGGCCTCTACAACTACAAGACGCTGCTGTTCGACGACCCGGTGTTCTGGATCGCCTTCAGAAACACGCTGCTGTACGCGGTCATGACCATCTTCCCCGGCTTGGCACTGGGTCTGCTCTTTGCCTTGGCGGTCAACCGGCAGCTCAAGGGGATGGCGATATTCCGGACTGCCTACTTCCTCCCAGTCGTGGTACCCACCGTTGCCATCGCGATCGTGTTCCGCTTCCTGTACAGCCCTGAAGGTGGTCTGATCAACGAGCTTCTCGGCCTCGTCGGCATCACCGGCCTGAACTGGCTGGAGGAGCCCGCCACGGCGCTTCCGGCCATCGCGGCGATGTCGGTCTGGCAGAAGCTCGGGTGGAACATGACGTTCTACCTCGTCGGGCTCCTGGCGATTCCTCGGCAGCTGTACGAGGCAGCAGAGCTCGACGGCGCGGGGCGGTGGTCCCAGTTCCGCCACGTGACGTGGCCCCTGCTCCTGCCCATCACCTTCTTCGTGCTGGTCACCTCAACCATCGACAGCCTGCGAGGAGGCTTCGACCAGGTCTTCATGATGACGCAGGGCGGACCAGGCTATTCGACCTACACGAACTCCTTCTACCTGTACAAGCAGGCCTTCAACTACTTCCATTACGGGTACGCCGCGGCCTACGGATGGCTCATCTTCTTGATGATCGGAGTCGTCATCCTGTTCCAGTTCAAGGTCGTGGGGAAGCGGGTTCAATATGACATCTCTTGATGCCGCAGCCAGGGTGGATCCTGAGCACCCCTCACCCCTCGGCACAGTGCTGCCGGGCGACCCGGGGTATGACTCCGGCCGCGGAGGTCGGCGGCTCGGGGGAAAGATACTCGCCTACTTCGTTCTGGGGCTCGTCGCCTTCATCGCCCTCGTCCCCTTCATCTGGATGCTGTCGGGATCGCTCAAGACCCTCGACACCATCTTCAACAACCCCCTTCAAGTCATCCCAGATCCTCCGCAATGGTCGAACTACAGCCGGGTGTGGAACGAGCTGCCGTTGTCACGGTGGATCTTCAACTCCAGCTACATCGTGGTGCTGGCGGTGATCGGTAGGGTCCTGTTCACCGCCACGGCGGCCTACGCCTTCGCTCGCTTGCAGTTCCCGGGACGCGACTACATCTTCTACGCGTTCCTGGCCGGGTTGATGATCCCCCCGGAGGTCACCCTCATCCCGGCGTTCACCCTCATCCGGCAGCTCGGATGGTACGACAATCACCTGGCGTTGATCGTCCCCTCGCTGAGCGATGCCTTCGCCATCTTCCTCTTACGCCAGTTCTTCCTCTCGATCCCGAGGGAGCTCGAGGAGGCCGCTCGAATCGACGGCGCAAGCTACCTACGCGTCTTCTTCTCGATCATCCTGCCGCTGTCGTCGTCCGCGCTCGCCGTCGTCGCGGCGCTGGCCTTCATGGACGTCTGGAACTCGTTCCAGTGGCCTCTGATCATGATCGACAGCATCAACAAGTTCACCCTGCCAGTAGGGCTGCAGTTCCTGCAGAACTCCCGAAGTACCGACTGGCCGGTGCTCATGGCGGGCAACATGATCGGGTTGATCCCCGTCATCGTCGTGTACCTCGCGTGCCAGAAGTACTTCGTCGAAGGCATCACAATGAGCGGCCTCAAGGGCTGAACGTCGGCTGCTGATGACACACGACCCGCTGTCGGCCTACGACCTCGTGCATGACGAGATCGCCCAGCGCCGCGAGACCGGCTACGACGTGGACGGTGCCGCACAGCTCCTGGCTGCGGCCGACCCGGACGATGGTGACGCGCTCAGCACCCTGTACCGCGAGGTGTGCAGCGCTCCGCGAACGGCGGGGTGGGCATACCACGAGCCCGACACACTGAGGGAGATCATCGACGTACTGCCGGCCGCGTCGATGGCCGGGCCGACTCACGACCTGAGCGAGTCGGCGCTGGCGGACCACGTACGAGGCGGGTGGCTGGGTCGGATCGCCGGCTGCAATCTCGGCAAGCCGGTGGAGGATGGCGACCATTGGACCGCGGGACACCTCAAGGACTACTTGGTGCGCGCCGGCGCCTACCCGCTCCGCGACTACATCCCCGTCCTGGACCCCATGCCGGCTGAGTTCGTCATGCGGGAGAACTGGCCACGCACCACACGCGGGAACGTGCAGGGCTCCGACCGCGACGACGACATCGACTTCTCGATCCTGGCGCTGCACCTGCTCGAACGGCACGGCTCGGGGCTTGCACCCCACCACGTCGCCTCGGCGTGGCTGCGGCTGTTGCCGTTCCTGCAGGTCTTCACCGCCGAGCGCGCCGCCTACCGCAACCTCATCCACGGAGTCCCGCTCGCCGACGTGGCCCGGACCCGCAATCCCTACCGGGAGTGGATCGGAGCACAGATTCGAGCGGACGCGTTCGGCTGGGTGAACCCGGGCAATCCACGAGCAGCGGCGATTCTGGCCTATCAGGATGCGTCGCTTTCGCATGTGGGCAACGGCATCTACGGGGAGATGTGGGCCGCTGCCCTCGTTGCGACGGCCTTCACCGCAGAGGGCCCTCGCGATGCGTTGCTGACCTCGCTGTCCCACATCCCCCCGGACACCCGGCTCGCCGAAGCGCTTCGTGACGTCCTGCGACTGCACTCGGACGGCAACACGTGGGAGCAGGCGCTCGGGCACATCCAGGAGAGATACGGGCACTACGGCTGGGTTCACACCGTCAACAACGCCGCTGCCGTGGCGGCCGGGCTGTTATGGGGCGACGGGGACTACACGGACACCGTTGGGTTGACGGTGCAGGCCGGGTGGGACACCGACTCCAACGGAGCGACCGCGGGCTCGGTCGCCGGAGTACTCCTCGGCGCAGAGGCGCTGCCCGACCACTTCATTGCGCCCCTCGAGGACCGGACGCGGTCGGCACTGTTCGGCTTCGATCACGCCCGGATCTCGGAGCTTGCGGCACGGACGACACGCCTCGCCGCCAACGGCCTGAGGCCCGAGGCCTGAGGCCTGAGGCCTGAGGGCCATAGGGTTGAAGGCCATAGGGCCAGCATCAGCCGGAGCCGGTCGTACTACACCTGAGCATGGGGCGGAGCCTGTACGGTCACCACCCGATCATCACGCGGAGCGGGTACGGCTTACACCCGATCATGGAGCGGAGCCGGTGCGGCTACCGCGCAGCAGCGCCGAGACGCGCGGAAGCACCTCGGCCGGGGGCCCAGAGAGCCCGCACTCCATGGCCAGCCACCCCGAGTAGTCGATCTCGTCGAGCGCACCGAGCAGCTCTTTCCAATCCAGGTGTCCAGCCCCAGGCTCAAGCCGGTTGGTGTCGCCAAGCTGGATGTGCGCCAGGACCGGCGCCGCATCCCGGATGCTGGTGGGGATGTCGGCCTCTTCGATGCTCATGTGAAAGGTGTCACCGATGACGCGGACCGCGTCTGAACCGACCTCATGCACGAGGGACGACGCGTCGGCCAGGGTGTTGACCATGTGGTCCTCGTAGCGGTTCAGCGGCTCCAGCAGCACTACCGCGCCGACCTGAGCGGCGTGCTCACCGAGGACGTGCAGGCCCTCGACCAGAACGGCCCGATCGTCATCAGGTGAACGCGGCGGGTCGAACGGAGGCAGGCGGCGCGAGAACATGCCGAAGGACGCGGGCGTGATTGCGCCGAACCCTCCGGCTTCCACGATCACCGACAGGAGGATCTTCATGTTCTCCTGGGCGTCGCGTCGGCGTTGGAGGTCGAAGTCGCCGATGAAGTGGTCCATCATGACGCAGACCGAGGGGATGACCACGCCGGCAGCCCGGGCCGCGCGCACCTCGTCGAGCCGGTCGGCGAACCTCCCGTCGCCGGCCCCGCGCAGCTCGATGCCGTCGAACCCCGCCCGCTGCGCGAAGTCATACTTCTCGACCAGATCGTCACCGTCGAGCATCTGTTCTTGAGCGGCCAGCTTCAGGCCCATATCGGCACTCCTCACTGTGAGAACTCCAGCACCACCTGCAGAGCACGGTCAGGAGACGCGTCCAGCGAGGCGAACGCGGCGCCTGCCTCGTCCAGCGGTACCACTTCGGTGATCAGCGGTTCAAGCTGCAAGCGGCCCGACGCTGCCAGCTGCATCGCGGTTTGGAGCAGGCGGTTCTTGTCCCACCGATAGGTCAGCGCTGGAGCCACGCCGGAGATCTGCGAACAGACCACCTGAATCCGGTTGTGATGGAACTCCTCGCCGAGCGCGAGCCCCGCGCCCTCCCCCTGGAAGAAGCCAGCCGCCACCACCCGACCGCTGTAGGCGGTTGCGCGTACGGCCTCGTGCAGAGCACGGTAGGAGCCGCTGACTTCCAGCGTCACGTCAGCGCCCCGTCCGTCGGTCAGCTCTCGTATGCGCTCGCCAGCGTCCGTCGTTCCGCCGTCGACCACCTCGTCGGCGCCGAGCTGAGCGGCCATCTCGAGTCGCGCCGGGATGCGGTCGACACCGACGACGCGCGCGCCGTTGAGCCGGGCGAGCTGCGCGACAATCTGCCCCGGCACCCCGAGGCCGAACACGGCGACCGTCTCGCCGACGTGGATGTCACCATCGAGGATGACGTTGAGCGCGATCGCCCCGATCTCGGAGAAGATGCCGATGATCGGGTCGACATCCGCAGGTAGCTTGCGCATGGCGGCGTACCCCTCATCGAAGGTCACCGACCCTCGGTGCCCCCACGCCCCCCAGACGACGTCACCGACGTTGACCGATGAGACCTCTCCACCGAGCTCGACCACGCGGCCGACCTCCTCGTAACCGAATCCATCGATCGGGTACTCCAGGGCGGTGCCCGCTGGCACGAACAACCGTCTGGCCGCGTCCCAGCTCTTGCTCAAGTAGGGGTTGGAGCCTCGGTACACGGTGAGCTCGGTGCCGGCTGAGATGCCGGAGAAGAGGGTGTCGATGCGTACCTGGTCGGGACCGAGAGGCGTCATCACGTCGTCGACGATCTCCACGGACCGCGGGGCGGCGAAACGCAGGAGCTTGCCCATCTGAGGTGATCCTCCCCTTTCCACATGTCGTGCGGACGTCGGGTGGCGAGACCCTAAGTCTGGCCGGGGGCGGCGAATGCACGGTACCGCCACGCCCAAGGCGCCGTCGCGGGCTCACCTGTCGGCGGGGTCTGCTCGAATACCGCCATGACAATTGCGCCCAACTTCAGCATCGTGACCCTCGGCGTCGCCGACCTGGAGAGATCCGTCGCCTTCTATTCGGCCCTCGGATGGGAGCAACGCGGGGACCTGTCGGCTGGCATCACCTGGTTTCGCACCTCCGGCACCTGGATCGGCTTGTTCGGCTACGCCGATCTGGCCGCCGATATCGGCATGCCCGCCGACCCTCCGACGGCGTACCGCGGCATAACGCTGGCATTGAACTTCGCCGACGAGCAAGGGGTCGACGCCGCCCTCGTCCACGCGGTCGAGGCTGGCGCGCATGTGGTCAAGCCGGCCGCTCGCGCCGAGTGGGGCGGCTACTCCGGCTACTTCGCCGACCCTGATGGCCACGTGTGGGAGGCGGCGTATGCTCCAGGGTTCACCGTGACCGACGAGGGAAGGCTCGAGATCCCAGGCTGAGTCTGTCCGCCACCGTTCCTTACCTCGCCGTTGCCGTCGGCGAACACGATGCTGTGGTCAGCCGCCGTCCTTGCGATCAGCGGGGCCGGGGTCCGGGGTTTGGGTGTAATCCTCTCTGGTCTCCTCGGGGTGGGCGGTCCTCTCATCAGACTCCTCGAGGATCACTCGTGCCTGTTCGCGAGGATCATCGCTGCCCACGGCGACTTCTTCGGGGAGCAGGTCGGCGCGGCGTTCGATCCGAGCCTCATCGGGTTCCTTAGTCATGGCCTGCAAACTACCAAGCGACCCTGCTCGCCGTACGCTCCGTGCACCACTGGCAGTCCCGGAAGCACGATGAGAACGCCGACCTGCGATGGTCATCGCCCTGAGCCGTCCACCGAGGCTGACCTAGGAGGAAAAGTGAGCAAGGTGCTGTACTCGGCGACGATGTCGTTGGACGGCTTCATCGCCGGCCCAGCTGGGGACATGTCATGGTTGACGCCGTACCTGGGACCGAATCCAGAGGTGGATCTACTGCAGGAGCGCATCGGCGCTCTGCTGATCGGCAACCGGACGTTTCGCGGGGACGACCCTAACAAGGGCACGGAGCAGGAAGGCGCCTTCGGGGGCACCTGGAGCGGGCCATCCTTCGTGCTGACACATGACGCGCCGGAGGCTCAGGTGACGGGCGTGTCGTTCGTCACCGATCTGCAGAGCGGCCTCGCAGCAGCCAAGAAGGCCGCAGGCGACCGGTACGTCAACATCCTCGGGGCAGACATCGCGCGGCAGTGTCTTGAGATCGGGCAGCTCGACGAGGTCCTGGCCATCGTCGCGCCAGTCATGCTCGGCGACGGAACTCGGCTGTTCAGTCACCCCGGAGGTCGCAAGGTGCGACTCGAGCGCATGAGTGTCACTGCCGTAGCTCACGCGACCAATGTCTGGATGAGGGTTGTCCGATGACCTCCATCTCCCCGCGACCAGTGCCGCCACCCGTCGAGGGCACCGTCGCCAGCGGATTCGAGCCGGTGCGTGATGCGTTCAATGAGGTGGTCGCCGCTCAACCGGGCAGTGGCGCTTCCTTGGCTGCCTGGCACGACGGTCAGTGGGTCGCGTCTTTGTACGGCGGCTGGGCGGACTCGGGGCGAACCAGACCCTGGACGCCGGACAGCCTGGTGATGCCTTACTCGGTGACGAAGCCCTTCGCCGCGGTATGCGCCCTCGTGCTGGCCGACCGTGGCCTGCTTGACCTTGATGCAGCGATGCAGCGGTACTGGCCACAACTGCGGGCTGCCGCGACAGTCCGGCAGGTGCTGTCCCACCAGGCAGGTCTCGTGGTGCTCGACGAACCGAAACCGACCGAGCTGTTCTACGACTGGGCCGCGATGTGCGCCGCACTTGAGCAGCAGGAGCCTCGTTGGGAGCCGGGGACCGCTCATGGTGAGTCGGCCCTGTTCTTCGGCCACCTTGTCGGCGAGCTGGTGCGGCGCATCGACGGGCGTTCGCTAGGGAGGTTCCTGTACGACGAGGTGTGTGGGCC
>DASQEH010000049.1:0-4472 GCA_035633755.1 Nocardioidaceae bacterium | reverse complement strand
GCCTCGTCGATGAACAGGACGCCGTCGAGTGCCCGGCGGATCACGCGGTCGGTCTTGATCGCGGTCGCACCGACGTACTGCCCGACCAGAGCGGCCCGATCGACCTCCACCAGGTGGCCCTTCTGCAGCAAGCCGACCGCCCGGTACATCTCGGCCAGGAGCCGCGCCACCGTGGTCTTGCCCGTGCCCGGGTTTCCGAGGAACACGAGGTGCTGAGACGTCGCCACCTCGGGCAGGCCGTGTGTCTTGCGACGCGCCTGCACTTGCAGGAAGGCCACGAGCGCCTGCACCTGCTCTTTCACCGTCTCCAGTCCAACGAGCCCATCGAGCTCCGCCTGCACCGCCGGGAGCGGCCGAGCCGGCCCGGGGCGGCCGCCGAAGAGGTCGCTCACCAGGTCGTCCACGCCCCGCCGACCGGGCCACGGAAGTTGATCGCCCAGGCGACCGACAGTTTCACGCAGGTCATCGAGTGGCTTGCGATTGGAAGCCATGCCGGGAGCCTAGGTGGCCCCAGAGGCGGACAATCCATCGTGAGCCGGGAGTCGGTCGTCGGTGGAGGTCGATGACCGCTCACCGCAGCCCTCGTCCGGCGCTGACCGGTTCCTTGGCGCGGTGGTAGGCAGCGGCGTCATGCTCGGTGTAGACGTGCGCTGCCCCTATAGCAGCGCTGGATGTCGGGGTCGCTGAACGCCTCGAAAGGCGGGGGGGGGTCCGGGGGCGCTACAGCCGCAGCAGCTGATGTTTCCCGCGCAGCGGATGGTCCGGAGCTGCCAGTGCGGCCTTCACGCGACGGGAGGCGACGTCCCTGCGAGGGCGTCGCACCGGTGTGTCTCCTGAGGTCGTCTTCGTCACGGGTGGGACCGATCCGGGACCCGGTTCGAGCGCTATCGCTCGGTTCGAGCGATAGCGGCGTCAGCGTCAGCCTCGGGTGTCGGATGCGGGCTGGCCGGCGCCGTCATTGAGCGTCAGCGCTTCAGGTCCGTCTCCGCGAGGTCGGCCTTGGCAGCGATGCGTTGGCGTTGGCTGGTGCGGTAGAACATGAGCGGTCCACGCCGAGTATTTCGGGCGACTTCCAGGTGCTGTACTCGCGGCCGTGCATTGGAGCGGTGTAGCGGACCGGCCGCCACCTCGAAGTCGTCCTGCCCGTCGACGATCCTGCTGGCGGGCGTGGGGTGGGTACTCGGGTTTGGGCACGCCGGACCCGGGCGCGCGTGAGGATGTCGCGGATGATGTCGATCTTGGCGTTGGCGTAGTCGTTCATGTCGCGCCAGTGCTGCTCGGCGAGCCGCCGCTTCTCCGCGGCGTAGAGCGCGCGGTCCTCGGTATCGACGCGAAGCCAGTCGCGGAGATCAGGATCGTCGCGGACCTCGGCACGGTCGTGCTGGTAGACGTGCAGGCCGCAGTGAGGCGATGCACAACCTGAGGGTGCTGCTTGTCCACCGGGGGGAGCCCGGTGAGGCCAAGACCTGGTACCGGCGGGCCGCCGATACCAGCCACAAGGAGACGGAGTGAACCTCGAGATGGGCAGCATGACAATCGGCATCCTCATGCCGTCCGGCGGCCAGCGTCAGCGGGGCTCGGATGCCTCTTCACGGTTCCACGACTCGGGACGACACAACCCAGTCGCCAGCTGACGATGCGTTGTCAGGACGGTCGGCTGTTCGAGCGCGCACCAGCCGTACGCCGGTCGCAAGCAGCCACACGAGCCAGGCGGCCAGGCAGGGCAGCCCCACGAACAGGAGCGCCGAGCCGTCCGCGATCGCGAGGTTGGCCGCCCCGGCGGCGAGCAGCAGGCCTCCCCCGGCCACGCCGAGCAGACGCTGCCACGGCGGCGTCAGCCGGCTCGTATGCGCCGCCAGCGCAGCGCCGATGAAGGTGGTGCCGAGCGCCGGCAGCGCCAGCGCGAACGCTGCTGCATGCAGCTGCCAGGCGAGTTCGAACGCCGGGCTCGGCTCGGCGAGCTCGCCGGCGGACAGCACGACTCCGATCCACAGAACGAAGTAGAGCGCGAAGACCGCCGAAAGGGTCGCGCCCGCGGCCACCGCGAGGCGCGACCAGTCCGCGCCCGCACCCCCGCGACGCCCGACGAGCCCGTGGAGACCGGTCACGAACCCGAGCAGCAGCGGCAGGTGCAGCGCCTCCTGGCCGACCGCGATCGCGACCGCGACCCGGTTCTGCGCGTGGAAGGCGAGCACCTCCTCGATCGGGTCCCCGAAGGCGGGAGCTCCGGTCCCGACGAACACCGCGTTCTGGATCGCCATCGACGCTGCGAGCGCGATCGCCGTCGCGCCGACAACCCGCATCGTCGCCGCCCCGGCTGGACTCGTCTCCGGCGCCGGGCGGGTTCCCGCATCCGGTCGCTGTCTGATTTCCACTAGAGCCTCCTCACGTTCGAGCCGCGACCCTCGCTGGCTCGTACACCGTACGTCGTACGCTGTACTATGCTCGTACGCCGTACGCTCGTCAAGCCGTTCGAGGGAGCGAGGAGACCCGTGCCTGCGAAGGAACAACGCCAGGTCGCGTCCGACAGGGGGCTGAGCAAGCAACGTGTGGTGGTCGAGGCGGTCCGGCTCGCCGACCGCGAGGGGGTCGACGGGTTGAGCATGCGTCGGCTGGCTGGCGCGCTCGGCGCGGGCGCGATGTCGCTCTACCACTACGTGGCGAGCAAGGAGGAGCTGCTGGACGCCATGGTCGACGTCGTGTTCGAGGAAATCGAGCTCCCGCCCGAGGAGACCGACTGGCAGTCGGCGATGCGACGGCGGGCGGTATCCGCCCGACAGGTTCTCGCACGCCACCCGTGGGCGATCAGCCTGCTGGAGTCGCGGACGTCGCCGGGGCCCGCGAACCTCCGCCACCACGAAGCGGTCACCGCCTGCCTGCGGAGGGCTGGCTTCCCAGTCTTGATGGCGACGCACGCCAACTGGTTGCTCGACAGCTACGTCTACGGGTTCGCCCTGCAGGAAGCCAGCCTGCCGTTCGACACCGCCGATGAGCTCGCGGCCATGGCCGAGGACGTCTACCTGCCCCAGCTTCCTGCTGACGAGTTCCCCTACCTCAACGAGTCCGCCGCGGCGCTCGTCGCTGCCGGCTACGACCCGGCAGAGGAGTTCATCTTCGGCCTCGACCTCGTCCTAGCCGCCCTCGAGCCCCTGAGAGCCTCCGCGTAGCGACGCTCACGGACCGTCGCGCGGCCCTCTGCACCGCAGCTCAGATCCATAACCGCCGTACCACCGGGTGTTCCTACGGGCGTTCTTCTCCAGTTGCGGATGCCGTGGGTGGGGCGGGCGTCAGGTCTTGATCCTGGCGATGGCCTGGGTGGCTTCGGTGACCATGTCGCGGGCCTTGTTCTGGTCGCCGGCGGCGGCTGCGTTGGCGACGCAGTGGCCGACGTGTTCGTCGAGCAGGCCGATCGCGGCGTTCTGTAGCGCGCCGTTGACTGCGGCGATCTGTTGCAGCACGTCGATGCAGTAGGTGTCCTCCTCGATCTGGCGTTGTAGTCCGCGGACCTGGCCTTCGATCCGTCGTAGGCGAGCCAGGTACTCCTGTTTGGTCATCGTGTAGCCGCGCACCGGGGGCTCCCCGGGTCGTCGTCAGATGGTGGTGAGTTCGACGCGTCGCAGCAGCTGGGCGTTGAGCGCGACGACGACGGTGGAGGTGCTCATGAGCACAGCGCCGAGTGCCGTCGGGAGCACGAACCCGATCGGTGCGAGCACGCCTACCGCGAGCGGGATGGCCAGGATGTTGTAGCCCGCGGCCCACCACAGGTTCTGGACCATCTTGCGGTAGCTGGCGGCGGACAGTCGGCGTACTGCGACCACGCCGGGCCACAGCCTGCTGAGGGTGCGTTCCCCCTCGAGTTCGGAGAGCCCATTTGCCGAGGTCGACGGCCCCGCCGGTGTGAGGGAGCCCCCGGCGACCACGGCCGACCCCAAGCGGCCTCCGCGCTGTGCAGGCGATCGATCAGGGCGAGGACGACGCCGGCGACCAGGAGCGGAGCCTGCTGTGGTGAGGGCGTAGGCCAGCGACGAGCCCCCCGCGCGGCGGCGACTACCGGCGGACCTTGGCCCCCTCGGGCCAAGCGTTTCGCTAGAGGAACCCGCTACGGCGACGATCGAGGGGCCGAGGCAGCGAGCCGCCGATGTCCCACAGGGGATCGCCTTGCGGGGCAGTCCCGTCCTGCCAAGCGAGCCGAGGGAACTCGATCATTCGGCGGGAGGGGGTTGCGGGTCCGGGGACTCGTGGTCAGTCCGCCTTCTGCAGCTCCTCGGCGAACATCACGAGGATGTCGCTGGGGCCGCGGAGGTAGGTGAGCTTGTAGACGTCTTCGTAGATGGCGACGCCACGGAGCGGGTGACAGCCGTGCTCGGCGGCGACCTCGAGGGCGGCGTCGATGTTGTCGACGGTGAAGGCGACGCGGTGCATGCCGATGGTGTTCGGCTGGACGGGCTCGGCCTCGATCGCCTCCGGGTGCA
>DASQEH010000048.1:0-13927 GCA_035633755.1 Nocardioidaceae bacterium | reverse complement strand
AACTCACCGACGAGGGTCTCGCGGCAGCGTTGCGCTCGGTCGTGGCGGGAAGCGTGCTGACGACGACACTGGAGACTTACGGCCTGACACGGCCTCCAGCGAGGGTCGAGGCCGCGCTGTACTTCTGCGGCATGGAGGCAGTGCAGAACGCCACCAAGCACTCCGGAGCCGGGGCGGTGGTGGTGCGGGTGTACGAGGACTCCCATGGATGGCGGCTCACCATCACCGACGACGGCACCGGCTTCGACCAGGTGGAAGCCGCTGCGGCTGCCGGGACCGGCTTGGCCAACATGCGCGACCGCTTGGACGCCGTCGGCGGGACCGTGGAGGTTGCATCCATGAGGAGCACTGGCACCACAGTCACCGCCGTGGTGCCACGCCACGATGAAACCGAGACCGCTCACGAGACCCTGTCAAGCAACGGCCAGGTCGCGTGACATGGGCGCCCGGATCGCCTGGTGCGTCGTCGGACTCACGTCGATCGCCGTTGTGCTGGATACCCTTTTCACCGCCGCCTATCGACCGCTGCTGAGCGAGGCGACGTGGGCTGACCATGGATGGCCGCTGGCACCACTGGCAGGTCTGGGATGCGCCCTGATGGGAGCCTTGATCGTCGCGCGCTACCCGAAGCACAGGCTGGGGTGGCTGCTGTGTGCTGCGAGCCTGCTCACGGTGACCCTTGCCGCCGATGCCTACACCGTCTGGGTGCTAGAAGGGGGCGGCCCTGGTTCGTCCGACTTGGCCCACGTCATCGCCTGGGCTTCGCCGCTGCTCGGCTGGCCGGCCTTCACCGCGCTGATCATGGTCTTCCTGATAGCGCCCACCGGGCACCTCGCGTCACCCGCTTGGCGCTGGGCCCTTTGGGCCACACTCGCAGGCCTCGGCCTGCACACGCTCGGGACGTTGACGACGCCCCCCGGCGACTTCGTGGCCGCAGAGGAGTACGACGGATCCAGCCTGTCGACGGTGCTGCTCACGGTGGGATACCTCCTTGTGGCTGCCGGGCTCATCGCGTCTGCTGTGTCCTTGCTGCTGCGCCTGCGGAGGGCCGCAGACGATGAGCGGCGCCAGCTGCTGTGGATAGCGTCATCGGCTGTCTTCCTGGCTATCGGCGTCGTGGTCATCTTGGCGGTCCCTCGCATCCAGGGCGAAGAGGGCACGTGGCTGGCAGCGTTGCCCTTGCGCGTCGGTCAACTCGCAGTTCCGCTCTGCGTGGCGGTCGCAGTGCTTCGACACCGCTTGATGCAGATCGACCTGATCGTCAATCGGACCCTGGTAGTCGCCCTGGCGACTGGACTAGCGGCAATCGGCTATGTGCTCGTGGTCGTGCTCGTCGGCTCCGCGTTGGGCCGAGGAGCCGAGGGCTTCTGGCCGTCATTGATCGCAACAGCTGTAGTAGCGCTGGCGTTCCAGCCACTGCGGGGCGGGGTCGTGCGGTTGGCCGACCACTTGGCGTACGGAGTGGCCGCGGCACCGTATGAAGCACTCGCCAATCTCAGCCGGCGACTAGGGGACAAGCCGGACCCCGCCGCGCTGTTGCCGACGGTGGCCGAGGCCGCCGCACACGCGGTAAGCGCCGGCAGTGCCGCGGTGTCCCTGGACGTGCACAGCGGTCCTGACCTGAGGGCGGTGTGGCCGACGAGCGGGATGGTTGATCAGGCCGAGTCGCGGGTGACGATACCGATCGTTGACCATGGGGAACGGCTAGGCGACATCACCGTCGAGGTGGTGGCCGGTCGGACACTGCGTCCCCACGACCAACGACTGCTGACAGCCCTCGCAGACCAAGCCGCGATGGCGTTCCGCAATGCCCGACTGACCGCCGATCTCTCGGCACAAGTGCAGCAGCTCAGCCTGCAGACTCACGAGCTCAGCCAGTCCCGTGCACGGTTGATCAGCGCTGGCGACGCTGAGCGCAGCCGGGTCGAACGGGCGATCGCTAGTCAGGTGATCGCACACCTCGCGCCGCTACCTGATCGACTTCGCAAACTCTCACAGTTCGATCCTGACGCTCCAACTGGGCTGGGAACAGAGCAGGTAGCACCGCTGCTGAGGTCCACCAACACCGCCCTGCAATCCCTCCGCGAGATCACCCGCGGCGTGTTCCCCGCCCAACTGACCCGCTCGGGGCTGCAAACGGCACTCGGCTCGCTGCTCGCTCGGCCCGACCGCACTGGGCGTCTGACGGTCGAGGACTCGGCGGCGGGCTTACGCTTCGACCCACGTGTGGAGGCCGCGGCCTACTTCTGTGTCGCGGAAGCGACGCGTGCCCTCCATGACCCCGTTGAGGTGGTCCTATCGGTGCACCGGGAAGTACTGCACCTGAGCATGAGTGGCGCCGAAGGCGGCGGTCTCTCGCTGACCCACATGCGCGACCGAGTCGAGGCGGCGGGCGGTTCAGTGTCGGCGACGAACAGAGCCGGCCGTACCTTCGTGGACATCCGGGCCCCATCGGTCCGAGCCTCCGCGCTGCCCTGACTCGAGCCACTTCGTCAAGGACGCGTGACCGAGATCAGGACTAGACGTTGAGCGGCCTTGGGTTGCGCGAGCTCGAGTACCAGGCCCAGCGTTGTAAGCGGTCGTCGACCTTGCCCTCACGAGGAGCAACACACCCCCTTGGTCGATGGAACGTACGCTTGGGCCTGCAAGCTTGCTCCTAACGTGCCGGCCGAGGAGGCCCCCGTGTCGCGCGCAGCAACTCGATTCCGCACGATCCTGCCCCATTCGGGTCGCACCGCCATCGGCGCAACCGTCGCTGGCGGCGTACTGACTGGCCTGACGTCGGCTCCTGAGCTGATGAGCCGGCTGTTCCGTCGGAGGTTCCCAACGGTGGCCGTGACGGGGATGACCGGGGTGGGCAAGACCCAGCTCGCCAATCGGCTTGCGCGGCGTACCACCGGGGACGGCGTGGCGGAGGTGGGCTCGGCGGTGCTGGAGCGCCGAACCCGCCGCTCACCGCGGTTGCAGGGCTTCCGCTTCCTGGTGGTGCCCGGCGACAACGCGGCAACGCGGCTCGGTGCCCTCGACGAGGTCTTCCATGACGAACCGGTCGATGGGGTGATTCACGTGGTGGCCAATGGTCACGCGACGCCGCGGCGCACGGCAGGCACCACCGGCCACGCGACCGCAACCCGCGAGGAGCAGCTCGCCGCCGAGCTTGACGACTGGGCCATAACGTCACACCGCATCGCGTCCATGGCCGTTCGTCGCGACAAGCCGGTCTGGCTCGTTATCGCTGTCACCAAAGCCGACCTCTACGCCGACGAGCTGGACGAGGTCTTGCAGTACTACTCGCCGGGGAGTGGCTCCCCGTTCGGCGACAAGATCGACGAGCTGCGGGCGCTGGCTGGTGGCGCGAAACTCTCGGTCGACGTGCTTCCCGTCTCCAGCCAGGGCGGAGACCGCACGTCGGCCATCTCAGCCAAGAGGGCAAGCGCGATGGTCGAGGCGCTCGCGGTTCGGCTCAACCAGCTCAGCGGTCACGTCTGAGCGATCCGGTTGACCCGAAGCTGGCCACGATTGGCCTCACCCTGCCCGACAACTGGTCCCTCTGATCGCGCTCCCGAACCAACCACCAGCAGGCGCGGGCCACGCCCCAGCCCCGATCCGAGCCATCAGGTTGACTCCGGAAGTACGCCGTCCTCGCTGTAAGGCGGCCGTCGAACGCCGTCGCCGCGTTGGAGACGAAACTACTCCACGGCACGGCTGCGAAAGCGCTCCAGCTCTGCCACCGGTAGGCGGGTCCCGGCGGCCTTGAGCAGCGAGACCACATCCTGCGTGCGTCGGTCGAGCCGTTCCGCGAGCACGAAAGCCATATCGGCGACGATCGCCGTTGCGAGCCGTTCGTGGCGGGCCAGGCGTCCCTGGACGTCCGAAGCACTCCACTTGATCATTCGCACCGAGGATGTCGCCCTGGCTGTAGCCGTGCGGGAGCCGGATGGCACGAATACCGAAAGCTCACCGAGAAGAGACCCGGGACCCAGCGTGGCAAGGACCCGGCCTTGTTTGACGACCTCGACTCGCCCTTCGAGGATGGCTGCGACGCCATCTGCCGGGTCACCTTCTTCGAAGAGCGTTGAGCCGGTCGCCTGGTCGCTCATCGTGATCTCTCGAATGAGCTGAGGCATGTCCTCATCAGCGACGAGCCGAAAGGGGCACACGGCTCGGATCGCTGCGGGTCGCTCTCCGTTCAAGCGCGTCTCCAAGAGTGTTGAGGGCCCGGCGAGCGGATCGGTGGTGTGGGGCAGGTCTCAGGGACACGTTAGCCCCGATCCTGACGGCTGTTGCGCTCCCGGCCGGCTCCTCGTGCTCTTGGACGTCCCGGTTGCCAAACGCTCGTGGCCAGACGCCCCGATCGTGGTGGACGGCGAGACCAACGATACGGAGCGGAGGTGTGCCATAGCATCATGCAGAAGGAGGCGTGATGGGTCGGGTTCAGTCGAGTTTCATCGAGCGTGCGTCCTGGCTGTTGCGGCACCCACTCGTCACTCCGACCATTCCGTTCGAGGATGAGCTGAGTGGGTGCACGCTGTGGTTGAAGCTCGACTACTTGCTGCCAAGCGGTTGCACCAAGGACCGGATGGCGACGAACATCGTGGCGCATGCGATGGCATCGGGCGAGGTGTCTCCGTCCACGATCGTGGCTGAGGCGTCGAGCGGATCCACCTCCATCGCGTTGAGCATGGTCTGCGCCACCGTCGGGCTACCGTTTCGGGCGTACATGCCCAAGACGGTCAGCGGAGAGCGTGTCTTGATGATCCGCCGGCTCGGCGGCGACGTAGTGCTCACCCCTGCTGAGCAAGGCATGAAGGGAGCCGTCGCCGCGTTGCTTCAGGACTCGGGCACCGGATCGGACCTGTACGCCGCTCGGCAGTTCGAGAATCCGCGCAACGTGTTCGCGCATCAGCACACGACCGGGCCGGAGCTCATCGAACAGGTCGGCGTTCCGCTTGATGGCTTCGTCGCCAGCGTCGGCACCGGTGGAACACTGATGGGCGTGGCGCACGCGCTGCGGGACCGTGGCTTCGACACGATCGTCGCCCGAGCGATGCCGACCGCGACCTTCACGGCGGACGGTGACCCAGAGGTCGCCGGAGGGATACCGGGCGTGGTCGACGGCATGAGCCAGCTCCTCGACCCTCAGGCAGTGGGACTCGGGGATCCCGTGCTCATCCCGGAGCCGGAGGCGATGGCCACCGCGTGCGAGTTCGGTCGTCGCGGCTTGGGCGTTGGTCCGTCAAGCGGCCTCAACATCGCCGCCGCGCGGCGGCTAGCCACTCGCCTCGGCCCCGGGCACCACGTGGGCACCATCCTGCCGGACCGTATGGAGCGGTACTTCTCGACCGCATTGTTCGACGACGTGGCGGCGGAGCTCTAGCGCGCCGGGGGACGCGACGTAGGGTGCCTTGGCCTAATCATCGAGAAGTGACGTGTCGAGCTTCGGCTCCGGCAAGACTTGGATGAAGTACTCGGCGCCGAACATCTCCTTCAGAATCGAATCGGGGAACATTGCCGGATCGATCGGATATTGAGAGCGATGTGCGGCCGTGGCTCGGATCTTGTGGTTGACGAAGGCGGAGACGTCGATACGCGTAGTCACTCTGGCGTCGACCTGATCGCCGGACGGAAGCAATCTCGTACGTGGATGCTGGGCCCGGTCGCGGCGTCCGTCAGAGGGGACGCTGTCAGTCGTCACAAAAGTGAGGCTGGTGACATCGTCTAGCGCAACCACATGCGCGTTACGGGGCTTACCCGTGGCAACGCCTATCTCTCCGATGAACTCTCCCGGCCCCGAGCGATCGACCACCCGTACACGACCGTCCTCGCCCTCCCTCCGGATCTCGACATGTCCGGACAGCAGGAAGTACATCATCGTCGCTGCCTCGCCCTGCTCGATGAGGTACGAGCCGGAGGGGAACCAATCGACATTGACGAAATCGGCCGCGTATCCGAGGGTCGTCGTCTCGTGCGAGAAAACCGACAGTGCGCGGACAAAATCCTTCGTGCCTTTGAAGCGGGCCGTCAGTTCGACAAGCCACTTGGCCAGACGGTCGCCCAGGAGCATCCTGCTTCGCGGCAGGTGACAGTGGAAGAGTCGGATCGATGTCGTCGATCGCATCTCGTAGCAGGCCGCCGTGACGGCTGCTCCCACGGCTATGTGGTCCGAATGACCGGAGAATCCATCCGGCCCGAAGGTGATCACCACGTCAGGATCGGTCCCGCTGATCAGCTCCGAAGCAAGTGTGACCAAGGTCTGGTTGTCGATGTCGGCGAGGCCACCGTCTGGATAGTCGAGGCACCGCGTATCGGTGAGCCCGAGCTCGAGACCCGCCGCATGGAGTTCCTTCTCCCGTACTGCAGTCAGGGTGGACCGGGTCGCTGCGCTCGCGTCCCTGATCTGGCCGGCTCCGCCCTTGGTCAGGGAGACTACGTGGACCTCGGCGCCGGCGGCCGCATACTTCGCCAACGTAGCGCCGGCGCACACGGTCTCGTCATCGGGATGGGCAAAGATGCCCAGCAGGCGCGGAGCCTGTCGACTGGAAGCGCTCGCTGAGGCGGGGGGCGTCAAGTGGACCGTCGATCTACTCTCGGCGAAGGTCAGAAAGCGGTAGCAGTACGGCGCCGCAGCCCCAGCATGTACGGCGTACCGGCGGCGGCGACGGACAACGTCCGTCCGACGCGTCCGAGAAAGGTTGGAGCCGGCAACGGAACCAGTGAATCAGGGAGGTCCGCGACGTCGACGAAGTACGCCCGCGACGGGCCGATCCCCTCGAGGTCCTGCGACACCTCGTGCACAGGACCCGGTAGCGGTGCG
Source organism: Nocardioidaceae bacterium (assembly GCA_035633755.1). Taxonomy (GTDB): domain Bacteria; phylum Actinomycetota; class Actinomycetes; order Propionibacteriales; family Nocardioidaceae; genus DASQEH01. Next base: position 7,113 of record DASQEH010000048.1, on the reverse strand, counting down.
TTCGCGGTCCGGTAGAACTCCTCGGAGAACAGCACGTACTCGGGGACCTCGACCGGGTTCTTGAGAAGCCTATGGACGTGGATGACGTCGATCCCGACGAGCTTGCGTCGGCGCCTGATGGTCTGGGTGGCCACTTCGCCGACATGGGCGACGAACTTGAGCTTCAGGTTCTCCGCAGGGCTACAACCCTTGCACGGGCACAGGTTGGTCGCGACGTACTGCCGTTCGAGATGAAAGGCCCGGTGCATCGTCATCGCGGCCTTGAGGGTTTGGTCGACCGCCGCGTCACCTTCCAACGCGTCAGCCTGACGAGCGAGAAACGCCGCGTCGCCTTCGATCTCTATCAGGTCGAACTCGGGCACGGCATCGATCACCTTCTCGAGGATCCGCGTTGTGTTGACCTCGGCGTGAGCGAGGCTCATCCGGTGCGATCCCATGTATTCGGTGTAGCCGCCCATGTCAGCGATGAGGAGGAGCGAACGCGCAGATGCCATGCGAGAGGTTACCAACACTCGGCGACTCGTCGTGCCCTCGGACGTAGTGACCGCTCACCGACGTGCCAGCCGAGCCCACCCTCCGGTTATTTCGGCGGCTGCTTGAGGTCTCCACCCGGCGTGAACCGGTCAAGCATCGAGTCAACCACCACGGCCGCTTCACGGGCGCTGGGCGTGTAGCCGAGCACGACAGGGAGGAAGCGGTCAGAGCGCAATGCCTTCAGTCGGAGGTCGCTCGTGGCCCGCACCGTGGCCGTCCGGCGGATGCGCCGGAGCAGGGCGATCTCGCCGAACCCCACTCCCGGACCGAGGGTTGCCACAACCTTGCCGTCCCCGACCACCTCGACCTCGCCCGACTCGATCACGAAGTAGTGGTCCCCGACGTCGCCCTGCTGGAAGACGACATGACCAGCGGGCACGTCGAGCGATTGCATGCCACGAGCTAGCTGCTCGATGGCCGGCAAGGGCAGGACTTTGAACATCGCCACCGTATGCAGCAAGTCGATGTCATGGTCGCGCACGCCGATGGACTGATCCATGCCTCGCAGCCGCTGCCACGACGCCGCGGCCAGAATCGGACACAGCAGACCGATCATCACGAGCGCCGGGGCTACGCCGGCTCGGTCGACCACTATCGAGGCGACGACCGCCCCGACTCCGATCGACAGCGCGACCAAGCTCTCCAACACTCCGAAGACCCGCGCCAGCACTTCGTCCGCGGCCAGCCTCGCCAGGAGCGTGAATCCTGCGAGATCGATCAGCGAGTTGCCGACGCCGACACAGGCCAGCAGGCCCAACGCCGCGATCTCATGCGGGAAGACACCCATGAGTGTGACCGGCAGGCCCCACAGGGTCACCCCGACGGCGAACCATGCGCCGAGGCGGCGAGTGCCGACCAGCAACGACGCGCCCAGTGCACCCAGGACTGCCCCCGCCCCGATGGCGGCGTTCAGGACGCCCACGCCTGGTTCGCCGGTTTCCAGAAGATCGATGGCGACCACCACGGTGAGCACAGTCAATGCCCCCCGGGTCAATGATTGCGCCGCTGCCAGGCCCATGATGAGGGCAAGGTCGGCGTTCCGGCTGACTACTCGAATGCCTTCGACCGCCAGGCCCACCAGGTTGGTCTTGCTCGCGGCCGCTGGCCGAGGAGGCGCGTCGTACCTGAGCCGCAACAACGAGACTGCGGACCACACCGAGGCGCCCGCAGCCACAGCGAACACGACGGTTACGTCCGTGAACCTCAGCAACAACGCGGCCAGCAGCGGACCCACCAACGTGGCCGCGGCATCCAGCAGTCCGCGGACCACGTTGGCGCTGGCGAGCTCGTACCCGGTGCGACAGAGCGACGGCAGCAATGCGGAGTGCGCCGGCCGGTAGAGGGTGGCAACGATCGTCGACGCCACCGCCAGCGCATACACAATCTGCACGGGTCCCCCCATGCCAACGTTGACCGCAACGGCACCGGTGATGGCACCGCGCAGTAACGAGACCAAAATCAGTACGCGATCCCGGCGGCCCTTGTCGGCCAGTGGCGACAACAGGGGAGCCAGTATCGCCGACGGGACCATGCGCAGAAGTCCCACCAGCCCGACAGCTGTCGCACCACCGTCCCGGTAGGCCACGATGCCGAGACCTACGGTGAACGCCCACTCCGCCGTCCAGGCTCCGAAGAAGCTGAGCTGGGCGCGCCGGATGTCGGGGTTCCGGGCGTTGCTGACGAACGCACCGCCGGCATCGCCCAGCCTTGCCCACAGTCCCGTAGCCGCCACCCTGTGACAGTAGCGTTGCGTGGCAACGCGCGGTGCAAGGCACATCGCGTGCTGCGATACATGCGTGCCTCAGGTTGCGTCGGGCTGGCGCGATCGACACGGCCACCGGATGACGAGCCGGTCCGCGGTGTGGCGACGCTAGAACCGGCGGGTACGCCAGCTCCCCTACTGCCCCAGCTGGTCGCGGCGGCGTGTCAGGTAGGCCGCCTCGGCGGTGTTTCCGGCCAGACCGATTGCTCGGTCGTAGGCAGCCCGCGACTCCTCGATCCGGCCCAGCCTGCGCAGGATGTCAGCTCGAGCCGCAAAGTAGGCGTGGTAGTCGACCAGCGCGCTCTGGAGCCCGTCGAGGATCGCAAGCGCGACGCCCGGGCCATGGAGCTCCGAGATCCCAACGGCTCGATTAAGGGCGACAATCGGGGAGGGGTCGAGCCGAGCAAGCTGGTCGTACAGGGCCACGATCTGCGACCAGTCAGTGTCACGGACATCGCCGGTCGCGGTGTGCACAGCGTTGATCGCGGCCAGGATCTGATACCGGCCGGGTGCCTGGCCCGTAGCCAGGCGCTCCCTCACCAGCCGATGCCCCTCGGCGACCAGCGCGGCGTCCCAGGCTCCACGGTCCTGCTGGTCGAGAGTGACCAGCTCGCCGTTCGTCGAAACTCGAGCGGCACGCCGGGCCTCGGTGAGCAGCATCAGCGCCAACAACCCCGCCACCTCGCCGTCCTGCGGCATGAGTTCACGGAGGAGTCGCGTGAGTCGGATGGCTTCGGCAGTCAGGTCGTGACGCACAGGGTCGCTTTCTGGGCCGCTCGCCAAGTAGCCCTCGTTGAAGATCAGGAACAGAACGGCGAGCACGCCGGAGACTCGTGCCGCCAAGTCATCCGCGGACGGCACTCGATATGGGATACGAGCCGCCTTGATCTTTGCCTTTGCACGCGTGATCCGTTGCCCCATGGCGCCTTCCTGCACCAGGAAGGCTCGCGCGATCTCCGGCACGGTAAGTCCGCCGACCATGCGGAGCGTGAGCGCCACGCGGGCCTCCGGGGCAAGCGCCGGGTGGCAGCAGGTGAAGATCAGCCGAAGCCGCTCGTCGTCGACGGCGCTCACAGAGTCGCGCTCGACGTCGTCGTACATCATCTGCGCCTGCCTGTGCTTGTCGTCGCGCTTGCTCTCGCGCCTGATCCGGTCGAGGGCCTTGCGGCGGGCGGTCGTCGTCAGCCAGCCACCCGGGTTGGGCGGCACGCCATCGGCCGGCCACCGCTCGACGGCGGTCGCGAAGGCATCGGCGGCGGCCTCCTCGGCGACGTCGAGATCTCCGAACTGTCTGGTCAAGGTTGCGACCACCCTGGCCCACTCCTCGTGATGCGCCCGGGCGATTGCCTCACCCACGTCGAGCGGGCTCACAGGAACGGGCGCACCTCCACCCGGCGGTTGCAGGCCTTCGATCCCGCGGCGGCCAGCTTCAGGGCCACGTCGAGGTCGTGCGCCTCGATGATCCAGAAGCCGGAGAGCCACTCCTTCGTTTCCACGAAGGGACCGTCAGTGAACTTCGCGTCCGCACCCTGGCCGTCGACGACCGTGGCCGTGCTGGGCGCACCGAGGCCACCAGCGAAGACCCAGTGACCACCGCCCCGGAGCTCGTCGTTGAAGGCGTCGATGTTGGTCATCTCGGCCGAGGTGGCGGAGCTGGACGTGCGGTCGATCACGGAAACGAGATACTGCATACGAAGCATTCTCCTGTGCTACCCGGCATGCCCCTGGTGGGCGTGTGCTCACTCCTGCCACGAACGCCTCCGCCTAGATCCGACAGCACCCTCGCCGATCCCCGCGACAACCTTGTCGGCCGCTGGTCGGCCGATGTGCGCCTCCTCTCACGCCTCAGTCCGTAGACAGAGGCGCCTCGGTCCGGAGACCGACGACCACAGCCCCCTGTTGGCGTAGCCTGCGGCAATGACAGGTCGGGCGGCCGAGCAGTCGTACGACATCGGAGTGTGGGCAGCGTTGAGCAAGCGCGTGTCGCCCTACCTCGACACCTTGCTGGGGCTCGGCGCGGCGGTGCTATCTGTCGCGTCACTGCTGAGCACCGACGTGGCCACGATCGACAGCCGGCTGGAACCGAGCGACCCTCTGTCGGTTGCTGCCACCTTTGTGGCCGGCCTCTCGCTGGTCTGGCGTCGTTCGCGTCCGGTTGCCTCGTTCGTGGTCTTCGTCTCGTGCTGCCTCGTCGTCACTCTGACTGACCACTACATCGGCCTGCTCTCGATCCTGTTGCTCCTCAGCCTCTACTCGCTCGCAGCGCACGGCCGCCGCAAGGATGCGGTGGCCGGCCTGGGTGTGTGCCTGCTCACCTTCATCGGCCTCGCGCTCCTGGACGTCCCCGACCTGCGCACCTCCGACGTGCTGGAGGCTTGGGCCCTTCTGCTCACCGCCTGGGCACTCGGCGACGCGATCCGCTCGCGCCGCACTCAGCAGTCTGAGCGACTACGGACGGCCGAGCAGGAGGCGGCCACCGCCCGCGAACAGGCGGCCCGGGCCGTCGTTGAGGAGCGGCTGCGGATCGCCCGGGAGCTGCACGACGTCGTCGCTCACAGCATGTCGCTGATCGCCGTGCAGGCCGGCGTCGGCGCACACGTCATCCGGTCCGACGTTGGCGCCGCCGAGCAGGCGCTGGAGGTCATCGCCGACACCAGCCGCAAGGCACTGACCCAGACCCGCTCGATGCTGGGTCTGCTGCGTGAGGAGGACACCGACGTCGCAGCGCACCCGATGCACACCATCGACGACCTCGACGACCTCATCGCGGACGTGAGCCGGGCCGGGCTCGACGTTGCCTTTACAGTCGACGGCCCAGCACGGACACTCGATGCCGGCATCGAGCTGACGGCGGACCGCATCGTGCCGGCGTCGTTGACCAACGTGCTGAAGCACTCGAGTGCGAGGCATGCGCAGGTGAGGGTGCTCTACGTGGAGGACGGGGTGGACGTCGAAGTGAGCGACAACGGTTCCGGTGGGCGGCCCACCACACTGCCGATCAAGGTTGCGGGCGGACACGGACTTGTCGGACTGCGTGAGCGTACCCGGCTGCTGGGTGGCGCTCTCGAGTACGGCATGGTGGACGGGGTGGGGTTCAAGGTGTCGGCCCACCTGCCGTCATCGAAGGAGTCGGCGTCATGATCCGGGTGGCAGTCGTCGACGACCAGGAGCTGGTGCGTTCCGGGTTCGTCGTGCTCTTGGGTTCCAGTCCTGAGATCGAGGTCGTCGGTGAAGCGGGCGACGGCACTCAGGCCTGGGAGCTGTGTCGTCGCACGACGCCCGATGTGGTCCTGATGGACGTCCGAATGCCCCGGATGGACGGCCTGGAGGCAACACGACGGATCATGGCCGACCCTCAATGCGCCGAAACCCACGTACTCGTGCTGACGACGTTCGACGAGGACCAGCTCGTTCACGAGGCCCTCCGTGCCGGTGCCAGCGGGTTCCTGCTCAAGGACACTCGGCCGACCCAGCTGCTCGACGCCATCGCAGTGGTGGCCTCCGGGGACGCCTTGCTCGCGCCGTCCATCACCCGACGCCTGATCGAGCAGTTCGCCGCCTTGCCGGGTCGCTCGATCTCCCCCGGCGAGGACGGTCTGACCGACCGTGAGCGCGAGGTCCTAGTTGCTGTCTCGCGGGGGTTGTCGAACCAGGAGATCGCCGACTCGCTGCACATGGGCTACGGGACGGTGAAGACCCACGTGAGCCACCTGCTCACCAAGCTTGACTGCCGCGACCGGGCGCAGCTGGTGATGTATGCCTACGAGTCCGGCCTGACCATACCCGGAAGCAGCTGAGCTCTACCTCAAGTCTCGCCACGTCGGGACCTCGGGCAGATGTGCGTCACCCCCGCCGACATCCAGATTGGTCATGCGGCCAGACCGGCCGGCCCTGCCAATGGAGGTACACCTCATGTCCCGACCACTTCGCGAAGCCATGACGTATCTGGCGCTCGCCTTCTCACTAGCCATCGGCATCGCCGTGGCTATTCCGCACGCCGGCATCAACGTCCTTCTCAGCGCCTTTGCGCCTGTCCTGGCGCTGCTGGTCATCACGTACACCGCCACCCCCCGCGGCAAGCGGCGCTCCCTGTGGGGTGAGTTCGGACTGAGCCGCTCGGGCAAGCACATGTGGCCCTTCGCCTTGCTTGTGCCCATGCTCCTTGCGGGCAGCGCCTACGCCGCGGCGCTGGTGCTGGGCGTTGGCCAGCTGCGCACGATCCATCTCACCTCGTCCGGCGTCGCGGACTGGGTCCTCAATCTGGCGGCCACGCTGGCGTTCATGACCGTTCTGTTCCTGACCGAGGAACTGGGCTGGCGCGGCTACCTTCTACCCCGGATTCAGCAGCTCACCAGCCGTCGTCGGGCAGCCCTCGTCACAGGTTTCGTGCACGGCTGCTTCCACCTGCCGCTGATCCTGATCGCCACGACGTATGACGAGCACGGCAGTCGGTGGCTCGTGGCGCCGGTCGTGGTGGCGACGATCACCATGGCGGGTGTCTTCTACGCCTATCTCTGGGACCGCACCGGCACCGTCTGGCCGGTGGCGATGGCCCACGGTGCCGTCAACACCGCTTTCTCCATCGGTGCTGGAGCCGTAGTGGCGACCACGTCGCAGGCCGACCTGGCGTACGTCGCCGGCGAGAGCGGTGTCGCTACATTCGCGGCGGTGGCGGGGGTCGGGACGATCTTCCTGGCCCGGGCCAAGGTATGGCGCACCAACACGAGCGCGGTGAACGCGTCCGAGCGCGAGCTGGAGTCGGTCGCCTAAGTGTGGCCGCTCCTGATCCGAGATCCGGTGGTGCCCAGCTCTCGCTG
>DASQEH010000047.1:0-15768 GCA_035633755.1 Nocardioidaceae bacterium | reverse complement strand
GTCGCCACCTTGCCCTGGTCGACATCGACCCCGAGTACCTGGAAGCCGCACTCAGCCATACATGCGGCGTGCGTCGCCCCGAGGTATCCCGTGCCGATGACTGTCACCCGTAGCGCCATCGCGGTCCTTCCCATCCCTGTCTACGGTGGGCCAATCCACTCGGAGCGGCGTTGGCGAGACTCACCCTGCCATGTCCGACCGGTCCGGGTTGCGGGCACTTTACCGGCCGTTCGGGCATACGTCACCCCGGGTTCTTTCGGCGTTGTTCGCTTCCTTCCGTCCGATTTGCTCTGCTGCGGGAGGCCATCTCAACGAGGCTCCCAGCCGTTTAGCGGAGTGTTACTGAAATTGTGCGGATGGTGATTAAAAATCAGTAGCCAACTAACTGCATAGAGTTATAAGGGCGCACAACTAACGAGCGCATGGGGGCTGTTCCCAACGCCGTCAATCTCCATGAATTGCTTTCGGTGCGTGACGGCTCGGTAACTACGGGAAGTACCATTTGACCTTTTCGTCTACTGCCCTTACGGTCCTGAGGAACTTACCTGGATCCTCTCAGAATTGGGAGACCGAACCCCGATGGGACCCAAGGCAGGCGTGCCTTCTGGATCCCGTTCCTCGGCGACAGGAGTGTCCAATGCCGCGCGTTCTGGTGACCGGCGCAGCGGGCTTCATTGGGAGTCACCTGTGTGAGCAGCTGCTTGCGAGGGGGCACGCCGTTCGCGGTGTGGATGCGTTCAACGCCTTCTACGACCCCACCATGAAGCGCAGGAACCTGCGTTCGGCACTGAGTCACCCAGACTTCGAGCTCGTGGCAGGCGACCTGTCCGAGGTGGACCTGGAAGATGTCCTTGACGGGATCGACGCCGTAGCGCACCTGGCGGGAGAGCCCGGGGTGTCGACCTCATGGGGGCCCAACTTCGCCCGCTACATCGACCGCAACGTGCTGGTGACGCAGCGTCTGCTCGAGGCAGTGTGCTCCCTGGGTACTCGGCCGTTCGTCTTGGCGTCAAGCTCATCGGTGTACGGCGCTGAGACTGACTCCTTGCGAGCTCGGGGGGAGCCGCGGCCAACCAGCCCGTACGGCGTGAGCAAGCTCGCCGGCGAGGCGCTGGTGGGGTCGTATGCCTACTCCTACGGGTTGCCGGCGGTATCGCTGCGGTACTTCTCTGTTTACGGGCCTCGCCAGCGCCCCGACATGGCAGCACATCGCTTCATCGAGTCCCTGCTTGATGGCCAACCCGTCACTGTCTTCGGAGATGGGTCCCAGGTGCGCGACTACACGTATGTGGGCGATGTGGTCGATGCCACCATTCGGGCGCTGACCACAGAACTGCCCCCGGCGGCTGTGCTCGACGTCGCCAGCGGCAGCCCGGCCAGCGTCAGTACCTTGATCTCGCACCTCAAGGACCTGCTCTCGGTGGGCGAGATCCCCGTCGACCGCCAGTCGGAGCGACGTGGCGACGTCCCGCGCACCGAGGGGAAGATCGAGATCGCACGCGATCGGCTCGGCTGGTCGCCTCAGGTCGACCTGCCCACCGGACTAGCGTCCCAGGTCGCATGGCACCGGGCACTGCGCTCCTCCGGACCCGACGACGCCGAGAATTCCGGGCCTGAGCTTGTGACGGCAGCGATTCGAGCGGAGCAGTGAGTTCGCCAGCCCAGCCTCGGCTGCTGGTCTACTCCCAGGATGGGCTCGGCCTCGGGCACCTTCGCCGTACGACCCTGCTCGCGACCGAGTTCCTCGCGACGAGTCCGGGGGCAACCGCACTCACCATCTCCGACTCGCCGCTCGGCCAGTTCTTCTCGACCGACACCGGCCATGACTACCTGAAGCTGCCGTCCATCCGAAAGGCTGGTCCGGGAGACTGGCGTCCCGTCTCGCTGTCGATGTCCTTCTCCGAGGTGCTGCAGCTGCGCCGCGAGATCATCCGCAGCGTGGTGACCAGCTTCCAACCCGACATCCTGCTGGTGGACCACATGCCGCACGGAGCCATGGGGGAGCTCGTACCGACGCTCGAGGCACTGGAGTCGAGCCCAGTCCGGGTGGTCTTGGGACTACGCGACATCCTTGACGCGCCGAGCACGGTCCGTCAGCGCTGGCGGCTCGAAGGCGCCTTCGAAGCCGTCGAGCGCCACTACCACGACGTTCTCGTCTACGGCTCCGAAGACGTGTTCGACGTGGCGAGGGAGTACGACTGGCCAGGTGCAGCCAGTTCTCGGCTGCGCTACTGCGGATATGTCTGCTCGCCGATTGCGTCGACCGCCCGCGCCGCCGAGATTCGGGCTCGCCACGTGGGCGCTCCTGCCACCAGTGACCTGGTGGTGGCCATGGCGGGAGGTGGCGCCGATGCCGACGGTCTCTTCGCGGCTCTCGTGGAGGCCGTTCCGGCGGTTCTGAAGGAACGGCCGTGCGTCTTCGTCGTCGTCACCGGTCCTTTCCTCCCCGCAGACGAGCGACACAAGCTTCTGGGCCTGGCTCGCGACCTTCCCGTGCACATCATCACCAGCGTTGGCGACTCGCTGGCCCTGTTAGGCGCTGCCGACCTCGTCGTTGCCATGGCGGGGTACAACACCACGGCAGAGATCTTGAGCCTCGGCAAGCGAGCACTGCTGGTTCCCCGTGCCGGCCCTAGTGCGGAGCAGCGGATCCGGGCGAGCCTCTTCGCAGAGCGCGGATGGATCGGATGGCTGCCACCCGAGGCTCTGACAGCCACCGCGCTGGCCGAGGCGATGCTCGAGCAGATGAACGGCACCGGTCCCCCGCACGCCGTCGGCAGCCCCGACATGGGTGGTCGCGCTGCCGCAGTGCGACAGCTGCTGGAGCCGACCGCCGACACGTCCGGGCACGGCGACAGCCCCTCCATCAACGTCCAGGCCGACCCCGCCAGCGCCGCGACTGCGCCGGGGACCGTACCGGTCGCGTCAGCGCAACAGCTCGTCATCGGGAGCTAGCGTGGCGGGGGGCACCGTGACGGTCGGTGGAACCGTCGACGTGAGCGCCGCATTGAGCGGCGAAGACGCCCTTCAGGGCGTCCGGGACCTGGCCTTGAGACCGTCGCCCTACGGTGTGGCTGGACTGCTCAGCGAGTGTGTGAATGGCGATCCTTCGGCGTGGCGCCTGGATCTGCTGCGGACGAAGTTCAAGCCGTCTCGCAAGCTGAGCGCCTACTACCGACTGCCGTCGGCTGGTGGTGGCCGGTCGATCGCGGTGACGTGGTCGGCTGAGCCTGCCGCCTCTCGCGCCGAGGCAGACGAACTCGAGGACGACGCGAGAGCTCGCGGCCTGTTGGCACCGTTCAGCCATCTGACGGCGATGTCCGACGATGGTCGTATCAATCTGCTGATCTCTCCGGCAGACCCGGTACTTCCTCAACTCGTCCGAACCAGCCAAGAGAGCTACCTCGAGGGGATGGTCGCCGCTCTTGCGGGCCCTCTACAGCTGAGGTCCCCGGCCGCGATGACCGTGCGCACCATTCGATACCGCCCGGGCCAGCGGCACGTGCTGGCGATCTCCACGACCCATGATGGGGACACGGTTGCCTTCGTCAAGCTCGACCGCGACGACTGTGGTGAACGAGCGGTCCGGATCGCCGAGATCGTCGGTCCGCAGCTCGCCGCCAGCTGCCGAGGCGCGAGCATGGTGAAGCCGTGGGGGTACTCGGCCGCCGATCGAGCCTCGGTCTGGAAGCCGGCGCCTGGGATGGTGTTGTGGCAGCGGGCTGAGCAGTGGGGCGTCACGTCGGTAGCTCGCTCGGTGGCCCTGGTCGGGCGGGCACTGCGCGTCCTGCATGACAGTGGTCCCGACACCGATGCGGCGCGGGTGGTGGCCGAGGAGGGACTGCTCGCACATCGAACGGTGGCCGGGGAGGCATCGGCGACCGTACGCGCCGGGGAGCATATCGACGTCCTGCTCCCGTCAAGCGGCGCGACCTACCGAGCCGTCGTCGCCGACGTACTCGTCCGGCTGGGCTCGCTCGACTCTGAGGTGCCGGGCTTCATCCATGGTGACGCCAAGGGCGACAACATCATGGTTGACGATGACGGCATCTGCCTGCTCGACCTCGACCGTTTCAGCTCCGGCGAACCGGCGCTCGACCTGGGCAAGTTCCTGGCGGATCTGCGGTGGTGGTGCCGTGCGCTGGGGCTGGATGAGGCGGTGCTGGCTGCCGCCTTCGTCGACGGCTACGGTGGCCGCTGCCACTTGCGCTGGGAACGGGCCAGCTTGATAGCCGTGCTCTTCTCGCTCAAGTTGGCGGCGCGGCGCGGCGCCGTCCACGACCCGGCATGGGCAAGCCAGACCACCAGGGCCATCGCTGAAGCGGCGGCCCGGCTCGATGCCGAGCCCGTGCCATGAGCGCAGCAGTCGCTCATCGGTGGGACGTCCCCACCGTCGATTGGTTGGCCACTCGCGACCCCGCGTTGGCACACCTGCCGGGTGCGCTGGCCACAACATCGGCCGACTGGACGCTCCACGACGTGCAATGGAGCCCAGGGGAGCGTTGTCGGCTCGACTTCCAGGTGAGCGCCGCAGCCCTGCCGCCGAGATTCGTGGCCCTGGACGTATCCGAAGCCGGGTGGTCGCAGCGGGACTACCGCGCCGACCCGGACCTGCCGGGCCTGGTCGACGCGTGCGACTCCGAGGCCGTCCTGGCACGTTTGGTCCCTCTCGTCGGCGCCACGGCGACGAATCTTCGGGTGGACCCGGTTCGATACCGCTCCGGGTCTCGGTGCGTTCTGCGGTACGAGGTCGAGGTTGCCGGCCGGGCCATGGCGATGTTCGCGAAGGTCCTCCATCGCGACGACTTCCCCGATCTGGCCACCGCAGCCGTGCGGGTCGATGCCGTCGCTGGGCCGGAGGGTGTCGTGCCGCAGTTGATGGCCGTGTGGTCCGACGTGGGTGTAGTGGCGAGTCGGGCGGTGGACGGCGTGTCGTTGTCCACGGTGCTCAACGACCGTCGGCTTACGGTGACCGACCGGGTAGCGGCCGCGGGGCAGTTGGGCGTCGTGCTCGCCGCGTTTGCCGCGCAGCCGGCAGAAGTGCCGCGGAGCTGGACGTGTGACGACCAGATCGTCTCCCTCACCGCGCTCGCCCAGCCGGTCCGGGCGGTCGAGCCAGCCCTGGCCGACCGTTTCCAGGCTGCCGTCGACGTCCTCGCGTCCAGCCGCCCCGCGTCGTCGGCACTGGTCCTCGGACATGGGGGGTTCCGGGCCGGGCAGGTCGTGCGGGGCCGTGGCGGCGAGCTGACGATCCTCGACCTGGACGGGGTATGCCGAAGCGACCCGGCTCGCGACCTCGCCGCCGCGCTGGCCCACATGGAGTGGCAGGCTGTGAAATTCCCCCAGAACCGTTCAACGCTCGAGCTGGCCCAACGCCAGTTCTTGTCGGGGTACGGCGGCGCAGGCGGCAGCTGCGCCGTCGAGGTACTGCGGTGGTGGCGCGCAGCAAGCCTTCTGCAGGTGGCAGCACGCCGCTACCGGCGGCTCGACACGGCGGACTGGCCGCTTGTGCCGCACCTGCTGGACGCAGCCGAGGAGCTCTTGGCGCCGGTGGCGCGCACCTTCGAGCGCGCCAACGTCGACCCGTTGGACGTCCACGAGATGACACCGCTTCTGAACCAGGCTCTCGCCGGTGGAGGGGCTGGTCGCGGCGGGTTGGTCGTCACCGACGCCGAGCCGGTCAGCTCCGCACCGGGCCGCCGCCGAGTCGTCCGCTACGTCGTGCGTGGATCGGACTCAACGCCAATGTCTCTGGTCGGGAAGTGGTACAGCGACGGGCATCGGGCCCGGCTCCTGAACGACCATCTGCGAGAGCTCTCGCAGGGCCCTTTCCGGCACGGTCGCTTGCGCGTTCCGGCTCCGGTCGCATACCTGCCAGCGCATCAGCTGGTGCTGTACCGGCCTGCTGAAGGGCGCGTCGTGAGCGAACTCGACACCGCCGAGGCGAGTCGCGGCGTTCGCGATGCCGCTGACTGGCTGGTTGCGCTCCACACGTCGAATGTCGCCTTGCCGAGGGCTTGGGACCTCGACAAGGAGGCCACGAGCACTGCGGAGTGGGCCAGCACCGTCGGCGGCTACCACCGCGGATCCGCCGAGCGGGCCAGTGAGCTGGCGTCACGGTGGGCGCAGGCGGCACGAGCGGTTGAGGTGTCTCCCACCGTGCCCATCCACAAGGACTTCCACGCCGGGCACGTCTTCGTCGGGGCGCAGACCTACGCGATCGACCTCGACGAAGCCCGCTACGGCGACCCTGCTCTCGATCTGGCGCACTTCTGTGTGTACCTGACGTGGCACGGGCAGCGTCAGTGGGGCCAGCACGTCGAGGCGCTGCGGAACGAGTTCCTTGAGCACTACGCAGCCGCGACCGGCTGGGCCGACAGCGGTTCATTCGCGCCGTACAGCGCCTACACCTGGCTCAAGATCGCCAAGCAGATCGCGTTGCGCAGTGGTCCGGCCCGGGCGATGGGCGCCCATCGTGACGACGCCGTGTCCGAGGCGCTGACAAGGGGGCTGTCATGGCTGGACCGGTGATCTATCTGGTGCGGAGCTGGCCACGGCTGTCGCAGACGTTCATCGTCAACGAGGTGGTGGCGCTCGAGCGCCGCGGAGTCGAGATCGTCTTGTTCAGTATGGTCCGCTCCGACGAGGACCTGGTTCAACCGCAGGTACGAGACGTTCGGGCGCAGGTGCGCTATCTCGCCGACGAGACTGTGCGCGGAGCTGTAGGGGCCCACCTGTCGGTCCTCGTGACGTCACCGCTGCGCTATGCCCGAGCACTGCTGTATGCGCTGCGACACCCTGAGCTCTCCGAGGGATACGCGACGTGTTCGACGATGGGCTGTTTCCGATTCGCCGGTCACGTGGCGGCCGAGGTACTCCGACTCGGCCGAGCCGGTAGGGCACCAATTCACCTGCACGCCCATTTCGCCCACGATCCGGCGCTGGTAGCGCTGTTGGTTCGTCGCCTGTCCGGACTCACCTTCACGTTCACGGCGCACGCCCGTGACCTGTATCAGATTCCCGCCGAGAGCTATCGAACGCGGGCCGGCGAGGCGGCCGCCGTCGTTACCTGCTGCGATGCCAATGCGGACTACATCGACACGATCGGCGCCGACGGGCTCGCTGCCGTCCGCGTGATCCACCACGGCGTCGAGTTGGACCAGTTCCGGCCACAGTCGCGGCAGGCGGGACCGGATCACACGCCAATGCTGGTCTCGATCGGCCGGATGGTGGAGAAGAAAGGCTTCGCCGACCTGCTGCACGCTCTGCACGAGCTGGTGACGACGGGTCATTCCTTCCGGTGCCGCATCTACGGGGACGGCCCACTTCGCGGCAGCCTCACGCAGCTGCGCGACTCTCTCGGTCTGACCGCTCAGGTGGAGTTCCCCGGCGAACAGGACCGAGAGGGCATCATCGAGGCGTTAGGCGAGGCTGACGTCTTCCTCCTGACGCCGATCGTGACCGACGACGGCGACCGCGATGGCATCCCTAATGTCCTCGTCGAGGCCATGGCATGCGGGCTGCCCGTCGTGGCGACCTCCGCCGGTGGCGTCGGCGAGCTCGTCCAGGACGGGGTGAATGGCTACCTCACCGAGCCGGGGAACGTTCAGGGTATTGCGAAGGGGGTGGCATCCCTGCTCGCCAGCCCCGATGTGCGCTCTGAGATGGGCGGATCGGCTCGCCGGACGGTCGAAGAGGGCTACGACGTCAATGGGGCAGCCCGCCAGCTCGAGCAGATGTTCAAGGCGGCCGCATCATGAGGGAGGCGTCATGACGACCTCGACGCAGCTCGCCTCACCGCGCGTCGTGTCCGCGACCGCCGGTGAGGGCCGGCGCCCTGAGCTCGACATGTTCCTGGAGTCCCTGCGGCCGGCGACCATGGGTCGGCGGCTGTCGGGAGCACTGGGATTGCCGAGATCGAGCTGCCACGTCCTCGATGCGAAGTACGAGCCCGGTCTGCGGGCCGTCATGCTGTACGAGCTGGGACGCCGCCTCGTCAGGGGTGACCTGCTCTTGGAAGCCGAGTCCGCTCCCGGGGCCGCGGTGATCCCGCCCGGCCTGCGCATCTGCGCGTTCCCAGACGATCCTGACCTGCCGACGCTGGCGCGGGCCGTCGAGCCGGCCACCATGGGGCCCTTGCTCGCGGAGGTAGTGCCGGGTCAAACCACGGCACGCGGACGCAGAGCGTGGGCTCACCGATGTGCTCTTGACCTTGTGCGCTACCGCCCCGGCAAGCGCGCCACGGTGAAGGCCACCTCGCGGCTCCACCAGTCCAGCTACGTGGCGAAGGTGTACCACGACTCCACGAAGGCGGCCGCCGTCGCCAGTGAAGCCTGGGCACTCAGAGATGCGATGACCGCTGACGGCACGCTGCGGTTCGCACCGCCGGTGGCGTACCTGCCCGAAGTGACCGTGGTGGTGCAGCAATACGTTGACGGGACTCCGTTGGACGGACTCCTGAGCGGGGGAGCGGGCGCCGCACCTGTCGCCAGCGCGATCCGGGACGTGGCGCAGGCCATGGTCGAGCTTCATGGCTATCCCGTTGTCAGCGAGCGCGAGAGATCGGTCACCAAGGAGCTCAACCGGTTTGTGCAGCGGGCCCACCGCGTCGCGTCGGTCGACGCTCAGCTGGGCGGAGAGCTTCTGCACCTGGCGACCAGGCTCCTCGAGACTGACGCCGACCTGTCGCCGGGGCCTGTCGGCCTGGTCCACGGCGACTGCAAGCCGAGCCAGTTCCTGCTCGGGGCCCAGGGCGTGACCGTGCTCGACCTCGACCATTGCGGCATCAGTCAGCAGGCGACCGACATCGGCACGTTCGCGGCATCGCTGCGGCAGCTTGCGATTCGCTCGGCGGTAGCCGGGCGAACAACGGACCGCCGTGGCCTGGATGGGTTGGCGCGACTGTTCACCGAGACCTACCTCGCCAGCCGAAGCGTGCCGGGGCTACGCTCGCGCATCCGGTGGCACGAGGCAGCAGCACTTGAACGCAAGGCGCTGCGAGCATTCTCGCGAGCCCCGCGCTCCCCCTTGCCCGCAGCGCTGGCGCGTGAGGGCAACCGTTGCCTGGATCAACTATCACGAGGACTGACGTGACGTCATCGACGAAACCAGGACAGGACCGGTCCACCGGGCACGAGTCCGATCTTCGGCGCACCATCAAGTTGTTCCGTCGATATGCGGGCAACAGAAGGGTGTACGTCGTCGGCTGCGCCCTTCTGATCCTTGAAGCGGCCACCGCCGTTGTCGAGCCATACCCCATTGCCTATCTGATCGACTATCTGCAAGGCGCCAAACCCAGCCTCCAGGAACTGGGGCTGCCGTCCATCCTGGCGTCCGAACGGTGGGAGACGCTGCTCCTGCTGACCGTGGGCATCATCTTGATCGCCGCCATCAACAGCGCGGCCGACTCGCTCACCGAGGTCTGCATGGCGCGAGGTGGGCGCTCGCTCGGCTACAGCATCAGGGTGGCGATGTACTCCCACCTGCAGAGGCTGTCGCTCAGCTACCACGACAAGAAGCGAACCGGGGACGTCCTGACACGCGTGACGGGTGACGTGCTTGTCCTCGAAGAGTTCGTGGTGAAATCCGTCAGCAACATCTTGGGCAGCCTGTTCGTGCTGGTGGGCAGCTTCGCGCTGCTGATGTACCAGTCGTGGAGCATCGCCTTGGTCGCGCTCCACGTGGTGCCGCTGCTGGCTGTCGTCAGCAACTACTACTCGCGGCGCATCAAGTCGGCATCGAAGGCACAGCGGACCAGTGAGGGTGACTTGGCCTCGACGGCTCAGGAGATGCTCACCTCCATCCGCCTGGTGCAGAGCTACGGTCGCGGCAAGGTCGACCTCGATCGCTTCTCCACCCAGACCGAGAAGAGCATGCGTGCATCGCTGGGTGCGGCCAACATCCAGGCTCAGTTCAGCTTCGTCATCGCGCTCATGGAAGCCGTCGCCATCTCTGCAGTCATCTGGCTCGGAGTGTGGCTGATCGACCGCAACGCGATCACCGTCGGGACGCTGGTGCTGTTCGTGCTGCTGTTGCAGAACATGTTCAAGCCTGCGCGGAAGATCGTGAGTGAGTGGTACAAGATCGGCAAGGTCTTCGCGAGCGTGGAGCGGATCGACGACCTGCTCGACCGTGAGGTGGCCGTGCGCGACCGCCCCGACGCCGTCCCAGCGCCACCGCTGCAAGGTCGGTTGACGCTGGAGCACGTCAGCTTCGCGTACCCGGCGGAGCACGAGGACGGCTCTGCAGCGTCTCAGCGCCCGGCCGTCCTGCACGACATCGACCTCGATGTGCAGCCCGGTGAGGTTGTGTCGCTCGTCGGCGTCAGCGGCGCCGGCAAGAGCACGATCGCGCAGCTCGTGCCGCGCCTGTATGACCCGGACTCCGGCGTCGTGCGCGTCGACGGCCTTGACGTCCGCACGCTCACGTTGAGCTCCTTGCGCAGCCAGGTCAGCTTGGTACTCCAGGACACGGTGCTGCTGAACGGAACCGTCGCTGAGAACATCGGCTACGGCGTGGCCGATGCCACGAAGGAGAGCATCGAGGCGGCGGCCCGGATGGCGAACGCGCACTCGTTCATCATGGCGATGCCGGACGGATACGAGACCGAGCTCGGTGAGCGCGGAGCAGCCCTGTCGGGGGGTCAGCGACAGCGGATCGCGATCGCCCGTGCCTTCATCAGGGAAACCCCGATCCTCATCTTGGACGAGCCCACGACTGGCCTCGACCTCGAGTCGACACAATTGGTGCTCGCGGCGCTGCGAGACCTCATGCAGGGCCGGACCACCATCATC
Source organism: Nocardioidaceae bacterium (assembly GCA_035633755.1). Taxonomy (GTDB): domain Bacteria; phylum Actinomycetota; class Actinomycetes; order Propionibacteriales; family Nocardioidaceae; genus DASQEH01. Next base: position 4,975 of record DASQEH010000047.1, on the reverse strand, counting down.
ATCTCCCACGACCTCAGCCTGATCCGCTGCGCCGACAGGATCCTCGTCATGTCCTCCGGGCGGATCGTGGAGTCTGGCAAGCATGACGACCTGATGGCTCAGGACGGCCTGTATGCCGAGCTGAGCACGGGGAAGCTCGACGACGCCGGCGAGCGCTTCGTGTCGTCAACCGGTCGGACATTGCAGGCTGCAGCCGTGGCGGCCTCCAACGGCAACGACAACGGTTCCTCAAACGGCCATGGGGCCTCGAACGGTCACGTCGGGGCAGGCGCTTCAGCCGTGGGTAGCAGTGGAGCTTCCCGTGAAACCCGCGGTAACGGAGTCGCTTACGCCGACAGGGGCAACGACTCTGCAGCCGACCGAGATCGCGACTACGACTCCAGGCGAGCACAGCTCACCAGCGAGCTGGCGGCGCTCAAGCGAGACGCAGAGGTGCTCGCGGCTCGGATCAAGGAGCAGCTCGAGGCTCGAACGGGTGGTAAGTGACGCCCTCATCGTCCTCATCAGCGCACGGCACGGCCACGCTCGCCCAAGGGTTGGAGAGGCGGCTGCCGGGGCTGTCGCGAGCCCTCGACGTGGAGGCAGCCGGTGACTGGCTGGCCCACACGCTCCTCGACAGCGACTCACATGTGGCGGGCGTCGACGTCGGCTCTTTGTGGTACCGAGCCGACGGCTCGTGCTCGCTGCGCTACCAGGTAAGCATCGACCGGACAGCTCTCTCCAGCCGCCGGGAGACCGTCCTCGGCAGGGTCTGCTCCGGTCCGGACGCGTCCAAGCGCTACCTGGCCGCCACACTGCCGATCGCGGACGCGAAGGGGCCCGCTTCGCCGCCGTGGCGGCAATGGGTGGCCGTGTCCGCCGACTCGCCGTTCGTGCTGCATCCGTTCCCCATCGACGCCGACGTGCCGACCCTGGGTCGCGCCCTGGACCTCGGCCGCGTCGAACGCCTCCTGAAGCACCGTGGCGGACGTAGCCCACGTTCGGTCGCGGTCGTGCGCCACAACCGCACCGGAAGCTGTGTCGTGAGGTACGACCTCTCTGGCCCAGGGCAGCTCGGGCCAGGCGCCGGTCCGCGAGCCGTCTTCGGCAAGGTGTACGGCGACGACTCCGGCGGTGCCGCCTACCACTTTCTCCGGTCGACGAGGGCAGGGCAGGGTGCAGGCGCGCGATCCCGGGTACGGACGCCCCTGCCGATCCACTACGACGCAGCGTCGCGCCTGCTTCTCACTGAGGCGCTGCCAGGGACGTCTACGCTCCCGGGGCTCGTCAAGGCCGAGCTGGCGCGCTCAGGCGCGGGAGGGCAGGCAGGGAGCGGCAGCCTCGCGGACCTGGTGACGGAGTGCGGCCGTGCTCTGGCCGCCGTCCACGCCGGCGTCGACGTGCAGGTGCCTCGCAGGTCGCTCCGCGACGTAGCCGCTGACCTGCGCAGCGAGCTCGACATCGTCGGTGCGGTATGGCCCGAGCAGGCTGAGCACGTCGGCAGCCTGGTGGACGAGAAGCTGCGAGACGCCCTGGAGCCACCCACCTCTGTGCTCTGCCATGGCGACTTCACACCCTCACAGGTCCTCGTCACCGACGGTGCCCTCACTGGCATCGTCGACTTCGACACCGTGTGCTGGGGTGATCCGGCCCTGGATCTGGGCCGGTACCTGGCACATCTCGACCTCGTCACCACCAAGGTCGCCGGCCCGCACGCCGAGCCGCTGACGACGGCGCTGGCTGGCACGTTCATCGATGGCTACCTCGATGTCACTGCCGGCTCGCGACCCTTGGATCGCACCCTGCGGCGACGGATCGACCTCTATCGATCCCTGAGCCTTGCGCGCACTGCCCTGCATGCCTGCCGTCAGCTCAAGGACGACCGGCTCAACCTCGCACTTCTGCTTCTCCGCACCGCCGACCACCGGACCGAGAGGGTTGACCTATGACCACACAGATCGACAAGACGGACGTCATTGCTCACCTGGACGCCTTCGCCACTCTCCCTGACTGGTTGGCGGCCGGAATGGACGCGCAACGCGTCCATCACGAGCTCGAGCGTCGGGTACCGGAACTGGCGCAGCGGCGCCCCGAGCTGGTGTCCTGCACACCCGAGCGGCTGCGGGCCAAGGGCGATGAGTGGATCGCGCGCTATCGGCTGACCGTTGCCGACCCCGGCAGTGAGCCGCGCGATGTGGTGCTGGTGGGCACTCTGCTGCAGCCGTCCAGCGTGCGTCTGGCCGCGCCAGGGGTTGCCCCTGACGTACCGTTCGGGCAGCTGGGATGGCGGTGTTGGCTTGAGGACCTCCGGCTCGAGCTGCGCTTCGAGGCCGAGGACGAGGCGCTGCCTGCCCTGGCGAGCATCGTCGAGGCCGATGCAGCCGCACAGCTGCTCCAGGGAGTGCTCAAGGAGGCCGGCTATGACGACGCCGTCATCGCCACGTGTGAGCCACACGTCGTCCGCTACAAGCCGGGCAGCCGCTGCACGGTCGTGGTGGACCTGACCTACGACTCGCCAGTCGGCGTGCGCAAGCCGCCGGAGCGGGTCGTGCTGAAGACCCACCAGGGCGACAAGGGGCAGACTGCGTGGGCAGCCATGACGGCGCTGTGGGACACCCCTCTCGCGGACGGCGAGGTCGTCACGTTGGCGGAGCCGCTGGCCTTCCTGCCCGATGACCGGATCCTGGTCCAGGGTCCGATCGCCGAAGCGTGCACGCTCAAGGAGCTCGCCCGGCTTGCCCTGTCGGACGGCAGCGAGAGAGCGCTCGACGATCTGCGGGAGGAGCTGGCGAAGACCGGCCGGGCACTTGCGGCCCTGCACCAGTCAGGAGCGCAGTACGGGCGTACGGCAACGTTCGACGAGGAGCTGGCCGAAGTGAGTGAGGTCGTAGCTCGGCTGACGCAGTCCGCGCCTCACCTTCAGGAGGCTGCCGAGCCGTTGCTGAGCCGGCTACGAACGCTCTCGGCCACGTTCCCCGCCGAGGCGAGCGTCCCCGCACACCACGACTTCCGGCCGGCCCAGGTCCTGCTGCATGAGGGCAAGGTGGGCTTCATCGACTTCGACGGCGCGTCCATGGCAGAGCCGGCCCTGGACCTCGGCAGGTTCCGAGCGAAGCTGCGTGACATCGGCATCAGTGTCTACGCGGCGAGCGGAGAGTCGTTGGCCGGTCCTGCCCTCACCGACCACTTGACTCTGCTCGACGAGCTCTGCGACCACTTCCTGAACGCCTACAGCCGGCACGCCACCGTGTCTCGAGACCGGGTCCTGCTGTGGGAGGCGAGCGACCTGATGACCGCCATGCTGCATGCCTGGACCAAGGTCCGCCTCGCCCGGATCGGGCCCCGGCTGGCCGTCCTGCAGCACTTCTTGGGCGGCACGCGGTTCACGGAGCTGATGGAGTCGACTCCCGCGACCGACGCGAGTCGTCCGGCGACGCAGACATCACCGACGACGACGTCCTGACCGATCAGGAGGCCAAGGACGTACCGCGCTCGTCGAGTCCGAAGTACGCCAGACACTCCTCGAGGCCGGACACCGTCACCTGCTCCCGCCATGGCGAGGACATCCATGTCTCGCGAGTCAGCCGCAGGTGCGCCATCTCGCCCGCGGCATCGCCACGGCGGTGTGCGGTGATGCCGTTGTCGGCGTAACCGAGGGCTCTCGAGACCCCGAGGGAGGCATGGTTGTCCGTCCATGCCGAGGTGATGGCGAATCGTGCGCCGAGCGGTCCGAAGGCGAGGGTGAGCACCGCCGCCCGCATCAGCTTGCCCACACCCAAGCCGCGAACCGCGGGGCTCAGGAACGACCACGAGTCCACTGTCCGCAGAACGGGGAAGTCTTCCCCCTCGAGGACCTGCGACCCCACCAGCTCGCCCTCTCGAAAGACTCCGAAGCACAAGGCCCAGGATTGCGGGCGCCAGGCCCCGAGCATCCTCCAGTAGTCCTGATGGGTCACCACGCCCCGGTTGTGGGCACGGTCGAGACCTGCGTACGTCGTCGAGGCCGGGTTCTGCTCCAGGTCTTCAGGAACGATCGCGGCGAGGGAAGGGAGGTCCGCCTCGGTCACCTGCCGCAGCACCAGGTCACGCGTGGTGAGGCGGATGTCGAACATCGGCCAGTAGTGATTGGTCACCACAAGACTGTAGGTGCCGCGACCCTGACGACGGTGTTCGCGCGGTGCCAGACACGCCGGGTGCGGCGCCTTGCGTCCCGGGTGACTATGGACGCGTGAGAGGTCGTGTTGTCGCTGCCGTCGTCGGGCTCGTCGTGCTCGTGGTGATAGTCATCCTTGCCGTGTGGCCGCCGGCCTTCATCCATGCACTGTTCGCTGAAGAGCGCCCCTCACCCTTCGCCGGCGACCCTGTCCCGCCGATCCGCGAGGAGCCGCTCCTGCGGCTCGCTATCGCCGGCGACACGGGTACCGGAAACGAGGAGCAGGAGGCAACTGCCCGGCGCATGGTGATCGAAAGCCAGAAACGCGACTACGACGGGCTCCTCCTGCTGGGGGACCTCATCTACGAAGACGGCGAAGTGGTCCTGGTCGACGACGTCGTCCTCGAGCCGTTCGCTCCGCTGATGGACGGCGGCGCTGAGCTCGTGCCGGTGCTGGGCAACCATGACTACAAGAGCGGTGAGCAGGACGAGATCATGCACGCTCTCGGTCGTGAGGATCTGTGGTACGTGGACCAGATCGGTCCGGTACGAATCATCGCCTTGGACTCCAACCGGGTCGACGACGAGGAGCAGACCGAGTGGCTGGAGCAGACATTGGCGCAGCCACAGCCCCCGGACGTCTGGACGCTGGCTCTCATGCATCACCCGCCCTACTCAGCGGGCCATCACGGGTCGGACATGGAGGTGCGCGAGGCGTGGGTGCCGCTGTTCGAGGAGTACGACGTTCCGCTGGTTCTGGCCGGGCACGACCATGACTACCAACGCTCGGAGCCTCAAGACGACGTGACGTATGTGGTGTCCGGCGCGGGAGCCAAGTCACGG
>DASQEH010000046.1:0-1898 GCA_035633755.1 Nocardioidaceae bacterium | reverse complement strand
GACGCCGTGGCGCCGGCTGCGGTCGACACGTCCACGCTTCCGTCGACAACGGCCGCGCCGAGCACTGGAACCCCGCCAGCCAAGCCCGCCAAGAACAAGCCTCACCGCCACGACGACGGCCCCGGCAACGTGAAGGACCCAGCTATGGACTCAGCGCCAACCTGATGTGCTCAGACCTGTACGCGAGGGGTGTCAGCTACCCGGACGCGGTCGCCTACTGGTGGACGTACGGTGCCCCGGACCGCATGGACATCGACCTCAACGGCATCCCCTGCGAGACGGTGTACTCCGTCTACGACGTCAACGCATTCTGGTACTAACCTCCGCGCTCAGAGAGTCGCTCGACCATGCCGCACGGCCCGCACAACGTTGCGGATCTCGCGGAGGACCAGACGAGGTTGTGACCGCGGGATGTCGTGACCGCTGCGCTGCGCGATGACGTGGTGCGCGCCAGGCACGAGGGCCGCCAGCTCGCGTTGCAGACGCGACCAGACTCGCTCTGAGATCCTGCGGACCGGACCAGGAGGCCCTTCAGCAAGCCCGTGGCTGATGACGGCGAGCGGCAACGGTTCGAGAGGTCGGGCAGCGAGCTGGGCCCGAGCCTGGGCCTCGGCCCGGCAGATGTTCATCTGCTCCCAGTCGAGCTGCAGGGACGGCACCGCACAGAACTGCTTGCGGGCGGCTGGCCACTGCTCCGGCGGGATCAGGTGCTTGAGTGCCTCGAACGTGCGGCGGTGGTAGCCAGGGTGTACGCCGTCGATGAGCACCAGACCCGCCACTTGGCGCGGGTGGCGGCTCGCGTACATGAGGCTGAACAGGCCACCGTTGGAGTGTCCGGCCAGCACGTACGGACCGGGCACGTCGGCCGCAGCCAGCAGCCGCGCGAGATCGCGGACCCGGTCGTTGCCCGTCCTTGGAGCAGTGGCGCTGTCGCTGCGCGATGCCGGTCCGTTCTGTCGCGCGGGATCATAGCTGCAGACACGGGTCGTGCTGGCGAGTTGGTTCTGCAACCTGTACCAATCGGTGGTGAGCCCGTTCTCGAAGACCACTGTCGGGCTGCCCTGGCCGGTGCACCGCAGGAACAGCCGGCGCCCGCCGACGTTGAACCACCCGGAGTACCGTCCACGAGGGACGATCACGGGGCTGGCTTTGGACACCTCGAGTGAGTTGATGAGGTTGGTGCGGCGGTTCACGCTGATGGGAACCTGCGCGCGGAAGCCGTCTCTCGCCTCGACGATGGCCATTGCCTGGTGTGCCCGCGGCGGGTACGAGAACCCCTGGAAACGCATCCGTCCATAACGATCCAGCGTGGACTTGAGTGCTCCTACGAGCTCCGGTGCCGACGTGTTCGGCGCGGCCAGCAGGGCGGGGGAGAAGTGTCGGGTCACCTCGGCTGCGGTCACCGTCGCGGCGTCACCGCTCAGCTGGAGCAGCACCCATGACAGCTGCCGGGTGAAAGGTGCCCGGGGCAGGCGTGGCGGCCGCTTGCAAGCGGTCACCTGGTACGCGTCCCTGTTGGCGCAATACTGAGCCTCGATGCGTGCCTTGGCTCGAGTTTCCGACAGGGCCTGAGCTGTCGCCGTGGCGTGCGGCGGCGAAGCCCACGTTGCGGCCAAGGCGCGAGGAGAGGGCGACGCCTCCGTTCCCCTCGGTGTTTCTGCTTGCGCGGAGGTGCCAGCGGCGCAAGTGGTGGTCAGCACAGCAACGACAGCGGTGAGTGTCAGCCTTCGCATGAGGGTCTCCTGACTACTGGGCAGTTCGGCGCACTGGTCACTCTGTCGTGCTGTCCCCGGACCGTCGTCCGCCGCAAGAACGATAGTGACTACTTCTTGAGGTGGATACGGGGACGGCTCACCATGTGCCGCCGCGGGACGACGTCGCCGCCCGAACGCTGGCGC
>DASQEH010000045.1:0-11848 GCA_035633755.1 Nocardioidaceae bacterium | reverse complement strand
AGTCCATAGGGCATGGCCCTCAGAGGAGTACGAAGTCGCGGCACTGTCTCGGGTCGGGGCCGACAGATCGACCTCGAGGTACCACTCGTTACCACGGCGCGCTGGCTCGCCACGGCTGAGCCTGGGAACGTGTGGACGGCTGCGGTCGCTCCGTTGCAGCGGCTCGTTCATACCGCTTCAGGGAAAGACCCTCGGCCTGGGAACAGGTGCGCTGGCGGTGGGCAGAGGGCTCCAGTCTATTCGTCCGGATATTTGGCCAGTGTGCGGAACTTGGCTCTGTACGCGGTGGGAGCAATGCCGACGTGCTGCCGGAAGTGGTGCCGGAACACGGGATCGTTGCCGAAACCCGCCGCCGTGGCAACCTGCTCGATGGACATGTCTGTGCCCTCCAAGAGCTCCTGGGCGAGGCAGATCCGCCGATGCGTGAGCCATGTCATCGGAGATGCGCCGATCTCAGAACGGAAGCGCCTGCTCAGCGTGCGCGGTGACATGTGCGCCTTGGCTGCGAGCGACGCCACTGAGTGGGCGTCGCCGAGATGCTCATCCATCCACCCAAGGAGGAGCCGGAGAGTCCCGGCAGAGTCGCAGCTCGGGAGCGGTGCCTCAATGTATTGGCGCTGACCGCCATCGCGATGTGCCGGCACTACCATCCGCCGCGCGATCCGGTTGGCGACTGCCGGCCCGTGCTCTCGGCGTACGAGCTGCAGGCAGGCATCGATCCCTGCGGCGGTCCCGGCACTTGTGATCACGTCGCCCTCGAACCTGTAGAGCGAGTCGCGATCAACCGTGACATCTGGGAACGCCTTCTGGAAGGTGTCGGCGTACCGCCAGTGTGTGGCAGCGGTCCGTCCGTCCAAGATGCCGGCTTCGGCGAGAGTGAAGGCGCCGGCACACATGCCCAGCACGACCGTCCCCCGGTCGGCGGCGTCGCGAAGCTGGGTCAGCACCGCAGGGGAAGCGCCCGTGGGCATAGGGCCGCCGGGTACAGCGATCAGGTCGGCTCCCTCACACACCTCGAGACTGTGTTCAGTGGTCACGGTGATGGGGCCGCTGGCCAGCGGGGTGTCTGGTCGTTCAGCGCAGATCTTGAACGAGAATCGCGGAACTCCGTCCGCGGTGCGATCTATGCCGAACACCTCGTGGAGCACGCCGAGCTCGAACGGCGCGAGCGGCGCCTGCAGGACGACAGCCACCGACGTCAGAGCCATGGAGGCAGTGTATGGCGTGATCTTTACGGAACCTGTCGTCTGAGCCACTGTCACGAAGCGGTGCCGCTCGCAAGGATCGAGTCATGTCCACTTCACGCCTCACGTCATCCGCCGGTGCGCCGAGCGAGATCACTGCCCCGAACGCGGGACGCGCACGAGTCGGCGCGATCGAGCTCGCCGCCGCCATGGCGCTGTCCGGAACGATCGGCGTCTTTGTCATCGAGTCGCAGGCTTCGCCCTTGACGGTTGCCTTTGCCCGGTGCGCAGTGGGTGCTCTCGCCCTTGGACTGTGGTGCGCGGCCCGGGGTTACGTCACCCGCCCCAACCTGTCGCGCGCCTCGTCGCTCCTGATCGTGGGTGGGGGGCTCTGCCTGGTGGCGAACTGGGTTCTCCTCTTCGCCTCGTACCAGCACACGTCCATCGGCGTGGCGACGGTGACCTACCATGTCCAGCCGTTCCTGCTGGTGCTGTTCGCCCCGCTGGTCCTACGGGAGTCCCTGGCGGTCGGACAACTGACATGGGTCGCCCTCGGCTTCGGCGGCCTCGTCCTCGTCGCCCAGCCCTGGACCGAGCCGCTCACCGGCGGCTATGGGCGGGGGATGATCGAGGCCGTGGGGGCCGCCGCCCTCTACGCACTCGCCACCCTCCTCGTAAAGAAGGTGCAGGGAGTTCGTCCACACATCATCGCGCTCATCCAGCTCAGTCTCGGCGCCCTCATCCTCCTGCCGCTGGCCCGGTTCGGGGAGCTGAGCAGGCTTGAGGGTGTCCCTTGGCTTCTCACGCTGGGAGTGGTGCACACGGCCGTCATGTACGTGCTCGTGTACGACTCCTATCCTCGCCTCACCACCCCTACCATCGCGTTTCTCGGCTTCATCTATCCAGTGGTCGCCGTGGCGTTCGATGCGGCGGTCTACGGCCACATCCTCAGCATCGCGCAAGTGAGTGGATCGATTCTGATTCTCCTGGCCGGCCTGGGAAGAGCGGTCGCTCGCTGACTTCTACCGCTGCTCCGACGCGGCTCGCACGTGGGTCGGCCTGAATTCGTGTGCTTCGGTTCGATCGTTGATTGTCTTCTCTTCGCGGGCTGCTACTCACGTCAGTGTGCCGAGCCGAGCATCAGCGGCTGTGGGCGCTCTGCCGCTTCGGCTGTCACAGTGCACGTCATCGTGGGGGGTCGCGGAGTGATGCAGGTCAGTAGATGGGCAAGTCTGCGGCGGCAGTGGCGTGGATGGTGGTGCTCGCCGGCACACCGGGCATGGTGACGGGTAGTCGGTACGGCATGGAGAGGGCGACATGGACCGTGTGGCCGTTCACGCTGACATCGGCGGTGAGGCCCGGATAGGCGTCGTAGGCCCCTGACGCACGCAGGTAGTCGTGAACCGCGACTCCAGCCGCGTCTTCGTTGAGGACGACGTACTCGTCGCTGGACCCGGTGTAGACATTGGGGGCAGCGGCGGAGTCGGACGCCGCGAGCGCTGCTCCGTCGGCCAGCGAGGTGGCGGCTTGGCGGCGCAGGTAGCTCGCCGAGATGTCCGTCACCGCGATGACGGCCAGCAAGAGGCAGATGGTGAACAGCACGAGCATCGCGGTGATCTGGCCGCGCTGATCACGCGCGCGCACACCTCGCGAACCCGACATCACGACGCGCCCTCCCGGAAGGTTCCGTAGGGCTCGATGTGCGTGGCGGCAACGGCGATGCTTCCCGCCGGCCGCCCGAACACCGACGGCACCAGCGGCAACCGCACGTCCAGGTCGACTCTCACCCGCACGCTCGACCCCGGCTGCAAACAGGCATCCGGAGTCGGGCCGCACTCGAGCATCAGGTTCGCTGGCTCGAACGGGGCACCCTGGTCGAGCATGGCCAGGCGCGCGGCCTCGTAAGCCCTCTCCCGAGCGGTCACCGGGTCCGGCGCCAGGATGAACGCCCGTCCCGCCGCGCGAGCAGCCTCCGTGGCCCCGAACGCAGACCGCTGCACCGTGACCAACGTGACGATGACATAGACCAACGGGATCATCAGCAACAGACCGACCCAGGTGACCTCGATGATCGCCGTGCCCCACTCCCCACGCGGCCGCACCCCACGCTCAGCTCGGCTGGAGGCCACTGGGCCAGGAACTCCCGGCTTGCGATGCCGGATCACGGCAGCACCTCCTTGACCGCGTGCCCCGTTACCTCCAGCCGCACGGTGGGGCCCCAGAAGGCCAACACAGGCACATCCGCCACCACATCAACGGCCACGGCTGGCTGCCCACCTAGCGAGATGTCGCGCGACGAGACGTGATCGGCGAAGTCTCGACCGAAGACGTCTTGAATGACCGCGCTCGTGCGCTGTCCACCATCAGGAGCCGAGCGGTTGTACATCGCACCGTGGCGAGCGCCCTCCGACGCCGCCGACGTCAGCGTCGTCTTGACGTGCCAGATCACCGCAAGCTGCAAGATCCCGAAGAACAGCGGTACCAGCACCACCGACACCAACGCGAAGTCCGCGATCGCAGACCCGCGCTCGCCTCGATGCTCACCCCACCCACCGGGAAGCCGGGCTGATCGCCAGCGCGGCCGTGGCCTTGGAGTCACTACATGTACTGGTTCAACGTGTTGCTGAGGAAGGTCGTGACCCGGTCCTGGAAGATCACCAGGATCGCCGACGCGATCACGATCGTCATCACTGTGATCATGACCCAGCCCGGTACGTCACCGCGTTCGTCACGAGCATGCAGACGTCGCACCAGGAGCAGGGGAAGCCTCATCATTTCTCCTTGTCAGTGAGCTAAGGCGCCAACAGATTGAGCCCGACCACGCCGGGGAAGAATGCAAACAGCAAGGTCACCGGCATGATCAAGAACACGACGGGCACCATCATCGCGATCTCCTTGCGGGCGCCGGCCTCGATCAGCGCTCGCTTGGACGCCTCCCTTACATCTGCTGACTGAGCCATCAGTACGTCCACGAGGGGTGTCCCCCGCTCGATGGCGACGGCGAATCCCTCAGCGAAGCGAGATACGACCGCCAGACCGCTGCGGGCCGCGAAGGCATCCAGAGCGCGAGCAACCGGCACACCGGTACGGGACTCGGCTAACACGACGGCGAACTCGTCCGGGAGCGCACCTCGACAGCTCGAGACGACTCGGTCAAGCGCGGTGACCGGCCCTTCGCCGGCTGCCACCGCCAGCGCCAACAGGTCGGCGACGACCGGGAACTCGCTGAGGATTGTCTCTTCGCGCCTACGAACCTGCCTCGTCAAGGCGGTGTCCTTGGCCATTATCGCCACTGCGCAGGCCGCAAGTGAGACCAGTAGCCACGGGAGGGCTTTGGCTGGCTCACGAGCGGGACCGAGCAACCCAACGACCAGCGCTGCACCGAATCCGGCGAGGCCCCATTGAACCTGGCTGATCCGGAAGTCGTGCGTGGTCATCGATGATCCAGCGCGCTCCAAGCGTCGGCGAACTGACTCCCGTCCGCCCAGGATGCTCTCGAGCCTGTGCGCTGCTGAGTCCAGGAGCGGGCGCACCAGGGCGACCGCCGCTGAGGAGGGCCGGCTGGACGGCGCCACGGCACGCCAACTCCCCCAAGCGGTGGGCACGTCCCGCACGTAGGGGGCCACCCGGCTCTCGAGCGATGGTCTCCGAGACCTGAGTAGGCGCGCAACCACGAGCAGCGTCCCCACGGCACACATACCGCCGAGAAGGGCGCCCCATACGGCCGCGGTCATGTCAGCACCCGCCGCTCCTGTGGCAGTCGACCGAGCCGAACCATAAGTCGGTACGCCAGCCAGCATGCCGTGGCGCCGACGCCCAGAATGACAACACCAGCAGCAGAGTTGTACCGACCGATAACTTCCGGCTGCATGGACAGGGCAAGCAGCACCGCCCACGGCGAGGCGACCGCGAGCCTGGCTCCATTGACGACCCACGCCTGTCGGGCCTCCAACTCGGACCGAGTTCGTACGTCGTCACGCAAGAAGCGCGACAACGAACGCAACATGCGCCCAAGGTCGCCTCCCCCGACGTCCCTGGCGATTCTCAGCGCCGCCACGACTCGATCCCCCACCGGGTCAGCCAGGTCCTCCTTCAACCGGTCGAGGCAGTCGCCGAATCGGCCAGTGGCCAGGTAGTCGCCTCCGAAACGTCTGAAAGCCGGACGCAATGACTCCGGTCCACGCTCCCCGAGTTGGGTGAGCGCTTCGGGAAGCGACAGGCCAGCTCGGATCGCCGAAGCGAGATTGTCCACCGCCTCCGGCCAGACATCGGCGAGTTCCCTGCGACGCCGCTCGAATCTCCCCTTGACAATCGCCACGGGGCCGTATGCCGCAATGAGCGCAAAGACGACGGCCACCGGGAGGGTTCGCGAAAGTACGAGCACGGCCAACCCCATCGCGAGGGCGCTCAGTATCGACAGCGTCAGCAGGCCGAGTGGGGTCACCGTGGCGATGCCGGCGCCCCGCAGGAGCCGCTCCAAGCCTCGGTCACCGGATCTCCATGTCCCACGGGCGGTGGGTGGTGAGGTGAAGGACCGCCAGACCAACAAGAGCCCTACGCCGCCGATCAGGCCGACCGCCGCGCCCACCTAGAACGCCGAGCGGTGCATGGCGTCCCCGGACTCGCTCGCCAGCAACGCGTGAACGTCGATGCCGTGAGTTGCAAAGTTCTCAAGGCGAGGAGGCATGCCGTGGACGCGCACCAACGCGCCGGCCTGCGTGGAGAAGATCGGCTCGGTCTCGATGACGTCGGCCTCGACTCGACCCGGCACGGCCACGATCTCCCGCACCCGTCGCTTGCCATCGGAGAGCACGGCGACCTGCACGACAATGTCGACACTCGCCGCCACCGTCGGCACCACGAACCGCGACGAGATGTTCTCTCCGGCGAGCAACGGCAGCGTGCACAGCTTGACAAGCGCCTCGCGTGCGGAGTTCGCGTGGACCGTTGCTAGGCCAGGCAAGCCACTGTTCAGTGCGAGCAGGAGGTCGAGGCACTCCTCGGCCCTGACCTCGCCGACGATGACCCTCGACGGCCGCATGCGCAAGGCCTCCTTGACCAGCGTGCGCAGCTTTATCTCACCGGTGCCCTCCAGGCCAGCCTGTCTTGTCTGCATGGCAACCCAGTCGGGATGCTCGATTTGGAGCTCGTACACCTCCTCCACCGAGACGATCCGCTCGCGACCCGGAACGGCCGACGCAAGCGTGTTGAGCATGGTCGTCTTGCCGGCCTGGGTTCCGCCCGACACCACGATGTTCAGGCCCGCGACGACGCACGCGTCGAGGAAGGTGGCGGCCTGGGCTGTCACGGTGCCCAGTTCCACCAGGTCATACAGGCGTCGTGCCTTCGCCACGAACTTGCGGACGTTCACAGCACTGAAACCGCGGGTGACTCCGTCGAGGACCACGTGCAGACGATGACCCGACGGCAGCATGGCGTCGACGAAGGGACTGGACATATCCAGGCGACGCCCCGACGTCTTAAGCATGCGCTCGATCAAGTCCTTCACCTCAGTTGAGGACAAGATCGTGGTGGTCAGCTCGTGGCGTCCATCTCGGGCCACGAACACCCGCTCCGGCTCGTTGATCCAAATCTCCTCCACCGTCGGATCATCGAGGTACCCCTGCAGCGGTCCGAACCCAGCCACCCGAGCCACCAGCTCGTCCACAACGGCGACGGGATCATCCACGGGACGCACCACACCGGACAAGCTGCGTTGGTCGTGCGCCATCACCGCTGACTCGGCGAACCCACGTACCGCGTCCACCTGGGTCAACGGGTCGACCCCACTGCGCCGGACCTCGTCGCGCACCTCGGCGTCAAGCAGCTCCACAACCGCAGAGCCGTCTGACACTCCGATCCGACGCACGGCACCTCCCTGGAAGACAAGGACAAGGAGTCTCACCTAAGCCGGACGAATCCGCCATACCGGTTAAGTGGCGTGTGGATAACAACCAGTCACGCCCCCTAAAGCCTCTAGGTCATAGACAGGCTCCGCGGCGGACAAGAGGGATCTTCACCGTCAGCGGGCCACCCGCAGCAGCGACAACCGGCGAGCCTGGAGGCACCACCCGCCCGTCACCCGGAGCCGACGATCACGCAAAGTGAAGGAGCCCTGCGATTTGCCGAATACGAGCCCGGTTTCGTAGGATTACGATGTAATTTTGACGTTTCGCGTACCTCTGATAGAAGGCAGGCAGCATGTCGTTAGCTACCGAAGCATGGGGCTTCGTTGCCTCACGCGTCCTCCCAGGCCTCGCCGGCCTGGCGTGCGTCACCGCCGTGTCTGCGGTGCCGGCCAGCGCCACGACCGACCTGAACCTGCAACAGACGTGGGGCACTAACGGGCGCGTTCTTGCCATCCTCGCCGACCCCGTCTCTGATCGAGTCTACGTGGCTGGGAACTTCACGGAAGTCACTGACCAGGATGGGACGAAGCCGTTGGCCATTGCCAATGTTGCGGCCTTCGACCCCGACTCGGGCGAGTTCGACGCCTCCTGGCGACCCAACCCCAACGGCGTTGTGCGATCGCTCGCGCTTTCAGGTGGTCGGGTCTATCTGGGAGGCGACTTCACCCGGGTCGGCAGTGACAGGCGCACCCACCTGGCAGCTGTCGATAGTGGCACTGGCGACCTTGCGTCATGGGCGCCCCGGGCCACGGGTGGCGTTGTCTCCGCTCTTGCGGTCAAGAGCGGGCAGCTGTACGTGGGGGGCAACTTCACCGCGCTGGCGGGCGTAGCACGGCCGTACCTGGGTCGCGTCAGCATGAGCACCGGCGAACTCGGCACCCTGTGGACTCCCCGTCTCGACGCGCGCGTTCGTACCCTGGCTGTGTCGGGCGATGGATCGCGCATGTACGTGGGCGGCGACTTCACCAGAGTCAACGAGAACACCGCCGGCCAGTACATCGCCAGCATCAATACGTCGAGACCAGGCACCCTCACCGCCGGATTCAACGCAGGAGCCACCAATGCCGGCAAGGAGGCGCCTGCGATCGACCTCCACCTCGATGGGGACGACCTGCTGGCCGCTGTCGCCGGCGGCGGGGGCGGCTGCACGTCCCTGGATGCAAGCACGGGAAGGACCGACTGGAGTCACCGCGGTAACGGCAACATGCAAGCCGTCACCACCATCAAGGGCACGGTCTACTGCGGCGGTCACTTCGGCGGCGCCGGCTCCTTCGCGGGCTTCGATCGCTACAAGATCGCAGCGGTCGACCAAGAGACCGGCAAGGTCTTGGACTTCGGACCCCGCGTCAACAGCCCACTCGGTATCTGGGCGTTGGAGAACGACGCGACCCGGCTCTACCTCGGCGGGGACTTCACGAAGATCAGCGGCAAGCCGCACCCCCACTTCGCGGTCTACGCCTGAACGGACCGCCCAACCCAGCGGACCCGCATGACAGCGTCAGATTCTTCGCCCCAGGCTGTCATGCGGGTCTTCTGGCGTTGAGCCGTTCGTCGTCCTAGAGGACCTTGGCCAGAAACTCCTGCGTCCGCTCGTGACGGGGATTGGCCAGCACCTCGGCCGGGAGGCCCTCCTCCACGATGATCCCGCCGTCCATGAACACCAGCTTGTCGCCGACCTCGCGGGCGAAGCCCATCTCGTGCGTCACCACCATCATCGTCATGCCCTCGGAGGCGAGGTCCTTCATCACCGCGAGCACGTCGCCGACGAGCTCCGGGTCCAGCGCGCTGGTCGGCTCGTCGAACAGCATCATGTCAGGGTCCATGGACAGCGCCCGGGCGATCGCCACGCGCTGCATCTGGCCTCCGGAGAGGTGGGCCGGGTAGGCGTCCTCCTTCTCCGCGAGCCCGACGCGGTCGAGGTTGCGGCGCGCGACCTCCTCCGAGTCCCCCTTGTCCCGCTTGCGCACCTTCTGCTGTGCGATGGTGAGGTTGCGCAGCACCGACAGGTGCGGGAAGAGGTTGAACTGCTGAAACACCATGCCGATCCGACTGCGCACCGCGTCGACGTCGATGTCGGGATCGGTGATCTCGATTCCCTCCACGAAGATCTGCCCGGAGGTCGGCTCCTCGAGGAGGTTCACGCAGCGCAACAGCGTCGACTTGCCGGACCCGGACGGGCCGATCACACAGACCACCTCGCCGTTGTCGACGTGGAAGTCGATGCCCTTGAGCACCTCGTTGTCACCGAAGTACTTGTGCAGGTCGAGGACGTCTATCGCCGCGTCGCGACGCGCTTCGCGGGTCACGGTGTGGTCGGTCATCAGCGTGCCTTTCCGGCTCGAGCTTCCATGCGGCGGACGATGATCGACAGCGGCACCGTGATCAGCAGGTAGCAGAACGAGATGACGATCAGCGGCGTCATGGACTTCTCCTGGTTCAGCACCTCCCGGCCAAACGAGGTCAGCTCGATCGATGCGGTCGTGTAGCCGAGGAGGTAGACCAGCGAGGAGTCCTTCGTCAGCAGGATCAGCTCGTTGGTCAGGGGCGGCAGGATGATCCGGAAGGCCTGCGGGACCACGATCGAGACCATGGCCCGGGACTGCGACATCCCGAGCGACCGGGCCGCCTCCATCTGGCCCTTCGGCACCGCCTGGATGCCTGCGCGGATCGTCTCGGCCATGTAGGCGCCCCCCACCAGGCCCAGGGCCAGCGTGGCGATGCCGAGCGTGTCGCCGGGCACCTCCCGCCCCGGGAAGGCGGTCGGGACGCCGACGCTGAGGGCAATGAACACCACCAGCGCCGGCAGCCCACGGAAGAACTCGATGAAGGTCGTCGCCAGCCACCGGTACGGCCCCACGGGCGAGAGCCGCATCAGAGCCAGCACCACGCCGAGCCCCAGGCCGAAGATGAAGCCGCACGCGGTGTAGAGGGCGGTGTTCTTCAGGGCCGTCGAGAGCACCTCCGGGAACATCCCCGCGACGATCTCCGGGTCGGCGAAGTTCTCAGCCAGCGACGTCCAGTCGGCCGCCAGCGCCACCACCACAGCCAGGATCGCGAGGATGCCGTACTGGATCCCGCGCGACACCTGCGCACGCCTGCGTCGGCTCATGGCCATGGCGCCTCCTGTCGGGCGGGGGGCGGGCGATCAGCTGAGGTTCGTGGGCACTTCCAGCGTCGGGAAGTACTGCTTGAAGATCTTCTCGTAGGTGCCGTCCTCGTGCGCCTCGGCGAATGCCTTGTTGACGGCGTCAAGCAGTTCCTTGCCCTCGCCTTCGGCAACGCCGAAGCCGTACTGCTCACCGGTGTCGAACTCCACCGTCATCTCGGTGTCGGGGTTGTCCGCGGCGTAGCCGATCAGCACGGTGTTGTCGTTGATCCCGGCGTCGACGCTCCCGCTCTTGACCGCCTCCAGCAGCAGGGCCAGGTCCTCGAACACCTTGAGCTCGACGCCCTCGGGGGCGTTGTCCTCGGCGTACTCCTGCCCAGTGGTGCCGATCTGGACGCCCAGTGTCTTGCCGTCGAGCGACTCCAGCGAGTCGTAGCCGGCGCCCTTCTTGGTGAGCAGGGCCTGCGTGGCGTTGAAGTAGGGATCGGAGAAGTCGATGACCTTGTCACGCTCCTCCGTGATGGTCATCCCCGCGGCCGCGATGTCGCACTTGCCGGTGGCCATGGCTTGACCGGTCTCGATCGTCTCGAACGGCGTGTTGACGATGGTCTGCTCGAGGCCGACGTCCTCGGCCACAAGGTCCATCAGGTCGACGTCGAAGCCGACGATCTCCCCGCCCTCGTTGTACTGGAACGGCTCGTAGGGCAAGTGAGTGCAGACGGTCAGCTTTCCGTCCACAATGACCTCGACACCAGAATCGGTGGTGGTCTTCTCGGTGTCGCTTGCGCAGGCGGCCAGGCTCACCACCAGGAGGGCGGCGGTCATGGCGGACTTCAACGTTCGATTGGTCATGAGTGAACAGTAGACCGACAACCGATGCTGACCTGACAGCCTGGTCGTGTCCGCCTGAGGACGCCGAGCCGGGATTTCGCGTGCGTTCAAGGGTTCGCTCCGCGGCATGAGGACGCTGGTGGGGCGCCGTTGCCATGAACTGCGCGCCGTTCTCCGCGTGGGACGGTTCCAGGGGCGATGAAGATCTGTCAGTCACCCTGTTCGATGAAGCTCATCGCACAAGAACAAGAGCACTAGTCGTGAGCGCGGATGGCACTGGTAAGGGTGAGGGTCCGAGATGAGTGGTCCAACTGAGGACGAGCGGCCCCTGGTCGTCACGCTGCAGCTCGACGACCATGCGCAGGCGCGCTTCGAGGCCGAGCGGACGGAGCTCTTCCCTGAGGGCCGTACGGCGGTCGGGGCGCACGTCACGCTGTTCCACGCGCTTCCCGCGTACCTCCGCCCAGAGATCGACGCCGAGTTGGGCCGTCTGTCCGCCACCCCACCGTTCCCCGTCTTCGTCACCGAGGTCTACCCGCTCGGCCGAGGTGTCGCCTACCGGCTCGCAGCCCAGGAGGCACAGCTCCTCCATCGCCAGCTGCAGGACCGGTGGCGCCCACACCTCACCCGCCAGGACGCCCAACCCTTCCGCCCACACGTGACGGTGCAGAACAAGACCGAACCGGAGCTCGCCCGAGCCACGCTCGACCGGCTGCGCAAGGTCTTCCAACCGGAGACGACTCGGGCCGTCGGACTGGAGCTGTGGCGCTACGACGGCGGACCGTGGATCTTCTTGCGCCGGTGGAGGTTCGGCTCAG
>DASQEH010000044.1:0-6727 GCA_035633755.1 Nocardioidaceae bacterium | reverse complement strand
TCGCTGTTACTGATGTGCTCATGGACGTACTCACCGACGGCGAGCGGGGCGATGACGTCGTCGGTGCACTGCAGGATCAGCGTGGGGAGCTGAACGCGCGACAGGTCTCTCCTGTTGTCCGACAGGAACGTCACCCGTGCGAAGTGCCGTGCGATTGTCGGATCACTGCGACAGAAGCTGGTCGCCAGCTCCTCGCCGAGCTCGGGGCGGTCGGTGTTGCCCATGATGACCGGCGCCATGGCCGACGACCATCCCAGATAGTTGGCATCCAGCGTGTCGAGCAGCGAGTCGATGTCGGACTGTTCGAAACCACCGACGTAGTCGACGTCATTGAGGTACCGCGGTGACGGTCCCACCAGCACCAGCGCACCGAAGCGAGACGGATCGCGAGTGGCTGCGAGGACTCCGATCATGCTGCTGACCGAGTGGCCCACGTACACCGCGTCGCGAAGGTCGAGGTCATCCATGAGCTCCAGCACGTCGTCGGCGTATCCATGGAGCGAGTCGTACTTGCTCCGGCTGTAGGCGTTCAGGTCCGAGTCACCCGAGCCGACGTGGTCGAACAGGACGACGCGGTGCGAGTCCTCCAAACCAGGCGCGACGTGGCGCCACATCTGCTGACTGCACCCGAATCCGTGCGCGAAGACGACGGGTCGTCCCGTCGGGATCCCGGACACGTTGACGTGGTTTCGCCGCCGGACGTCGACTCGTTCGGTTGCGACAGTCACGTGAAACTCCTGCTGATCGGTATGTGTGGACAGCACCCTCACCCCCAGGGCTGGCTGGGGTTCAGTGTCACTCCTTGTAGGCTAGCAATTACTCCTGGTTTGCATAGCCTTTTGACTTGTAATGAACCACTTGTCCCTGCCGGACGGACGACGACTACAGTGGGTCTCGCGGGCGAGCCGGCCGGGCGGCCGCGGAAGTCGACGTCGAGAACGGCGTTCGGCTACTGAGGAAGGTCCGGGCTCCGCAGGGCAAGGTGGTGGGTAACGCCCACCCGGGGTGACTCGCGGGACAGTGCCACAGAGACAGACCGCCAGCGGCTCCGACTCGTCGGAGTGCGGGTAAGGGTGAAACGGTGGTGTAAGAGACCACCAGCGTCTCGGGTGACCGGGGCGGCTGGGTAAACCCCACCTGGAGCAAGACCAAGAAGGACACCGCCTACGGGTGATGTCCGCGCAGGCGACGAGGATGCACAAGGGTCTTCGAGAGAGCGGCCCGCTCGAGTCTGCGGGTAGGTCGCATGAGCGACTTGGCAACAAGGCGCCGAGATGGATGGCTGCTCAGGGAAGGCTCGCAAGGGCCGGCCCTCAACAGAACCCGGCCTATGAGCCGGCTCGCCCGCACTACCACCTCTGGAGGGCACTGCCACCCATGTGCTGATGTTCACGAGATGCTGCCAACGACGGCGGGGCCGAACTCCACCACCATCGCCACTGCCGCAGCCAGCAACAGCAGACCAGCCATGACCAGCGCTCGGCGATAACCCCGGTCACCCAGCCGGTGTCTGCTTCGACCCACCAGCACTCCAATGAGCGCCTTTGCCCCCACGATGGTCACGTAGAACCCGGTGACCAACGCCACAGCTGCACCTGGCTCCTCCTGCCAGGTGTCCACTGTCAGAGGCCCCATGACCGTCGCCCAGAAGATCCACGGATGCGGACTCAAGAGATTGACCAGGGCGGCCTGCCCCAGAGCCTGCCGCGCGACACCCGGCGGTGAAGCGGCAGTGGCCGGGGCTAGCGTCGCGGTTCGAGCCTCCGCGATGGTCCGTACTCCGGACCCCATCACGAATCCGGCACCGACCAACGCCACCCACCCCAACGTGGCGGTGGGCAGCGCGTCGAGAACGAAGAGAGTCACCGTCATGACCACGGTGTCGGTGACGAGCGGGGCGCAGGCGGCCATGACACCTGCTGGCCAACCTCCACGGATCGCGGAGGTGACCACGAGTACAAGGAGGGGACCTGGGCTCACGCCGGCGGCGGCTCCGAGGCTGAGGCCGACGAGCAGGGACTCCATGCGGGAACCTTAGGTTGCGGCCGGGTGTCCGCCCGTCGTGGTCCGGCTCCGAGAAGGGGGGACGTCGGCTGACCCGCCTCACCCGCACGGCCACACCGTGGGACCGCGTACTTGCCGACCATGACCAGCCAGGCCATGCCTACAGCCCCTTCGGTCACATCGGGTTGTGCTTGACTGAGGCGGTGGAGTGGTCCCTGCTGGGTTCCCTGAGTGCGGCGGATCGAGCCCACCTGCTCGACTCTGCCCGACGTCGCACATTCGCCCGCGGTGAGGTGGTCTTTCACGAAGGCGACCTCGGAGACAGCCTTCATCTCGTCGAGACCGGGCGGCTGGCGGTGCAGGTGTTCACCACCACGGGCGAAGCAGCGACGCTCAACGTGTTGAGCCCAGGGGACTTCTTCGGCGAACTCGCCCTGCTGCGAGAGAGGCCCGCGCCACGGCGAACAGCCTCCGTCGTGGCTCTCGAACCGGCCCAGACGCTGTCGCTGTCGGGAGTGGAGTTCCATGCCATCTGCGATCGGCATCCACGTATCGAGCGTCTGATGGTCACCATGTTGGCCCAGCGGGTGGAGGAGCTCGGTCAGCGCCTGCTCGAAGCGCTGTATGTCGGCGTCGATCAACGCGTATGCCGTCGGCTGCTCGAGCTGACACACGTCTACGGAGGTCGTCAGACGCCGACGGTGATTCCCTTGACCCAGGACCACCTCGCCGATCTCGCCGGCGCCTCGCGTCCCACCGTGAACCAGGTGCTCCAGAAGCTGGCGACCCTCGGCGTGGTCCACCTCCATCGTGGACGCGTCGAGGTGCTGCAGTACGACGGGCTGTACAAGCGCACCGGTCTGTGAGCGGGTCAAGAGCCTCGTTCGCGAGCTCGGCGACCCTGGTACTGCGTGACTGCCTGGCGGAGTCACACGAGATCTCGGCTAGTCGTCGGTCGGCGCCTGGGCGTTGTCGGCGATGGCCGCGAGGGCCGCCTTGACCTGGAAGGGAGCCAGCTCTGGGTGCTTCGACAGCAGCAGAGCCACGAGTCCCGCCAGGTGCGGGGTGGCGAAGCTGTTCCCGGAGGCGACGATGGAGCTGCCGCCACTCCACGCCACGTCGACGTCCACGCCGCGCGCTCCGAACTCGACGGGGGGAGTGGGGTTGTACGCGATGGCCCAGGGGTCGGTCCCTTCGCGAGCAGCAACGGAGAGCACGGAAGCGTACTGGGACGGATACGTCGGGCCAGGCATGTTGTTGGCTGCGCACACCAGCATCACGCGCCGGAAGTACGCCTCGTCGGCGATGGCATGCAAGGGGCCGAACCATTGGTCACTCTTGCTGCTCAGGCTCATGTTCAAGACCTGCATGCCGTTGTCGATCGCCCAGCGAATCCCGGAGTGGAACAGTGACCCGCGTCCGCGCAGATTCGCCCCGAGGACCCGCACGCTGTAGATCTCGGTCTCGGGAGCGAGCATGCGGATAATGGCGGCACAGGCGGTTCCGTGTCCGACGAGGTCCTCGTGCTCGCCTTCCAAAGCCCGAAACCCTTCGGGCGTGTCCTCGGCGGCTTCGATGACCACCGCGCCGGCTACGCCGCCGACACGGGGGTGATTGGCGTCGACCCCGCTGTCGATGATCGCGACCTTGACGCCGCGCCCCGTCGCGCCTCCGATCGCCCACTCCCTGACGGGCTGCGGCAGCGGCAAAGCGTAGACGTCGCGAAGGCGGTCGCTGGCGAAGTCACCCGACCACTCGATGTCGGTCACCGGCGGTTCCGCGTGTATGCGGCGATGTCTCCAATGATGCGAGCTGCCAGCGCCGCGCCTTGCGGGCCGGTCGTGGCGAGCTGGTGGAAGGCCTTGGCCAACTCGACGAGCTCGGTTCGGCCGTGCGCCGCCGCACTCACGTCGGCGATGGCCGCGCCGAAGTCCTCCACCGACGAAGAGTGGGCAAGGCCGGTGAGAAGGGACTCGCCGAGAGCGTCATAGGTCTCGCAGAGGCGAATGATGGAGGCCAGCTGGGTGGCGACGACCCCAAGGGTGTCGAGGTCATGCCCGGAGTGGCTGCCGCGGCTCTGCGGGTCCAGCACCTCGAGGACCCCGACGACCTCTCCATCGTCGTCGATGAGGGGAGCGGCGAGGATCGTCTCCGGGATGTAGTCGGTCGACTCGGCGATGTCGCGGGCGAATCGGGCGTCCTTCGAGACCTCGCTGGTGACGATGGACTGCCCGGACATGGCGACCCAGCCGGCGATGCCACGCCCAATCGGGAGCTCGACACCAACGATTGCCGCGGCACCGGCCCCGTCGGCTGACAGGAACTTGAGCGTGGCGCCGTCGGGCTGAACGCGGGCGCACGAGCATGCGGCTGCCGAGAACAGTGAGCGCACGCCGGCCACAGCCCTCTGCAGCTCAGTGCTGACAGCAGCGGGTCGAAACGCCGTTCCCAACGCGTCCCCGAGGGCGATCATGAGAGCGGCTACCTCGGGTGTGGGGCTGGTCGTCATACGGCTAAGTGTGCCGTGAGCGCATGCCGCGGCGCCATGTGGATGCTCCTCCTGAGGCTGCTTACCGTGGGGCGCCTCGTTGCCAAAGGCAGTCAACCTGGGAAGACTGACCTCGCCCACCGCCACGGCCGCACTCCGGCCGTACCGCCAGTGGCACCGCTCCGCGTAACGAGGGAGGAAGGCCTTGAGCAACAAGCCTGGCCTCGTCACGAGTCTTCGGCACCGCGACTTCCGGCTCCTCATGGCCGCCTTCACCGCATCGGCCATCGGCTCCTGGGCCTACAACATCGCGCTGGCCGTCTGGATCTTCGACGAGACCGGCTCGGCCGGCTGGGTCGGCGCGGCGACAATCGGGCGGTTCGTCCCGGCCTTGCTCTTCAGCGCGTACGGCGGAGTGCTCGCCGACCGCTTCGAGCGAGTGAGGCTGATGGTGGTCCTCGACCTGGCCGCCTTCGCTGCCATGCTGCTGTTGGCCTTCGAGACCGCGGTCGGTGCGCCTGTCGTCCTCGCCATCGCGACCGCTGCGCTGACGTCAACCTTGAGCACTGCCTACGAGCCCGCCGTGGCAGCCATGACGCCTCAACTCGTCGGGGAGCGCGACCTGGGGTCCGCCAACGCCCTGCGCAACACCATCGACAACGTGTGCGTCATCGCCGGCCCGGGTCTCGGTGCAGTGATCCTGCTCGTCGGTCCGCCGTGGGTCGCGATCTCGATCAACGCGCTGACCTTCCTGGTGTCGGCGATCGTCGTTGGCCGGATCCGCGCACGCAGCAAGCCTGTCGACGTGACCGAAGGCGGGCAGGTGGGTGCGTTTCGGCAGATGGCGGTCGGCGCAAAGGCCATCGCATCGTCACCGTCAGCGTCCGTGCTCGTGGCATACAGCATCATCGCCACATTCGTCTTCGGCATCGACACCGTGCTGTTCGTGGTGCTGTCACGCGATGTGCTCGGCACGGGCGCCGAGGGCTACGGGTATCTCCTGGCGGGCCTCGGAGTCGGTGGTGTGGCCGCCGCCGGCATTGTGACGAGGCTCGAGCGTAAGCCTCGGCTGGGTTTGGTGATCCTGGCCGGGATGGCGACGTACTGTCTGCCCACGTTGGTCTTCCTCGTCGCGGGCAACCCCGTACTGGCCTTCGTGATCCAGATCGTTCGTGGTGCCGGAACGCTTGTCGTCGACGTGCTTGCCGTGACCGCGTTGCAGCGATCCTTGCCGAATGACTTGCTTGCCCGGGTGTTCGGCGCCTTCAACGCGTTCCTGCTGGCCGCCATCCTGCTCGGTGCCGTCGTCGCTCCCGTCCTGATCGAGCAGGTCAGCCTCGATGCCGCGCTCTGGTTCTCGGGCCTGGCGATCCCTGTGCTGTGCCTGCTGGGTTGGCCGGTACTTCGCCGGATGGACCGTGAGTCTGTGGCCCGGGATGCGCTGCTGGCGCCGAAGGTAAAGCTCCTGGCCGCCTGCAACCTTTTCGCCGACGTATCTGCTGGCGGTATCGACCAGCTGGCCGGGGCCTCGACCGAGGTGACAGTCGAGGCGGGACAGTCGGTCGTTCGTGAGGGCGAGCCAGCGGATGCGTTCTACGTCGTGGCGGAAGGTCGACTGAGCGTCACGGCGCGCGGCGAGTCCGACACGGTCGAGACCTTGAACGATCTCAGCGCGGGCGACTACTTCGGTGAGATCGGGCTGATCGAGCAGATTCCCCGCACGGCTACCGTCACCCCGACGACGAAGACTGTCTTGTTACGGATCGATGGATCAGCGTTCCTGGAGGCGCTCACCCAATCCGCGCCGTCGCCGGCGCTACTCGACGGCGCGTCCCTGCGGCTGCGTAAGACTCACCCGTCCAAGTACCTGACTCGATCGGGGCTGAGCAGCTCGAGCTGAGCACAGCTGCTCCGCCCGTCCCCCGAGGTCGGACGCGGCCATCACAGAGGCCCTGGACGCTGCCTCGGAGAGTGCGATGTGCCGGGACCATGGGGCCCGCGGCGCCCCGGACGGCATTGCTTCCTCATGGCGCGGGCGCGAGCAGCTGACCGTCACACAGCACAGTGGACGCCCGGACCGGTGTGAAAGGGATTTGCTCGGTGTCGTCCCCGACCGCTGTCACGGCTCGCATGACCGTCGACAAGGTTCCCGCCAAGGGGATGGTGGCGACGCGCCCGACCGCCTCGCCGTTGCGGAGCACCCATCCGACGCAACCTACGTTCACCCGACCCGTG
>DASQEH010000043.1:0-2699 GCA_035633755.1 Nocardioidaceae bacterium | reverse complement strand
TTCGACGGGGACCTGCGCGGGCACGCGCTCCGCCATCTCGGCCGGTGACGCCTGTCGGATGACCGGCTCGTCGTTGCGGTGGGTCGCGCGCTCGACCAGCCAGTCGACCGTCTCGTACCCGAGTCGCCTCATCGTCTCGGGGTCGATATGCAGCGGATCGGGTTGCATGGACACCTCCGGGTGTTCGTTGCGGTAACCGACTCAGGCGAAGGAGTCTGCCGCCTGGCTGAACCGTTCGGGTTGAGCGTCGAGTCCGACGACGGGTGCCATTCGCTGAGTGCAGTCCATGCCACCTACCCTGCTCGAGACGTCAGGCGCCGGGCCCTACTTGGACGGGTCGAGGTTCGGGGGATGTCACGTCCGCGAGCAGACGATGGGCCCGTTCGCGCAGAGTTAGGGCGCCGAGCCGGCTGGCCAGGGCATCGGCTTCTGCAGCGAGTTCCGCGGCCGCCGCCTCGTTGCCGTGCTCGCTCACGTACTCGGCCTGGTCCAGCAACCCCACCGCCAGGTGGTATGGCGAACCGAACTGGCGCAGGGCCTGTGTCGCTGTGTCGAACGCCGGTGCCGCTTCCGGGTCGTTGCGTACGGCCAGCAGACGCGCCCAGATGCGTTGCCGCTCCACCCGCAACACCGATGCGACATGCCCGACGGGGTAGCTGTCGATCTGCGCGATCAACTGCTCAACCGTGGATTCTTGGCCGAGCGCCAGGGCGGCATCGGCGGCGATCGGCCATGCCCAGCGGACCGCGTCGTTTCTCATGTTCAGCACGTGGCCCTCGTCGATGCCCCGTTGGGCGTGCTGAAGCGCCTCGGTGTAGTTGCCTCGGGAGTACGTCGCGGCGGCTAGTGCGGTCGCAGTGGCGGCGCGGTCTTGGGGGTCCTCAGTGCTGGCCGTCGCGTCCACCGAAGCCAACACCGCTGAAAGCGCGGCCTCGTCGCCCGACAAGGCGTGCAGGATGGCGCCGCTTTGGGCAATGGTCTGGTTGTCGCCGAGCTCATCGTCGGAATGGCTGATCGCGTAGACGTCGCGAGCCTCCGCCCACTCACCGGTCAGCAGCAGCGCCTGGATGAGGTTCGCCGCCGCGAACGACATGGCGTACCGATAGCCGATGCGCCGAGAGTGGGCCACGGCGCTGCGACCCGCCTCGGCTGCGGCGACAGGGTCCGTGCCGACGAGATTGTCACCCAGGTTGAGCAAGGCGCGAGCCGCCGCTGCGCTGTCGCGCGTGGCTTCTGCGCGGCGGGCCGCCTCCCGTAGGCTGGCCGCCGCCTGCGCCGGTCGGCTGGCGAGGCCGTGCGCGATGCCGCGGATGATGAACAGCTCGGCGAAGATGGCGTCCGGCAGGTCCAACGCCTGCGCCTCGGACAACGCCGCAGCGGATTGGCGGTCCGCCTCCAGCGTGTTACCGACAAACGCCTCCAAAGTGGCGAGCTCAGCGAGGGCCGAGACGGTGTCGGCGTCCGGATCCTCTCGAAGGGCTGCGAGCGCGTTGTCGATATGGGTTCGTGCTTCTTCGAGGCGGCCGTGCCGGCGCAGCGCCCTACCGACGTAGGTGTCGGCGCGGGCAGCGGCGCGAACCTCGCCTTGCCGCCGATAGGCGTCTGCTGCGGCCCGGAAGTGCTGCTCCGAGGCGGTGAAGTCGCCTGCAGTACCACTGGCTGCTCCGGCTCGTTCGTGCAGGGCGGCCGCCGAAAGGTCAGCCTCGGCGGTGCCCTGCTCATGCAACAGGTCGGCGGCTCTGCGGTAGGCGATGGCTGCCGTGGATGGTGCTCCGGTACGCACGGCCCGGTCACCGGCTCGCGAGAGCATCGCGACCGCCCCGGAGCGCAGGTCCGGAACGTCGGGGTCGTCGGGGACAGCGGTGAGCGCATCGATGAGGTGGGCAGCGACGACCTCGGCGATCTCCTCGCCCTCGTCGGCGAAGGTCGACCTGAGATGTGTGGCGACGGCGAGATGACGCACCTTCCGGTCGCGCCGTGACAGCGTGTCGTAGGCGACCTGGCGGAACAGCGTCTGGACGAACGTGTACTGCCCTCGCTGAGGCGACAGTGGGTCAGCCCGAACTCCGAGCACCTCACGGCGAACCAGCTCGGCGAGAAGTCGGCGAACCTCGGCCTCCGGCTGGTCAGACACGGCTACCAACGCTTCGGCGGGGAAGGTGCCGCCCAGCACGGCAGCGTCAGCGACAACGGCGCGGGCATTCGGCTCCAGGGCGTCGAGCCGAGCGGCAAGCAGGGACTGCAGCGTGGCAGGGACCGCCAGGTCGCCTACGTCACCGAGGAGGCGGTAGACCCCGTCGATCGGTTGCACCGCGTCACAGTCGATGAGCATCCGCACTGTTTCGACGGCATACAAGGGGATGCCCTCGGCGCGGGCGGCGATCGCCCGCTTCGATGCAGCCGGCATGCCCGGGACCAGGCCCTCCAGCAGCGACGACATGGCGATCTCGTCAAGGGGGTCGAGGCTGAGCGTGGTGCTGTTGCGGCGGCCGGCCCCCCAGCCTGGACGGCGCTCCTCGAGCTCGGGCCGGGCAAACGTGAGGACGAAGATCGGCACATCGCGGGCCCAGTCGAGTACGTGCTCGAGGAAGTCCAGCAACCCGACGTCGGCGTGCTGCAGGTCCTCCACCACCATGACCACGGGCGACGCCGCTGCCAGGCGCTCCAGGAACAGCCGCCAGCCCGCGAAGAGCTCGTCG
>DASQEH010000042.1:0-5290 GCA_035633755.1 Nocardioidaceae bacterium | reverse complement strand
CCATAGCCGGAAGCCTGGAAGGCGTAACGGGTAGGGGTCGTGGCGAGTGCACTAGCAGAGTCGCTGGCCTGAACGGAGGCTGCGCCGATCAAGGCGCCACCGATCGTTAGGGCCATCGTCGCGATAAGAGGGGTTGTTCGTTTGAGCATGGAATCCTCGATATCTTACGGAGCGTAATAGAGTGATATCGGAGGGTAGAATGCGCTGAGATCCTCAGTGCTAGTTCCGCGCGACCTGCCGAAACTGCATAAGGTTGGCGGCAAATTCACAGCGGCACGCCCGCTGCGTCGGTCCGTGACTCCCGTTGACCTAGCAGAGGTCGTGTCAACACTCGTGATTCTCTGGCCTGGCTGCCGTTGGCCAGCAAAGGTCACTCCCCCATCCCTGTCCGACGGTGCGTTGTCCCCTGCGACGGTGCGTTGCCCCCTTGACGGCTCACTACGGGCTGTAGCAGACTCATTACTCCTGCCACGTATCGATGAACTCGGTGCGCGTAGCAGAAGTGTGACCGCCTTATCCGAGTGGACGGTGTCGGCACAGCGGAGAAGCCCCGAATCGCGCATTCGGGGCTTCTTTGTCCCGTGTACTCGCCAAGCGCGTCGGAGCGGCGGGAAGGGGGCGGGATCACAGCAATAAAAGACGTTGCTCAGCTCCATGGACGGGACCTAGCGTCTGTCCGTGCTCACCATTCAGGCCATCGACGTCGACTGTCATGAGCCCGCGGCCCTTGCCACCTTCTGGCAGCACGCGCTGGGCTGGCGCGTGACCTATGAGTCGGACGACGAATGGGTGCTGGAGCCACCAGCAGGCAGCGCTCAGGATGGAGTGGCGCCAGACCTCCTCTTCTTGAGAGTGCCGGACGAGAAGGCGGTGAAGAACCGCCTGCATCTGGATCTGCGGCCCGAGGACCAAGACGCCGAGGTGAAGCGTCTTGTCGAACTCGGGGCACGCCATGTGGACATCGGTCAGGGTGAGCACAGCTGGGTGGTCCTGGCCGACCCGGAAGGAAATGAGTTCTGCGTCCTACGGGCGCTGACCCCGGAGGAGCTGGCCCAATAAGGGGAGCACTTGCCCATCAGGTGCTTGAGTCCTTATCAGTCGGTGGCCGGGCCTCGCCGGATTCGGTCGCGGAACTCGCCAACCCAGTCCCCCACCGGCCAGGTGGAGTCGACGAGCCAGGTCGCGCCGGCATCCTGGTACTCCCCTGCTGGGACACCCGGCGCCCATGGCGCCACGACATCCCATCCTGGGCTCACCGCACCCACGTACTTCGCCAGCTCGTCGGGGCTCAGCGTTTCTCCGGTACCCATCGGAACCACACCGTCCCAGCGGCGGGCTCTGCGCAGGGGCGGCTGGTTGGGCACCACGCCGGCGATCCAGATCGGCGGCCGCGGCTGCTGCACGGCAGCGGGGAGGATGTCTGCGTCGACATGAAAGTGGACCCCATCGAGGCGAGCATGACCGGTGCGCATGAGCTGGTCCAGGATGTCCAGGCCCTCGTCGAGGATGGCGGCCCGAACGCGCGCATCCTTCGCGTCGCCGAAGGCGCCGAAGTCCGCTTCTGGCGGCTCTCCCAGCCCCGCTCCGAAGATGACACGTCCGTGACTGAGGTGGTCGAGGGTCAGTACGTGCTTCGCCACGACCCACGGCCGGCGCCTCGACAACGGTGTCACCAAGGTTCCGATGCGGACCCGTTCGGTCGCCTGAGCTATGGCTCCGAGCAGGACCCACGGATCGTGCACGTCAGGCGATGAATGCGGTGACCATCGGAGGTGATCCCAGAGGAATACGCCGTCCCAGCCGGCCGCCTCGGCGTCGCGGGACATGTCGACGATCGTGGCCGGCGCTGTGAATGGCGGAATGTTGATGGCGAAGCGCATGCGCTGCAACGTACCGGAGCCAACCGACAGGAGTACCCAACGTCACAGGAAATGGGGCGGCTTCTGTCGGGACCTCCCGCTACCGTGGTGGCCGCTGGAAAGGAGCAGTTCATGGCCACGGTTCAGGCCCCTCAATACCCCGAGAAGATCGACGCCGCAGTCTTGAAGATCGCGGGCGTCGTCGTGCTCGGCGCCATCATGTCGATCCTCGACATCACGGTCGTCAACGTGGCCCTGCCGACGTTCCAGACAGTATTCGGCAGTGTCGAGGAGCCCGTGGCGTACTCGCATGTGGCGTGGACGGTGACCGCCTACACCCTCGCGCTCGCGACGGTCATCCCCTTGACGGGGTGGGCGGCTGACCGCTTCGGTACCAAGCGGCTATACCTGGCGGCGATCGGACTTTTCACCGCCGGCTCAGCGCTGTGCGCGGCCGCCGACTCGATCAACATGCTGATCGCCTTCCGCGTTCTCCAAGGGTTGGGTGGCGGCATGCTGATGCCGCTGGGCATGACGATCATGACCCGTGCAGCGGGCCCCCAGCGGATGGGACGCCTGATGGCGATCCTGGGTGTCCCCATGCTGCTCGGCCCCATCCTTGGCCCGATCCTGGGTGGGTGGCTGATCCAGAACGCCAGCTGGCACTGGATCTTCCTCATCAACGCACCCATCGGCCTGGCCGCCTTCGTGTACTCATGGGTTGTGCTGCCCGGTGACTCACCGGAGCCTTCGGAGTCCTTCGACTTCTTGGGGATGTTGCTCCTGTCGCCGGGCCTGGCGCTCTTCCTCTTCGGTGTGTCAAGCCTGCCGGAGAAGCAAGGCGACTTCAGCGCACCGCGGGTGTGGGTGTCCATGCTCATCGGCGTGCTGCTCATGCTCGCGTTCGTGTGGCACGCATTCCGTCCCGAGCACCCCCTGCTCGACCTGCGGCTGTTCAAGAACCGCAACTTGACCGTCTCGACGATCACGATGTTCTTGTTCGCGGCGGCGTTCTTCGGGGCGTTGCTCCTCGTGCCCACGTACTTCCAGCAGGTGCGGGGCGAGTCCACGCTCGACGCCGGGCTGCTCGTGGCGCCCCAGGGCATCGGTGCCATGCTCACCATGCCCATCGCGGGGGCGCTGGTCGACAGGTACCCGATCGGACGCATCGTCCCCTTCGGCATGATCCTCATCGCTGTCAGCATGTTCGGGCTGACCCAGGTCGAAGCCGACACGTCGTACGAGCTGCTGATCGCCCTGCTGTTCGTGATGGGTCTCGGCATGGGCGGGACGATGATGCCGCTGTTCACGAGCGCGCTCAAGACGCTGACGAACGCCGAGGTCGCTCGCGGGTCGACCCTGCTCAACATCACGCAGCAGATCGCCAGCTCGGTGGGCGTCGCCATCATCTCCGTCATGCTGACCAACCAGCTCAAGAACTATGAGCTGGCGCAGCCGGCCATCGCCGCGCAACAAGACCCCGCGATTGCCGAGCAGATCGGAGGTCCCGCGGTGGCGCGAGGCCTGACCGAGGCAGCCGAGGCTTTCGCGAACACGTACTGGCTGGCGTGGGCGCTCATCGTCCTTACCCTGGTGCCGGTGTATTTCCTCCCCCGTAAGCGCGAGGCGGCCCACCTGCTCGACGAGGAGGGAGTTCCACCCGTCGTCGTGCACTGACCACGCCGGGGGCCCCTATGTCCGCGACGCTATGCGAACGGCGTACTCGTCACTTCTCGTCCCTCATTACGTGCAGCTCGCGGACTGCGTCGATCGCGACAACACCGGTGGACCCGGTGTAGTCCACCCACACCCACCACCGGCGGTCGCCGCTGCTGGCGTCGCGGAACGGTTCTGACTTGACGACGCCGATGGAGTTGCCGCGCCGATAGTTGATGACTCGCATACCGATATGCAGCGTTTCACCGCTAGGCGGACGGGGCTCCTGGGTAGCCTGCATGGCTATCCCACCTCTCGGGTGCATCGAGCGGTTGGGCTAGGGACCGTGCGGGGTCAGTCTCCAATCGGTCCCGTTTTGTTCCAGAATACGCCCCTAAGGAGACGAGCGGTATGGCTGGCCACCAGCGCCAGCATTGTCGGGAGACGGGCGAACAGTGTGCTGTCACCGTCGCGCCGGGGTGAGGCGTCCGACTGCTGCACGGCGGGGCCCGATGACGCGGCATATCGCGTAGATGATGAACGAGATGCTGGTGATGTACGGGCTGATAGGTAAGGAGCCGCCGATGGCGAGCAAGATGCCGCCAACGGCCGAGACGAGACCGAAGCACATGCTGAGAAGCGGAACTAGCAGCGGTGAGGCTGATACCCGCAGAGCGGCCGCGGCCGGGGTGACCAAGAGCGCCAGCACCAGCAGGGCACCGATGATCTGCACCGACACGGCCACAACCAAGCCCAGGACCAACATGAAGGCAAGCGAGATGGCGCGGGTGGGAACACCTCTGGCGACGGCGACGTCCGGATCGAGACTGTCGAACGTGAGCGGGCGCCAGATGACCAGCAGACAGGCCAGCGCGACAGCGTTGATGGCGATGAGCCAGACGAGTTGTGGGTCGTCGACGGAGATGATCTGGCCGGTCAGCAGACCGAACTTGCTCGAGCTGCGGCCGGGGTACAGCGCGAGGAACAAGATGCCCAAGCCAAGACCGACCGGCATCAGGACACCGATGATGGAGTTCCGGTCGCGCGCCTTGGCCCCGAGGAGCCCGATGAGGGCAGCTGCTACGAGGGACCCGGCCAGTGAGCCCACCACCACGTTGGCTCCGCCGAGCAACGCTGCGGCAGCACCGGCGAACGACAGCTCGCTGATGCCGTGGACCGCGAAGGCCATGTCGCGTTGCATCACGAACACGCCGACGAGTCCACCCACGACGCCCAGCACGGCTGCGGCGATGATCGAGTTCTGGACCAGCTCCAGCAGCCGGCCATAGTTCTCGAAGTTGAACATGCGCGACAGGGGTTCGTCCTCGGAGGCGGCGCGCAGGACGACACTCATGAAGCCATCCCCGACTCGTCGGCGTGATGAGTGTGGTCGGGACCACCGACCACGATCACCCGGTCGCCGACTCGCGCCACGTCGACCCGCGATCCGTACAGCTCACTGAGGACGTCGGAGCGAAGTACCTCGTCGGCGTGACCGATGCGATGTCGTCCGTCAGCGAGATAAAGAATGCGGTCTGTCATGGCCAGCACAGGGTTGATGTCGTGCGTGATAAAGAGAATCGGCGTGCCGTGGACCTGGCGGCGCTTGTCGAGGAGTTCGCTCACGGCATGCTGGTGGTAGAGGTCGAGACTGATAAGCGGTTCGTCACAGAGCAGCAAGGCCGGGTCCGACACCAGTGCCTGCGCGACGCGCAAGCGCTGTTGTTCACCGCCGGACAGATTGCCGATGGGGTCATCGGCGAACGCTTCGGCCT
>DASQEH010000041.1:0-2866 GCA_035633755.1 Nocardioidaceae bacterium | reverse complement strand
TCCATGACCCGCTGGAAGCCGAACATCGAGTAGTAGATGTAGAAGGGGATCATCGGGGTGTCGCTGAGGCTGTAGGACGTCGCCGCGGCGATCCACGAGGACATCGCCCCGGCCTCGTTGATGCCCTCCTGGAGCATCTGGCCGTCCGGGGCCTCGCGGTAGTACATGAGCTGGTCGGCGTCCTCGGGCCGGTAGAGCTGGCCGACTTGGCTGAAGATGCCGTACTGCCGGAACATGCCCTCCATCCCGAAGGTGCGCGACTCGTCGGGCACGATCGGGACCACCCGCTTGCCGATGGCCTTGTCGCGCAGCAGCGTGTTGAGGATCCGGACGAAGGCCATGGTGGTGGAGATCTGCCGGCCCTCGGTCGGCACCAGCTGCGCTCCGAAGGCGTCGAGGTCCGGGACCTGGAGGGTCTGGCTGGACCGTCGCCGACGCACCGGCATGGGCCCGCCCAGCGCCGCCCGGCGCTCGCGCAGGTAGCGCATCTCCTCGCTGTCCGCAGGCAGGCGCAGGAAGGGCACCTCGTCGAGCTGCTCGTCCGGGACGGGGATGTCAAATCGGTCGCGGAACCGGGCCAGTGCCGCACCGCCGACCTTCTTCTGCTGGTGGGTGATGTTCTGGCCCTCGCCCGCCTCGCCCATCCCGTAGCCCTTGACCGTCTTGGCCAGGATCACGGTCGGTTGCCCCACGGTCCTCACCGCCGCGCTGTAGGCGGCGTAGACCTTGGTGGGGTCGTGCCCGGCGCGGGTGAGCGCCCAGATCTCGTCGTCGGTCATGCCGGCGACCAGCTCGAGCAGCTCGGGGTACTTGCCGAAGAAGTGCTCGCGGACGTAGGCGCCGTTCTTGGACTTGAAGTCCTGGTACTCGCCGTCGACGGCCTCCTCCATCCGCTTGAGCAGCAGGCCGGAGGTGTCGCGGGCGATCAGGGGATCCCAGTTGCTGCCCCAGATGGTCTTGATGACGTTCCACCCGGCGCCGCGGAAGATGCCCTCGAGCTCCTGGATAATCTTGCCGTTGCCGCGCACCGGCCCGTCGAGCCGCTGCAGGTTGCAGTTGATGACGAAGATCAGGTTGTCGAGCTTCTCCCGCGCGGCCAGCGCGATGGCGCCCAGCGACTCGGGCTCGTCGGTCTCCCCGTCGCCGAGGAAGGCCCAGACCTTGCGCCCGGTGGTGTCGGCCAGGCCGCGGCAGTTCAGGTACTTGAGGAACCGCGCCTGGTAGATCGCCATGAGCGGGCCGAGCCCCATCGACACGGTCGGCAGCTGCCAGTAGCCCGGCATCAGCCAGGGGTGCGGATAGGATGGCAGGCCGTCGCCGCCGACCTCCTGACGGAACTTGAGCAGCTGCTCCTCGCTGAGCCGGCCTTCGAGGAACGAGCGGGCGTAGATGCCGGGGGAGGAGTGGCCCTGGATGAACAGCAGGTCGCCGCCGTGGGTATCGGTCGGCGCGTGCCAGAAGTGCTGGAAGCCGACGTCGTAGAGCGTCGCCGCCGACTGGAAGCTGGCGATGTGGCCGCCGAGCTCGGAGGACTCCTTGTTGGCCCGCAGCACGATGGCCAGGGCGTTCCATCGGATGAACGACCGAATCCGGTGCTCAATGGGCCGGTTCCCTGGGTGCCGGTCCTCCTTCTCCGCCGGGATGGTGTTCAGGTACGGCGTGGTGGCGCTGTACGGCACAGCCGCTCCCTTGCGGCGAGCCTCGGCGACCACCTCGTCGAGCAGCTGGAACGCCCGATCCGCGCCTTCGAACGCCAGCACCGAGTCCAGGGCGTCGATCCACTCCTGCGTCTCCGCCGGGTCCTGGTCCTCGTTGACGTCTCGGCTGAGGTCCTCGCTCACATCGTCCTCCTGCGCGTAGCCGCACCGCTGCGACAGCGGGCGATGCCGGGCATCCTGCCGCACTTGCCGACAACAGGGGTGACGCCTGGGGTCGGAAGGCGCAGCTCGAGCCGGGGAGCGGCCGTGGCGCGATGCGATGACGGCGGGGCGCGGCCACGGCGGCTGACCTGTCGGTGCCAGCCAGTCCTGCTCCAGCCCTTTGCATCGTCGGCCGGCGTGACCCGTCTCGCAATCGTCGCGGCTGATCGCGACGCCGGAGGTGTGAGCCGCCCCGGTGAGTTCGGAGACTCAGGGTGTTGAGACCTCGGCCCGTTCTGGGCCGGGTGGTGACCGTAGAACACGTGCTCGTACTCGACCGGGGTCAGGTCGTGGCAGGCGGTGTGCAGCTGCGGTTGTGTGCCAGTCGACCCATTCCGGAGTGGCCAGCTTGACGTCCGCACTGAGAGACCACCTGTCGGTCATGCAGCAGCTTGAGCGCGAGGAGATCACCGCGCAGGAGGCCACGGTGCGCGGAGAGCCCTCGCTCGACCGCGGCGCCGCGGCGTCCAGCAGGTACGAGCAGGCTGTGGTGGAGGCCCACGAACGGGTGGAGACTGCCGCTGAGAGTCGACCTACGGACAGAGGGTGGACGGGTAAGACGCAGCCTCCGCAGCCCAGCGAGGCCGTGGGCCTGTCCGGTGTCGGCTGATGGCTGACATCGAGGCAGCACGTCGACGGGCGCAGCCCGCGAAATGGGCAGGTTGACAACGGCGCTGACTGTGAGCCTGGGAACTCCTCGCGTGTTACTGAAAGAATTGTTGGTAGGTTGACCCGAGTTCACCCCAGACCCGACGCTTATAGCGCCTGGCTGGGCTTATGCGGCACACCTGGTCCGCCCGAGCACACCGGTACCATTAGGCGTCAACTTACTAGCAATCCTTTCAGTGAAAGTCCCAGCCCGGTGTGCCAGGCGATGTTGGGTAATGAGGTTTTCTCACCAGGAATCCGTGCCCGTTGAAGGCTGCGATCAACGCCGCTGGCCAGGC
>DASQEH010000040.1:0-4989 GCA_035633755.1 Nocardioidaceae bacterium | reverse complement strand
TTCGGTGCTCATCGCCCCGACGTGCTGGTTACCGACTGGATGATGCCGGGCCTGAACGGACCTCAGCTGTGCCGGGCGATCCGCGGCGCCGAACGTGACCGTTACACCTACATCGTGCTGCTGACGTCGCTGGCAGCACAGGACGAGATCCTCGCCGGCATGGAGGCCGGCGCCGACGACTACGTCGTCAAGCCGTTGGACCCCTTCGCACTGCAGGCTCGCCTGCTCGTGGCAAAGCGGGTCACGTCACTCCACCTCGAGTTGGCCGACTACCGCGAGAAGCTGTCTGAGAAGGCGCAGACCGATCCGCTGACCAAGCTGCTGAATCGCCTCAAGCTCACCGACGACCTTGAGTCGCTGCACGACCGAAGCGAGCGGTACGACCGGCCTTACTCCCTCGGTCTGTGCGACATCGACTTCTTCAAGAGCTACAACGACACCTACGGGCATCAAGCCGGGGACCGAGCCCTTCAGCAGGTCGCTGCCGCTCTAGCGAGCGTCGGCCGACGAAGCGATGGCTTGTACCGCTATGGGGGAGAAGAGTTCCTGTGGGTGCTGCCCGAGACCGGGGCGGCCGAAGCGGCCATGGCCGTCGACCGCTTCTGCACGGCCGTCACCGAGCTTCAGATCGTCCACTGTGGCAGTGGGGGAGGGGTGCTCACCGTAAGCGCAGGGATCTCCACCTATCTGCCGGGCAGCGGCATCAGCACCGAGCTGCTTCTCCGACAGGCCGACCTCGCCCTGTACGGCGCCAAGGCCGCTGGCAGGAACCGAGTCGTCGCGGCGTCCAGGTAGGTCACCGGCGTTGCGGCGTCCAGGTAGGTCACCGGCGTCGCGGCGTCCAGGTGGATCACTGGCGTCGCGGCGTCCGGTGAGTCACCAACGGACCAGCTTCCAGATCCCCGGACGCGGCTGCTCCGCCGCGCCCACGTCGGCGAAGATCTCCACCGCTGTCTTGAGGTGCGACATGGCACCGTCGTGGTCACCGGAGGCCCGCACCAGGTCGGCGAGGTTGTTGTGGAGCGCCGCCTCATGGTGTCGGTCCCCGGTCGCGTGACACAGGTCGAGTGCCGCGCCCGTGAGCTCAATGGCGCTCGCCAGCTCACCGCGAGCCCGGTGCGCGAGTGCCAGGTTGTTGAGCGACGCGACGAGCAGCGCCTGGTCGCCCACCTGCTCGGCAAGCTCACGGCTACGGTTCAACTGGGACAAGGCCTCGTCAGTCTCCCCGGACACCGTTGCCAGCATTCCCATGATGTTGTGTGCAGAGCACAGGGCTCGTAGGTCGTCCGCCTCCGCCGCCAGATCCTTTGCCTCGAGGGCGAGCGTCAATGCCCGCGCATCGTCTCCCCCCGCTGAGGTGGCGAGACTGAGGTCTGCGGTGATCTCTGCGCGTCCCGCGCGGTCGCGTTCCGGCGTCGAGGCTAGAGCGCTCAGCAGATGCTGCTGGGCCAGCTCGTACTCCCCGCTACGGAAGCGAAGCCGACCCAGGCGGAGCTCCACGGCCGGCACCTTTGAAGGCGAAGACTGCGCCGCCGTTTCCAGACTGAGACCCGCGCCGTCATAGTCGCCCATCACGATCTGCACATCGGCGATCGCGGTCAGCAGGCCGAGGGTGTCGGGGTGCCCCAGCGCTAGCGCGGTGCGCAGATGCGCCAACGCGTCGGCGTTGGCAAAGACCTCACGGGCGCGATCGCCAGCAGTGCGGAACTGCAGCGCCGCTTCGCTGTCGCGGCCAGCCAGCTGCAGGTGCCGTGCCGTCGCCGCAGGCGGAGCGCCGGATAGCTCCGCCGCCCTCGCGTGCAGCAACCGCCGCCGAGCAAGGCTTGTCTCGTCGTAGACGAATACCCGCAGCAGCCCGTGTGCGAAGTCATAGTCCGCGCTCCCTTCGCTGATCAGCCCCCACCTCTGGAGCTCCTCGAGGGCTGCGACCGTTTCCACCTCGCTTCGTCCGCTCACGGCGCGCACGGTGCTCGGGTCGAAGGACCTGCCCAAGACGGCCGCAGCAGCGAGCACCTGACGAGCGATCTCACTGACCGGCCCCACGCGCGCACGCAGCAGGTCCCGTGCCCCGATCGGCAGCGGCCAGTCCCCATCCGACGCCTGCGTGCGGAGGTACTCGACGAGCAGCAGCGGAACACCTTCAGTCTTTGCCCAGAGCCGCCGGGAGACCGTGGGGTCGGTTTCGTCGGACCGGGTGATACTGACGAGCTCGTCGACGGCGCTTTCGGGCAACCGACCCAAGCCGATGACCATCCCTGTCCCGTCTCGCCGTACTGAGGTCACGGCACGACGCAGTACCGAGTCAGTCGGGGTCCGCGAGGCAAGAACGACAAGCAGGGGGTGCCTCGACAGTCGGCGCAGCCCATAGGACAGCAGCGTGACCGTCGCGTCGTCCGCCCACTGCACGTCGTCGACGAACAGCACGCCGGGGGCTGGACCCTGAGCAGCCGCGGCGACTGTCTCCCACATGCCGGAAAGGAAGCGCGTCTCGGCGCCGGGGTCGTCGACTGGCGACAGGAGGCGCGCCGTCCGGCCGGCGAGCAGCTCCGGCAAGAGCCTCGCCGCCTCATGGAGCGCGCGCGGCTCCACCTCGGCTACCCAGTCACCGTCCTGGCGAAGCCGGCCCCGGAGCGCCTCCATGACCGGGGCGTATGCCAGGCCTACCTCGTCCTCGAACGCTCGCCCGACCAGCACATGGGCTTCCGCAGCGCCCAGGGTCGACAAGAACTCCTCGACGAGCCTGGTCTTGCCGATACCGGCCTCGCCCTCGACCCAGACGACGCGCCCATCGGCGCGGATCTCCTGGTAGGCAGCCCGCAGGGCAGCCAGGTCCTGTGTCCGGCCCACCAAGGGCGTGACGGGCTCTCGGCTCGGGAGGGGCAGCACAACCGCTGGTGAGGAGGAGGCGGTGAAATCTCCTCGGTTGATGGCCTCGTAGAGCTCCGTGGTCTCGGTCAGCGGCGGAACCCCGAGCTCATGGAACAACGTACGGACGCATTCGCGGTACTGGGTGAGCGCGGCCCCTCGGTCCCCTACCTCCGCGTACAGCCGGATCAATCCGCGGTGGGCGCTTTCGTCGAGGGGGTCGAGCGACAGCCAACGCTGGACCACTCTCAGAGCTCCGACTCGGTCGCCGGCTGCCTCACGAGAGCCGGCCAGGTCGCTCAGCGTCGCGACCAGCTCCCTGCGGAGCCCTTCACCCTCGACCTGCGCCCAGTCCTCGAACGGCGGCGCGTCACGCACCGAGAACCCCTCGAGGAAGTCTCCGCGGAAGACGTCAAGGGCGCGCTCGAGGTCGTGGCGCTCGCGACACTCGCGGAACACGTCCACATCGATGAGCAGATCCTCGCCCTTCACCAGGTGCACCTGGTCTCTGGTGGCCTCCAGACGCTCAGGTCCGACGGCGCTTCGCAATGACGACAAGGTGCGTCGGAGCGCCCCGCGGGCTCGCTCCGGGTCCGTGTCCGGCCAGAGCAGCTCGGCGAGCGCCTCCCGCGGGCGCGGTCGCGCGGACAGCGCCAGGTGTGCCAGCAGGGCCACCGCCTTACGGGTGTCGAATGCGACAAGCGTGCCGTCACGCTCCACCCGTGGCGGCCCGAGTAGCTTGACCTCGATCACGCGCGTCGTCCGTTCCGGCCCCGTACCGAGGCCCCGATGGAGGGATCGTAACGATTCCTGCACGCCGTACCGCGACTCTGGGCACTCATCTGCTGCGAGAGGGGGCCATGGCGTGATCCGCGCTGGGTACGCCGGGTGGCCTCTGCTCGGCCAAAAGGCCGCGTGGCCTCTTGCTCGCTCAACAGACGCTAGCCGTGACTCGCGTCGCGTGGTTCACTACCCAATGCGGCCCGCGCCGGCCATCTCGTGGCCGCGTGAAGTGTCCAGCTTCCTTGAGGGGAGGCGACGCCCATGAACGTTTCTGACACGACGCTGCGACGGGTGGCGTGGGCGGTGTGGTGGTTGCACCCTGTGGTATGCGTGGTAGCAACCTCGTTAATGCTTGCGGACCCGCCTTCCAACAGTGGGTCGTGGGGCGCCGGAGGTAGGGTCGGAGAAGTTGCCTTCAGTCTGGTGGTGCTGTCCTTCCCGCTCGTCGGCTTTCTCATCCTTCGACAGCAGCCTCGAAACACCATCGGCTGGTTGCTCCAGGCCATTGGCTTCGCCTGGGCAGTCGGCCTGATGGCCGACAGCTACGCGACCTACGGGCTCGTCACCCAACCCGGGTTGCTTCCCGGGGCGGACGTGGCCGCCGTGCTGAGCGAGAGCAACTGGGTCGCTGCCATCGGCTTGATTGGCACGTTCCTGACGCTGCTCTACCCGAACGGGCACCTGCCGTCACCTCGTTGGAGACCCGTGGCGTGGCTTTCGGGGCTCACCATGGCTGTGGTGACAGTGGCCATCGTGCTCGCGGCAGGCCCCATGGAAGAAAGCCCTGTACCGAACCTGGCAAACCCTTTGGCCTGGGAGACGGCGCAGCCCGTTCTTGTCGTCGTGATCACAGTCTTCCTACCGCTCCTGCCGCTGTGCATGCTGGTTTGCGCAACGGGCCTGGTTATCCGGTTCCGTCGCTCCCAGGGATTGGAACGGCTGCAGCTGAAGTGGCTCGCCGCCGCCGGGGCTGTCGTTACCTTCGTCTACCTGGTCACGATGGCGTCTGTGGGGCTCACGGAGTTGACAGACCTTGCTGGTGCCCTCGTGCCCTGGGTCACGATGCTGCAGACGCTCTCCATCCTGGTGCTCGCTTTGCTTCCGGCCGCGATCGGCATAGCCGTCCTGAGGCACGGTTTGTACGAAATCGACGTCGTCATCAACCGCGCACTGGTTTACAGCGTTCTTTCCGCCATCTTGGCCGCCGTCTACAGCGTCTGCGTCTTGCTCAGCCAGTCTGCGCTCGAGCCTGTGACACGAAAGTCCGAGCTTGCCGTCGCGGTGTCGACGCTGGCGGTCGCGGCGGTGTTTCGTCCCGCGCGCGAGCGAATACAAGGCATC
>DASQEH010000039.1:0-1840 GCA_035633755.1 Nocardioidaceae bacterium | reverse complement strand
GGTGCGACTGCGAGCCAGTCAGCGAGGTGCTCGGCGTCCAGCAACCGCTCCTGCATCCGCTGCCGGTCGAGCCGCCATGCGACCGTGTTGACGAGGTCGACCGCGATGTGCCCGCCGACGAGCTTCCATGGGAAGCCCGCGTAGGGCCCGGTGAACACCCGCACGACGTGGCAGTCTAGAACGCTGACCGTGAGATTCCTAATGGACTAGACGCATGACACTCATTAGGGTGGCGACCGTGACAACGCACCACGAAGAAGCCGGCTGGCGGGACGGCATGCGTACGGGAATCTCGCTTGCCTTGGCGGCCGGCGCCCTGGCTGTGACATTCGGCGCCTTCGCCACGCTGCAGGGGTGGCCGCCCCTGGCGACAATCGCGATGTCCGCCCTGGTCTTCTCGGGGTCCGCGCAGTTCGCCTTCATCACGGCGACGACAGGAGGGGCCGGGCTCGCGACCGGGCTCGGCGCGGCGGCCCTGATGAACCTCCGATTCGTCCCGATGGCTGCGGCCTCGGCTCGAAGCCTGCGCGGCGGTGCAGTCAGACGAGCGTTCGAGGGTCAAGCGGTCATCGACGGGTCCTGGGTGGCCGCGCAGCGGCCAGACGGAACCACGAACCGCGAAGTCATGCTCGGCGCCACCCTCATCCAGTGGCCCGCGTGGGTGCTGGGTACTGCGCTGGGAGCGATCCTTGTCCCGTCATCGCAGTTCCTTCATCGCCTGGGACTCGATGTCGTCTTTCCCTGCTTCTTCTTGCTGCTGTTGCTCGACACGCTGAGGCAGCAGCCGCACGTATGGCCGGTCGCAGTCACAGCGGCGGTCATTGCCGGCACGGCCGTGCTCGTGCTTCCGGCCGGAGTCGCCCTGCTGCTGTCGGCCGCCGCGGCAGCTCTTGCCCTCCGTCGCGGCCCTAGGACCGGGACGGCGTCCGAATGAGCGACTCCCTCCCTTCCACAGCAAGGATGAACCGATCGTGACGATCGCCGCAGGCATCATCGCCTTGACCCTGATCAACTTCGCCTTCAAGGCGGCCGGCCCCGCTCTGCTGTCGGACCGGCAGCCCACGGAGAAGATGCAGGCAATCTTGATAAGCCTCTCCCCCGCCCTCTTGGCCGGGCTGGTCGTGGTCCAGCTTGCGGGGCCTCGATGGGGTGACCTGGATGTTGCTGTTCTTCCCGGACTGGTGGCGGCAGGTGCGAGCTTCCTCAAGGGAGTTTCGGAGATGTGGTCCCTCGCCATCGCGGTGGCGGTCACGGTGCTCGTGCGGCTGCTACTCACCACGTTCTAGCCGGCGCGCCAGTTCCAACGACACTGCTGGCCACGCTCACCGCCTCGCGACGATCCGGGGCATCGCCCAGCATGTGTGGCTACGTCGGCGCGGTACCAGAATGTCCCTATGAGCATCTCCGAGACCGACCTCAACCACCTGCGCCGATGTGTCGACCTCGCACGCGAGGCCCTCGAGGACGGTGACGACCCATTCGGGTCTGTGCTGGTCGATGCGGACGGTCGGGTCAGGTTCGAGGACCGGAACCGGGTCAAGGACGGCGACGAGACCCGGCACCCGGAGTTCGAGATCGCACGCTGGTCCGCGAGCCACCTGACGCCTGACGAACGCCGAGACGCGACCGTCTACACCTCTGGCGAGCACTGTCCGATGTGCTCTGCTGCCCATGCCTGGGCGGGACTGGGAAGGATCGTCTACGCGGTGTCGGGTGCGCAGCTCGCGCAGTGGCGTGCCGACTGGGGCTTGGCGC
The DNA here is from genome assembly GCA_035633755.1 of Nocardioidaceae bacterium. GTDB lineage: Bacteria > Actinomycetota > Actinomycetes > Propionibacteriales > Nocardioidaceae > DASQEH01. The sequence continues at coordinate 85 of DASQEH010000039.1, read as the reverse complement.
CCGGTCCGGTGAGTGCTCTGCCGATCACGACTGTGGCTCCCGGCGTGCCTACAGATGGGCCGGCGCCGCAGTTCGCCGACGAGCT
>DASQEH010000038.1:0-4010 GCA_035633755.1 Nocardioidaceae bacterium | reverse complement strand
GTACAACGGCCCGCACAGCTCGGCTCGGCGTGCCGGCAGCCATCCTCACACCGGTGTTCCCGGCAACGATGCGACGTGCGCGTTTCAGTGTCAGCTCACGCGCAGGGCTCGTGTGATGAACTGCGAGGACCAGTGGCTGGTCTGGAGCCTCCTCCTGACGGCTCGATGGCGGCGAGCTGGTCGTGGGCCGTGTCGTCGACGTCGTCGAAGGCTCGGTCGAGGCCTCGGTGGGCGATCCGCCCGTGGGACTTTCTGGCGTGCAGGCTGCCAACGCGAGTGCCGCCAGTGCCGCCGACACACATCGAGCCAGCCGTCCCACCGACATGTCCCCACGGTAGCCCTCGCGTCGAGCGCCACCGGTGGCGTCAGCCGGGCGGCGCTTCCGGACCTCGAGACGGCTCGCCCGTCCGGAGCTGCGTGCACGCCGCCGGTGGACCTGGTGCTCGTCATCGGTTTCAGGAGGTCGGTGGCCGTCTGGTCTGCGCCGTGGCGTCGCGGTGACGACGCAGACATGCTTGCTGATCCAACGACCGGCATACGCGGCCTTTCACGGCGCCGATACCCTCGACCAGCCGGTGGCACCGCTACAACGATCTGACAGCCGGTATATCAGCGCATCTCGGCCCTTGATGGCCCGTTACGAAGGAATCCCCTTGACGACAACCAGCTCTCCCCTCTCCCCCCACGCCGAGGCGCTCAGCGGCCTGTGCGGCGGGGCCGTGCACTTTCCCGGCGATCCGGGATACGACGCCGCCCGCCTGCCCTGGAATGTCGCTGTCGACCAGCGGCCCGCCGCTGTCGCAGTCCCGCGCACCGTCGATGACGTCGTAGCAGTCGTCCGCGGCGCCACCTCGGCCGGCCTCCGTGTCGCACCGCAGAGCACAGGGCACGGTGCCGCTCCGTTGCCGGAACATGGGCTGGCCGACGTCGTCCTGGTCCGCCTGCACGACCTCAACGGCGTCACCGTCGACGTCGAGGGCCGCTCGGCGCGTGTCGTGGGCGGCACCCTGTGGCGCGATGTCGTGGCCGCGACGGCTCCCCACGGCCTGACCGCCCTGCACGGCAGCTCACCCGACGTCGCGGTGGCCGGCTACGTCCTCGGCGGCGGTCTGTCGTTCTACTCGCGTCAGCATGGCCTCGCCACGAACAGCATCACCGCCCTGGAGGTCGTGCTCTCCGACGGCTCGCTGGTCCGCGCGAGCAGCGGTGAGAACCCCGATCTGTTCTGGGCGCTGCGCGGCGGCGGTGGCAACCTCGGCATCGTCGTCGCGCTCGAGTTCGACCTGCTGCCTGTCCCGGACGTGTACGCCGGCATGCTCCTGTGGGACCTGGGCCACGCGCCGCAGGTGCTCCGCACCTGGCGCGACCTGACCCGCACCGCCCCGGACACCGTGACGACGTCCCTGCGCCTGATGAGCTTTCCACCACTGCCCGAGCTGCCGCCCTTCCTCAGCGGCCGACGGCTTGTCGTGGTCGACGGCGCAGTCCTGGAGGACGACGAGACCGCCGCAGCGCTCCTCACACCCTTGCGCGCGCTGGCTCCGGAGATCGACACCTTCGGCCGGATGCCGGTCGCCGGCCTCCTCGACGTGCACATGGACCCGCCCGGTCCAACGCCGGCCGTCTCCGACCATGCCGTTCTGCATTCCCTCGACGACGAGGCCGTCGATGCGCTGCTCTCGGCCGCCGGCCCCGACTCCGCTTCGCCGCTGCTGTTCGCTGAGCTTCGCCACCTCGGCGGCGCCCTCTCCCGTCCCGCCGCAGGCGCTGGCGCGCTGGCAACGCTGCCCGGGGAGTACTCGCTGTTCTGCGTGGCGGTTGCTCCCGTGCCCGAGGCCGTTGTCGCTGGACAAGCCGCTGCCGCCGAGGTGGTCCAGGCCCTCGCGCCGTGGTCGATGTCAGCCAAGCTCCTCAACTTCGCAGAGGCGGCAGTGGACACCAGCAGCGGGTTCGAGGCCGAGGCCTGGGCGCGGCTCGTCGCAGTGCGGAACGAGCTCGACCCGCACCGCACGATGGTGGCCGCGCACCCGATCTGAGGCCTTCGACCGACGCGCTCCTCGGCACGACTCTGCAGTCCTGACAGCCGACCGAGAAGGGACATCGACAGCGTGGACATGCACGGCAGCGCTGCCTGGACCGTCGTCCGGCCGACCACCGAGCATGCCCGCGTTGTCGCCAGCTGGTCCCGCTCGGCCGAGGAGGCCAGCCATTGGTGCTCGCGCGCCGAGCACCCCTTCCCGGCCTCGGCCATCACGGCCTGGTGGGAGGGCAGCGACGTCCAGCCCTGGGTGCTGCTGGATTCAGAGGGCACTCCCGTCGCGTACGGCGAGGTCTGGGACGACGACGAGGAGGACGAGAACGAGCTCGCCCGCCTCATTGTCGCCCCCGCACATCGCCGCAGCGGCGTTGGCCGACGGCTCGTCGACGAGCTCGTCGCCATTGCTCGCACCAATGGCCGGTCCGCCTGCTTCGTCCGGGTCGCACCCGACAACGTCGGTGCCCTTGCCCTGTACCGAGCGGCCGGGTTCTGCGACGTCGGCGACGCGCAGGCCGCGGAGTGGAATCAGGGGCAGCCCGTCGACTATCGCTGGCTCGAGCACCCGGCCTTCCCGGCATGAGCCTCGCGAAGCCGCGCGGACGACTGGCCAGGGGCTTCGAACTCGTCGCCGACGCCAAGCTGCTCGCGACGATGAAGGGCTCGTTGTGGCGCGGAGGCGCCGCAGGTTCCACCACCGTCACCCATGAGCCAGTGGGTCGAAGCGCAGCAATGCGTTAGAGGACCGACCTCACTCAGAGGCGCTTGACGTACTCGGCCGCTACCTCGATCGGTCGGAACCCCATCCGCTCGTTGATGGACACCATGTAGTCGTTGGTCTCGGCGTTCTGTGTCGTGACCAGGGTCAGGTCGCCGCGGGCCGCCTGGACAGCGCGGAGGTTGATCGCCTTGGTGGCCAGGCCGAGCTTGTGACCGCGATGCTGGCGGTGCACGAAAGTGCCCCACTGGTAGACCAAGGTGCTCTGCCCCAGCGACATGGCGAGCGTCGACTGCGCTACAACCTGCCGGTCGGGGGTAAGGGCAACCGTCTCGTAGCGGGCACGGCCCATCGCGACCGTGGTCGCCACCATCTCGGCATACCGCTGCGGCGTAACCGCCTCCTCTTCGAAGTCGACGGCGCCGCTTGGTGCATCGACCGCAAGCTGGCCGAGCAGCACACACAGCGACTCGACAAGGTCGTCGGGCACCGCGCCGACGAACGTCTCGATCGTGTAGCCCGCGTGGCGTGGCGCCGCCTCGTCGATCCATCCCTGGACCTGTTCGTCCGGAACCGGCAGGGGCAGGTGGCGTACGACCTCGTAGTTGGAGAGCTCGTAGCCGCAGGCCTCGGCGAAACGCTGGTAGGCGTGCCCCTCGCGGTCGTCGAACGGCAAGGTGGCATCGGCCATGATGATCGACCGGTCATCGTCCTTGGCGAGCTGCTCGAGCCGTTGAACCAGCGCCCGGCCGATGCCGCGACGCCGCACGGGCACGTCCACGTTGAGGCGGAAGAACGCCTTGTCGGTGTTGTCGAGCAGAAGCGACCACAGCACCGCGTTACCGACCATTCGACCACCGTCATAGGCCGCGAACAGCTCTTGCCGCTCACCGCTGTCGGTCGAGCGGAACGCACCGAGGAACTCCTCGAACTCCCAGAACGGCGCATGCGGCCGACCGAAGAGCTCCGCTCGCCGGCTGAGATCGTAGAAGTCGCGCATCAGCACGTCGTCGGCCAGGGCCGCATCGTCGAGCGCTCGGATGTCCACGAGGCACAAGGCTAAGGCGCGCAAAGGAAGAGGGAAACCGAATTTTCTCGGCACGTGGTGGCCGGGTGTCGCCGGCATGTCGCTCGGTTGTGAGTCTCGCTCCTGTCGAAGGATCTCACGGGCCGATGACAATACTCGGGCATCCTGGTCAATCCCTCTGACCAGGCAGTAGTAGCGCAAGCACGAGTCAAGGAGCGCAGATGTCACTC
>DASQEH010000037.1:0-23794 GCA_035633755.1 Nocardioidaceae bacterium | reverse complement strand
AAGTCGGCGCCAGTGACAATCCAACCCCGAGACGCCAGCCAGATAACGTCGCCGCCCTCGCCGCAGCCGACGTCGAGCGCGGTGCCTGGCGTCAGCCGCGACACCTCAGCGACTAGCTGAGGGTTGGGGTTCCCACTCCAGATCTTCCCCTCACCGGAGTATCGCTCCTCCCAGCTCGGCGGCTCGAACATCGCCGCCGCCTCCTCCTCGCTGTGCTCGTGCCTGTGCCCGCTCATCAGGCGACGTCCTTGCGATACTGCGCAACGGCTCTTGCCGTCTCCTCGGCGATCAGGTCGGAATTGATAAGCGTCCCGGCCATCATCCCGTCGGCGGCGGAGGTAATGACACCAGCGAAGGGAGTAGCCGCGTTGCCAACAATCGTCAAGCCGGGCGTCTCCGGACCGCCGACTCCTTCGAGCAGGTTGTCATCACGGATCGGCACGGTCGTGACCACAAGCGCCGTCCTGGGTACGAACCGGCCGCCGACGAGCTCGACGCCTTTCACAGTGTCGTCCTCGACGACTACGCGGGCGATGACGCCGGGTACCACCTCGATGGCACGGGCAGCGAGCTTCTCGGCGTCCTCCGCTAACGGGGGCGGCTGACCATTGAGCAGGATGATCACGTCCTCGCTCCATTGGCGAAACAGCAGGGCCCGCTCGACATACTCAGGCCCGCTCGCCACCACCCCCAGCGGCTGGCCGGCGACCTCCCAGCCGTGGCAGTACGGGCAGTGAAGCACGTCCCTACCAAAGCGGCCTTCGAGGCCGGGGACCTCCGGCAGCACGTCAACCACCCCGGTGGCGATCACCAACCTGCGGGCAGAGACGGAGCCGCCGCCCTCGAGAGCCAAAGCGAAGCCTTCGCCGGTGCGGGCGGCGGAACACACCCGGCCGGGGCGTACTTCGACGCCGTACCGCCTGACCTCCTCACGGCCGATCGCCAGCAGTGCAGTGGGCCTCGTGCCTTCCCTGCCGAGGTAGTTGTGCAGCTCGTGGGAGCGGGCGTTGCGCGGCTCGCCGGCGTCCACTACCAGCACCGAACGTCGAGAGCGTCCCAGTACCAGGGCGGCACTGAGCCCGGCGGCTCCCCCGCCTACCACAACCACGTCATACGACTCTTTGTTGTCCATGCCAAGAGAGTGCCAGGCAGGGATCGTTATGCCAAACATTTTTGCTGTTTCAGCAATTGATGGGACCTTCCCATCAACGCCTCGACGCCCAGCCCGCCGAGCGACTTCGAGTGGCCATGCGGTCTCTCGTGGCCGAAGCGCATCTACTCCCCGATGCCAGGAGGCCTCTCGAGAACCCTGGGCACGTACTCGAGCAGCTGAAGCCGACCGTCGAACGTTCGGCTGGTCACCAGGTCGAGGGCGATGTTCGGCCTGACGCCCAGAGGACAACGGACTCCTAGCGAGGCCTGCCGTGGTACCCGTGGGGGTACCAGCCTCAGAGGTGCTTCTTGACCTCCGCGAGGTATGCGCGCGGGTCGTCCGCCCACAATTGGACCGCCGTCACGTGTTGCTCGCCGCCGTTGGGAGGCCCTCCTGGCAGCCGGACCATCGTCGCCTTGTCGAGCGTGATCTCGAGATTCGACTCGTTCGAGACTGCGACGACAAGGGTGCGTGAGCCCTCACCGCCCATGAGACGCGGCGGCTTGGCTTCATAGGCGTGCTTCCTGATCGCGACCGCGTGAATGTCGTCCCAGCGGATCTCGACATCGAGGTCGAGACCGTCGCGTATGCGCAGCCCGCTTGGCCCGACGGTATGCGGGCGCATGATGTGAGCGCAGAGCAGCCCCACCATCCAGATCACGCCCCACACCCCCAGTACCAGGAACGCGACCCGCACCGGCTGCCACCGGTGAACAATGAGATCGATCGCGAAAACTTCGATCGTGGATACAAAGATGAAGACGACAAGGATCAACAGCGTCGGGCTGTCGTACCGGAAACCTTTCGCCCCGGACGGTACGGCAGGACGGCGCATGATGGCTCGACCGATACTGGCGTACAGGTGCTTCTCCAAGCTCATCGCACGTCTGATGAACCACCCGATCCGGGACCTCGACGAAGCGGTCCGCTCTGGGGCTCGGAGTCGGGTCATCGGCTCCGCCCACCGTCTGCCGCGTCGTTCGCGTCTGCTCCGGCGACCAGCTCACTGAGACGGGCAACGACCGCGTCGAAGCCACGCTCGAACGCCGCGCGGTCGGCGGGGGGCACAGCAGCGATCAGCGCTGCGGAGACCTCGGCGTGTTCTCGTTGCATGCCGGCCATCAACTCCGTGGACTCTTGGGTCAGCTCGACGAGAACCGCCCGTCGATCAGTTGGGTGCGCCGTGCGGCGCACGTACCCGGTCCTCTCCAGGGCATCGACCAAGGCCGATACGTTTCGGGCGCTGACCTCCAGGGCGGCCGCGATGCTCTGCTGCGTCGATGGCCCGACTGTCTGCAGGACCCACAGAACCGCCACCCGGGATTCCGTCAACGGAGTGCCCGCGAAGGTTCGGGTCATGTCGCGCTGGAGAACGTGGCTGGCGAAGAGAAGCTTGTCAAAGATCGTCGCCGTCATATTGTTACCTTACCCGACTAAGAACATAGGTAACGAGTAGCGGGTTTTGAGTCATCCTTGTTTCACGCCGCGGCGAAGCAACGGCCACAAGCATGAAGGGTTCGCATGCCACCGCGCTTCCCCGGATCGCCTGCTTAGGCCGGGGGCGCCACGTCAGCGACGGTGCAAGACGCCATCGTCCTCGCCCATGGATGAGGACTTCCTCATCAGGTCCTCATGGAGATCTCGCCTATCTGGGCGATGCTCGCGGGTGTGAATCTGATGTGGAAGCCGTTCGTGGGCGGCGCCTTCGCTATCGCGTGCGGCGCGTGGGCCGTTGGCAGCTTTCTAGGCGGCACTGGGGCGCCACCACCGGACACGGGGGATCCGGTGGTGGTCGTGACATCCACGTCGCCGCCCACTGAGTCAGCGGACTCTCGTCCCGCCGGCGACCTTGACGACGACGATCCGACCAGCCACAGCAGTGGCACAGGGACTGGCGACAGTCTTGATGATGAGGAGCGGGACGACGGCCGTGCGGCCGCTCCGCGGAGTTCTGATGGCCCTCCGCCGGTGATTGGGCAGACAGGTACGACCGCCGACCGGGATGATGTTGATGGCGAGGTCGAGGTTCCCCGCCGGGTAGAGGATCCTGACGACCAGAACGAGGACGATCAAGACGAGGACGATCAAGACGGCACCGGTGCCCGTGGCGACGACGACGGTGGAGGCGACGACGGATGATGGTCGCGCGGACAGGTGGTTCGGGCGGGTTCCGGTCCGGCTGCGGATCACGGTGGCCGTCGTCATCTTGTCCGGCCTTGCGCTTGCCGGGGCGGGGCTCGCCGTCTTCGTGCTCCAGGAGCAGCGGCTAGACGATGCCGTGGACGAGTCGATCGCACGGGAGCTGCGGCGTTTCGAGGCCTTGCAGGGCAGTACAGACCCTGGAGTGAACGGGACGGCGAGGCGGTTACTGCTGAGCGCCCTGGCGTCAACCGCGGGAGATCCGGCGGAGTCAGTCATCGTCTTCTGGGACAACAAGCCGCAGCGGCTGCTTCAAGCGGACCTGCACAAGGAGCTGTTCAGCGACCCCCAGTTCATCACAGGGGTCAACGCGGTGGGTCCTGAGGGTGGAGTCGACGAAATCGACTCCGTGATCGGCCCCCTACGGGTCGCGGTCAAGCCAGTCCGCGACGAGCGGACTGACGGCGCAATCGTCTACGCCTACTCGCTCGACGAGATAGCAGCCCAGCTGCGGCAGACGGTTCAGACCTACGTCCTTGTTGCGAGCATCTCTCTGCTCGTCGTGGGGGTCGGCGCTTATGTGGTCTCAGGGCGGCTCCTCAGCCCGATCAGGCAGCTCAAGGCGACCGCCCGGGAGATAAGCGACTCCGACCTGACAAGGCGGATCGCCGCCACGGGAAACGACGATCTCACCGATCTCACGATGACGTTCAACGAGATGCTCGATCGACTGGAGGCTGCCTTTTCGACGCAGCGACAGTTCCTGGACGACGTCGGCCACGAGCTCAAGACGCCCCTGACCATCGTCCGCGGCCACCTGGAGCTCATGGTGCGTGACGATCCTGCCGATGTGGCGGCGACCCGCGCCCTCGTCCTGGAGGAAGTCGACCGAATGGGGCGGCTGGTCGAAGAGCTCATCTTGCTCGCCAAGGCTCGGCGTCCGGACTTCCTCGCTGTGGAGGAAGTCGACGTGGGCGCCCTCACCGACATACTGCTGGAGAAGATGCGTGGGCTCGGGCCTCGGGAGTGGCGCGTTGACGCGCGGGGTGAGGGCGTGGTGAAGGTGGACGCCCAGCGGCTGACCCAAGCCATGGTGCAGCTCGCGGCCAATGCGGTCGTGCACACGGCGAGCCGAAGCGTCATTCAAGTCGGCTCCCGGGTGGCCGGTGACCGCGTCTCATGGTGGGTCAGCGACCAGGGGCCAGGCATCCCAGCCGCCGTGCACGACGTGATATTCGAGCGCTTTCGTCGAGGCGACGACAAGGGGAACGGAAGTGGGCTCGGGTTGGCCATCGTGCGGGCAATCGCCCAGGCGCATGGCGGGGACGTGGCGGTCTCCTCCGCGCCGGGGCGGGGCGCCACGTTCACCATCACTATCCCCCGCAACGGACCGGCCGGAGAGGGCCGAGTGGCACATCAGGCATGGCCACGTGAGGCGCCGGACAAGCCGGCAGAGCCAGCGGCGAATGGGACTGCTCAGGAGCCGACGTGGTAAGCAGGATCTTGATCATCGAGGACGAGCCCAGGATCTCCTCCTTCATAGAGAAGGGGCTGCGGGCCGAGGGCTTCACGCCCACGGTGGCCGGAGACGGCGTTACGGGCCTGGATTACGCGCTCACCGGCCAGTTCGACCTAGTGATCCTCGACATAGGCTTGCCAGAACTCGACGGGTTCAACCTGTTACAACGCATGCGGGAGTCCGGCTCCTCGGTTCCCGTGATCGTCCTCACCGCGCGGGACTCCGTGGTCGACACAGTTCGCGGTCTCGAAGGCGGCGCCGACGACTACATGTCGAAGCCATTCCGATTCGCCGAGCTGGCGGCACGCGTCAAACTTCGGCTCCGTGGGCGCGTCGAGGGCGGTGACAACCAGACCACCCTTGAGCAGGGCCCGGTCCACATGGATCTGCTCAGGAGGGAGGTGCGGGTGAACGGGAAGTTGGCCGAGCTGTCCGCGCGCGAGTTCGTGCTGGCCGAGATGTTCGTCCGGCACCCGCACCAGGTGCTGTCACGCGAACAGCTGCTGTCCCACGTGTGGGGGTACGAGTTCGACCCTGAGTCCAACATCGTCGATGTGTACGTCGGATATCTTCGCCGCAAGCTGGGGGCTGACCTGATCACCACTGTCCGCGGCATGGGGTATCGCTTCACGCCACTCAGGTGAGGCCACGGCCTGGGGTATCGCGCTTCACCTCCTCGGCTGAGGCAGCGTATCCGACTTGTGTGATGGCTTTCACCTGCGCGTTGCTGAATTCGACTAAGGAAAGTCTCATCGCAGCCTTAGCGGCGGCTTACGTGCTGTGTCTACGGTCGTGCCATACGTGCTCGCGACGAAAGTGAAGGTCTCATGAAACGCTCTCTCCTCCTTGTTCCAGTCGTCCTGCTAGGCGCCCTACTAACTCCCGGCCAGGCATCCGCCGACGATCGCACCTGCACGGGTCTCATCCGCGCGGTATCCGTTGACGGCAGCGTGATCGTGCCCCAGGGTGCCACCTGCACGTTGCGAGGCACTCGGATCGACGGCAATGTGTTCGTTAAGGCAAGAGCCACTCTCAAAGTAAGGGGCGCCACCATAGGCGGAAACATCCAGGCCAACGATCACCGGCGCGTCGGCGTGACCCCTCGCAAGGTAGGCGATCGCATCGTCCGCACCCGCGTCGAGGGCGACATCCAACTCGAGGGGGGAGCACGAGGACGCGTTGGACGCACCGTCATCGGTGGCAATCTCCAAGTAGAGCAAAGTCGGCTGCTGCAGATCACGAGGCGGAATGTGATTGAGGGTGATCTCCAAGCCTTCTCTAACAGGGGTGGCTTCCGAATCTTCGGCAACCGCATCGACGGAAACCTGCAATGCAAAGCCAACGTCCCTGGACCGATTGGCGACAACAACCAGGTCGCAGGCAGTAAAGAAGACCAATGCCGGGGCTTCTGAGCGGAACCGAAAGCAGCACCACTCGGGTAGAACTCGCTCGCGGGATAGGAAGGTGAACACTCCCGCTCTTATGCGCTGAGACAGAAGCCGATCATCGACCCAGAGCGCCTGGGGCATCGTGGGACACTGGACTGGAGCCGGCGGTAGTCGGTCCGACCATCCAGTCGCGGCTTGCCCTACGTGGCGTGGCACTGGCCATTGACACCCGGAGGTCCGAACGATGAGCAGCCGCACGAAGGCCATCCTGGCGGGCGTGTTCGCTGTCGTTGCTGTGGTGGCGGTCGGCTTGCTGGTCTGGACGCCGGCCTTTGTCTCGTCCATCTTCGACGAGGATCGTCCTCCTCCCTCGGCGGTCGACCCAGACCCGCCCGACACTGGTGAGCCGAGCTTGAGGCTGGCTTTCGCCGGAGACACTGGCACAGGCAGCGACAAGCAGCTGGCCACGGCACGGCGCATGGTGATCGAAGGCCAAGGCGGCGGCTATGACGCTCTGATGCTGCTCGGAGACCTCATCTACCCCGATGGCGAGGTCTCGCTTGTGGAGGAGGTCGTCCTCGAGCCGTTCGGTCCGCTGTTGGACGGCGGCGCTGAGCTCGTGCCGGTGCTGGGCAACCATGACTACAAGAGCGGCGAGCAGGACGAGATCATGCGCGCTCTCGGTCGAGAGGATCCGTGGTACGAGGACCAGATCGGTCCGGTACGAATCATCGCCTTGGACTCCAACCAGGTCGACGACGAGGAGCAGACCGAGTGGCTGGAGCAGACGTTGGCGCAGCCACAGCCCCCCGACGTCTGGACGGTGGCGATCATGCATCACCCGCCCTACTCAGCGGGGAAGCACGGGTCGGACATGAAGGTGCGCGAGGCGTGGGTGCCGCTGTTCGAGGAGTACGACGTTCCGCTGGTTCTGGCCGGACACGACCATGACTACCAGCGATCAGAGCCACAGAACGGAGTGACGTACGTGGTATCCGGTGCGGGCGCCAAGTCCACCCCCACGGGGGACGAGGAGTTCACCGCCGTGAGCGAAGAGATATTGCACTACTCCGAGCTGCTCGTCTACGAGGACCGCCTCGTCGGCCGGGCGATCGACCAAGATGGCGGCGTGCTCGACAGGTACACCATCAAACGCTGACGACCATCGGAACGAAGCGAGACGCACGCCATAGTTGCACCGACTAAGCCAGCGTAAGGCACGGGCGCATGGGTACCGGTCGGATGGAACTGCTGCACGGGTGACCCGGGACGCCCGCGGAGTAGGAAGGTCGCCGACGTAGAAAGACGCTGCGTCGGCGACCGTCCCCTACCGTATGAGCTGTAGGCCAGCACGTGGAAGGCCATCTCACGAGATGACGGCGTAGCGAGTCAGCCCTCGCGTGCGCGGGGCCGTCGACTGTGGTTCCGGAGCAGACGGTAACCGCCTAGCAAGATGAAGCATCCGCCGACGGCCCATGCTCCGTACTGCAACACCAACAAGGACGACAAGTACGCGACGCGCTCATCGTCCATCGTGATGAGCAGGTACAGGACTGCGATGCCGAGCAGCACCCAGAGCACACCGTAAGTCAGGAGCACACCAGTCGGTGTGGGCGGCGACTTCAGGTGCTCCTGATGTCTCGCCTTGCTCTTCTCGGCATCCGTCGCCAACCGGTGGGTAATCTGGAAAGGGACGTCGAATTCGGCGGACACGGCGTCCCCTCGTCTCGCGGCTGCGCCACGCAGTAGAAGCTTTGTCCACCGTAAGACGTCTCATCGGCTGGTCAATGACGCAGACGTCGCTGCATAGGTTGCCGAACACGGCTTAAACGTGCGGCAGACCCCAAGTCGCGCTTCTTCGGATCTGATCGACCTACCTACTCCACGGCACATGCGAGGGTGACTGTCTCGGTCCACGCCTCAGGGTGAGTGGCCCAGAAGTTGTGGGGCACGCCGGGCCTCGTCGAGAACGTGCCGTGGGGAACGAGCTCGGCGAGCTGCGCCAGCGGCCACGCCGGACGGATGTCATCCCCGGCGGCGATGAAACGCATCGGCACCTGACAGTCCGCCAGCCGTCGCCACAGATCGCGTCGATGAGTCCACTCGGTGAACGAATCGCTGAGCGAGGCGTGCACCTCAGAGACCCATTCGATGTCGATAGCGGGCTCAGTTGCCCGTGCAGCCTCATACGCCTCGAACCAGGTGCGATCGCGTTGCGGTCCGCGACCGGCGATACCGACCAGCGCGGTCACCGCGTCAGGATGCTCCACCGCATAGCGAACCGCCAGGTCACAGCCCCAAGAATGCCCAACCACGATCCAGTTGCGTACACCGACGGCCTGACGGATCCCCTCGAGATCAGCGATTCCCTGTTCCATGGTGTGTGGGCCACCGGCGGAGCGCCCCACGCCACGCGGTTCCGGGTACCAGGCCCGATGACCGCGTGGTGAGAGGTCGTCGCGTTCCAGGTAGTGCACGCAACCAGGCCCACCGCTCAGGAAGAGAACGTCGGGCCCTTGCCCCGTCACACCGACATGCAGTGCGATGCCCTCCAGCTGGACCGTTCGTGACTCCACATCGGCGGACCTTACCAAGGACGCCAGCCTTCACCGCTGCCGTCCTGACCTAACGACGGCAAACGTCGCCCGCATCACGGTTGTACGGAGAGGAACAGAAAAGCGGCGAGCAGCACGAGGTGAACCAAGCCCTGCAGCGCGTAGGCCCGCCCCTGCACCACGGTGAGAACCGTGACCACGACTGTGATCGCCAGCAAGATCATCTGTGTGGGCTCCAGACCTAGCTCCAGCGGACCGGTGAGCCAGATCATCGCCACAGCGATGGTGGGGATGGTGAGGCCAATCGAGGCCATGGCCGAGCCGTACGCCAGGTTGAGGCTTATCTGCACCCGGTCTCGCGCGGCGTTACGGGTCGCTGCGATGGACTCGGGGGCGAGGACCAGCAGAGCGATGACGACGCCGACAACGGCGTAGGGAAATCCGAGGTCCTCGACCTTGTCCTCGATCGTGGGCGACAGGAGCTTGGCCAGCCCCACCACCGCTACCAGCGCGGCCAGCAGCAGGCCGAGGCTGAGCCACGCTTCTCGGGCCGCTGGCGGGTCAGCGTGGTCGTCGCCGTCGAGGTCGAGCAAGCCGGTGACGCGGCCCTGGTCGTCGCTCGAGACGGGTAGGAAAAAGTCACGGTGGCGGATGGTCTGGGTGAAGACGAAGGCGGCGTACAGCGCCAAGGAGGCCACTGCAGCGAAAGCAAGCTGTGAGGGCGAGAACTCCCGGCCCGCGGCCGAGGTGGTGAAGCTGGGCAGCACCATGGTGACGCCGGCCAAGGTGATGACAGTGGCGACCGCCGAGCCGGTGCCGGAAGCGTTGAAGCTGACTAGATGGTGCTTGAGCGCGCCGACCAGGAGCGAGATACCGACGATGCCATTGAAGGTGATCATTACGGCCGCGAACACAGTGTCCCGGGCATAGCTGCTGGCACCCTCCCCACCGCTCGTCATCAACATCACGATCAAGCCCACCTCGATCACGGTCACCGCGACTGCCAATATCAAAGATCCGAAAGGCTCCCCCACCTTGTGCGCCACCACCTCCGCGTGATGGACGGCAGCCACCACCGCACCCACCAGCGCGATCGCCACGATGACGAGGGCCGCCCAGTGTTCATGGCGGAACCAGGCGACGGCCAGCACCAGCAGCGCCACAACCGGCACGCCCACGGACCACTGCAGGCGGCCACGGACGGCGGGAGCACTCATGGGCTGAAACCTAACGAAGGCACGCCAGCCCTCCCATCGACGGGCGCGACAGGCTCGCCACCGCCTCCTGCGGTTACCTGCCCCGCCACGACTCTCTCAGCTTCGGCGGCCGCGGGTGTGGTGATCCGGGGCCTCCATGGTGTTGTCTCAGTAGGACTTACCACGGCGCTCAGGGTGGAACAGTTATTCTCGGGTCTGGACTCAGTAGTTGCCATCGGCCAGTCGGGTTGTCGTGCGCGAGTAACGGTATGTCCAGCTGCCGAGGGGATAGGGGGAAGATTGCTCAAGCATGACAATCACCATACGGAAGTGGCCACGACTGACCCCTCGTGCCAAGGCGGTGCCGGCGTTGTCGAGTGACCGCCGAACGGGTGCGTCCAGCGACCCAACCCACGATCCGCACTGTGGTCACGGCCGCGTATCGGTGCTGGTACAGATTCGAGGCATGTTGTGTCGCATGCCGTAGTGATCCGGCTGCTGCTCACCCTGGTCACGATCGGGGGCGCGATCGGTGTGGCTGCCACCGCAACTCCGACGTTGGGTCTTGACCTGCGCGGCGGCACCCAGATCGTGCTCGAGACCCAGGACACCGAAGAACTCGAGGCGGACGCTGAGGGGACGGATCGGGCGCTCGAGGTGCTGCGCCGACGCGTCGACGCACTGGGTGTCTCCGAGCCATCGCTGACACGGTCAGGTGAGAACCGCATCATCGTCGAACTGCCGGACGTGCAGGACCCGACGGAGGCGGCCGAGGCGATCGGCCGTACCGCACAGCTGACGTTCCACCCGGTTACCGGCATCCCCCCCGCGGACGCACGGGACCCGCTGGTCGACGAGGACGGCCGACCCGTGCGGATCGGCAAGCAGGCGCTGTCTGGTGGGGACGTCACGGACTCGACCGCCGGCATGAACGAGTCCGGTACGCAGTGGCTGGTCGACATCGACTTCAACGACACTGGCGGACGCGCGTGGACGGAGCTCACGTCTGAGGCTGCGTGCTCCCCGTTGGGTGCTCCGCAGCGGCGGGTAGCGATCCTCCTCGACGACCAAGTCATCTCGTCGCCGCAAGTCGACGAAAGCGTCGCATGCGGCGTGGGAATACCCGGTGGCTCGACCCAGATCACCGGCCAGTTCAGTGCCGCTGAGGCACAGGAGCTCTCGGCACTCATTCGAGGCGGCGCCCTGCCGCTACCTGTGGACATCATCGAGCAGCGAGTGGTCGGACCGACGCTGGGCGAGGAGGCGATCGAGGCCAGCTGGAAGGCGGCGCTCATCGGCATCGGCCTCACCCTGCTGTTCCTCACGGTGGTCTACCGCCTTTTCGGGCTTCTGGCAGTCGTTGGCCTTCTGGCATACGCCGTCCTCTCCTACGCCGCCCTCATCACGATCGGCGCCACGTTGACGCTGCCCGGTCTTGCCGGGTTCGTGCTTGCCATCGGCATGGCGGTCGATGCGAACGTGCTGGTGTTCGAACGGGCACGGGAGGAGTTCGCCGCCAACGGGGGGCGTCTTGGCCGGGCGGTGACCGACGGGTTCCGCCATGCGTTCACCGCCATCATCGACTCCAACATCACCACGCTGCTCGCCGCCGGCCTGCTGTTCTTCCTGGCAAGCGGACCCGTGCGCGGGTTCGGGGTGACGCTGAGCATCGGCGTGCTGGCATCCATGTTCAGCGCGCTGGTCGTCGTCCGGCTGTTTCTGGAGTCTTCTGCGGGCCTGCGCCGACTTCGGACGCGACCCGCGCTCAGCGGGGTGTCGTCACTCGGCCGCGTACGTAGCTGGCTGAACGTACGGGACCCGCAGGTGCTGGCCCGGCCCCGCCGCTGGCTGCTGGTGTCGGCGGTTCTGGTGGCGGTGGCGGTAGCGGGTATCGCCGTACGAGGCTTGAACTTCGGGGTGGAGTTCACCGGTGGCCGGCTCGTGGAGTACTCCGCTTCCGCACCGATCGACGTCGACCGTGCGCGTGAGGCTGTCGCAGACGCCGGCTTCCCACGCGCGGTGGTCCAGGAGTCCGGCGACGGAGGCGTGGCAGTACGCACCGAAGAGCTCAGTAATGAGGAGGAAGGCAGCATCGAGGCGTCCTTGGGCGAGGTGGCACCCGGCCTGGTGCAAGAGCGGGACGAGCTCATCGGTCCCAGCCTTGGCGAGGAGTTGCGCCTCAAGGCGCTGATCGCACTCGGAGTCGCGCTAGCCGTCCAACTGCTCTACCTGGGGTTCCGGTTCCAGTGGACCTACGCGTCGGCGACCGTGCTGGGCATGGCCCACGACATCGTGGTCGTGATCGGCGTCTTCGCCTGGCTCGGCAAGCCCATCGACGGCGTGTTCCTAGCCGCCCTGCTCACTGTGATCGGGTATTCCGTCAACGACACCGTCGTCGTGTTCGACCGGGTCCGAGAGCGGCGGGCCTCCGCTGCAGGCGAATCGTGGGGGCGCTCGGTGAACACGGCGGTGCTACAGACCGTGCCACGGACGATCAACACCGGCATAGGGGCCATCTTCATCCTGGCTGCCCTCGCCATCCTCGGTGGCGACAGTCTCGGCGACTTTGCGCTGGCACTGCTCATCGGCATCGTGGTCGGTACCTTCTCATCCAGCTTCACCGCATCACCGGCACTCATCGAACTCGAGAGCAGGCGCCGCCCCCAGACGCCGCGCACGTCGAAGCGACGTGCTGCGGTGGACCCGTACGGAGGTGCGAGCCCGGCCCCGGACCACTCGGGGGCGGTGCTCTGACCGGACTCCGGCAGCCCAGGAGACCTCAGTCATGTCCCCTCGACAGGGCATCTTGGCGTCGCATTTCGCCACGAGTGCCACCTGCCAGAGCGACGAGCGCGGCTGACGTCGGGCCCAGGAAGGACTACGGTGCCACCATGGCCCGGTATGAGGTCAATGACGCCGCTGTCGAGAAGGCCCGCACGCTGATCGCCGGCCGACAGTATGTCCTCGAAAGCGACTGGGGATCGGTGCAGCCGAGCGCGGAGGCAGGCAACGCATACCTCGAACGTCACTCCTGGGAGCAGTACGCCGCCTGGCATCTAGGGCTCACGGTTGGTGCCAACGAGCAGACGAAGGCGCGTCACGCGTTCGTCTACGGTGACTTCCGTCGGGTGCACCGCACGGCGCTCATCGCGTGCATCTACCGCGCCGCCGAGTGGCGCCACAAGCAGGTCGAGCTGGCGGCCCACCGCCTCCTGCAGGATCTTGACCGCGCCGCTGGGATTACCTAGTGCGTGGCCGTCCAGCGCCGTACGTGTGCGGCCGGTGGACACTGGTGCGGGTCGGAACCAACCGAGGAGGCGCGAAACCACGATGGCGGAAGCCGCGGAAGTGGCGGCCTACGTAGCTCGCCTGCTCGCGATCTTGACCAACCCGAACCCGACGGGCATCGCAGCGGACGACCCCTACGGTCAGGCAGACGACGGTATTGATCGGTCCAACGGCTTCGGGCGCGATGTCTGGGTGGAGTCTCTGCAGGTCGTCGACGGTGAGCACGGCGCCGAGCTCGAGGTGACCTTTGGCCTGGCCGTACCTCCGGATGACATGTGGGGCACAGTCCCCGATAAAGGCGTAGGCCGTGTGCTCCTCGAGCGGGAATGGCGCGAGCTGAGCGGGTACGCATCTCCGGCGGACTACGCACCCTACGTGGCACGAGAAATCGAGATGGCCGCGAGCTCACACGTACAAAGTCATCGTCGCGGAACCATCTCGTCGACCAGCCGCGAGACCACCCGCCGCGCGCTTCCAGCTCGACAAGTCCAATGGCAGATGCTGATAGACGGCCTGACCGTTGAAGGAGGACCGTCGGTCGAAGTGTCACCCGGCAGGATCGATGTTCGCATCGCCGACGAGGACGACCATGTCGACGCCAGCAGCCCGGTGGTGACGGTCATCGTCACCCCCGACCAATGGGAGGCCGTGCTTGCCGACCACGCGTGGGGGAACGTCGAGATGTACCTAGCAGAACTGCTGGGGCCGCGCGACCCCGATGAGCGATTTCTGGTGTTCTACCGCGGTGATCTGGTCCGGTCCATACGAGCGGAGCTCCCGCCCGTCCACGGAGCCGCGCGCCGTCCACAGGCCCATAGGGTCGCTGCCACGCGCCCGGGCGGCTGGTATGCGGTAGCACCGCATTCGTCCCCGGACGCGACACCACCCTAGGTGGAGCTGCCCCAACGACCGGCCATCTGCCGATTGTCCGCCGCCACGTCGACAGGTGGGACCCATTTGCTGGCGCCCCCCTCCAACTAGCCCACGGCGCGCCAGGGTCATAGTTGCCTCATGCCTAGATCTATTGCGACCAACACGGCTGTCGAGCTCGCAGAACTGCTGGACTTCATCCGCCCACGCCATCGGCTGCTGCTCACCACCACCCGTCGCGACGGCCGCCCACAGATCTCCCCAGTGTCGGGGGGTGTGGACTCACAAGGCCTCATTGTCATCTCTACCTATCCGACCCGAGCGAAGACTCGAAATGCCGAGCGGGACCCGCGAGTCTCGGTGCTCGTCCTCTCCGACGACTGGAACGGCCCGTGGGTGCAGATCGACGGCGACGCAGAGGTGCTTCACATGCCGGAAGCGGCCGACGGCCTGGTCGAGTACTTCAGGTGCATATCGGGCGAGCATCCCGACTGGGAGGAGTACCGGGGGGCGATGCAGATCCAGAACAAATCCCTTATCCGAGTCGCCCCGACCCGGTGGGGTCCCATCGCCACTGGTGGATTCCCGGCTGACGTGGCCGCCCGACTTGACGGGTGACCAGTCGGGCACCCTACGCCTGACGAGACTCTTAGTGAACAGATGCGAACTCCGTTTGACCTTGGGGCGCGCAGGCACCAAGGCTGTACTTAGTTGAGTGTCTCGTCCCCTGCTATGGGCAGGCTCACGGCGGCGGGAAGCAGAGGCGTAGGCACCGTAGCCAAAGTCTCGTTGCTGTCGTGGGAGCGAAGGTCACGGTCCTGGAAGTCAACCAGCCACCTGTTCAGGATGGAGGCATCATCGTCGTCGTCGTGAAGGTCGTCACGAAACATTGCGGCAGCGTAACGCCGCGATCACCGAGGGGGAAGTACGAGTCGCCTCTCGTGGAGCGATGCGTAGATTTGGCTGCTTGAGCTGTCAAGGCGCCACGAACCTCCTCTGCCCGCGGCCTAGCTAGAAGTGCAGGTCCCGGACCTATGTGCCTTTAGCGGCGTAGAGGTTCTCATAGGCCGTATTCGGCCAACGAGACCCGAGAAGCGTTGTTATCGCCGCGTAGGTTTCCTCGTTCTCAGTCAGGCAGTCGGGACAGATGACGGAGTCACCCTCCCTCACGTAATCCCACTCAAGGAACGCGGTCGAAGTGACGTCCGGCGCGCCCCTGCGACAACGGACGCACTGCTCTTCAACTTGAGACTCCACCCTGATCTCCCATCACTTGTAATCACTCATCGTAGCGGAGTTTGTACTTTGAGTTATTAACGCACGTTGACGAATCGGTAAGGTTTTGGAGAACTAGGGGCTCTCGCCGTGGCCGCGACGGTGGCAGCCTGCCCGATGTGGCGCAGGGCTGCGGCTGGAACCTGCGGTCCGCTCCTACAGAGGTGGCGCGTACCATGCGTGACTCGCCGGCCTGGACGCCCTAGCGTTCTGCCATGCCGTCCGGCACCACGTTCGAGGAGCTGTTCTCGGGGCCAAGCCTCGATCCAGACAGGTGGCTGCCGCACTACCTGCCCGCCTGGTCCTCCCGGGATGCGACCCGGGCTAGCCTGCGAGTCGACGACGCCGGGCTCACCCTGAACATCCCAGTCGACCATCCGGTCTGGTGCCCGGGCGACCACCAGCCACCCCTGCGGGTCTCGGGGATCCAGTCTGGCAACTGGTCCGGCCCGGTGGGCACGCCCTTCGGCCAGCAGCGGTTCCGCGAGGGACAGCTTGTCCGGGAGGAGCAGCAGCGCTTCGAGGGCTGGCTGCCCACTGGCGGCCGCGTCGAGATCTCGGCGCGGATGCAGCTGTCGCCCCGCTCTATGGCCGCGATGTGGCTCAGCGGACTCGAGGACGACATTGCCCAGGAAAGGTGCGGTGAGCTGTGTGTCTTCGAGGTCTTCGGCAACGCCCTGGGGCCCCAAGACGACCCGTCGGCGGAGGTTGGTGTCGGCATCAAGGCATTCCGGGACCCAGCGCTACTCCAGGACTTCGCCGCCCCCCGGCTCCCGCTCGACGCGACGGCGTTTCACACCTACGCCGTCGACTGGGATGCGGAAGAAGCTGTCTTCACCATCGACGGCGACATCGTGCGCCGCTGCGCCCACCCGCCGACGTACCCGATGCAGTTGATGCTGGCCGTCTTTGACTTCCCCGAGTGGTCCGCCGGCGATGACGCGCATCTCGTGCCGGAGCTGGTCGTCGCCCACATCCGGGGCGAGTGAAGGGTCCGGCCCACCTTCACCCCGCTCCGACGGCACCGGCATAAGAGTTCATGGGGAGTCAGCAGTTCAAGCCGCGCCGGTCGCTCCCTCTCGGTCGAGGCACCCCAAAGGAGGCTTCCGCAGACCCGACATCACCCGTGATCGAGGCGGAGCGAAGTTCGCATCTGTTCACCAAGGGTCTCGTCGCACGCAACGTTCTCGTGACGCGCTGGCCGCTGCGCTGGTCCCCTGCACGGGTTGCGTTGTAAGGCGTCGGACGAACGTTGGTCCGCGCGAAATCACCTGCCCTCGCGCTTGCACGACGTGTCCGGCGATGCACGCTGCTCCAGACCTGTTCACGTTCCGTTCAGGAATTGCGTGGCTCGCCGTCACCTCCGATGCCTACCGTTCCAGGTGTCATCGACCGAAGTCACGAGGAGTTACTCAGTGAAAAGCACTTCTTCCATCCGCCTGGCAGCGCTGCCCGCCGTCGCAGTACTCACCCTAGCCCTCTCAGCCTGTGGTGGCGCCGACGCAGGCACCGCTGATAGCTCCGGCGAAGGAGACGCGGCATCTGGCGGTGCGAGCGGAAGCGTCAAGATCGACGGTTCCTCTACGGTCTTCCCTATGAGCGATGCCGCCGGCGAGTTGCTCAACGAGGAGAACCCGGACATCCAGGTTTCAGTCTCCGAGTCCGGAACCGGTGGAGGCTTCGAGAAGTTCTGCGCCGGCGAGACTGACATCTCCGACGCCTCGCGGCCCATCGAGAAGGAAGAGGCCGCCATCTGCAAGAAGGAAGGCATCGAGTACACCGAGCTGCAGGTCGCCACAGACGCCCTCACTCTCGTTGTGCACCCTGACCTCGAGGTCGACTGCCTCACCACCGACCAAGTCATCCAGCTCTGGGAACCGGGCTCGAAGGTGACCAACTGGCAAGACCTCGACCCCAGCTTCCCTGACCAGGAGATCGCGCTCTTCGGACCTGGCACCGACTCGGGTACGTACGACTACATGGCTGCAGATGTCATCGGCGAGGAGTCCGAGACCACGCGCGACGACTACGAAGCCTCCGAGGATGACAACGTGCTCGTCCAGGGCGTCGCCGGCACCGAAGGAGCCACTGGCTACTTCGGGTACAGCTACTACCAGGAGAATTCCGACTCCCTGAAGGCGCTCTCCGTCGACGACGGCAATGGCTGCGTCGAGCCTTCACCGGAAACGGCACAGGCCGGTGAGTACACCCCGCTCTCGCGCCCGCTGTTCATCTACGTGAAGAACTCCTCCTACGCCGACAACCCCGCTGTGAAGGAGTACGTCGACTTCTACGTCGACAACCTCACCAACATCGCCGAGGTCAGCGAGTTCATCCCGCTGAGCGAAGAGCTCTACTCGGAGACCAAGTCGCGTCTCGGAACCATCTGAGCTGAGCGACTCCTCACCATGAACTCGACCTCTGCAAGCGCGGTGGGTCCGTCCGGAAGGACGGGCCCACCGGCCGCAGACCTCAGCCGCAAAGCCCGTCCAGCTGAGACGGTCATCCGCGCAGTCCTCATGGTCTCGGCATTCCTATCCGTAGCCATCACCATCGGAATCTTCATCGCGTTGGCTCGACCGGTGATCGGCTTCTTCGAAGAGGTACCGTTCGGAACCTTCTTCTCCGATGACGCGCAGTATGGTGTGCTGCCACTGATCGGGGGCACGCTGATGACCACGGCGATCGCGCTGTTGGTCGCAGTTCCTCTTGGTCTCGGAGCGGCCATGTACCTCTCGGAGTACGCGTCGCGCAAAGCCCGCAAAGTGCTCAAGCCCACGGTGGAGCTGCTGGCGGGGATCCCGTCGGTGGTCTATGGCTTCTTCGCTCTTACTTTCGTCACCCCGACACTGCTGCAGGACATCTTGTCCTTAGAGGTCAACTTCACCAACGCGCTCTCGGCGGGCCTCGTCTTGGGCGTCATGGTGATCCCGACGATTGCCTCATTAGCGGAAGACGCCTTGTCAGCAGTCCCGCAGTCCATGCGCCAGGGGTCGCTCGCCATGGGCGCGAACCGCATGCAGACGACCCTCCGGGTCGTGTTTCCCGCCGCACTGTCAGGAATAGGGGCCGCGATAGTACTGGGCATGTCTCGTGCGATCGGCGAGACGATGATCGTCGCGCTGGCCGCTGGTGCACAGAAGAACCTCAGCCTCGACCCCCGAGAAGGGATGCAAACCATGACGGGCTTCATCGCCACGACCGCCCAAGGTGAGAATCCCGTCGGATCAACGTCGTACAACACGCTGTTCGCGGTGGGAATGACGCTCTTCCTGATCACTTTGGTGGTCAACATCGTGAGTATCGTCCTCGTGCGACGATTCAGGCAGGTCTACTGATGAGCGTTGCCACCACGACCGCGCGCGAGGTCACCCAGTCGCTCACGACTGGCCGACCCAAGGACCGTCGTCCCGCGTCGCTCATCTTTCTCGCCCTCCTGTGGTTCTCCCTGTTCTTTGGCGTGGTCGTACTTCTCGTCCTGCTCATCGACACTGCCATTCAGGGAGCCCCCCGCTTCGACAGCGCGCTCATCACCGAGTACGGCTCACGCGTCCTTCCGGAGACCACCGGTTTCCGGGCAGGCATCCTCGGCAGCGCATGGCTCATGCTGTTCACCGCCCTGTTCGCCGTGCCCCTGGGCATCGCGGCGGCCCTCTACCTCGAGGAGTTCGCCGATACCGATCGCTGGTGGAACCGGTTGATCGAGCTCAACCTGCAGAACCTTGCAGCCGTTCCCTCGATCGTCTACGGACTGCTCGCTGTGGCCGTCATGGCGCTGGCCGGCTTCTCCGACAGCGGTACAGTCCTGGGCGGCGCCACGGCCCTGGCGCTCCTGATCCTTCCTGTCATCATCATCACCACTCGGGAAGCCGTTCGCGCAGTGCCCCGAGAGATCCGCGAAGGCTCCCTTGCACTCGGCGCGACGGTGTGGCAGACGACGTGGCGCCAGACCCTTCCCTCCGCCATCCCCGGCATCGCCACGGGGACCATCCTTGGGCTCTCTCGCGCCATCGGCGAGGCCGCACCACTGGTCGTGGTAGGACTCGCCGGTTCCGTGCGGTTCGACCCCACAGGTGTGCTGAGTTCGATCACCGCTTTGCCGATGCAGATCTTCTCGTTGACCTCGCAATCCCAAGAGGACTTCCAGACGGCAGCATCTGCGGCGATCATCGTGCTGCTGGTGATGATCCTCGGTCTCAATGCCGCGGCCATTTATATCCGCAACAAGTTTCAGCGATCATGGTGAGGAGTCACCCACATGTCCAGCCACCCCGCCACCGCGACAACTCGCGTGCCTGACCGCGTCGAGGTCGAGCCAATGGCGAACGTCCGCCACCAGGCTGGCCACCACAGGCCTGACGAGGCGCCACCCGAGCCCGTCATGGAAGCACACGAGCTCAACGTCTACTACGGTGCCTTCCACGCCGTGCACGACGTGAACCTGGCGTTCGGCCGTCACGAGATCACCGCCCTCATCGGGCCGTCCGGTTGCGGCAAGTCCACCGTGCTGAGGTGCTTGAACAGGATGAACGACCTCGTGCCCAGCGCCCGGGTCGAAGGGGAAGTCAACTACCACGGACAGAACATCTATGCGCGCAACGTCGACCCGATCGCCGTACGCACTCGCATAGGCATGGTCTTCCAAAAGCCGAACCCCTTCCCCAAGTCGATCTACGACAACATTGCTTATGGCCCGCGCGTGACCGGTATGAAGGTCGACAACATGGACGATCTTGTCGAAGGTGCACTGAACGGCGCCGCGCTTTGGGACGAAGTCAAGGACAAGCTCAAGGACTCTGCGTACGGTCTATCCGGTGGCCAGCAACAGCGCCTCTGCATTGCCCGCACCATCGCAACCAAGCCCGATGTGATCTTGATGGATGAGCCGTGCTCGGCGCTGGACCCGATCGCGACCGCGCGAATCGAGGACCTCATGCTCGAGATGCGCTCGGACTACACCATCATCATCGTCACCCACAACATGCAGCAGGCGGCGCGCGTCTCTGACCGCACGGCATTCTTCACCGCGCGGCCCGACGAGACGACGGGCAACCGGACCGGGCTCCTCGTCGAGTTCAACCAGACTGCGAACATATTCTCCAACCCTCACGACAAGAGGACCGAGGATTACATCTCGGGCCGTTTCGGCTGAGGTACGCCTCCATGCCCGCACGACTCGGGGGGCCCCAGAGGGCGTGATGCTCAACGACACTCCGCAGCGTCAGGTCGCCGTCCGCGCCCACTCGGATTACTGGACCGAGGCGACCGGCGCACACCTTCTTGTCGTCGATCCACGGGGCGATGATGTGCAGACGCGGGCGTTCATGAACGCCCGTGGCGTTCACGTCACGTGGGTCCCATCGACGCTGGACGGACTGGTCGAGTACGGGCGCGTCAGGCCGTACGCCGTTATCGTTTCCTCGGCCGCTGAGGGGATACCCGCGTCGGAGTTCGTATCCAAGGTGCGCGAGCACGGCTCGCCGTTCGTCATCGCAGCCCTGAACGATTCAAACGCTGCCGATGCCCCTGAGCTGGTCCTCGCCGGGGTGGGTGCGGTTCTCAGTGAACCCTACGCCGCCAGCAACGTCTGGGAGCTACTGCAACGGTTCAGCCACGCCTTGGACCACCATGCCCGCTTGTCGTTCGGTCCCATCGATCTCGACGCAAGTGCGTACATTGTGCGGGTGAACGGCGAACGGATAGCAGATCTGCCTCTGCGAGAGTTCGAACTACTCCGCGTTCTCATGTATCGAGCGCCCGACGTCGTCTCCGATGAGGAATTGAGAGCGTCCCTTTGCCGCAGTGGGTCTGAAGGGCCCACCAGCAACACCATCGCGGTCCACGCGGGGCGTCTGCGGAACCGACTCGAAGGCGTCGCGCAAGTACGTCGCGTTCGAGGTCGCGGTTACTCCCTCGCGTTGGCCTAGCGCCGATGGAGAGCGATCCGCTGCGTTTTCTGAAGGCATGCATGCTCGAAGCAAGCCCAGCGCGTAGCCGGCGGACTAGGGTGCGATCTGCTCGGTACTGTCAATGGCGTGGGACGAGTGTCGGTGGCGGCCTGGCTCTCCGCGGTGACCGCGGCGTCAGCGCTGGTCGGCTGCACCGCGAGTGAGCCGGCCGCACAACCGAATATTCGGGCGTCGTCCTCAGTAAGGACATCCCCGTCGGCGTCCGCAACTCCGGAGCCGGCGACAAGTGCGTCGGCGTCCACAAGCACGGCGCCGTCCCCGCCGACGGCCTCGCAGCCACCGCAGCGTCCTGTCCGGTTCGACGCCGCCGCTGCGATGGCGGACGTTCGTCAGCTGGCTGGTCAGATCGGACCCCGGCTGGCGACCGGTCCCGCATACCGTCGAGCGGGACGCCTCGTCGAGCGGCGGTTCGCCGCGTTGGGGTACGACGTTCGCAGGGCTGCGTTCCGGGTGCCGCCCGGCGACTCGTGGGGTGTGCCGGTGGAAGGAGGCCGGTCGTTCAACGTGATCGCCGAGCCAGCCGACCTGGATCCCTCCAAGCCGCACGTCGTCCTCGGCGCCCACCTCGACACGGTCGCGGTGTCACCCGGGGCCGAGGACAATGCCAGCGGTGTGGCGGTGCTGTTGGAGCTGGCCAGGCTCACTGCCGCCTCACCGCCGCGCCTACCGGTTGTCTGGATCGCGTTCGGAGCCGAAGAACCCCGCGGCACCAGTGACGACATGCACCACTTCGGATCGCAGCACCACGTCCGGCGGCTCACACCGCAGAGACGTCGGGCCACAGTTGCCATGGTTTCGCTGGACAGGGTGGGTGTCGGCCATTCGGTGCCGGTATGCACTGGGCCGTTGTCCCCAGACCGCGTCCAGCGGTCGTTGCTGGAGGTGGCAGCACGGATCGAGGTGCCGGCGCATCCATGCGACAACACCGCGAGTGACCACTGGTCGTTCGAAAAGGCAGGAGTCACGGTGGCGCGAGTCGGCAGTACCAGCTACGCGGCCTACCACTCCGATGCCGACCGCCCCGGTGTGGTTGGTCAGGCGCAACTGGGACGAGTCGGCGCGGTCGTATGGGCTTGGCTGCAGTGATCCGGTGGGCACCCCTCACCGCCCCCGGAACGCCGGTCCGCTGGTTTCTCGGAGCGTCGCGAGCACCCGCTCGGCCTGCGCTCCTGCCACGACGCGAGGGGTGAACCGGGCGTCCATCACGTAGGGCACCAGGTCCACCGCCTTGAGATCGCCGCCCCAGAAGGTCAGCTCCAGCGTGGCTCCCTCCATCGTCTGGCGCATGAAGTCCATGTCGAACACGAAGTTCCCTAAAGAGTGGGCGACCAACCGACCCTCGACCATCTCCATGCCCTGCAACCAGTGAGGGTGGCCGCCGACAACCGCGTCGGCACCCGCACGGATCAGGCGTCCTGCGACGCGCCGCTGGACGGGCTCTGGCCGGTTGGTGTACTGCGTGCCCCAGTGAGGCATTGTCACAACCACGTCGACCTGCCGGTGTAGACGTCGTACCGCCCGCTCGAATCGGCGCAGCGCCTCCTCGTCGAGAGGACCGGTACGCGGTGGCATGCCGACTGAGACCGCACCCGGCTGGCCTTGCCGAACACTCGGCGTCTCACCGATCGCGTTGAAGCCCAAGAAGCCGTACCGGATGCCCTCGCGCTCGACAACGGCCGGCTCCCAGGCCTGTGCCACGGTGGCACCTGCCCCGAACGTCGAGATGCCCCCGGCACGCAGCCGGCGCACGGTCTGCACGAGGCTTCGGTCACCGAAGTCGCCGACATGGTTGTTGGCGAGCGACAGCGCATCGAAACCGGCTGCCCTCAACGACGGGATGACGTCCGGATCTGCTGAGAAGGAGTCATCACCTTGGCGCGGCGCACCGGACTGCGACAGCGTGTTCTCCAGATTGCCGATGGTGATGTCGGCCGCGGCCAGTCGAGGTGCCATGGGGCGCAGGGCAGGGGCGGGGTCGGCCGAGTCACCGGCAGCCGCTGCCACCCCCCGCCCGAGCATGATGTCGCCCACGGCGACGAGACTGACCACCGGCTGCTGGGCAGCAGCGGCAACCGTACGCAGCGGATAGCTGGCCGGGCGCCGCATCGGGTTGACGCCGCCGACCCGCAAAGCCCGCACCTGCGGTCCTATCGCAGCCGCGGGCACGACCGCGACGAGGTTCGGGTTGCGTACAACGGCCCGCACAGCTCGCCTCGGCGTGCCGGCAGCCATCCTCACACCGGTGTTCCCTGCGACGATGCGGCGTGCGCGTTTCAGTGTCAGCTCACGCGCAGGGCTCGTGTGATGCACTGCGAGAACCAGTGGCTGGTCCGAAGCCTCCTCCTGACGGCTCGATGGCGGCGAGCCGGTCGGGGGTCGTGTCGTCGGCATCGTCGAAAGCTCGGTCGATGCCTCGGTCGCCGATCCGCCTTTGGGGCTCTC
>DASQEH010000036.1:0-3357 GCA_035633755.1 Nocardioidaceae bacterium | reverse complement strand
GAGGTCGTGGTCGAGCGTGAGCCGATCACCGACGCCAACGTCGGTGCGGCGACCTCGGGTCCCGACATCTCGGAGGAGGAGCACGAAGTCGTCCTGCATGACGAGGTCCCCGTGGTTGAGAGAACCACCCAACCGGTGGAGCGCGTTCGCCTCGACACCCGGGAGGTCACCACTGAGCAGACCGTGAGCGAAGAGGTCCGCAGGGAACACGTCGACACCGACGGCACCACCGGAACGACCGGCACCACTGGAACGACTGGCACCACCAGCGACCGCTGACGACATGCGCACGAGGCCTCGTCACCACACCAGTGACGGGGCCTCGGTCGTTGTCGTGCCGGAACGGCAGCGCTCGACGGCGCTCGGGACGCCCCTTGCTGCTGTGCACCGCCTGCACCGCCTACGTACTGCGGCTTGTCGGGGCATATCGGCGTACTCTGCCGATATGACGTCCGTACAGCCCCTTGGCGCAACACACGCGTCAGAGGGTCCGCTCGACGTGGAAGCCCTGCTGCCGCTTCTGCGTCGCTTCGTCGGTTCTCGGGTGTCCGACAAGACGGTGGCCGAGGATCTCGTGCAGGAGACCTTGGTTCGCGTGCTGGCGGCGTCTGGTCGGGTGGAGCCCGGAATGCTGGAGTCGTACGCCATCGTCACCGCCCGCAACCTCGTCGCCTCGATGTGGAAGGAGCAGGACCGCAATCGCCGCAACCAGCACCGCGTGGTTGACCTGCGGCCCCCGCGAGCACCCGACGAAGGACTTCTGCAGCGCGAGGAGCAAGAGGCCGTCAGCAAGGCTCTTGCCCGGCTGTCCGAGCATGAGCGTCGCCTTCTCCTGGCCCACGAGCTGTCGGGGCAAGACACGAAGTCCTTGGCCGATGAGGTGGGCTCCACGGCCGGCGCTGTGGCCGCACAGCTGTATCGAACACGCGCACGCGCACGCGTTGAGTACCTGCTCGCTTCGGAGGGATCAGACATGGTTGGCGACCGATGCCGACCGGTGCTGATGGCACTGTCCAGCGGCGACCGGCGACGACAACGCGAGGTGGACGCAGGTCGCCACCTGCTCGAGTGCGAGCTCTGCGCACGGATAAGCGAGCCGTTGATGGGACGAGGCCAACAGCGCGACGACGAGATGCGCGTTCCGATCCGGACAGACGCTGATGTCGTCGCGGCAAGGCAGGGAGCTCGACGCCTTGCTACGCGCATCGAGTTCAGTCGTACCGAGGTGACCGTCATTGCCACCGCGGTGTCGGAGATCTCGCGCAACATCGTGCGATTCGCTGAGGTGGGGGAGGTCGTGCTCGAGCTGCTGGAGAGCCCGCGACGGGGTATCCACATCATCGCGAGGGATAAAGGCCCGGGAATAGCCGACGTCGACAAGGCCCTGGAAGACGGATATAGCACTTACCGTGGCCTAGGTATGGGCCTGCCGGGGACTCGGCGACTCATGGACGAATTTGCGATCGTCTCAGAACGGGATCGCGGCACTACTGTGACAATGACGAAATGGCGGCGGGAAGGATGAGAATGGATAACAACTCGACATTGGCGGCGGAGGTCGTAAGCGACTTCCCGAGCCTGGATGAGCAAGACGAGAACCAGCTCCTGCCACAGCTCGTCGCGCATCTGCGCGAGCACAGAACCAACCTGCGTGAGGAATGGGCCGATAGGATCAAGGGCTCACACCTGCTCGATGCGATGACTCCCCAAGAGATGTCGGCCGAGACCACCTCGGTCTATGACAACTACGTCGAGGTCCTCGAGACCGGAAGCGTGGAGGCCCTCCAGCACTATGCCCGCGACCTGTCCGAGCGAATCATTCCTCGTGGTGTCGAGACGCATGAAGTCGTGGGCATTGTGCTGCTCCTTCGAGACGTGCTTGCGCGCTCGCTGTTCGAGAAGTACCACCAGGACTTCGCCAAGCTCAACAACGTCCTCGACGCCTACGAGCCCGCCGCCAACCGCATCGCCAACACCGTCGCCGTCAGCTTCGTGGACGAGCGTGAGCGCGTCATTCGCCAGCAGCAAGATGCGATCCGCGAGCTTTCGACGCCGGTGTTGCCGGTGCGAGAGCGGCTATTGATCCTCCCGATCATCGGGGTGCTTGATAGCGAGCGGGCCCGACAGCTGACCGAGCAGTTGCTGACAGGCATTCGGACCCATCGGGCAAAGGTTGTGGTCATCGATATCACGGGCGCACCCGACGTCGACGAAGCCGTCGCAAATCACCTGGTGCAGACAGTCGATGCGTCGCGCTTGATGGGAGCCAGTGTCATCATCACCGGCTTGTCGCCGGAGATAGCGCAGACGCTGGTCACCATCGGGGTTGACCTCAGCAAGATGAATACGATCGGTGACCTGCAGGGTGGGCTCGAAGAGGCCGAGCGGCTGCTCGGTTACGACCTCGCGGGACCAGGCGGACAGGTCGGGTAGTGGACGTCGGACCAGCACTCGTTTCGATCCTGCGACAGGGACGCTACCTGATCGCGTCGATCCACACAGCCCTCGACGACTCCGAGATGGTGCGGTTCCAACACGACCTGATCCAGCAGATCGGTCGGTACCGATCGCGCGGAGTCATCATCGACGTCGCGGCCCTCGACGTGCTGGATTCCTTCGGGTCGCGCACCCTCCGCGACATCGCCGAGATGGCGCGGTTGAGAGGGGCGTTGACCGTGATCGTTGGCATTCAGCCGGACGTGGCGTTTGCCATGGTCAAGCTCGGGATGGGTACCGGCTCAGTAGCAACTGCCTTGGACCTCGAGGAGGGTCTGAGCTACCTGGACGACCACGTGTCGAATGGGTTGATGCTGGGAGACAGTGCCACGGCCACACGAGCATGACGGCATTGGAAGATGTGCGGCGCGACTACCGTGCTGCATTCGTCGGTTACCTGCCTCGACGCCATGAAGCTCCCCTGCACAATGGGTATGAGCTCGGCCGCGCGGCGGTGGCCAATGGCGTAAGCCTGCTCGACCTGGTGCAGGTGCACCACGAGATCCTGCTGGAGGTCCTCGAGCAGAGCCCCCGAGAGGACTTGGCCCAGATAGCCACAGCAGCGTCGGAGTTCCTCAACGAGGTCCTTGCCACCTACGACATGACGCAGCGCGGTTACCGGCCGAACGCTGATCTGCCCTCGCGCTCACGAGTCGTGAGCGCCAGGGCAGGCAGGTTGTCGGGAGTCGTTGGCGCGATCTGTTCGGGCAGTCAGAAGCACTGCGCACCGCCAGTCGGCGCGAGCGACATACGACAGGGCGCCCTCGGTCAGGAGAATACTGCGAAGTGGGGTTGAAGCTTGCCGCTGACCTTGGTGAAGTCGCCGCCGAGGTACAGGTTCGTGGCGTCGCGGTCAAGGGC
>DASQEH010000035.1:0-5113 GCA_035633755.1 Nocardioidaceae bacterium | reverse complement strand
GGCGTCCGTGCCCCACACCTTCGAGTCGGCGCCGCAACCAGGCAGCACCGACCCGGCGATCCTTCGGAACTTCTGCATCATCGCCCACATCGACCACGGCAAGTCCACCCTCGCCGACCGGATGCTTCAACTCACCGGGGTTGTCGACGGACGAAGCATGCGGGCGCAGTACCTCGACCGGATGGACATCGAGCGTGAGCGCGGCATCACGATCAAGAGCCAAGCGGTCCGGATCCCCTGGACGGTCAGCGCCGGAGAGGATGAGGGCACGACATTCGTGCTCAACATGATCGACACACCGGGCCACGTCGACTTCACCTACGAGGTGAGCCGGTCATTGGAGGCCTGCGAGGGAGCGGTGCTGCTCGTCGACGCGGCGCAGGGAATCGAAGCCCAGACGCTCGCGAACCTGTACCTGGCACTCGAGGCCGACCTCGACGTGATCCCCGTCCTCAACAAGATCGACCTGCCCAGCGCACAGCCGGACAAGTACGCCGCCGAGATCGCCCACATCATCGGCTGTGACCCCGGCGACGTGTTGCGGGTGTCGGCCAAGACCGGCGAGGGCGTCGAGGAGCTGCTCAACCGGATCGTGGCCGCCGTACCACCCCCGAAGGGGGACGCCACCGCACCACCTCGGGCCCTCATCTTCGACTCCATCTACGACACCTACCGCGGCGTGGTCACCTATGTCCGCGTGGTCGACGGCATGCTGAGCCACCGCGACCGGATCAAGATGATGTCCACGGGAGCCGTGCACGAGATGCTCGAGGTGGGAGTCATCTCGCCGGAGCCCCGCAAGGCCAAGGAGATCGGTGTCGGCGAGGTCGGATACCTCATCACCGGCGTCAAGGAGGTGCGGCAGTCCCGGGTCGGCGACACCGTCACCTCGGCCAACCATGGCGCGACCGAGGCTCTCGGCGGCTACCGCCACCCGAACCCGATGGTGTACGCGGGTCTGTACCCGATGGACGGCGACGACTACCCCACGCTGCGCGACGCCCTCGACCGGCTGCAGCTCAATGACGCCGCTCTCATGTACGAGCCGGAGACGTCCGGAGCCCTCGGCTTCGGGTTCCGCTGCGGGTTCCTGGGGCTGCTGCACATGGAGATCGTCCGTGAGCGGCTCGAGCGTGAGTTCAACCTCGCCCTGATATCGACTGCGCCGAACGTCGTGTACCGCGTGGTGATGGAGGACGGTACCGAGATCACCGTCACCAACCCCAGCGAGTACCCCGGCGGCAAGATCGCAGAAGTGCACGAGCCCGTGGTGCGCGCCACGATCTTGAGCCCCTCGGACTACATCGGCACGATCATGGACCTGTGCCAGACCCGTCGCGGATCGCTGCTGGGTATGGACTACCTGTCTGCGGAGCGCGTCGAGCTTCGCTACCAGCTGCCGCTCGCCGAGATCGTGTTCGACTTCTTCGACGCCCTCAAGTCACGCACGAAGGGATACGCGTCGCTGGACTACGACCCGGTCGGTGAGCAGGTCAGCGATCTGGTCAAGGTCGATGTGCTCCTCCACGGGGACCCGGTCGACGCCTTCTCGGCCATCGTGCACCGAGACGCCGCCTACGCCTACGGCGTCCAGCTGGTGCAGAAGCTCAAGGACCTGATCCCTCGCCAGCAGTTCGAGGTGCCCATCCAGGCGGCGATCGGGGCTCGGGTCATCGCCCGCGAGACGATTCGCGCCATTCGCAAGGACGTACTCGCCAAGTGCTACGGCGGCGACATCACCCGCAAGCGCAAGCTCCTCGAGAAGCAGAAGGAGGGCAAGAAGCGGATGAAGATGGTCGGCCGCGTCGAAGTGCCCCAGGAAGCCTTCATCGCCGCCCTCAACACCTCCGAGCCGGCCGAGAAGGCCAAGCGGTAGTTTGGCTCTCATCGCACTGCCGTTCGCTATCCCGGCGGGCCTGCTCAAACAGGCGGAGCTCGGTCCCGACTGGGCCGACTGGCTCGATCGGCTGCCCGGTCTCTACCGAGCCATGGTGAGCGACTGGGAGCTGACATGCGACGGAGCCCCGCTCCACGGTTTCGTGTCCCTGGTTGTGCCGGTGCGCACGCGGTCGGCTCGGCCGGCGATGCTCAAGCTGACCTTCGACGGTGACGACGAGTCGGTGCACGAGGGGCTTGCGCTTCAGCGGTGGAGCGGCAGCGGCACGGTCAGGCTCCTGCGG
Organism: Nocardioidaceae bacterium; assembly: GCA_035633755.1. Taxonomy (GTDB): domain Bacteria; phylum Actinomycetota; class Actinomycetes; order Propionibacteriales; family Nocardioidaceae; genus DASQEH01. The sequence continues at coordinate 2,933 of DASQEH010000035.1, read as the reverse complement.
CACGACCCACGCCGCCGTGCGCTGCTCCTGGAGCGACTGCATCCCGAAGACCTCAACGCCGTGCCGGTGATCGACGCGTGCGAGCTCGTGGCCGGGCTCTACCGGCGCCTGCACATTCCCGCCTTTGCGCAGCTGCGCACCGTTGAGTCGTACGTCGGGCGCTGGCTCGACGAGCTGGCGGAGCTACCACGGAACGCCCCGATCCCGCGGCGCCTCGTTGAACAGGCTGAGGCAGTGGGCCGTCCGTTGATCTCCGACACGAGCGGCGCTGCAGTCGTGGTCCACGGAGATCTCCACTACGAGAACGTGTTGGCCGGCGACCGGGAGCCGTGGCTGGTGATCGACCCGAAGCCGATGTCGGGCGACCCGCACTACGAACCCGCGCCGATGCTGTGGAACCGGTGGGACGAGGTCGTCGCGACCGGGAACGTCCGCTCTGCGGTACGCCACCGGTTCCACACGCTCGTGGACACGGCCGAGCTCGACGAGGACCGGGCCCGCGACTGGGTGGTGGTGCGCATGGTCATCAACGCTCACTGGTCGATTCAGGACGCCCAACGGGCTCAGCGCGATCTGCGAGCAGACGAGCGCGCCTGGATCACCGAGTGCATCGCCATCGCGAAGGCGGTGCAGGACTAGCCCAGGGGTGTCGAGCAGAGGCGGGGGTGCACCAGCAGAGGGTGGCGCCCGGTGGCCCTGCGGCCGAACGAGTCGCGCGTCACATCGCATCGCCCGTCGATCGGTCATGCGCAGCACGAGTTGCCCGTACACTGGACACGTCGGCCCGCACAGTTCTGCCTCGGGCCATCCTGCACGTTTGCCCAGGCGACTGTGCATGTCTTCCACCACGCGCCGCGAAGGCTTATGGCCCGCGCCGGGCAGGACGACCTTTTCTACGTTCGGAGTTCCCTTATGGCGGCCCGCCGCCCCCACGCTTCCCCCCTGCCCTCAGCTCCTTCCACCTCACCTACGTCAATCCCCACCGCGGCTCGCCCCGCTGCATCCTTCGCCGAGCTCGGCGTGCCCGGCACCATCGTGGCGACGCTCTCCACTCTCGGCGTCGCAGCCCCGTTCCCGATCCAGTCCGCCACCTTGCCCGACTCACTCGCGGGCCGGGACGTCCTCGGTCGCGGCCGAACCGGCTCAGGCAAGACGTACGCGTTCGTCATCCCGATGCTCGCCCGGCTCGCCGCCAGCTCGACCAAGCGCCGCCCCAACCGCCCGCGGGCGCTGGTGCTCGCTCCCACCCGCGAGCTGGCCACCCAGATCGAGGTCGCGATGGCACCGATCGCCAAGGCCTTGTCCCTGCGCACCATGACCGTGTTCGGAGGCGTGGGCGCCGGACCACAGATCTCCGGGCTCCGTAACGGTGTCGACGTCGTCGTCGCCTGCCCCGGCCGGCTCGCCGACCATGTCTCGACGGGCCACGCGAACCTCGACAGCGTCGAGATCACCGTCCTCGACGAGGCCGACCATATGGCCGACCTCGGGTTCCTCCCCGTCGTGCGCCGGCTGCTCGACAAGACGCCAGCCCGTGGCCAGCGGATGCTGTTCTCGGCCACCCTCGACGCCGGGGTCGACGTGTTGGTCAAGCGCTACCTCAGCAACCCGGTTACCCACAGCGTGGACTCGGCCCAGTCGCCGGTGCAGACCATGTCGCACCATGTGCTGCACGTGGCGTCGGACTCCCGGATTCCCGTTCTCGTGGACCTCACCTCCGCACCCGGCCGCACCCTTGTCTTCACCCGCACGAAGCACGGCGCGAAGCAGCTTGCCCGCAAGCTCACCGCGGCCGGCGTGCCGACGGTCGACATGCACGGCAACCTGTCGCAGAACGCCCGGTCGCGGAACCTGACGGCCTTCTCGGACGGCAGTGCGAAGACCATGGTGGCGACCGACATCGCCGCGCGCGGCATTCATGTCGACGACGTCGGGCTAGTGGTGCACGCCGACCCGCCCATCGAGCACAAGGCGTACCTACACCGGTCCGGGCGCACCGCTCGCGCCGGCGCCTCCGGGACGGTCGTCACCCTGATGACGGACGCTCAGGTCTCCGACGTCCGCGACCTCACCCGCAAGGCCGGAATCCGGCCCACCATCACTCGCTTGTCGGCAGGTCACCCACTGCTGGCCGAGATCGCTCCGGGCGAGAGGTCGTTGGTCGCGCCCTCAGCAACAGCAGCCACAGCCGCCGCAGGCGGCCAACGCCGCAGTGAGCCGGTTGCCCGGTCGAGGCGGCAGGGGTCACCGAGCCGTCGCCGCGGTGCAGCACCCAAGGCACCCAGCTACGCCGGACGCTCGTCGAGCCCGTCCGGCGCGGCAAGCTTCTCGGCCCGGGGGAACAGCAGCCGCCGTCGGACGAGCCGGTGACATCGCTGGGGTAGGACACGGTGTCCCGCTCGGTCGCCTGGCGAAGATCAGTCCCACCGAGGGCGGCGCGGGCACCAGCACCTCGTGGGGTGTTATCGCCTTGACCGGTTTGCGACACTGGACGCCATGTCCGCTCGGGTAGCGTCGATCAACGTCGGCAAGCCGCAAGCCGCGGAATGGTTGGGACGACCGTTTCGAACGTCGATCAGCAAGCACTCGGTGACCGGGCCGGTGACGGTCGGGACCTTCGGCATCGAAGGCGACGAGGTCTCCGACACGAAGTTCCACGGTGGCGTCCACCAGGCGGTCTATGCATTCGCACGGGAGGACCTCGACACTTGGGGAGAGCGACTCGGCGCACACATCCCCTCCGGACACTTCGGTGAGAACCTCACCACCGCGGGTATCGACGTGAACGAGGCCCTCATCGGTGAGCGCTGGCAGGTGGGGACCACGGTGTTCGAGCTCGCCGACGTCCGGATTCCGTGCAGGACATTCGACAAGTGGATGAAGCGCTCGGGCTACCAGGTCGACAAGTGGTTGAAGCAGTTCACCGCCGAGGG
>DASQEH010000034.1:0-15480 GCA_035633755.1 Nocardioidaceae bacterium | reverse complement strand
GCCGCCGACGGCGTCGACCCGGTCTTTCAGGCCACGCAGACCGGAGCCGCCACCGACGCTTGCGCCGCCGACGCCGTCGTCAGTCACCTCGACATGGATCAGGTCCGCGGTACGGGTGAGCAGCACCGTCAACGCGTTGGGAGATGCGTGCTTGAGTGCGTTACCGAGCGCCTCGGCAATCACGAAATAGGCGGTGCTCTCCACGACCGCCGGAAGCGGGACGTCGCCGAGGCTCATGGTCAGACGAGTGGGCACGGGCACGTGGTCGACGAGGTCCTCGGTCGCCGCGCTGAGACCTCCCTCGATGAGCGAGGCCGGCAAGACCGCGTGCACGAGTCCACGCGACTCGGCGGCCGCTGCGTCGATACCAACCCGCAGGGCAAGCGCCGCCTCTCGGGCTCTCGGAAAAGCGGCGTCGTCGTCAGCGATGTGCTGCGCTTCCATCGCCAGCAACACCAGGCGGACCTGCAACCCGTCGTGCAGGTCGCGGGCGATCCGCCGGCGTTCGGCGTCGCCAGCCTCGACTATCCGGACACGAGAGCGACGCAGGTCTCGCTGGCTCGCGCGTAGCTCGGCGCTCACACGCTCCCGGTCGAGGGCCACCGCCACGACGCGTCCGGCGGAGCGCACCACGTCCGGGTCGGCATTGAGGGTGGGGTCGTAGTCGATTGCTCCTATCCGTTGCCCACTAGCAGTGATGTCGACGACCTCCCTGCCCGCGCTGCCGGCGTCGTCGATGCGCTTCCCGTCCTCGTCGACGTAGCTCCCGAGCTCGGACGACCAGAACAGCAGGCGCAGCGAGTCGTCACCAAGCGCCTGCTTCATCGCAGCCGTGAGCGGTATGCGGCCGACGTCCGCGCTGCTCAACCACGCGGCGAGTTCCTGGATCTCCCCGGTACGCGCGAAGCCGCCGCGCAGGAGACTGAGCACAAACGCCACCGGCACCCCAACGAGGTCGACGAGCTGCATCGTGAAGACCGTGGTGACTGAGAGCCCGAGCGCCGGACCGATCACGTTCGGCGCGAGCGGGATGAACAGAACGGCCAGGATGCCGTAGCCATAGAGCGGAGCGAGGGACCGACGACGTCGGGGATCGGCCCTTCGCAGCCGGTCGGCCAGCACCACGATGGTCGCGGTCATGACCAGCGCGCCCGACACTGTCTGGACCCATCGTCCGGCGGCAACCAGGTCCGGTCGGTCGTCGATGGTCAGGAGGCCGTACGGGGCCGGGGCCGAGGCGAAAAGGTACAGCGGCGCCTGCAGCACGAAGCACACGACGTAACCGGCGAACACGGTGACCCGTGAGGCAGTGGAGCTCAGCCGTCCAGCAGGGAACGCCAGCAGAATGTGCACGACGATCGTGAGCGAGGTGGTCGCGAAGATCTGGCTCACAGCGGCCAGCGCGCTGAGCCCGGTGACATCCAGGTTGCTGATCAGCAGAACGAGACCGCCGACCATGATCAGGCATCCCAGGCCGTTGCTCGGCCGGCGCGACCAGGCGAGCGCCCCGGCCGCGACGTAGACCCACGCGCCCACGACCATCGAGGCGTAGTACCAGTCGCCGCGGTGCTCGGCGAACGCAAGCTCGACAGAGCCGCACAACAGTGCTGCGAGCGACAGCAGGGCCAGCGCAAGATTCAAGGGTCGCGATGGTGACGCCGGCCAGCGAGTTCGGGCGCCGATGGCCGGCAGCCATGTCCGGCGGTGGTTCGAGACGGTGCGCGGGAAGTCGCCAAGGTCGTCGTGCGCCGGGTCGGCGAACTGTGTGTCCACGCCGAACTCGGTCCGCGTCATGCAGTCATCCAGTCTCTGGCGCAGTCCCTGCTCCTCGCGTGCACCGCGCCTGATCGTCTGCGCCTGAGGCCTAGGTCGCATGTGGAATGTCAGATCATGCCACGGCCGGAATGCGCCGTAACAGCATGCTCACACCGTGATCGTCATGCAGCGACCTAGGTCCATTGCGACGCTCACAGCCGCGTCGCAGACTGCTGGTCGAGAGTGCCGGACGGCGCCGACGTCGTCGATCTCGATGACGTCGCAGTACGACCGATGAGGAGACGCGATGACTCGCCGTGAAGGGGACGAACCGGGCAACGCAGGGGTGCACCGCAGAACGCTGCTGAAGGCGCTCGGCGCCGCCGGCGCTGGCGCCGTCGCGGGACTCACCGCCTCCGCCAGCCCGTCCGCGGCCTCGCCCAGCCCGCCCTCGGCCGCGGACACCGGTGCCATCACGGCCGCGGGCGTGGCCCGGGCCCTGAAGGCGTTGCCGGAGATCATCGAGCGCAACATGGCCGCCACCGGCATCCCCGGACTCGCTGCTGCCGTCGTCTATGACGGCAAGGTCCGCTACCTCGAAGGCAGCGGCGTGCGCGCAGTCGGCAAGCCGGCGCAGGTCGACCCCGACACAGTGTTCTACCTGGCGTCGGTGTCGAAGCCGATCAGCTCAACGGTGGTCGGCGCGGCAATGACCAAGGAGCTCGCCGAGATCTCGTGGCAGGACACCATCGTCAGCCACCTGCCCGGCTTCACCTTGTCAGACAAGTGGGTGGGCGACCACGTGACCGTCGCGGACATGTTCTCGCACCGCAGCGGACTGCCCGACCACAGCGGCAACCTGATGGAAGACCTCGGCTACAACCGCGCGCAGATCATCGCGAAGTTGAAGTACTACCCGCTGCGCTCCTTCCGCGACAACTACGAGTACACCAACTACGGCCTGACGACGGGAGCCGAGGCCATCGCCGCAGCGACGAAGCGGCCTTGGGCGACGCTCGCCGAGGAGATGATCTTCGAGCCGCTGGGGATGACGTCGAGCAGCTTCACCTACGCCGACCTCACGGCGCGCAAGAATCGCGTCGCACTGCACCGCAAGGTGAACGGCACGTTCGTGGCACAACCGGATGCGAACTACCAACCGCAGGCTCCGGCCGGCTCCGGCAGCTCGTCGGTCCGCGACATGGCGACATGGGTAACGATGCTGCTCGCAGGCGGTACGCACGGCGGCGAAACACTTGTCGACCCTGAGCAGCTCAACCAGATCTGGTCACCGGCCTTCACGAGCAACCCGACGCCCGAGGTGGGCACGTGGTCGAGCTTCTACGGCTACGGCTGGAACGTCCGGTACGAGAAGACCGGCGAGCTGCAGGTCTCCCACTCGGGGGCCTTCAGCCGCGGCGCTGCGACCGCGGTGACGATGTACCCCACGGACAAGCTCGCGATCGTCGTCCTGACGAACGCGTTCCCGCAGGGGGTTCCCGAGGCGATCTCTGCCGAGTTCGTTGACATCGTCCGCTATGGCAAGTCGACTCAGGAGAGCTGGCTCGCCGTCATCGCCCCGTACTTCGAGGAGGAGCCGACCGCCGACCAGAAGAAGTCCTCCGAGCCCGCAGCGCAGCCCGAGCCGGCGCGCAGGCTGAGCTCCTACGTTGGCACCTACGAGAATGCGGCCCTCGGTGAGCTCACCGTCTCCATCCGCGGAGGAGCGTTGAGTTTCACCGTCGGCCCCAACCGCGAGCAGCACGCGCTGAAGCACTACAGCGGCGATGAGTTCTTCTTCGAGACAACCGGGGAGGACGCCAGCGGCCTCTCGGGCGCGATCTTCAGCGGCACGTCGTCGCAGGTCATCTCGGTGACCATCAACGCATGGAACCACGAGGGACTCGGGACCTTCACGCGAAGCTGAAGCTTGGCGTCGGCTCGGCCGGACTGAGGTCCGGCGAGCCGTCGCGGTCCGGCTGGTCGCGCAGGAACCAGTCGCGGCCCGCTGGTCCCGGCTTGGCTGCACGACCCAGCTGCTCGCGAGCGACTCGGCTCGTGTCAGTCCAGGTCGCGCGAGAGGTAGCGGATGACCGCGAGCACCCTGCGATGGTCGTGGGGGGTGGCCGCGATGCCCAGCGCGTCATAGATGTGGGACACGTGCGCGACGACGGACTTCTCGGTGATGGACAGCTCCTGGGCGATGGCCATGTTGGCCCTGCCTTCGGCCAGCAGCACGAGGACCTCGCGCTGCCGGGCGGTGAGCTGGTCGACGGCACGGTGGTCGCGCCGCGCGCGGGAGACCATCAGCGAGACGACCTCCGGGTCCAGAACGGTGTCTCCCGCCTGCACACGCTCGATGCTCGCGCAGAATGTCGAGATGTCCGCGATGCGCTGCTTGAGCAGGTACCCGATCCCGGAGTCACGGCGCGCGAGCAGATCCATCGCGGCGCGTCGCTGCACGTACTGGGAGAGGACGACGATGGCGACCTTCGGCCACTCGTCCGCGATCTTCTGGGCAGCTTCGAGGCCTTCTGAGGCGTAGTTCGGCGGCATCCGGATGTCGGTGATCACGAGGTCCGGTTGCCGCTCCTCGACGTGGCGCAGCAACTCAACGGCGTTGGCAGCGGTGCCGACGACGTCGTGATGGGCGACCTCGAGTAGGTGGGTCAGCCCTTGGCGCAGCAGCGCCTCGTCCTCCCCGATCACGATGCGCATGTCAGCGCACCCGCCTGCCGCTCGGACCGTGCAACACCACGCGGCCACTATTGCGCACCGCTCACGGCCTGCCTAGAGACCTGGATCCCGTCTCACGGGGAGCGAACTACGTCTGACCTGCGACGATACGAGCTCCCGCGATTGGACTCGAACCAATAACCTGCCGGTTAACAGCCGGCTGCTCTGCCAATTGAGCTACGCGGGATTGCGACCCGATCTGGGCGACGCCGATAGGTTACCAAATGCCCGTCATAGTCCTGCCAGCTCAGTCTGGGCCTGCGCCAAGGTGCGTTCGGCCACCTGACGAACCACCGGGTCCTCGGGATCCAGGCCCGGACCGAGCACGTACGACCATGCCACCTCCCCGTCGCCCGATGGTGACCGCCTGCCCACCACGCTGAGTCCTCGCCGTCCTCGGACGGGCGCATACAGGTTGATCACGACGCTCTTGGTGACCCGCTCACGAAGGAGCTCCAGCAGCCGCCCCGGCTCCACCAGCTCCAGCTCGGTGCGCACCTCTGGCTCTCCCCAGCCGGCTACTTCCACGATCACGAGCTGGGACTCGTCGCTGCGCCAGTCGGCGCGCTCGATCTGCTCCCAGGCCACCCGGCGGGAACCTTCCGGGCTCCCGATGTGCAGTGCCACGGCGGTGCCCACGTGCCAGCTGCCCTGGGTGCCACGCGCCCAGGCGAGGGGACGCTCGCCCCGGGACAGCGCCAGCGCAGATGTCACGTCCGACGGGAGTGAGAGGCGTCGTTGGCGCCGCGACCCGGCTTCGTTGCCGGCCACTCCTTCCCGGGCCATCACAGAGCGCCTCCTTCCCGGGCCATCACAGAGCGCCGCGAACCGCGGTCTCGCGGAGGGATCGGCGATGACTCTCGAGCGCCACCAGCTCGCCGAACATCCGGTTGTAGTCCGCGGCCTCGGTGACCGGGTTCATGCGCTGCAGCTTCGCCTTGATGGCGGCGATGCGACGCAGCGCGGTGAGCTCTTGCAGCCGGACCACATACGAGGCGGCCACCCCCTCGTCGGGAGCCTGCGTCAGGTGCAGTGGCTCCACCGCCAAGGCCGAGACCAGATGGCGGAGCGGGTCGGTGTCTGCAAGCGCAGCCAGCAAGGCATCAACGCTGCCGGCCTCAGGGCCACCGCGACCGGTGATCTCGCCGAAGAGGTGCCGGTACGACGGGTGGGTGAAGTCGTCGGCGCCCAGGTCAGCCCAGGACTCCCCCAGCGTGGCCGGGTGCTGGAACGCCAGCTTGAGCACGTCGCGCTCGATGGAGAACCGGCGTTCGCGCGGGTCGGGGACGTCCTGCCCCGCGCTCGGCGGACGCGCCGACAGGTCGGGTCCTGCCGTTGCCGGCTTGTCACGTCCACGCCCTCTGGTTCCCCGGATCTCGGCGCGGACGCTCTCGATGTCGACCCCCACCATGCCGGCGAGCTCACGCGCGAAGGCGTCCACCTTGGACTTGTCCCGGAGGCTTGCGACCAGTCGTGCCGCCTCGCGTACAGCGTCGACGCGGCTGTCGGCCCGGTCCAGGTCGTACCTGCCGATCACGTTGCTCAGCACGAATCGGTACAGCGGCACGCGTCGGGCGATCAGCTCCCGGACGGCGGCGTCACCGTCGGCGACCCGCAGCTCGCACGGGTCTCGTCCACCCGGCTCCACGGCGACGTACGTCTGGCCGACGAACTGCTGGTCGCCCTCGAACGCACGCAACGCGGCCTTCTGTCCGGCCTCGTCACCGTCGAAGGTGAAGATGACCTCTCCACGGAACTCGTCGTGGTCCAGCATCAGCCGCCGCAAGATCCTGGTGTGCTCCTCGCCGAACGCCGTGCCGCACGTCGCCACGGCCGTCTTGACGCCTGCGAGGTGGCACGCCATCACGTCGGTGTAGCCCTCCACCACGACGGCATGGGAGCTGCGGGCGATCTCCTTGCGGGCCAGGTCGACGCCGTACAACAGCTGGCTCTTCTTGTAGATCGGCGTCTCGGGAGTGTTGAGGTACTTCGCCTCGATGCGGTCGTCGTCGAACAATCGCCGTGCCCCGAACCCGACCACGTCACCCGACAGCTCCCGGATCGGCCAGATCAGTCGGCCCCGGAAACGGTCATAGGGGCCACGGTCGCTGCGTGCCACCAGCCCGGCCGTGACGAGCTCGTCGTCCGAGAACCCCTTGTTCCGCAGATGTCCCAAGACGGCCTCGCCACTGCGCGGCGCAAACCCGACTCCGAACGTCTCGGCGGCGTCCTGGTCGAATCCCCGCTCGTCGAGGAACTGCCGCGCCGGCGCCGCTTCGGCGGAGGTGAGCTCGCGGCTGTAGAACTCCGCCGCCTGCCGGTTGGCATCCACCAGTCGGCTGCGTTGGCCGGGGTCGCGGCGAGGGCCTGGCAGGCGATCGTCGACGTACCGCAGCTGCACGCCGTAGCGATCTGCCAGCCGCTCCACTGCCTCGCTGAATCCGACGCCCTCAATCCGCTGCACGAACGTGATGACGTCGCCGCCCTCCTGGCAGCCGAAGCAGTGGAAGAAGCCGCGTGCCGGGGTGACGTGGAACGACGGGCTCTTCTCGTCGTGGAAGGGACACAGACCCTTCAACGAGCCACCCCCGGCGCCGCGCAGCGTGACATGCGCGGACACCACTTCGTCGATACGGGACCGCTCGCGGACGCTGGCGATGTCGTCGTCTCGGATCCGCCCAGCCACCACGCGGGAAGTCTACGCAGTCCGGATGAGGCCTCGATGCTTCTCCACAGCCGACAGATCGGTGAGCGACGCAACCGAGTCGATGATGACCCGCCGACGCTCGGAGTCGTCTGCTGCCGTCTCGAAGTCCGCACGGAAGGTCGGCTCCAGCCCCTCGGGCGCAGACCGCTCTATCGCCGCGACCAGCTCGGTGAGCAGGTCGCGTTCACGAGCATGGCTCACCACATGGTCGTCGGCCTTCATGACCAGATGTGCGGCGATGCCCTTGAGCACCGCGATCTCCGCCTTGACGGTGGCGGGCACCGGGAGGTCAGCGGCATACCGGACCAGGACCGGAGGCAGGTCCCGCACGATCACCTCGTGCTGGACCGCCACGCAGAACCGGTTGATCAGCCGGCTGGTGAGGTTCTTCAGCCCTGCGAGGTGCTGGCGGCTGCCGTCGTACAAGGCCTGAGGCCAGGCAGGGTCGTTGGAAAGGCGGGCGTAGGCCGCCTCGAGGGCCTCGTTACTCAGGCCGGTGTCGTACCAGTCCCGCACCGTCTGCCAGATGTCCGTTCGCAAGCCGGGATCGGCGAGCAGCGGAGGCTGCACACGACCCGCCACGACCGCGTCCTCCACGTCGTGCACGCTGTAGGCCACGTCGTCGGCAAAGTCCATGATCTGCGCCTCGATGCACGTGGTGCCGGATGGGGCCCCGCGCCGCATCCAGGTGAAGACGGTCGCGTCGTCGTCGTAGACGCCGAACTTGCGGACCGCCCGAGGCAGGCCGTCGGCATGGCGGCCTCGCGGCGGCGGCGCCTCTCGGAGACGCCACGGGTACTTCGTGGCCGCGTCGAGGACCGCGCGGGTCAGGTTGAGCCCGGCGCTGCGCCCGTCGGGACCGATCCGCTTGGCCTCGAGTCGGGTCAACAGGCGCAGTGTCTGGGCGTTCCCCTCGAAGCCTCCGACATCAGCGGCGGCCGCGTTCAACGCGGCTTCGCCGTTGTGCCCGAACGGAGGGTGACCGAGGTCGTGGGCCAGGCAAGCCGCTTCGACGATGTTCTGGTCGCAGCCCAGGGAGTGCGCCAGGTCCCGACCGACCTGCGCGACCTCGAGCGTGTGGGTCAATCGGTTCCGGGTGAAGTCGCTGGTGCTCGGGCCGACCACCTGGGTCTTGGCGGCGAGTCTTCGCAGCGACGCCGAGTGGACGATCCGCGCTCGGTCGCGCTCGAACGTCGACCGGACCGACGGGTCCGGCTCGTCGAGGTAGCGCTCGACGTCGGCGTCGACGTACCCGGGGCTCGCAAGTGCCATCCGGCCGAGCCTACGTCTCGCGGCCCTGTCTGTGGGGGCCATCGGTGTGGGATTGCCCGTGGCTGTCGTGACCAGGCCGCATCCCGAGTCTGACCCGCTGCGAAGCCGACGATGCATTCCGGTTGTCCTGTCGGGGTGATGCCGAAGGCTGTTTCACGTCCTGCGCTGCATAGGTTTCGAGAGCCTTCTCGCGTGCAGGGATGGGCGGCACGATGTCTACTCGAACACGGTGCCGGGTACGAACCCGAACCGAAGACCTGATCCGCAAGCGAACCGAGAAGGAGATCCTCATGCAGTTCGACAAGTCGCAGATCATCGAGATGCTCACGTCCCAAGGCGACACCGGAAAGGCCAACCAGGCCCAGACGATGCTGCCCGACCAGGTCGACACCGACCGCGATGCTGGCATGCTGTCGTCGCTCGGCCTGAGCCCGCAGGACATCATCGCGAAGCTCACCGGTGGCGGTGGCGGTGGCCTGTCCGGAGGCCTGGGCAAGATTCTCGGCGGCTGACCAGCAACACCCCGATGTGTGGCTGTGGTCGTCTCCCGAGGCGACCACAGGCACGCTTGCACCTCCGACAGCCTGCGGCCCAGCGAGAGCCGGTTCAGTGCTTCGAAGCCGTCGCGCAACGAGCCCATAACAGCGTCGCTTCCGGACGGACGTAGGCGTATGGTCGTTGCCATGGAGCCGTTCAGGCTTCCAACGGAGGAGCGCTCCCATGTCCGACAAGTCGCCGCGAAACTCGATGACGAAGAAGTCCGGCAAGTCACTGAAGGAAAAGCGAGCCGAGAAGCGGGAGAAGTCCAACCCTCAGGCCAACTCCCCGATCGTTCCCGGCAAGAAGCACTGAGCACCCTACAGCTAGCCGCCGCCTGTTCCCACGACCTCGGCCTCGTAGCTGAGCTCGATGCTCTGGCCGCCGACGGCATCGTCGCGGGTGTCCAGCCAGCCGTCCGGTAGCGCGACCCGGCGTGGACTGCCCTGCCGGCCGCGAGGGTTGCCCAGCTCCGTGACCGGGAACGGCTCGTCGGGGTCCAGCTGGGCGAGCAGGGCGTCGAGCGTACGGAGGGTGTCCACCAGGCCGAGGGAGCGTCGCAGGTCACCGCCGACGGCGAAGCCCTTGAGATACCACGCGACGTGCTTGCGGAACTCCTTGCAGCCCCGCGGCTCCCCCATGTGATGCGAGAGCAGCTCTGCGTGCCGACGCATCATGGCGGCGACCTCACCCAACCGCGGTAAGGCGTGAGTCAGCCGCCCCGTTGACAGCGGTCTAGTGCCGAGCGCAGCAGCCAGGTCTCGGAACAACCACGGCCGGCCCAGGCATCCCCTGCCGACGACGACTCCCTCGCAGCCCGTCTTCGCCATCATGCGCACGGCGTCGGACGCCTCCCAGATGTCGCCGTTACCAAGCACGGGGATGTCGACGTGGTCGACGAGCTCGGCGATGGCCGACCAGTCCGCCTCGCCCGAGTAATGCTGCGACGCCGTACGGGCATGCAGGGCGATGGCCGCGCAGCCGGCGTCCTGCGCGATCGTCCCCGAGTCGAGGTAGGTCAGGTGGTCGTCGTCGATGCCCTTGCGGGTCTTCATCGTGACGGGCACGCCATAGGGAGCGGCCGCGGCGACGGTGGCCTCGAGAATGGCCGCGAGCCGCCGGCGTTTCCACGGCAGGGCGGCGCCACCGCCCTTGCGGGTCACCTTCGGGACGGGGCAGCCGAAGTTCAGGTCGATGTGGGACGCCCCGTGTTCGGCGCACAGAATCTCCACAGCTCGACCCATCGTGGTGGGGTCGACCCCGTACAGCTGGACAGAGCGCACCGACTCGTTCGGGTCGAAGGTCAGCATTCCGAGTGTCGCGTCATCACCTTCGACCAAGCCGCGGCTGGTGATCATCTCGCTGACGTACAGCCCTGCGCCCTGCTCGCGGCAGAGCGAACGAAACGCCGCGTTGGTCACCCCCGCCATCGGTGCGAGGACGACGGGCGGGTCGACGTCGAGTGTCCCGAGCTTCACGGCGCCTTCACGACGACGTCGACCTGCTGCCCACGCCGATTCCCAGCCAGGCGTCGACCCGCATGCTCAACAACCCAACAGCCGTTCCGCGAGGAACGCCGGGACACGGTCGAGGGCGATACGTTCCTGCTTCATCGTGTCGCGTTCGCGAACCGTCGCGGCGTCGTCATCAAGGCTGTCGAAGTCGATCGTGACGCAGTACGGAGTGCCGATCTCGTCCTGACGGCGATAGCGACGCCCGATGGCTCCGGCGTCGTCGAAGTCGACGTTCCATGACCTGCGCAGCTCGGTGGCCAGCGCCTTCGCCTTGGGTGTCAGGTCGCTGTTGCGCGACAACGGCAGCACGGCGGCTTTCACCGGCGCCAGCCGCGGATCGAGGCGCAGCACGGTGCGCTTGTCGATGCCGCCCTTGGCGTTGGGCGCCTCGTCCTCGGCGTAGGCATCGACGAGGAAGGCCAGAAGCGACCGGGTGGCGCCTGCCGCAGGCTCGATGACGTACGGGAACCAGCGCTCGCCGCTCGTCTGGTCGAAGTACGACAGGTCCTGCCCGGAGTGCTCGGTGTGCTGCCTGAGGTCGTAGTCGGTGCGGTTGGCGATGCCCTCGAGCTCGCCCCATTCCGATCCCGCGAAGCCGAAGCGGTACTCGATGTCGACGGTGCGCGTGGAGTAGTGCGACCGCTTGTCTGCCGGGTGCTCGAACAGCCGGAGGTTGTCACGGTCGATGCCGAGGTCGACGTACCACTCGGTCCGCAGGTCGATCCAGGTCTGATGCCACTCCTCGTCCGTGCCCGGCTGGACGAAGAACTCGAGCTCCATCATCTCGAACTCCCGGGTACGGAAGATGAAGTTGCCCGGGGTGATCTCGTTGCGGAACGCCTTGCCGAGCTGTCCGATGCCGAACGGTGGCTTCTTGCGGGCGGAGTTCATCACGTTGAGGAAGTTCAAGAAGATGCCCTGTGCTGTCTCGGGTCGCAGGTAGTGCAGCCCGGAATCGTCCTCGACCACGCCCAGGTGCGTCTTGAGCATTCCGTTGAAGGGACGCGGTTCGGTCCACTTGCCGCGGTTGCCGCAGTTGGGGCAGGCGATGTCCGTCAGCGCGATGGAGTCGGGGTCGTCGATGCCCTTGCGAGCCGCCAGCTCCTCTTGCAGGTGATCGGCGCGGAAGCGCTTGTGGCAGCTCAGGCACTCGGTGAGCGGGTCCGTGAACGCTGCCAGGTGACCGGAGGCCTCCCAGGTGCGCGTCGGAAGGATCACCGACGAGTCGAGGCCGACGACGTCGTCGCGACCGGTGACGATGGAGCGCCACCACTGCCGCTTGATGTTGTCCTTGAGCTCCACGCCCAACGGCCCGTAGTCCCAGGCGGAACGGGTACCCCCATAGATCTCGCCCGAGGGGAACACGAACCCGCGGCGCTTGCACAGGCTGACGACGCTGTCGATGACTGAGGGGGGCATGGCGCAACTCTCCATCCGGCTGGCGGTCGGCGGTCGGCGAACCTCGAGAATGGAGGCTGGCGTTCCTAGGTTACCGCCCGGCCATCCCGCTCCCGCCGCGAGATTTGGCCTCGTTCGGTTCGGTGGCGCCTTCACCGATGATGACCTCATAAGCAGACGGCTCGTCGATGGCGAAGGACAACACCGGCACGACGTTCATCTTGATGTCGTACGCCGACAGTGCCCGCCGGTATGCGCCGACGTGTTCCCAGGTCGTGGCCAGCACCCAGATCGTGGGGTCATCGACTGCGCGGCCGACGGTGCCGCGAATGAACCCGGGGCGCTCCGAGAACCGCTGCACACAGGTCGCCAGCTCGGCTTGTGCCCTGTCGGCCAGGTCGTCGTCGTACCGGAAGCGAGAGATCACAAGCATGCGCCTAGTCTCACGGACCTCCCTACCGTCGCCCAAGGCGGATCAGCAACGGTCCAGACGCTGGGCCAGCCCACTAGGCTGGCCTCAGTGTCAGGGTGACGTTGCCGCTGTTGCGGTGGTTGGATCCTGATCGCCTGGTGTCTGGCTCTTAGGCTGATTGTCGACCTTCGGGTTTGGCGTACATCCGTTTTGTCGATACCGGGCGTGAAGGGACCGGCCGGCGTGACTTGATAGGAGCGTGGCACCGCCCCCGACTGAGATGTGTCCGCCGACCGGTCCAACCGTCCCGTCACTGATCGATGTGAAGGAGGCAGCCACCATGGTTGTCGTTGGAACCGATGTTCACAAGCGGACCCACACGTTCGTCGCGGTCGACGCCGCGGGCTGCAAGCTCGCCGAGGTCACGGTCAAAGCCACTCCCAGCGGGCACGACAAGGCGATCCGGTGGGCCCGGGAGCGGTTCGGCGCGGAGCTGGAGAAGTGGGCGATCGAGGACTGCCGGCACTTGTCGGCTCGGTTGGAGATCGACCTGCTCGAGGCCGGTGAGCCTGTGGTGAGGGTCCCGCCGAAGATGATGGCCGAGCAGCGTCGGATCGCGCGCACCCGGGGGAAGTCGGACCCGATCGACGCGCTCGCGGTCGCCCGGGCTGCGCTGCGCGAGCCTGACCTGCCCGTGGCCAGCCACGACGAGGCATCGCGGGAGTTGAAGCTGCTGGTCGACCGGCGAGAAGACCTGGTGGGTGAGCGGACCCGGATGATGAACCGGCTGCGATGGCACCTGCACCGCATCGCACCCGGTGAGCCGGCAGCCGACCCCAAACCCAAGGCGTTGAAGCAGGCCAACACCCGCGAGGCGCTGGCGGCATGGCTGGGCGACAAGCCTGGCATCGATGCCAGGTTGGCCCGTGACATCCTCACCGACATCGATCGGGTTACCCCGGTCATCAACGACCTCGAACGCGAGATCACCCAAGCGGTGAGCGCCCGGGCTCCGCAGCTGCTCGAGGTGGCGGGCTGTGGTGCGCTGACCGCAGCCAAGATCGTCGGAGAGACCGCCGGAGTCGCTCGCTTCGCCCACGAGGCCAAGTACGCCATGCACGCCGGTGTCGCCCCCATCCCGGTCTGGTCCGGACGCACCAAGGGCCGAGTACGGATGTCGAAGTCCGGCAACCGCCAGCTCAACACCGCCCTGCACCGCATCGCCGTAACCCAGCTGCAACGACCCGGGCTGGGCCGGACCTACTACGACAAGCGCCTCGCCGCCGGCGACTCCACCACCGAGGCGCTGCGCTGCCTCAAACGACGCCTCGCCCGAACCGTCTACAACACCCTGAAGAACAACCCGTCAACCACGGCCGAGACCGCCCTCCCGGCCGCGGCTTGACATAGGAGAAACGGATGTCAGGCCCACGTCAGCGGCGATCGGGGAATCCCGCCAAACGCGCGTCCGCCGGCAGCAGCGCCCACCCGCACCAGGTCGCTCCTGGCAGCCTTCGTGACCGTAGCCGCGGGCTGCTGGTGCGCTTGGCTCAGCTCCCACCAGTGACGATACCGGCGGCAGTGCTGGTGCTGATGCTGGTCGGCCTCTCAGCGCCTCTTGTGCTTGCCGTTCCTGCACTGCTGCTCGTCACAGCGTTCGTCAGCTGGCTGCTGTATTTGTCGTGGCCGATTCTGCCGACGAAGGGCCGCCTGCTTCGGATCCTGATGGTCGCGCTCGTCCTCGGCTCCACCGTCGCACGAATCACCGGGTGGCTGTAGGTTTCACAGCTAACCCGGTGACCCGCGCCATCGAACAGCGCCGATCTCGGCAACGTGTGAGCGTCGCAAGGTTCTGAGCGTCGTTGCCGAGATGGGCGATCAGGGATTGTTGATGCGCAAGAACACGCCGTCCAGATCCCCATGGAACTGGTCATTGCTACCGCTGGGGGCGGCGGCCCTACCGCCGATCTTCACGGGGTCAGCGCTGAGGGTCTTTCCGCTGAAGACGGTGGTTGATGTGTCCATCGGTACGCCGTCGACGGTGAGTGTATGAACGATCCCGTTTCGGGTGCAGATGACCCGGTGCCAGGTGCCGTCGTCTATCCGCACCTTCGAGGTGACGGCAACACGCGACCCGGCACCGTCGAAGACACATCGGGGCTTCGCGCCAAGAAGGTGCAGCTTCCACTTGCCTCCGGGAGAGCCGCTCGTACCCTTCCCTACGATGTTGGGGTCGGCGCCAACGGGGGTCTGTGCGTTGGTCGCCCGCACTGAGGCTCCAAAGCTGAACGGGCGAGTGCCGGGGTTGAGTGCCGGGGCATTGGCTACCGTAATGATTCCACGGCCACAGCCAACGCAGACGCGCGGAAAGCCTGCGGCGCGGCCGGGGTTCCCCTTGGGCAGCACGGTCAGGCGACCGCCACCGGACGTACGCACTATGCCGAATCGCCCGTTCCCTGACGCGTCACGTACCCGCGTGCCCGTTTGCAGCGTTTCGCCGAGGTCGAACGTGTACCGGAACTTGACTTCGCCTCCGGGGGCAGCTTGCGTCTGAGCATTCATGCTGGCGACCCCTGACGGGACGGCAGCAAATAGTGATGCGACGCCTAACGCGATCGCAAACTTGGTCGCACCTCTGTGCGGCAGTCTCATCAGGTTTCTCCTCAGATCAGGGACGTTGTCTCGTCGACATCAAGCCGGGCGACCACAACAATTCGAAACAGCGTAGGACTCGCTGCTGCCCGTGTCAGCGAAACAGCTTAAGTCGTAAGCGTACCGGACATTCCGGGCAGAGTGACCATCAGGAACCCGGCTAGGCAAGTCGCTGCGGATATCCGCTCCAGTGTGTTGGGAGCGCGCGACCGTTCATGGCTGATCGGATCTGGACGCCCGTACGCTTCTCGTCAGCGCGGACCATCGGCGAGCATAAAGTGAGGCGGCGCCCGAGTACCTGATAGCGTTTGATATGGCGCCGCACGGTGGTGCTGTGCGCTCGATCCAGCGTGGGCTGCGGGGGGTCGGGTGCAGCCGACGCTCATGAACGACGCGGACGCGGCACCTACCTCCGCAAGCGTTGCACTCGCGCCTGCCCGGCCAGCTCGGCGACCTGCGTTGCGGCGTCGCCGACGTCTCGATGCTGGGCCTTCCAC
>DASQEH010000033.1:0-15058 GCA_035633755.1 Nocardioidaceae bacterium | reverse complement strand
CACTTTCCACCTCAAGGCGCTGGTGCGCCGGAGCGCTCGCGGCCGGAGCGTCTGTTGCTCTGGTCTTCCTGGGCGTCGCAGCCGCCACACCCGGTATGCCGTCGAGCTCGGCGGCCTCGGCTCTGCCGCCGGCCACGGTGGTTCTGGGCGACGCGGCAAGATTCGCGATCCTGGGAGGTGAGGCCGTCACGAACACTGGCGGCTCGCTTATCACGGGTGACGTGGGAGTGAGTCCGGGATCGTCCATTACCGGCTTCGAAAGCGCCACCATTGTCGATGGAACAACGCATGAAACTACCAGTGTTGCCAACGACGCTCGGGCGGCATGGACGCCGGCATATAACGATGCCTTCTCACGCACGCCGACACGGACGTTCCCTGCGCCTGGCGATCTCAGCGGGGAGACATTGGTTTCCGGTGTGTATGCGACCGCCGAAGTAATGCGTTTGACGGGGACCCTGACTTTGGACGCACAGGGCGACCCAAACGCGGTGTTCATCTTCCAGGCCGGGTCCTCGTTGATCACGAGTCCTGGTAGCACGGTGTCGCTGGTCAACGGTGCGTCCGCCTGCAACGTCTTCTGGCAGGTCGGAAGCTCGGCCACACTCGATACCACCACGACTTTTGTCGGAACAGTTCTCGCCCAAGCCAGCATCACTGTGGCGAATGCCGCGACCGTTCAGGGACGCCTGCTGGCCGGCACCGGCAACGTGACGTTGATCAACGACACCATCACCAGGCCGGTGTGCGACGTTGCCCCCACGAGCGAGCCGACCACGACGTCAACCCCAACGACGTCCGTGCCGACCGGACCCACAGACACGACCGGACCCACAGACACGACCGCGCCGACCACGATCGCGACCAGCCCGCCCCCGACCACGAGGACCAACCCTCCGCCGACCACTCGGAGCAACCCTCCGTCGACCAGCCAGACCACAATCCCCCCAACCAGCCAGACCGCGCCTCCCTCGACGAGCCAGACAAGCGTGCCTCCCTCGACCAGCGAGACCAGCCTGCCTCCGTCAGAGGCAACCACCTCGCCACCGTCCACCGGTGTCGTACCCAGTGGACACCCCGACACCGGAGGTGGAGGCACGTCGCCGTCGGACAACACAGGCCTGTACGCAGTGGGTCTGCTGGCCTTGACGGGGGCTGCACTCGCCATGGCCCAAGCCATCCGCTTGGGACGACTGCGCACCGCACGCGAGCGGAGCGGTCGTGACGAGCTCGATGGGAATGTCTGACCCGCACCGTTGTGCCGACGACCTTGGCCGACGTTCGAGACGCTGGTGGGCGGCGAGCCTGACCCTCCTGCTGGTCGGGTCAGGCGCCATCAGCGTGGCCGCGCTCGCGGACGATCGGAGCCTCGACACCACGCAGGAGCGGGCGGTCTCACCGAGTGGGCCAGGCGCGGACCAGCCGTCCTCGCGCGCAGCACCGGCCGACGCCCCGAGCCTTGCAAAGGATCGCCAAAGGCCGAAGCGCGAGTCGGGTAGTCGGGCGGTCCCCCGCTCCGCCCCGACCACCTTGAGCATTCCAGCCATAGGCGTGGAGGCAGCTGTCATAAAGCTGGGACTTCGCCCAGACAGCACGGTGGAAGTCCCGACCGACCCCGACAAGACCGGCTGGTTTCGGCTCGGCCCGTCCCCTGGTCAGGAGGGGTCGGCCGTCATCCTCGGCCACGTCGACTCACACGAAGGTCCGGCGGTCTTCATCATGCTGCGGTACCTGTCGGCCGGAGACCGGGTCGCGGTGACGTTGGCCAACGGCCGGGTGGCCACGTTCGTCGTGGAGCGCAGGGCCACCTATCCAAACGAAGACTTCCCGGCGCAGCGAATCTATGGCTCACACGGACGCCCGATGCTCCAGCTGGTCACCTGCGGGGGAGATTACGACAACGACGTGGGCTACACCGCCAATGTGGTCGTCTACACGTCGCTCGTATCGATCTCGCGACGCCATTGAGGCCACCTCGGATCATCAGGTGACCGGCACCCTTGCGGTCCGGATACACTGACGTCAGGCAACGACAGAGACAAGTAGTCACGGGATCGGAGCACAGAGAGCCGCCGGTCGCTGCAAGGCGGACTCCGTACCCGCGACGAAGACACTCTCGAGCCGGCAGGACAGTCGAGGCTGGCGCCATCGGGCGTCAGCGAAGGTGTGGTGGCACCGCGAAGTAGCCCGTCGCCCACACCTCCGGGGCAACACGAACCTCGAAGGTGCGCCATGTCCTCTCCGCCCCTGTCCCCAGCGTCCTCGACCTCGCCCGAGCGGGCGCCGGATGCCGCGCTGCCGAGGACGCTCGCGGCACAACTGGCATCCTTCGCGGACCGCGAAGGAGACCGCGTCCGCATCAGCGGCTGGGTGCACCGCCGCCGGCGGCTCAAAGGGCTGGCGTTCGTCATCGTGAGGGACCGTTCGGGGACCACACAGGTCGTTGTTCGCGATCCGGCTACCCTTCTCGCAATCGAGGCGTTGACCGAGGAGACCACCGTCGACGTCATCGGCACTGTGAGCCGCAACCCGCAGGCGCCGGGCGGCGTCGAGGTCGTCGACCCGGAGATCACCGCACTCACGGACCCAGCGGCCACGCCTCCCTTCGAGCTGTGGCGTCCCACCTTGTCGGCGGGACTGCCGACCCTGCTCGACCACGGGCAGGTCGCCTGGCGGCACCCACGGCAGCTGGCCACCTGGCAGCTGGCCGCTGCCTCGCTGCACGGATTCCGTTCAACGCTCGACCGAGTGGGCTTCACCGAGATCCAGACCCCCAAGCTGGTCGAGTCGGCCACGGAGTCGGGCAGCAACGTGTTCGAGGTGGACTACTTCGGCCGGCCGGCATATCTGGCCCAATCCCCGCAGTTCTACAAGCAGATGTGCGTCGGCATCTTCGAGCGCGTCTACGAGGTGGGGCCGGTGTTCCGTGCCGAGCCGCACGACACCGTGCGCCACCTCGCGGAGTACGTCTCGCTGGACGTCGAGCTGGGGTTCATCCGCGACCACCGCGACGTGTTGGCTGTCCTCAGGGACGTCCTCGCCGGCATGGTCACCAGCATCCATGAGCTGGCTCCCGGCGCCGTTGAGCTGCTCGGCATCGACGTCCCCGTGGTGCCGAACACGATCCCCGTCATCCATTTCAAAGACGCCCTCGAGCTCGTGGGTGCGCCTTCGGACGAACCGGACCTGGCGCCTGCACACGAACGGGCACTGGGCGAGTGGGCACGGGAGAAGCACCATAGCGACTTCCTCGCCGTCGAGGGCTACCCGCTCGCCAAGCGAGCCTTCTACACCCACCCCCAGCCGGACGACACTCGATGGTCCAACTCGTTCGACCTCCTCTTCCGCGGACTCGAGCTCGTCACCGGCGGACAGCGCCTGCATCGGTACAACGACTACGTGGCCGCACTGGCGGCACGGGGGGAACCGCAGCAGCCGTACCTCGGGTACCTCGACACGTTCAAGCACGGCATGCCACCGCACGGCGGCTTCGCGATCGGGCTGGAACGTTGGACCGCCCGTGTCGTCGAGGCCGAGAACATCCGTCAGGCGACCTTGTTCCCCCGGGACCTGCACCGGCTGTCGCCATAGGCCACAATGTCGTCATGGTCCTTGTACGACGAATCGCTCGTCCCATGCTGGCGTCGATGTTCATCTCCGGCGGCATCAATTCCTTCAAGAACAGCAACTACCTGCAGACACGCGCGGCTCCGGTCACCCACCGGCTGTCCCCGTTGGTCGAGAAGGCCACGGCGTCGCTGCCGGTTCAGCTGGACGCTCAGCAGATGGTGCAGCTCAACGGTGCTGTGCACGTCGTGGCCGGTGCGATGCTGGCCACCGGACGGCTGCCGCGAACGTCGGCACTCGCCCTAGCGGTGACCTTGGTGCCCACCACGTTGGCCGGTCACCGCTTCTGGGAGGAGACCGACCCCCAGCAGCGCGCCAACCAGCAGGTGCACTTCTTCAAGAACGTGTCGATGGTGGGCGGATTGCTGTTGGCCAGCGTCGACACCGAAGGCAAACCGAGCCTCGCCTGGTTGGCCCGCCGGCAGGCCAAGCGCGCCGCCAAGCGCGCGAGCGAGCTGACGCCGGGCTGACCACATACGTCTTGAGCCCCTGGCAAGCTCCCTTCGCGACGGCGCCGGTCACCGCAAGCGTCGTCGTACCGGGCTCGAAGTCGATCACCAACCGGGCCCTGCTGCTCGCGTCGCTGGCCGATGGGCCTTCTACGCTGACCAGACCTCTGGCGGCGCGTGACACGTCACTGATGCGTGCGGCGCTGTCGTCCCTCGGGGTGGAGTTTCAGGACACGGCCACCGGCGTGCGTGTCGCCCCGCAGCAGCTGCGCGGGCCTGCGTCGATCGACTGCGGCCTGGCGGGCACGGTGATGCGCTTCGTCCCTCCCCTGGCGGCTCTGGCCACAGGGCGCATCGATTTCGACGGTGACCCGCGCGCACGCGAGAGGCCTATCGGCGAGATGCTGCGGGCGCTGGAGAGGCTCGGCGTCGCGCTGCCCGCCTCCGCGTCGACCCTGCCGTTCGCGATCGACGGCTCAGGAGTGGTCGAGGGTGGCGTCGTCACGCTCGACGCGTCGGCCTCCAGCCAGTTCGTATCGGCGCTGCTGCTCGCAGGCGCCCGCTATCGGCGTGGCGTCGACGTCCGTCACAACGGCAAGGCGATGCCGTCCGCACCGCACGTCGCGATGACCGTCGACATGCTGCGGGCTCGTGGCGTTGCCGTGGACGACAGCGAACCGGACCGATGGGTGGTCAGTCCAGGGCCGATCGCTGCGGTCGACGTCGAGGTCGAGCCTGACCTCAGCAACGCCGCCGCCTTCCTCGCCGCAGCGGCCGTGACCGGCGGCTCGGTGACCATCGACGGGTGGCCGTCGTCGACCACCCAGCCGGGTGACTCGATACGCGAGATCCTCCAGCTGATGGGGGCCACCGTGACGCTCGCTTCGGGAACCCTCACAGTCAGCGGCCCTGAGCGGCTCGAAGGCGTCGATATCGACCTGCACGCCATCGGTGAGCTGACACCCGTGGTAGCCGCCCTGGCTGCTACGGCATCGTCGGCGTCACACCTGCGGGGAGTCGCCCACCTCAGGGGTCACGAGACCGACCGGCTCGCAGCGCTTGCCACCGAGCTCGGACGGCTCGGGTGCGACGTGGAGGAGACGGAGGACGGTCTTCGGATCCGCCCCCAGCCGATGCGGGCAGCCCTGTTCCACACCTACTCCGACCACCGGATGGCACAAGCGGCCGCCCTTCTGGGGCTGGTGGTGCCGGGCGTGCGCCTGGATGACGTGAGGACCACCGCCAAGACCCATCCGGACTTCGTGGCGGCTTGGCAGGCGATGCTCGGGTGAGCCCACCGCGGTACGACCCTGAGGACCCGAGTCGCTTCGACCGACCCCGCCGACGGACGCGCCCGCGTACGAAGCTGAGGCCGACGCACTCCGACGCCGTCGACGGCTTCGTGGTGACGGTGGATCGGGGACGGCTCACCGTACGCATCGACGACGACAGCGACCGGACCATCACGGCGATGAAGTCACGGCCACTCGGTCGCAAGGGCGTCGTCGTCGGGGACCGCGTGCGGCTCGTCGGTGACGTCTCAGGCGATGCGGGCAGTCTCGCCCGCATCGTCGCGGTGGAGCCGCGCAGCACGGTTCTGCGGCGCACGGCTGACGACTCCGATCCCGTCGAGCGCATCGTGGTCGCGAACGCCACCCAGCTCGTCGTCGTCACCGCAGTCAGCGATCCGGAACCGCGGCCCCGGCTCATCGACCGCTGCCTGGTCGCAGCGTACGACGCCGGCCTGGAACCGTTGCTCTGCCTCACCAAGGTCGACCTGGCCGACCCCGAAGCACTGTTGAGCATCTACCGTCCGCTGGGGGTCGCC
The DNA here is from genome assembly GCA_035633755.1 of Nocardioidaceae bacterium. Taxonomy (GTDB): domain Bacteria; phylum Actinomycetota; class Actinomycetes; order Propionibacteriales; family Nocardioidaceae; genus DASQEH01. Next base: position 9,154 of record DASQEH010000033.1, on the reverse strand, counting down.
TATGTCGTGGCTCGGCGCGGAGGTGATCTGGACGCCGTCCGCGCAGTCCTGAGGGATCAGGTGAGTGTGTTCGTGGGGCACTCGGGCGTGGGCAAGTCGACGCTGGTGAACGCCTTGGTCCCGGACGCCCATCGCACGACCGGCCACGTCAACGAGGTGACCGGGCGCGGCCGTCACACCTCGACGTCGGTGTTCGCCCTCGAGCTCGGGTTCGGCGGGTGGGTGGTCGATACGCCGGGCATCAGGTCGTTCGGACTCGCCCACGTCGACCCGCGGCAGCTCATCAAGGCCTTCGACGACCTCGACGCACTGACCGGCGGCTGTCCTCGCGGATGCACGCACGGTGAGGCGGAGCCCGAGTGCGCCCTTGACGACGCGATCGCCGAAGGTCGCATCGAGGCCGAACGCGTGGACTCCTTCCGCCGGCTGCTGGCGAGCCGCGAGAAGGCGGACGACGACTGAGCGCGCGATGGCGCCAGGCGGCAGTCTTCGGTGCACGCGCCGGATCCCACCCCCGGCGGCGCAGGCTTACTGGGTCGGCGGTGTGCCGAAGTCGATCTCGCCCGTCGGGTTCCAACTGGCTCGGGCACCCAGATCGCCGACCCGATAGGTCTGGAAGGCAACCAGCGCACCACCGACCACAACGACCACACACACCGCCAGAGCCAACGCCCCACGGAACCGCTCGGCACTGCTGGAGACGAGGTAGGCGGCGACCGCGATGACCGCGAAAGCCAGAACGCCCCACCAGAGCAAATCCGCGGCCTCACTGTGCCGATGAATGAGACTCTCGGAGGGGCTTCCTGGCCCTGCCTCGAACGGCTGCAGCTTCTCGCCGCTCTCCTTCGCCACATAGATGGCACCGATAGCCCCCACCGAGACGAGGGCCAGCGGCAGCCGCGCCCATCCACGCGTCCGCGGTATCGCGAAGAGGACCGCCAGCAGAGCCGTCAGCGGACCCACGACAACGGCCGCATGGATGGCGAGGGCGTGCAGGGGCAGATTGTTGAACTCGCTGAACACGTACACCCTTTCTGACAGACCGGTTCCAGTACCTCACGGCAGGTCACGGCTCACCATTGGACGAAAGGGCAGCCGCCGCCATCACCGCGCGGCAGACGCCTGTGGAAGGCGCGGTCATCGTAGCCTGACGGTCATGCGTTCCGACCACACTGATGACCTGCGCCTGGCTCACGTGTTGGCGGACGACGCTGACTCGCTGACGATGCAGCGGTTCAAGGCACTCGACCTCCACGTTGTGACCAAGCCCGACCTGACTCCGGTCAGCGATGCCGACCAGTCGGTCGAGGACGGAATCCGACGCACCCTGAGCAGGGCCCGACCCCGTGACGCGGTGGTCGGCGAGGAGAGTGGTGGGTCCGGCTGGGGGCCGCGCAGGTGGGTGGTCGACCCGATCGACGGGACGAAGAACTACATCCGCGGGGTTCCCGTCTGGGCGACGCTCATCGCGCTGATGGTCGAGGATGTCGTCGTCGCCGGTGTGGTGTCTGCCCCGGCTCTGTTCCGGCGGTGGTGGGCGGCGAAGGGCGGCGGTGCGTGGACGGGGAGGTCATTGCTGGCAGCGCAGCCCTGCCGCGTCTCCGATATCTCGACTCTCGCGGACGCGTCCTTGTCGTACTCGTCACTCGGAGGCTGGGAGGGACGCGGCCGCGGCGACGACTTCACCGCGCTGACGCAACGCTGCTGGCGAAGTCGCGCTTACGGGGACTTCTGGTCCTACATGCTGGTAGCCGAGGGTGCCGTCGACATCGCCCTGGAGCCCGAGCTCGCCCTGCACGACATGGCGGCGCTCAGTGTCATCGTCCAGGAGGCCGGTGGCCGCTTCACCGGGCTCGACGGCACCGCCGGGCCGCTCGGGTCCGACGCGCTGGCCACGAACGGCAAAGTGCACGACCAGGTGCTGGCCTTCGTCGGCTCCCTGCCGGCGAGTCCCGACGTGAGCGACGACGACGATGAGGACGATGAATCAACCGGACGGGTGCACGACCTGTCCGCTCGCCGGGAACGCGGCTCGCTCGACAGCCGGGAGGCGAGGTCTAGCCGGAATCGTGGCGACGACGAGACAGGCGACGCTGGGGATTGAACCTGCGGACGCCGCGCAGAAGCGCAGGAGCGACCATCAACGCCGCCAGGTCGAACCATCCGTAACCGCCCGCGGCCCCCGACGGCGGGTTCCCGATGGACACCAGGCCGGTCGGGTCCGTCGTCTGCCAGGTCCAGGTGCCCAGCGCCGTGCCGACGAGTTCGAGGTACGTGACGACGATCGCGGCTCCGACGTACAGACCTCGCGACGGGCCCCAGCACAAGAACGCAGCCAGGCATCCGAACCAGAATGCGCCCAGCACATCTGGCCGCTCGGCGAGAAGCAACCCGTACGCCGCATAGGCGCCGCCAACCGCGAGAACGGCAATGACGCACAGTCTCATGTGCGTCGAGACGAACAGTGTCCGCCCGATGGCCAAGGCAGCCAGATACACCAGACCGTGTCCCGGCGGCACATACATCGGAACGTTGTCGAAGCGATAGACGTACACCTCGAGCAGTGGAGAGAACGTGTACTCGACAACGGAGGCGAAGACGACCACGACAGCGGTCTGCATCCGTACCAGCGATGACTCCCTGCGCAGGACCGCCGCCAGGACGAGCCAGGTAGCCAGTCCGAGCAGACGCTGCAGCCACCGGCTCGCATCGGCATCGAGGCAGAGCACCGCGGTGATCCAGCCGACGACGACCACAACGATCGTCGGCGATGGCCAAGCGGTCGGCGAAGCGTGGCTGCGGGTCCCCTCGACCGCAGTCGTCACCACTCAATCTTGTCAGACAGGTCCGGTCAGCCCCTATCGCGGCAGCGGTCTTCGGCGTTACGGTCAGTGCACGAGCCAGCTCAAATCTGCTGTGGAGGTAAGCCGATGCGCGTTCACGAGGTGCTCCAGACAAAGGGAAGCGACGTCGTGTCGATCCCGTCGGAGGCGACCGTACGGGACCTGGTGGCGCTGCTCGCCGAGCACAACATCGGCGCCGTCGTCGTGCACAGCGACGAGGGACCTCTGGCGGGAATCGTGTCCGAGCGGGACGTGGTGCGCGGACTCGTCGACGGAACCGCGGTACTCGACGCCCCCATCGCGCAGATCATGACGGCGAGGGTTCACACCGCCGCCCCCGGAGACACTGTGCACGACTTGATGCTGCTGATGACCCAGCACCGCATTCGCCATGTTCCGGTGGTCGCCGAGGACAAGCTGCAAGGCATCGTGTCGATCGGCGACCTGGTCAAGTCACGGATCGGGGAGCTGGAGTTCGAGCGCGACCAGCTGGAGTCGTACGTCTCACACACGCAGTGAGACCGCGTCGCGGACGGGTCCGCGTCGGCGACGATCCGACCACCCCCGGCCGGTAGGGTTGGCGCATGCCTGACAAACCCGAGATCGACTTCCCGGCCAGCCCTGCTCCCACCGACCTGGAGATCACCGACGTCACCGTCGGTGACGGCGCCCTGGCCACCAAGGGGTCAACCGTCGTTGCGCACTATGTCGGCGTCGCACACTCCAGCGGCGAGGAGTTCGACGCTTCCTACAACCGCGGAGAACCACTTTCCTTCAAGCTGGGAGTCGGTCAGGTCATCGCCGGGTGGGACCAAGGCATCCAGGGGATGCGGGTCGGCGGCCGCCGCCAGCTGATCATCCCTCCCGACCTCGCCTATGGCGACCGCGGCGCCGGTTCGGCGATCGGGCCGGGCGAGACGCTCATCTTCGTCGTCGACCTCGTCGACATCCACTGAGGCGGCCTCGCCGGCGGCGAACCGAAGGCACCAGCCGCCTTTTCGTCGCGCTCGTCCTTCCGGCTGAGGTCGAGGCGCACCTCGATGACGCGGTAGATGTGTCGAGGCTGGCCACGCCCGACTTGCGCTGGGTGCCCTCGTCGCGGTGGCACATCACAGTGGAGTTCCTGGGCGAGTGCGGCCGTCACGAGGCGGATCGTCAGCTGACCCGGTGGACCGAGCGGGCCGCACGCAGTGAACCGCTGGACCTGGCGGTCACCGGCGCAGGGGCGTTCCCGCAGGCCTGGCGGGCGCGGGTGTTCTGGGCCGGTGTTCGCACCGACCCGCACGCCTGGCGTCGACTCGCCGGAGAGGTACAGCAGCCGCATGTCACGTTGGCGCGGACGAGGGAGGCCCAGGACCTGGCCACGCTTGTCGAGGCCATGTCGACGTATGAGGGGCCGTCCTGGAGAGCCACTGAGGTGGCATTCATGCAGTCACACCTGCGGGCCTCTGGTGAGCGAGGACCCCGCTATGAGCCGCTGGAGTACCTGCCGCTTGCCGGGTCGTGAGCGGGTTGTGAACTGGCCTGATCCGTCGTCTGCGCGTCGTCGCCGGCCGGGTCGGTATCCGCGGCGTCGACGCCGGCCAGATCGGTATCCGTAGCGACGTCGCCGGCCGGGTCGGTATTCGCGGCCTCATCGCCGGCCGGGGCGGTCCGTTCAGCGTCGCCTGAGGTCGAGCCTTGGCGGCGCTTGATCAGGTACGTCGTCGCACCAACCGCGACCACATCACCTGGGTGCAGCTGGCGTCCGCGTCGAACCTCGACCTCACCGTTGACGGTGACCGCTTCCGTGGCAAGCAGCACCTTGACATCGCTACCCTGGTCGACGGCATCGGCGACCTTGAGGAACTGGCCGAGACGAATCATGTCGCCTTTGATTGGTACCGTCGTCTCGGCGTTCATGATCGGGATTTGCCTTGGATCGGCGCACGGAGCGGTGGGGCCGCATGAAGCAGCAGGTCCCACGCGGCATCCATCACGCCGGTGAGACTACCGATACCCCGGCCGGGACTGTTTCCTGAGGGCCGACACGGGTACGGACGGCATACACCACACTGTTCGGAGGAATCGCTCATGGGAATGTTCGGAAAGCTCGCGAAACTAGGCCTGGCTAAGAAGGGGTACGACACGCTGCGCAAGCCCGAGAACCAGCGCCGCATCAAGGAAGGCATCGCGGCTGCTCGTACGAAGGCGAACTCGCGCCGCAAGCCTCGCTGACTTCCGGGACACCGACCCCTCGCATGCCCGCCGGCTCCGGTCGGCAGGTCGTTCGGTGGACGCTGCTCGTAGCCCTCGTTAGTTCCGCCGGGGTGTTGCTCTGGACAACGCCTGTTCGCACCGTACCGGCCTCGTTGTCACTGGACATCCAAGCGGGCAAGGTGCTCGACATCGAGATCGGCTGCCTGACCGACACCGACTCGGCTCCGTGGGGGCTGGGGTTTCGCACCTCGAGTTACGACCCGGTCGAGAACCGCGGCGGTAGCGAGAACACCCGCCGAGAGCAGAGGCCGTACCAGCAGCAAGTGTGCTGGACGAACCGGTCGGGCCGAGCCTTCGTCGCCGACTTCAGTCGGCAGAGTGCAGCCTGGGTGGCGGCCCACCGGTCGTCCGAGACAGGGGAGCTTGACCGCGGCTCCCTCCTCAGCGCATCACTCGCTGCGACCGCTCGTGAGCTCAGCCCGAATGAGGCGACCACACCTCAGGTGACGCCGGACGCTGGCGGACACGTGAACTGGTTCGGGCAGTGGCCGATCTGGCTCACCGCCGCCTCTGTTCTCGGACTGCTGGCGACGATGCTCGGCGGTGAGCAACCCCGCCGAGGAACGAAGTGGGCGTGGTTCTGGGTCTTCGCAATCGCCGGCATCCTGGGCGCGGCCTGGTACCTGATTCGAGAGGCTCCGTGGTCGAGACGCGCGGCAGCGCTGCCTGAGCCGGAACGCCGCACCACCGGCAAGGGACCGCTCACCCCACAGGGCCGGCTCGGCGGGGGTAAGGCTCTGCTGGGCGCCTTGCTGGTGACCGTGATCGTGGGCTTCTTGGCTTCGCTCGTCATCACGGGGATCACCCGTACCGACGACAGCCCCGCCGGGGTGAGGTGGGCTGTTACGGATGCTGCGGCGGAGGAGCCGCTGTTGCTCGAGGGGCCCTGACGCGGCAGCCTCCCGTCGCGCTACTTGTCGTTGAAGGTGTCCGGGTCGGGACCCATCCGCTCGCCCGTCGCCAGGTCGTCCAGCGTCGCCATGTCGGCGTCGCTCAGCTCGAAGTCCAGGACCTCGAAGTTCTGCCGGATCCGCTCCGGGGTCACCGACTTCGGGATCACGATGTTGCCCAGCTGCAGGTGCCACCGCAGCACGACCTGTGCCGGAGTGCGCTGCTGGGACTCCGCCAACGCCGTCACGGCCGGCTCGTTCAGCAACGTCTTGCCCTGACCGAGAGGGCTCCACGCCTCGGTGGCGATGTCATGGTCGGCGTGAAAGCGGCGGAGCTCGGGCTGCGGTAGGTAGGGATGCAGTTCGACCTGGTTCGCCACGGGGACCACATCGGTCTCGTCGAGCAGCCTCGTCAGATGCTCCACGGTGAAGTTCGAGACACCGATCGAGCGCGCTCGCCCATCGGCGTAGATCTTCTCCAGTGCCTTCCATGTCTCGACGTACAGGTCGTGAGCCGGCAGCGGCCAGTGGACGAGGTAGAGGTCGATGGTGTCCAGGCCCAGCAGTGACATGCTCGTGTCGAAGGCCTTCAGCGCGGCGTCGTAGCCGTGGTCAGCGTTAGCGAGCTTGGTCGTGACGAAGATGTCGGCTCGCGGCACATCGCTTGCCTTGATAGCGGCGCCTACCCCCTCCTCGTTGGCGTAGCCCGCGGCAGTGTCGATGAGCCGGTATCCGCTGTCGAGGGCCGTCGTCACGGCGGTGGCGGTCTCGTCGGGTGGTATCTGGAAGACGCCGAACCCCAGGCGAGGCATGTCGACGCCGTTGTTCAGCGTGAATGTCGGCGTCGTGCCCATAGGGGACCTCCAAAGGTCGCTCTGCGTCGGGGATGGTGTGATCGGCCGTCATGCTGATCAGAGCCGAAACGGTCAAGAAACCCTATCGCCCCAACCACGCATGCACCATTTGAGTAGTTCGCAGAACACCGCTGCGGCAACGCTGCCATTCTCAGCGCCGCCGCGCGGTGACCACCAGTGCAGCCACAAGTCCGCCGGCCGTACCGAGCGCCTCGTCGCCCAAGGTGTCCTCGTACGCAGTGTCGAGCTCGGTGCCGTGGCGGATGAAGGTATACCACTCCCCCAGCTCCCAGCCGATCGCCAGCAGCGCTCCCAGCCCGGTGATAGCCAGGACGAGAATCCATCGGGGCGCCGACGTCCCACGGATGAGCAGCAGACCGCAACCCGCGCACAACAGCAGCCAGTTGACGAAGTGGTTGGCGTCGTCCCACCACACCAACGAGTCGTAGAGGTCGAGGGTGTTGCCTGTGACGTCCACGAGGAACGGCGCCATGACGAGGGCAAAGGCCAGCCACGGGACGTGGGACGCGTCGTTGCGGAGTCGCCGCCGAGCCAGCCAGACCGCCGGCACCGCCGCCATCAGCAGCGGGTAAGCGACGAGACGAGCGCCGAAGCCCTTGCCCTCGAACTGGTCGAGCCCGGACACGAAGGTCGCGACGATGAGCTGGGCAACGGTCAGACCAAAGATCACGAAGGTAGCGACCAGCCAGATACGTGAGTCTCGACCGCGGCGCGACGTCTCCGCGCCCGTCATGTCACGCAGAACTCGTTGCCTTCCGGGTCCTGCAGCACGACCCAGAACGAGCCCATCTCCTCGACCTCACCCACGGTCGTCGCACCTCGGGAGACCAGCCGCTCAACCGTGGGCCTCACCTGCTCTCGCACCAGCGCCACATCGGTCCCGGGACCATCGCTGACGCCAAGGTCCAGGTGCAGCCGGTTCTTCGTCGCCTTCGGTTCAGGCACCCGCTGGAAGTAGACGCGGGGACCCGAGCCGTGAGGGTCGACCACCGCGCTGGCGGAGTTGAACTCCGACTCCGGGACGCCCCATGCTGCGAGCGCCTCGGGCCAGGAGCTGAAGCCCTCTGGAGGCGGCTGTATGACGTAGCCGAGTGCGTCGGCCCAGAAGGGGGCGAGAGCGGCGGGGTCGGCGCAGTCGATGGTGACTTGTACTTTGATCGCATCCATCCCGACATGATGACTCAGGAGGCCACCGCGAGGTCATCGGGGCGTCGCTGGGGCCCGCCAGGTCGGCCGTGTCGAGTACGCCGGGCCGACGCGCGGCGAGATGCGCAAAGTCGTCAGTCGTAGTGCTGCAGTGCCGGCCAAGCGATCCGCCACCCACCCACGGGGTTCCGGCAGACGGCTATGGGCAAGCCCTGCTCCTCGGAGTCGACCCCGACTCCGTTGTCGAGGCGCTCCTTCACTGAACAGACCTCGAAGCGGCCGTCAGCGTGCTTGATCTGCTCTCCGACGAAGACGACGACGTTCGCCGACTCCGGGGGACGAGCCTGGAAGTACAGCTGGTTGTGGCCGCTGTAGACCGCGGGCAAGGAATACTCCTCGCCGAACCGGTCGATCGCGCCTGCCTCACCGTAGTTGCTGGTGACGATCACGGCGACGGATCGGTCCGGCGGCGGCAACCTCGCGTACACCGCCGCGATCTGGGCGACGTAGGTGGGCCAGCCCACCGTGTCCCGGGCGATCTGGTTGATGTCGCCCACCGGCGTCTCCCCGAGCTGGGACACAGGGATGAGCGGCAGTCCGAGAACCATGGAAACGCTCGCATTGAGCGCCACGAGGGCGACCAACCACGTCCGATCCCGGCCCGCCATCCGAGACTCCAGGGCGGCGCACCCGGCCGCGAACAGCACCGCCAGCAGGCCGAACGGGTAGTACAGCTGAGAGGCCATCACAAACACGAGCACCAGAAGGATGGGAAAGGCCACGGCGACGAATCGCACGGGCGCCCACTCCGGCCGGCGATACAGGCTCACCAGTCCGGCGACCCATACCGGTACCAGCGGTGGGCCGAGGATGAGCAACAAGAACGGCCACATGAGGATGCGCACCTCACTGCCGTTCTCATCGGCGAGCGCCGCCCCCATGCTGAGCTGCGGCCAGTCGTGAGTGGCCTGGTAGACGAGGTTCGGCGAGCCGACGGCGAGTCCCAGTGCGGCGGCGGCGAGGACCCACTTCGACCAGATCAACCGCCGTGGGCCTACCAGCGCAAGGGCGCCGGCCAGGGCGAGCAGCAAGATCGCAACCAGCAGCTTGTTGTACATACTCGCGCCGACCACGAGTCCCG
>DASQEH010000032.1:0-3137 GCA_035633755.1 Nocardioidaceae bacterium | reverse complement strand
CGTCAGCGCCAACGGCTTCTCGCAGAAGACGCCCTTGCCGGCTTCGGCGGCCGCGACCACGAGATCAGTATGGAATCGAGCCGGTGCCGCGATCACCACCGCACGGATTTCAGGGTCGGTGAAGGCTTGCGCTGCATCGGTGTACGCCGAGCCAGCACCGAGCTCGGTCGCGAGCTTCTCCGCCGCACCAGGAGCAGGGTCGGCGACGGCGGCCAGCCGGGCACCGGGCAGCCGCTGCGCGAGCGTGGCGCCGTGATAGGCACCCATCCGGCCGGATCCGATCAGTGCCACGCCGACGGGTCGACTCGCCTCGCCGTCACTCATGAGCTTCCTCCTCGCGATCAGAATTGTGCTGGTACCGCGCACCTGGCAGGTCGCGGTTCACCACACCATGGCAACGGTTGCTGGGCTGCGCCTGCCCGCTGATGAATGTCTGTCAATCTCTACGGAAGGAGATGAACACATCGGCTATACGACAACACACCGGCAACAACCGGCACCCGTTCGTGGCACCGTGCGACGGGTTCCGCCGATGTCGAGCAGCCGGGCGACCTCGGCGTCGGTCACGGTGGCGGCTCCGGCACCGGGCCATCCTGAGCCGCCCGCTCCAGGCCGTCCACTCGTGCTGCACAGGTGTCGTCATCTCACGCGTCCAGACGTGCTGCAACGACCGGACGCTGCGGGAGCACGCTCCTGAGAGGGTCAAGGCCTGTGCGCTGCAACCAACCAGGCGAAGACGCACGATGTCGAACAGAACCGTGCTCGTGACCTGGGTCAACTCCCGCGCGAGCTGGCCCGCAGCCCGGTAAGGCCTGCTGACAACAGTACGCAGACCTGCTGACGCCGGCGATCGGGCTCGAGCCGCGCTCCATCCTGCTGGTCGCCGAGCTAACCAGCAGCGGCAGCCGCGAGCTGAACGACGCCAGCGGTCGGTCGACCGGCAACGCTCCTCCGTCGCGGCTTGGCGCCGGACTGCTCTTGTGCGACTAGATGCGTCCAGCAGCGACACTTCAGGGCTGGTGTGGACGACGTGGAGCGCGAGGCCGACGATGCGTTCGTGACCTCGGGGCGACGGCGTTTAGCGCGTGCCGGGCACACTCCCGAGGTGCGGAATGACTTACAGCGGAAGTGAGTCCAACGTCGCGGCAGCCGAGGCGAGCTCTGCCGCCGTCCTGATGTGCAGCAGTTGAAGGCTACGAAGTCACGCCGACTTTCCTGCTCGTCTTTCGGCTACGCTCGCGTGGCGTGCCAGGTGCACGGGCACCGATGGAGGTATCCGTGGGCACTCACCGACCCGGTAGCGTCGTGCTGCCAATGCCCGCAGCCGGGCCACATCAGCGGCACCTAGATCCGTTTCCGGACAGACGCCATCGTGGCGCGTCGACACGTGGCGTAGCCGACAAGATCGGGCTGGTCGCCTCGCGCCAGGGGTTCAGCGGCTCGACTCCAGCGCTCGACTGGTCCGCTGTCCTCTCTCGACCATGTTCGACACCGATCGACTTCTGTCCGACACTATGCCGAAGGCTCTGACCCCGCAGGTGCTGCGATACACGTTGCAGGCGAGATTCATCCCAGCCCTCAGTGAATGCGTGCCGCGCTTCTGCTCCTCCTGAGCCGGCAGCGGACGACGACCCTTCTGGCGCCAGAGGTAATATCCAGACGAAGGAGTCAACATGGCAGGCGGCGGCGTAGCCGGTCACGGCACATCAGCTGGCGAAACGAATCTTCCACCGCTCACTCCGGGCCCGTATCGAAGGCGCCTCGGGTTTGTCGCACTGGTTGCCACTTTCGGCGGTCTGCTCTTCGGCTATGACACGAGCGTGATCAACGGCGCTGGTGGGTTCATGGCGAGGCCGGATCAGTTGAACCTCTCCCCGCTCGGCCTGGGCATCGCGGCGTCGTCGCTGGTGTACGCGGCCGTGGTGGGCGCTTTCACCGGCGGACGCATCTCCGACGCCTGGGGGCGCAAGCGGACCATCGCGGTGCTGGCGGTCATGTTCATAATCGGCGTGGCCGCCGTGAGCATCGCGCCGAGCCTGGCCTTTGTCGTCGTCGGTCGGGTCGTACTGGGCCTCGCCGTGGGTGCGGCCGCGGTCGTGGTGCCGGTGTTCCTGGCCGAGCTCGCTCCCTACGAGATCCGCGGCTCGCTCGCCGGCCGCAACGAGATGATGATCGTCACCGGCCAACTGCTGGCCATCATCATGAACGCGATCATCGGCAACGTCTGGGGCGATCAGTACCCCTGGGTCTGGCGCATCATGTTCGCGCTCGCAGCAATTCCCGCGATCCTGCTCCTCCTCGGTGTGTCCCGGATGCCGGAGTCCCCGCGCTGGCTCGCCGACAAGGGCCGCGACGACGAGGCACTCGAGATCCTCGAGAGCATGCGCCCCCCGGGTCGCGCCAAGCCGGAGCTCGACGACATCATCCACACGAGGGAAATCGAGAAGCAGCGCGTCTCCGAAGATATCGGCAAGATCTTCCACAATAAGAACCTGGTGAGGATCATCCTGGTCGGCTGCGGGATCGGCTTCTTCCAGCAGACGACCGGCATCAACTCGATCCTGTACTACGGCTCGGACGTGCTCGAGGAGGCCGGATTCGGTACCGGTGGCGCGCTCATCGCGAACATCGCCCCGGCAGCGATCTCGGTGATCACCGCGCTCATCGCGCTGCAGATGATGGACCGCGTCAGCCGCCGCAAGACGTTCTTGGTGGGTTACGCCCTCGTTGCCTTCTCACACGTGTTGATCGGCACGGCCGACGTGGTACTGCCCGACGGCAGCGCGGCCAAGCCGTACGTCCTGCTGATCCTGATCGTGTTCTTCGTCGGCTCGATGCAGCTCTTCCTCAACATCGCCACCTGGGTCACGCTCTCGGAGATCTTCCCGCAGAAGATTCGCGCGTTCGGCATGGGGCTGGCAGTGGCCGTCCTGTGGATGACCAACGGGTTCCTCACGCTTTTCTTCCCGACGATCATCGCCGCGATCGGGATCTCCGGCTCGTTCTTCGCCTTCGCGGCGCTGAACGTCGTTGCGTTCTTCTTCTTCCTCAGGAACGTGCCCGAGACCAAGGGTCACACGCTCGAGGAGCTGGAGGAGCACGTCACTGACGGCTCCATCTTCCACTCCATCCGCAAC
>DASQEH010000031.1:0-106472 GCA_035633755.1 Nocardioidaceae bacterium | reverse complement strand
AGCGTTGGGGTGTGTCGTCGTTCTATTGTGACCTGCTTTCGTCACGGAGGTTGCGTCGGGTCTAGCCCACGGTCGATCGCCCGCCAAACATCGGCCTCAGTCATCACGGGTTCTTGGGGCGACCGGCCGCGACGACGCGTTGTCGCGGCGTCAGGCGGCGCGTCGTAACGGCTACCCATGGCGGGCCAGGTGCCTCCTCGCCAAGCGACGAGGCTTCCCGTGACAAGGCATCCGAGTGCGCCTATCCCGGCGAGCCAACGCCATCCCGTCGAGCTCGCCGTATAGCCCCCTCCTGACCACCCGCGTGCCGCAAGGCCCTCTTCGACGGCCGCCGGAGCGCTGCCTGCGCCCATGACCGAGATGGCAGTGATGATCGCCAGGATTACGACGAGCCCTCCGAGGCCGCGTCGTGCCCACCCGCGGGTGGCGATGACGGCGCCGAAGGCGGCCAGCAGAACAAAGCCGAAGGCTGCGGCGAGCGGTGCTACCTCAGCACCGTCCACGTCGACGCGGATCATGGGCAGGCCCTCGACCGTTGCCGTGGCAGTGAGCCACGGCTGAGCCACGCCGAGCGCGACGCCTCCAGCCGACACGAGCCCGAGAACCACCGTGGTGGCATAGGTCTTCGCTGCTCTTGCCGCTGAATGTCGCCCCGTCGGCGCTGTCGGTGCGGGCCCTTCGGCCGGCGTCGTTCTGACCTGCTCGGCCGGCACCGAGTTGGCGGCCGCCGCATCCTCAGCCATTGCGGCCGTCGCCGGCGCCTGCCTCGGGGCTGAGGAGCGACCGCCCCTCGAAGCACGTGCCGCTGCCGGTATGGCACGCCGGACCGGTCTGGTCCACGACGAGGAGGATGGTGTCACCGTCACAGTCGAGCCGTGCGTCCACGACGCGCTGGACGTGTCCGGATGTCTCGCCCTTCACCCAGTAGGTCCGGCGGCTGCGACTCCAATACGTCGCGCGACGCGTGCGCAGGGTGCGACGCAGCGCCTCTCTGTTCATCCAAGCGAGCATCAGTACCTCCCCCGACGATGCCTCCTGGACGACGACCGGGAGCAGTCCGTTGGCGTCGAGCTGCAACGAGTCCTCCCAGGGGTCAGCCAGTGCTGCCGCGCCGGTCGCCGATGACTGCGTCATCTCGCCATGATCCCACCTTTGATGAGACGCTCCTGAGATCGAACACTTATTCGAGTCCGATCAAGCGCACACGTACGCTGGTAGGCGATGACCGAATCCAGCACAACCTATGAGCACCTCGACCCGGCTGCGGTGGCCTCGGAGGTCTCGCAGGTCGAGCGGCGCCTGGTCTGCGACACGCTCGACGAGGTAGGCCCGGACGCACCGACGCTGTGCGCCGGATGGAACGCCCACCGCCTCGTAGCGCACCTCCACGCCCGCGAGGCCAGCCCGCTGCTCGCTGCGACGGCCCCCATCCCGCGGCTGAGCGATCGGGTCGCCGCAAGGATCGCCCACCGGACCGGCTTCAGCCGGCTCGTTGACGAGGTAAGGGCAGGACCGCCCCGCATCCTGAGCCACCGCCTGAGTCGGCTGGAGGCGCATGTCAACACGCTGGAGTTCTACATCCATCATGAGGACCTTCGCCGTGCTGCGCCTTCATGGGAGCCACGCGTCCTTCCGTCATGGGCTGAAGACAAGATCTGGGTTCGTGTAGGAGGTCTCGCCCGCTTTCGCTCCCGAGGCAATCGGGGCGCGATCGCCTTCGAGCGACTCGACACCGGGCAGCGGTCGGGATCAGGCCAAGACGCGGACATCGTGGTCCGTGGTCTCCCCAGCGAGCTGGCGCTGCACGCGTCGGGACGAGGACGTGTCAGTCGCGTGGAGGTACGTGGAGCCGCATCGGCGGTCGCGGCATACAACAGGGCTCGCTCGACAGCTTGACGTTGTCGGCGCGCCGCTTCGACCCTCGTGAGGAAACGGTCCGTTGCCTGACCGGATAGCCGCTTGAGCCCAATCCCGCTTGACTGCGGACAATGCGGTGTGAGCCCTCCGCCGATGTGGTGACCGGTTAGTCCTCCCGTCAGCAGCGCCGCCGTTCGGATCTCGTGGATTGCGCTGAGGGAGCAGGGCGAGCCCCGCGGCGGCTTTGCATCGTAGGCTGCGTTGTGCTTCACGGCCGCGAGGAAGAGCTGGGGCGGATCGCTTCGCTGCTCGACGATGCCCGCAGCGCTTGTGGTGGTGCGCTGGTGCTGAGTGGACCGGCTGGTGTCGGGAAGACCGCCCTTGTGGCTGCGGCCTTCGAGATGGCCACTGGCATGCAGGTTCTCTCCGCTCAGGGCGTGGAAGCAGAGTCCGAGCTGCCCTTCGCGGGACTGCACCAGTTGCTCCGCCCCGTTCTACCGCTCGTGTCCGAGCTTGCTGCTCCGCAGGCGAGGGCATTGCGGGTGACCTTCGGCCTGGAGCAGGGAGGAAGCGATGACCGCTTCTTGGCTTCCGTCGCGACCTTGAGCCTGTTGGCACAGGCTGCAGAGCGAGGACCGGTACTTTGCGTCATCGACGACACCCACTGGCTGGACGAGGCCTCCGCGAACGCGCTGGTGTTCGTAGCCAGGCGCCTTCAGGCTGATCGACTGGCGCTGCTGTTCACGGCTCGAGAGGGGGACGTCAGACGCTTCCACTCGCCCGGACTCGCCCAGCTTGATGTCCGTGGGCTGACGTCGGACGCCTCGATCGCGCTGCTGCGGGAGCGGTCCGGTACTGATGTGGCTCCTTCAGTGTGCGAGCACCTGATGCGAGCGACTGGTGGCAACCCTCTCGCATTGCATGAGCTGGCTACCACCCTCAGTCCCGCAGAGCTCGGCGGGGCGGTCCCCCTTCCACGTCCCCTGCCTCTCACCGAAGGTGTCGAGAACGCCTTCCTTGGGCGGGTCCGTCGACTGTCCAGAGACTCGCAGACCTTGCTGCTGGTTGCGGCCGCAGAAGACACCGGCCGGCTCAGCGTCATTCTGGCCGCCGCTGCTGATTTGCTCATTGGCACGGTGGCGCTGGGCTCAGCGGAGGAAGCCGGGCTCGTGCGCATCCACGAGAATAGGCTCACCTTTAGTCATCCACTCGTACGCTCGGCGGTGTACCAGGGTGCCACGACGGTCGAGCGTCAGCAGGTTCACCGCGCTCTCAGCTGCGTCCTGACGGACCCTGCGGATGCTGACCGGCGGGCATGGCAACGCGCTGCGGCCGCCGACCAACCTGACGCCGACGTCGTCCGCGAGCTCGTCGACGCCGCAGAGCGGGCACGCAGCCGCGGGGCCTTCGACGCTGCATCCGCTGCGATGGAACGCGCGGCAGGCTTGAGTGCCGAGAGTGGCGAGCAGGCGAGGCTGCTGTGGGCCGCTGCCGAGAACGCCTGGCTGTCGGGACAGCTGCACCGGGCCTCGGGCCTGCTGGCAAGAGCCCGGCCACTCACGGCGGAACCACTTGTGCGCGCTGACATCGACCGGGTCCGCGGCTCGATCGAGATCGGCGTTGGATCGGTCGTGACCGCAAAGGAGATCCTGGTCAGCGCCACGCGCACTGTGGCGAAGAGGGATGCCCGTCGTGCGCTGCGCATGTTGATGCTTGCCGCCGAGGCAGCGTCGTATGCGGCGGACACCGCCAGCGGCATCGAGCTGGGCGCCATTGCGGCGCAGATCGACCCCGGGGACGATCGGCGCAACCTCGTGATGGCCTCGCTGCTCGTCGCCTTCGGTGACTACTTCGCCTCTGACCTCGCGACTGCGATACCCGCCCTACGCCGTCTCATCGCGGAGGTAGAGACCTTCGACGAGCCCGAACTTCTGGCAGCGGCTGGACGAGCCACGATGTATGTCGGCGATGACGCCGCCGCACTGCGGCTGCACAACCGGGTGGTCGCTCCGGCGCGTATTGCGGGCGCCGTCGGGGACGTCCTGCTGTCGCTGCAGCGGATCGCTCTGGTGGAAGCGGTGACCGGACGATGGTCGGCCGCTACCGCCAGTGCGACCGAGGTCCTGCGGCTCGCCCGGGAGACAGGTCAGCACGAGGTTGCGGCTCTTCCTGCTGCTCACCTCACACTCATCGCGGCGTGGCGCGGCAACGCGGATGCCTACCGGTCCGGCGAGGCGGAGACCCGGTCGATGCTTGCTGGGCATCCCATCGAGCTCGTGCAGGATGAGCTCCACTGGGCACGAGGCGCCTTCGAACTCGTGTGCGGGAGGCCCGAGGCCGCGGCGGAAGCCCTCGGCATCATTCGACATCCGGCTATCGCGAGCCTTGCATCTCTGGATCAGGTGGAGGCGTTGACCCTGTCGGGGCACGAGGACCTCGCGCGACAGCGCGTGGACAGCCTTGAGGCGTTCGCACGCCACAGCGGCGCTGCATGGGCGGCTGCCCGAGTGGCACATGGCCACGGACTGCTCTGCGAAGGCCAGCTGGCTGCCGAGCATTTCGAGCAAGCTTTGAAGCTGCACGGTGGTGGTCACCGGGTGTTCGAGCGCGCCCGCTCTGAGCTCGCTTACGGGGCCTCCCTACGGCGAGCCAGACGCCGAGCGGATGCGCGCCCACACCTGCGCGCAGCGCTGACGGTGTTTGAGGACGTCGATGCGGAGCGGTGGGCCGAACGTGCGCGAAACGAGCTGAGAGCCTGTGGGGAGACGCCTCGCCACCGAGACCCATCGGCTGTTCGGTCCCTGACACCGCAGGAGCTGCAGGTCGCTCGCTTCGTGGCACGTGGCCTCGCGACGAAGGAGGTCGCCGCGCAGCTCTTCCTGAGTCCACGCACCGTCGACTACCACCTCCGCAACGTGTACGCCAAGGTCGGCGTGACCTCACGGACGGAGCTGGCCCAGCTGACCTTGGAATGAGCAGATCCTGGTGGCAACCCGGCAATTTCGCCGATTCCAGGGTCCTCACGGACTCCTAGCGTTTGGGACATCGACCCATCCCAAACCTGGAGGAAACATGACCACCCATGCCGCACAAGCACCAACGCTGTTCACCGAGACCCTCGGAGCGGGGCCGGCCATCGTCTTCGTGCATGGCGGCGCAGACGGCGGCAGAGCTGCCTTCAGCGCCCAGCTCCCCCTGGCCGAGCGCTGGGAGCTCGTCCTGCCCGATCGTCCAGGGCACGGCCGTACACCGGCTCAAGGCCGTAGCGATTTCGAGCGGGATGCGCACCTCATCGCCGACCTGGTCAGGGCTCAGCGTGACGGCGCGCATCTGGTCGGACATTCATATGGTGGCGTCGTGGCGCTTCTCGCAGCCGCGGTGGCGCCAACGGCCACTCGATCGCTCACCGTCATCGAGCCGGCCGCCTTCTCGGTCGCCACTGGCGTTCAGGTCGTCGACGAGATGGCGGCAGCGAACAAGGAGCTGTTCACGAACCCGCCCGACGATCCCCGTGAGCTGCTGCGTCGCTTCTTCGCCCTGGGTGGGATTCCAGGCGACGTACCGGACCCGCTCCCCGAGCCGATGCTGCGTGCAGCCCGCCGCTTCTTGAACGTGCGGGGCCCGTGGGAAGCCGACATTCCTGTCGACGACCTCCGTCGGGCGAGCTTTCCGAAGCTGATCGTCACCGGTGGGCGGACCGCCGGCTTGGAAGCCATCGCTGACGCGCTCACCGCAAAGGTTGCAGGCCAGCGGGCCATCGTGCCTGCAGGCCATGCCGTTCAGTCCAGTGGGGCGCCGTTCAACGCTGTTCTGGAGGCGTTCTTGTCCGACGCCGAGGGCAGCCGATGAACCGGGTCATTCACGGCGAGGAGCGTGCCATGTCCCAGCCAACCGCCCCGGCCACGTCCCGAACAGCCATTATCGAGACGCCAGATCTCGGAGATCGCACCTACGTGGTCCACGACGGGCAGGTGGCCGTTGTCATCGACCCCCAACGCGACATCGATCGCGTCGTGGCGACCGCCGGGAGGCTGGGGGTCTCGGTGACGCATGTCCTCGAGACCCACCTGCACAACGACTACGTCTCGGGAGGGGTGGCTCTTGCCCAGATCACTGGCGCCGACTACCTGTCGCACGCCGACGAGCCGGTCTCGCACCGGCGAACCGGTATCCGCGACGGCGACGCGATCACGACGGGCGGGTTGACGGTTCGCGCGATCGCAACCCCGGGCCATACCCTGCATCATCTGTCGTACGTCGTCGAGCAGGACGGCGACATCATCGGCGTCTTCTCCGGTGGATCGATGCTCTACGGCACGGTCGGCCGTCCGGATCTCGTGTCCTCGAGCATGACCCGTCAACTGGCATTCGCACAGCATGCGTCAGTACGTCGCCTCATGAGCACTCTGCCGCCCGAGGCGCCGGTCTATCCAACCCATGGCTTCGGCAGCCTGTGTGCCGTCTCGGCGATGGACCGGGCTCAGTCCACTGTCGGCGACGAGCGCAGGGACAACCCCGCGGCTCGCATGGCAGCGGAGGAGTTCGTTGATTCCACGCTCTCCAAGCTGGACGCCGTTCCCGGGTACTTCCGACGGATGGGGCCGATGAACGCGTCCATGCCGCCGGTCGTCGATCTATCGCCGTCGCCGCTTGTCGACGGTAGCGACGTCCGTCAGCGCCTGGGCAACGGTGAGTGGGTCATCGATGTTCGACCCCGAGCCGGCTTCGCCCGAAGACACCTCGCTGGTTCATTGGGCTTCGATGCCTCCGGTCCCTTCGGTACGTACGTCGCTTGGCTGAAGCCCCCGGACACCCCCCTCGTGTTGATAGCTGACGATGCCGCGGAACTTTCCATAGCCAGGCGCCGACTCGAACGTGTAGCGGTGAATCGGCCCGCCGCCGTCGCCATCGCCGGCCGTGTCCTCGGCGATGCCGACGCGGTGACGAGCTACCGGCGAGCGACCTTCGCGGAGCTGCTCCGGGAGGCAGGGGACCGTCCGATCCAGGTGGTGGACGTGCGAGGTGCTGTCGAATGGCGACGCGGCCATATCGCAGGGGCGGTGCACATGCCGCTGCATCTGCTGACCTCCCAAGCAGCTCGCCTACCGCGAGCTGAGCTGTGGGTTCACTGCGGCACCGGTCATCGCTCGAGCATCGGTGCCAGCATCTTGCAACGGGCAGGTCACGACGTGACGCACATCGACGACTCTTTGAGCAACGCCGACTTCACGCAGCTTGCCGAGCGACTACCGCAGCCGGAGCCCTCCGAGCCGCCGTTGCACCACGGCCACGAAGGTCGTGCCGAGGCCGGCACCGATGTGGCGCGACCTATCTCGGTCGGAGTCGATCATGGATGATGCGGACAAGGTTCATGTCGTGGTGGGCGCCAGCGGCGGCACCGGGCGCGCACTCGTTCACGAGCTCGTGCGCCGGGGACGGCGTGTGCGCGCCATCAACCGAAGCGGCCACGTCAACGTCCCGGCCGGCGTGGAGGTCATAGCAGCTGATGCTGCAGACGCCGCGCGGATGCAGGAAGCCTGCAAGGACGCCGGCGTGGTGTACAACGCGGTCAACCCACCCTTCCACCGATGGCGGGAGGACTTCCCTGCCGTCGTGGACGGCGTTCTCGCGGGCGCCCGCAGTGCCGATGCCAGGATGGTCTTCGTCGACGACACCTGGATGTATGGCCGAGTGGACGGCCCCATGACCGAAGACATGCCATACCGGCCGGTCAGTGACAAGGGGGTGCTGCGTGCCTGGCTGGCCGAGCGTGTGTTGGCTGCACATGCCAGAGGACAGGTGCGAACCGTGATCGGCCGCGCTACCGAGCTCTACGGGCCAGGGGTCGAGTCTCTTCTGGCAGGGAACATCTTCAAGCCGGCATTGCGTGGCAGAAGAGCGCTCTGGATAGGAGCCCTCGACCAGGCGCTAGGACCTACGTACATAGCGGACTTTGCCTTCGGGCTAGCAGAGCTCGGTGAACGCGAGGCAGCTGTGGGCTCCGCCTGGCATGTGCCGACACCTCAGCCGGTCACCGCCGGCCGCTTCATCCAGCTGGTATTCGCTCACGCGGAACACCCGGTGAAGGTGACCCGACTTTCGCAGTCGTCGGTACGCGCACTCGGCGTCTTCTGGCCGGTGGCTCGCGAAGGCGCTGAGATGCTGTACCAGTTCCGGCAGCCGCACTCCGTTGACGCCAGTCGCTATCGGACCATCGCCCAGGAGCGGATCACACCGTATGACGAAGGAATCAGCGTCACGCTGAGCTGGTACCGCCACGAGTCTGACAACTCCTTCGCCGCCATCGGCCGTTGAGACGCGGCGACCACTCGCGTCACCTCACCGGATGACCGGCCTGCGACAACCCTGCTTTGACCTCCGCTATGGAGATCGTGCCGAAGTGAAACACGCTGGCGGCAAGCACGGCGTTCGCTCCAGCGTCGATGGCGGGCGGAAAGTGCTCCACCGCCCCTGCTCCCCCGCTCGCGATCACCGGCACGTGGACCTGCGACCGGATGGCGGCGATGAGCTCGAGATCGAACCCCCGACGCGTGCCGTCGGCGTCCATGGCATTGAGCAGGATCTCGCCAGCACCTCGATCCGCCGCGCTCTTGGCCCACTCGACGGCATCCACTCCGGCCCCCTCGGTGCCTCCGTGGGTCGTCACCTCGAAACCAGAGGGCGTTGAAGGGTCGCGCCGAGCGTCGACGCTGAGAACCAGCACCTGGCGACCGAACCGTTGGGCGATCTCCGTGACAAGAGCCGGCCGATCCAGAGCCCCGGTGTTGACGGCCACCTTGTCAGCACCCGCGCGCAGGAGAACGTCCACGTCCTCCACTCGACGGATGCCTCCACCCACGGTCAGCGGGATGAACACCTGCTCGGCGGTCCGACGCACCACGTCGAGCACAGTGTCGCGGCGGTACTTCGAGGCGGTGATGTCGAGGAAAGTCAGCTCGTCAGCGCCCTCGGCGTCGTACTTCCTGGCCATGGCTACCGGGTCCCCGACGTCGCGCAGCCCGACGAAGTTGACGCCCTTGACGACCCTCCCATCGTCCACATCGAGGCACGGAATGACGCGCACCGCGACCGTCACGACTGGAGGCTCCGCTCGGCCTCCACTACAGCGGTGAGGGCCTCTGGCAAGGTGAACGCGCCGGTGTAGAGGGCCGTGCCCACGATCGCCCCCTCCACCCCGAGGGGCGTCAGGCCGGCCAGTGCACGGAGATCAGCCAGGCTGGACACCCCTCCTGAGGCGATGACCGGAGCATCGGTACGCGCGCACACATCGCGCAGCAGGTCCAGGTTCGGCCCTTCCAGCATGCCGTCCCGGAGCACGTCGGTGACGACATACCGACAGCATCCCTGCGAGTCCAGCCGGGCCAGGACGTCGAACAGCTCCCCCGCGTCGTGCGTCCAACCCCGGGCGGCCAGCGTCGTACCGCGGACATCGAGGCCGATAGCCACGGCGTCACCATGCGTCGCGATGACCGAGGCGCACCATTGCGGGCGTTCCAACGCAGCGGTGCCGATGTTGACCCGACGACATCCCGTCGCCAGCGCGGCCGTGAGCGTCTCGTCGTCGCGGATACCGCCGGACATCTCCACGTCGATGTCGAGAGCCTGGACGACCGAGCTCAGCACCTCTCGGTTCTCGCCGCGACCGAAAGCCGCGTCGAGGTCGACCAGGTGCACCCAGGTGGCTCCTGCCTCCTGCCACCTCAGCGCGGCCTCCAGCGGATCACCGAACACCCGCTCGCTCCCCGTGATGCCCTGGACGAGCTGCACAGCCCGTCCTGCGGAGACGTCGACGGCAGGCAGCAGCTCAAGGACGGTCACCACCCAAGACTAGGCAGTGTTGTCGGCGGGGCCCGTCAGGGTGTCGACATGGCAACCGGCATGGTGGGCAGCGCCGTCACAGCACGAAGGCGCCGACGACGGGCACGGCGAACAAGCTCACCACCACGACGGCCAACCGCGTCGCCCAGTCAGGTGTCACCACCCAGGTCAGGGCCTGGATGACCACGAACGCCAGCACGAGCAGACCGACGGTACGTCTGCGCTTCGCCGCGAGCAGGCCGCTTCGGCGGCGGCGCCCGAGGGTCGGAGCAAGCCGCGACAGGCGCGAACGCATCTGGCTGCGCCGGTTCTCTCTCGCAGTGCGTCGGGCGCGCTCCGCAGCTGTAGCAGCGGCCTCGGACTCGCGGCGAGCTCGACGGATCGCCCTCTCCTTACTCATGCCCGCGGCCGTCACCCAAGGCAGTGCACCCACGAACGCAGGACGGCAGCGCCGGCATCGCCTGACTTCTCCGGATGGAACTGGGTCGCCCACAGCGGCCCGTTCTCCACTGCCGCCACGAACGAGTCGGTCTCATGGGTCGTCCACGACACGAGAGGTGCGCGCGTGCGCCCGTCCGTCTGAAGCTCCCAGCGACGGACGGCATAGGAATGCACGAAGTAGAAGCGCTCCTGCTCCACCCCGGCGAACATCTGTGACCCGTCGGGCACGTGAACGGTGTTCCAACCGATGTGCGGAACCACCGTCGCGTGGAGAAGCTCGACGGTCCCTGGCCACTCGCCACAACCGTCGGTCGAGATGCCGTGCTCCACCCCGAAGTCGAACAGCACTTGGTGGCCGACACAGATGCCGAGCACCGGTCTACCACCGGCCAGGCGCCGACCGATGAGCTGGGGGCCTCGCACCCTGCGCAGTCCGTCCATGCACGCCGCAAAGGCGCCGACTCCAGGCACGACAAGGCCATCTGCGTGCATCGCGCTGTCGTAGTCATCGGTGACGACAACATCGGCGCCCACCCGGCGCAGCGCCCGCTCGGCGGAGCGCAGGTTCCCGGACCCGTAGTCCAGCAGCACGACACGAGGACTCACGAGGTGCTCAGGGTGCTCGAGGCGACAGGAGCGCTCACAAGGTTCCCTTCGTGCTGGGGATCCCGCCCTCGCGGGGATCGATCGCGACGGCGTCGCGCAGCGCACGCGCCACCGCCTTGAACTGTGCCTCGACGATGTGGTGCGGGTCGCGACCGGAGAGCACCCGCACGTGTAACGCGATCGAAGCATGCGCGCTGACGGTCTCGAACACATGCCGCGTCAACGATCCAAGGTAGGCGTCACCGATCCGCACAAACGCCTGGCCGTCGGGCTCGCCGGTGTGCACGCAGTAGGGCCTACCGGAGACATCGACCGCGCACTGCACCAGTGCCTCATCCAGGGGCACGAGCGAGTGCCCGAACCGCCGGATGCCGATCTTGTCTCCCAAGGCTTGCCCGAGCGCGTCGCCCAGGGCGATGGCGACGTCCTCGACGGTGTGGTGGGCGTCGACATGGGTGTCACCTTCAGCCTGCACGCTGAGGTCGAGCAGACCGTGCCGGGCCAGCGCAGTGAGCATATGGTCGTAGAAGCCGACTCCCGTGGAGACGTCGGCTCGGCCGCTGCCGTCGAGATCGACGGCGACAACCACCTTCGACTCCTTGGTCGATCGTTCGATGGTGGCTTGACGAGCCATCAGCTGCCTCCCTGGTCGCGCGCGCCGACAGGTTCGGCCCGCTGTACCGAGTTACCGGGCTCCTCGAGCACGGCTCGCACCGCAGCGAAGAAAGACTCCATCTCCGCCGCTGTACCGATGGACACCCGCAACCATCCGTCCGGACCCACCTCGCGAATCAAGACACCGCGGTCGAGGACACCTTGCCAGACCGCATGCCGGTCCAAGAACCGGCCGAACAGGACGAAGTTGGCGTCGGAGTCGGCAACCTCCAGTCCGAGCCCGCGTAGCTCGTCCACCGTCCGGTCACGCTGGTCGCGCAGGTCCGCGACCCGCGCCAGCAGGTCGTCGGCGTTGGCGAGTGCCGCCCGAGCCACTGCCTGGGTGACCGACGAGAGGTGATACGGCAGGCGCACGACGCGCAATGCGTCGACCACGTCCGCGCTGGATGCCAGATACCCGAGGCGTCCTCCCGCGAACGCAAAGGCCTTGGACATCGTCCGCGTCACCGCGAGGTTGGGGCATTCGTCGAGCAGGCTGACAGCCGAACGCGTGCCTTCGCGGCGGAACTCGGCGTAGGCCTCGTCCATGATGATCACCGTGCCGGGGAACTGCCGGCAGATCGTCCGCACAGCCTCCAGGTCGACGACGTTGCCGGTGGGGTTGTTCGGCGAAGCGAGCAGCACCACAGAGGGTTGCTCCGCATCAATCGCCCTCAAGGCCGGCACGAGTTCGACGTCGAAAGACGCGGACCGGGGCTTGGTGACCCATCGCGTGAACGTCGCGCGAGCATACTCCGGGTACATCGAGTACGTCGGGGAGAACGACAGTGCCGTGCGCCCCGGCCCACCGAAGGCCTGGAGCACCTGCAGCATCACCTCGTTGGAGCCGTTGGCCGCCCAGACCCGCTGGGCGGTGAGGCCGTGACCCAGGTACGCCGCCAGATCGGCGCGCAGCGCAGAGGCTTCCCGGTCGGGGTAGCGGTTGAGCCGCTCGGCGACGTCAGCCACCGCTGAGACGATCGACTGCTGTGTACGCGGGGACGGCGGGTAGGGGTTCTCGTTGACGTTGAGCTGCACGGCGACGTCGAGCTGTGGAGCACCGTAGGGTCGGACCCCGACGAGCTCTGGCCTCAGCGGGAGCACGGAAGGCCGCGTCACTGCTGTTCGAGCCGGGCGCGGACAGCATCGCCGTGGCCCGGCAGGTCCTCTGCCTGCGACAGCGCCAGCACAGCCGGCGCGGCAGCGCGAAGCGCAGGCTCCGAGTAGCGAACCAGCTGAACGGTCCTGAGGAAGGACCGCACCGACAACCCCGAGGAGTGGCTGGCCGCTCCCCCGGTCGGCAGGACGTGGTTCGACCCGGCGCAGTAGTCCCCCAATGAGACCGGCGTGTGGGGCCCGACGAAGATTGCGCCCGCGTTGTGCACGAGCAGGGCGCGAGCCTCTGCATCGACGGTATGAATCTCAAGGTGCTCCGCGGCGTAGGCGTCAACGACATCGGTGCCCTGGTCGAGGTCGTCGACGAGGACGATCGCCGACTGCCGCCCTGACAGCGCCTCGGTGACGCGCTCGGCGTGCTTGGTAGCCGCCACCCGACGAGCCAGCTCCGCCTCGACTGCCGTGGCGAGGGTCTCGGAGTCGGTGACCAGAACTGCGGCCGCGACGACGTCGTGCTCGGCCTGGCTGATCAGGTCCACCGCGACCAAGGCCGGATCGGCGCTCCCGTCGGCGAGGATGGCGATCTCTGTGGGGCCCGCTTCGGAGTCGATGCCCACCACACCGCGTAGCAGCCGCTTGGCCGCCACGCCGTAGATGTTCGCAGGGCCACACACCAGATCGGCGCGACCACAACCGCCGTCTGCGTCGTCGTAGCCGTAGGCGAACATCGCAACGGCGCCGGCTCCTCCAGCGACGTACACCTCGTCCACCTCGAGAAGTGCACAGGCCGCGAGGATCGCCGGGTGAGGGAGACCGCCGTACTCTCGCTGCGCTGGGCTGGCTAGCGCGATCGACGCGACGCCTGCCATCTGAGCCGGAACGACATTCATCACCACGGACGAGACGAGAGGCGCGTTGCCGGCGGGCACATAAAGGCCGACTCGACCGACAGGCACCTGGCGCTGAGTCACGTATGCGCCTGGGGCCACCTCGGTCTCGATGTCAGCGGGAACCTCCGCTGCGCACGTCTTGCGGAGCCGGTTGATGGACTCCTCGAGCGCGACCCGGGTATCGGCATCCAGCGAGCTCAACGCTGCGCTCAGGGCCGAGGGGGCGACCTTGACCGCGTCGATGTCCACCCTGTCGAAGTCCCGAGCCTGCCGCACCAGCGCGGCCCGGCCCTGAGTGCGGACCTCCTCACACAATGTCCAGGCAACCTCGGACGCGGACGCCACATCGAGCTCCGCGCGCGGCAGGAGGCTGCGGTAGTCCACGCGACCGTGGCGAGCCCGACCACGCAGGTCAAGAGTCTGGATCATTCCGCTAGTTTAAGGAGCCGCCGACAGCGCAACCCCGGCTCGTCTCAAATGCCCGGTTCGGACCACCCCGGCTGTTAGGTTCGAGGCTGTGAGCGATCCGCTTCCGCTGTTCCCCCTCCACCTTGTGTTGTTCCCGGGGATGGTGCTGCCACTCCACGTCTTCGAGGACCGGTACCGCACGCTGGTACGCGACCTGGCGCAGCTCCCCGTTGACGCCAGCCGCGAGTTCGGTGTGGTTGCCATCAAGGTCGGCTACGAGGTCGGAGAGCGGGGGGTACACACCATTCAGCGCACCGGGTGCTCTGCACTGGCAACGAACGTCTCGGCCAACGAGGACGGGACGTTCGAGCTCACCGCCGTGGGGCGGCGCCGGTTCCATGTGGAGCGCCTGGACAGCAGCCAGGACTACCTGCGCGCTGATGTGACCTGGCTCCCCGACCCACCTGGCGGTCAGTTCCCCAGCGAGCTCGTCCAGGTCACCGCCATCGCACGCGATGTGTTCTCGGTCTACCGCGACACGATCGAGAACCTCCGCGGAGACGACGTCCTCGACGGTGTTGCACCTGCAGACTCAGCCGAGCTGTCCTATGCCCTGGCGGCTGCCCTGGTCTTGAACCTCGCGGAGCGGCAGGCGCTGCTCGAGGCGCCGGATGTCCTCTCGCGGCTGCGGCTCTGCACCTCGATGATGCGGTCGGAACTGCGGGCCATCTCCGCCATCAGGTCCCTCCCGGCGACGTCCATGGCGCGGACGGCATGGTCGCCGAACTGACTGGTCCGCCGCACAGTGGCGCAGACGGCGGGTCGCCGAACTGACGGTCCGACGCACGAAGGCATGGACGTCCTGGCTGCCGACGCACCCACATCCTTGACCCCGCCCGACCACCTCGCGCACCGGCGGCTGTCGGGTCGCCGAGAGCGTCAGTCGTTGACCGAGACCCGGACAGTGACGACGGAGTAGTCCCCGTCGGTCTCGCTGCTGACACCGATCGCTTGCAGCACCTCGAGGTTGGCCGCGTCCTCGCCGCCCTGTGCCGAGCCATCGTCGAGCCCACTCAGAATGTGCTCCTCGCCCAGGTCGAGGTTGAAGAAGAGGACGAACTCCTTGCTCGCGGCGTCATCGAGCACCGACTGGAAGGCCTCGGTCTCCCCTAGACCGCCGCCGAGGTCAGCAAGGCGTTGACCGTACGTGTCGTTGGTGGCGACTACCAAGCCATCGTCAGCCTCGATCTTGGACACGGGCAGGTCCTCACCGCCCGGACCGGCCACGGCATCCGCGAACTTGGCGTACAGCGCCTCGAGGTCGGCTGGGTCGTTGGTGAACCGGACGCCGATGTCGAGCGACTCAACGGCGTCCTCGTCGAACGAGACATCGCCGATCCCTTCGCTGTCGATGGCGAGCATCACGTTGTCACCGAAGAAGGTCTCCAGGTCGTCGGGCAGAGTGAAGCCTGTCTCCTCCTCGAAAGAGGCGATCTCGGCGTCGACGTCGACACCTTCGGAGGCGACCGCCCGCATGATGTCGTCCCAGGACGCTTCGATCCGGTTGGCGCCGCCGGCCTCGGACATGGCGAAGATGGTCGAGGCCGGCAGGTCCACCACGGCGTTGTCGTCGTGGCTGATGTCGGTGGTCCGACCGTAGATACTGCTGGCGAGCTCAGCCCGGCCACTTGTGAAACGAACCGTCGCAGCCGCCCGCTCGTAGGTGTCAGACAGCAGCCCGAAGTCTGCTGCCGGCAGATCCGTGGCCGTCGCCACCTCGTCCGTGGAGGCGTCCAGGCCAGCGATGTCGGCCCACATCGTGACCACACCCAGATCACCCAAGGAGTCCATGTCAGCGCCGAAGTCGTCGTTGTCGGCGAGGGAGGTGTCCCGTGCTGCAGAGGCGTGCTCCTCGGCCAGGGCTTGCGTCTCGGCGATGACGACGTAGCCACCTTCGAAGGCGTAGCCGAAGTCTGCGCCCGTCATCTGCTGGCCACACTCGGCGAGGTCGGCCAGGCCGCTCTCGGCGCGCTCGTCATCGGTCGACTCGATCGCTACCAGCGGTACCGGGTCCGCGCCGCTGCTCGGCGCCGCCATCAAGGCGAACCCGAACTTGTCCCCCAGCCATGGCTTGACGCTGTCGTCGTAGCTGACGCCGTTGCACCCGGCGGAGTCGAGCGCCTTCTCGACGACAAGGGCACGGATGTCAGACTCTGCGTCGCTCAGCCCCGAGTGCTCCCGAAAGTAGGGGAAATTCTCCAAGAAGCGAACCGCCTCGATCTTCTGCTTGGCTGATGGGTCGGCATCCATACCCAGGTAGAAGAGCGCCTCACTGGGGATCGCCTCCGCCGCCTGCGGTCCTGCCTCGAAAAGGTGCAGGGGGTCGGCTGCGTAGAAGGCCCAACCCCCACCGCCCAAGAGCAGCGCCAGCGCGGCCGTGACCGCAAGAACCTTCTTGCCACGCCCACGCCGCGGTGGAGGCGGCGTGCCGACGTCTGGCTCACCGTCCTGCGGAGGACCACCCCCGTAAGGAGGGAGATGCTCGAACGACCGCGCGTGCGATCCCGAACCGCCGGGCTGGTCATGCGGCGGAGGAATCGGCGGGTTCGACATCGTGGCCTCTGGGTCGACGGAGACGGCCGCTTGAGGCTACTCGACGGTACCTCCGCCTAGGCGTCGTTTGGCGTAACTGGCCAGGTGTAGATAGCCACGCACAGACCGGCGAGTCCGCCGATCGGCCACCCCAGATAGGCGAGCAGGCTGTCCACCCGAAGGTCGCTCGTGACCGACTCGCCGATCGCCGAGCGGGCAAGGTCGGCCTCAGCGTCGGGGCCGAACACCGATATCCCGAGGAAGGCGGTCAGCGCGGCCCCCACCAAGCACATCACAACGACCGCCGCCACGGTGACCATGCCCCGGCAACGTCCCAGGAGGCCGGTACCGAGTCCGGCAGCCGTGCCGACGGCGAGGCCGACGACGAGGAACCACAACGTGATCTCTGACTGCTGGTTGAGCTGCGACTCGCCGAGCGACACTCCTCGGGCAGTCAGCTCCGCCTGCGGTGGGTCTGCCACCCTGGCCCAGATCCAGGCAGCCGGGACCGCCAGCACAGCCCCGGCCAGGCTCGCCTTCAGTACGAAGCCGCCTGCGGCCGCCGGCGACGACGAGCCCCGCGGAGCCAGCGACGACCCGACCGGTGGCACCGTCGGGCTCGACGTCATACCGACAGGCACGTAGGACCGAGCAGCGCCTTGAGGTCGGCCATCAGGGCGGCCGATGGGTTGACCCGAAGATGCTCGTCGAGCTTCATCACCATCGTCCGGCCGGCTGACTGCAGCTTCAGATGGACTTCGGCGACACCTGGATGAGTACTGAGCACATCCTTGAGCTGCTCGACCACGGGAGGGGTGACGCGAACGGTGGGCATGGAGATCACGACTGGACCCTCGTTGACACTGCGGTTCAGTGCGGGGGCGGACACCTCCAGTGCGGTGAGCTCGACGGCCTCGTCGCGACCTCGCTTGGCCCGCCCCTTGACCAGGACGACCGCATCCTCGACGAGCAGCGCAGAGGCAGCCTGGTAGTCGCGCGGGAAGACCATCACGTTGACCGTTCCCTCGAGGTCCTCGAGGGACACGACGGCGTACACGTCACCCTTCTTGGTGGTCTTGCGGACGACGGAGGTGACCAGGCCGGCCACCGTGACAACCGTCCCCTCGGGGCGGTCCTCGTCGGTGACGAGCTGGCCGATGGTGAGGTCGCTGGCCGTGGCGAGAACGTGTTCGAGGCCGTTGAGCGGATGGTCGGAGACGTAGAGGCCGAGCATGTCGCGCTCATAGGCCAGCAGCGAACGCTTGTCCCACTCCGGGATCGTCGGGACTTGGACTGCAACCGTCTGGAAGCTGTCGTCGTCGATACCGCCGAACAGTGAGTCCTGGCCGATCGCCTCGTTGCGTTTCAGGTCCAGGTACTGGTCGGCAGCGTCTTCGTGGATCGCGACGAGTCCCCGGCGGGAGTAACCGAGCGAGTCGAAGGCACCGGCCTTGCACAGCGACTCCAGCACCCGCTTGTTGCAGACCGCCACCGGGACCTTGGTCATGAAGTCACCGAAGTCGGTGAACCGGCCCTGCGACTCTCTCGCCCCGACGAGGCCGTCGACCACGTGGTTCCCGACGTTGCGGATCGCCGACAGTCCGAAGCGGATGTCAGTGCCGACAGGGGTGAAGTCCGCCGCGGATTCGTTGACGTCGGGTGGCAGCACCTTGATGCCCATCCGGCGGCACTCGTTGAGGTAGATGGCCGACTTGTCCTTGTCGTCGCGCACGCTGGTGAGCAGGGCTGCCATGTACTCCGACGGGTAGTTCGCCTTGAGGTACGCGGTCCAGTAGGAGACGACCGCGTAGCCGGCCCCGTGGCTCTTGTTGAATCCGTAGTCGCAGAAGGGCAACAGGGTGTCCCAGAGCGCCTTGACGGCACCCGGCGAGAAGCCGCGCTCGGCCATGCCGCTGGAGAACGCCTCGTACTGCTGCTCCAGCTCGGCCTTCTTCTTCTTGCCCATGGCGCGTCGCAGCAGGTCGGCGCTGGCGAGGGAGTAGCCGGCGACGCGTTGGGCGATCGCCATCACCTGCTCCTGATAGACGACCAGACCGTGGGTCTCGCCGAGGACCTCGTTCAGGGGCTCAGCGAGCTCGGGATGGATGGGGACGACCTGCTGGCGGCGGTTCTTGCGGTCGGCGTAGTCGTTGTGGGCATTGGTCGCCATCGGCCCTGGCCGGTACAACGCCAGAACTGCGGTGATGTCGTCGAAGACGTCGGGCTTCATGCCGCGCAGCAGAGATCGCATCGGGCCGCCGTCGAGCTGGAAGACTCCGAGCGTGTCCCCGCGCCCGAGGAGCTGGTAGGTGGCGGGGTCGTCGAAGGTGAGCGACTCCACCTCGACCCGTTCGTGGCGGTTGCGGGCAATGTTGGCCAGGCAGTCGTCGACCACGGTCAGGTTTCGCAGCCCGAGGAAGTCCATCTTCAGCAGCCCGAGGGCTTCGCAGGTCGGGTAGTCGAACTGCGTGATGATCGCGCCGTCCTGCTCGCGCTTCATCAGCGGGATGACCTCGAGCAGCGGCTCCCGGGACAAGATCACGGCGCAGGCGTGCACGCCCCACTGCCGCTTGAGGTTCTCGAGCTGCCCTGCGGTGTCGACGATCTTCTTGGCGTCGGGGTCACTCTCGTACAGGGCCCGCAGCTCACCGGCCTCACCGTGGCGTCGGTGCGTCTTGTCGAAGACGGCGGTGAGCGGGATGTCCTTGCCCATCACCGACGGCGGCATCGCCTTGGTGATGCGCTCGCCCATCGCGAACGGGTAGCCCAGCACCCGGGAGGCGTCCTTGAGAGCCTGCTTGGCCTTGATAGTGCCGTAGGTGACGACCTGGGCAACCCGGTCCTCACCGTAGCGCTGGGTGACATAGCGCATGACCTCACCGCGACGACGCTCGTCGAAGTCGATGTCGATGTCGGGCATCGAGACCCGCTCCGGGTTGAGGAACCGCTCGAACAGCAGGCCGTGCTCGAGGGGGTCCAGCTCGGTGATGCCCATCGCGTAGGCCACCATCGCCCCGGTCGCCGAGCCCCGGCCCGGGCCGACCCGGATGCCTTGGGACTTGGCCCAACCAATGAGGTCCGCCGTGACCAGGAAGTACCCGGGGAACCCCATCTGCAGGATGATCGTGGTCTCGTGGTCTGCCCGTTCGCGCGCCTGGGCCGAAACGCCGTTCGGGTAGCGGCGGTCGAGCCCCTCGTGGACCTGCTTGATGAAGAGCGTCTCCTCCGTCTCGCCGTCCGGAACGGGGAATCGGGGCATCAGGTTGCGACCTTCGGCGAACTCCACCGAGCATCGCTCGGCGATGAGAAGGGTGTTGTCGCAGGCCTCGGGGAGGTCACGCCAGATCGTCCGCATCTCGTCGGGAGACTTGAGGTAGTAGCCGTCACCTTCCAACCGGAACCGGTTGGCGTCATGAATCGTCGAGCCGGACTGGACGCACAACAGCGCCTCGTGGCCCACCGCGTCCTCGGGGCGGGTGTAGTGCAGGTCGTTGGTGGCGAGGAGTGGCAGTGCGAGCTCGCGGGCGAGGCGGAGCAGGTCGTCGCGGACCCGGGCCTCGATGTCGAGTCCGTGGTCCATCAGCTCGAGGAAGTAGTTGTCGGCGCCGAAGATGTCGCGGAAGTCCGCGGCCGACTGCCGCGCGTCGTCGTACTTGCCGAGGCGAAGCAGGGTCTGCACCTCGCCGGAGGGACAGCCCGTGGTCGCGATGATGCCCGTGCTGTAGCGCGAAAGCAGCTCGCGGTCCATCCGCGGCTTGTAGAACTGACCCTCGATGGACGCCAGGGACGACAGCCGGAAGAGGTTGTGCATGCCATGCGTGGTCTCGGCGAGCAGCGTGGCGTGCGTGTAGGCGCCGCCGCCGGACACGTCGTCGCGCCCGCCGTTGCCCCATTGGACCCGCTTGCGCTCGAAGCGACTGGTCCCGGGTGTCAGGTACGCCTCGATGCCGATGATCGGCTTCACCCCGCGAGCCTTCGCTGCCGAGTAGAACTCGAACGCCCCGAACATGTTTCCGTGGTCGGTCATCGCCAGCGCAGGCATCGACTTGCGCACGGTCTCGTCGAAGAGCTCGCCCACCCGCGCCGCCCCGTCGAGCATGGAGAACTCCGTGTGGGCGTGCAGGTGCACGAACGACGAGGAGCTCGGCATAGGTGGCTCTCCTCACCTGGTAGAACGACACGACAAAACCACCGCACCGTGAACGGGCGGCTGAGCCTGGGGAAGGGGCATCAGCCTACGCCGAACCAGTGTGCTCGACGGCACCGACACCCAAGAAAACTACGTGCCGTGCGCCGATGACGCTCAGCGCTAGCGCCTCGCCTAGGGCCGGCTGGCGGGACCCCGCCCCAGCGGGAGTGCGCCGTCGGGCGAGCCGTCGGAACGCCAGCCGGCCGAGACGTCAGCGGGCGGCGACCTCAGCCGGTAGCGACTCAGCCGGCAGAGCGGATCACGTCGAGAGCCGAAGAAAGGTCGGACGGGTAGCTCGACTCGAACTCGACCCACTCGTCGGACTGCGGGTGGGCGAAGGCGAGCCGGGTCGCGTGCAGCCACTGCCTCGACAACCCGACCCGGCGAGCCAGCACAGGGTCCGCGCCGTAGGTGAGGTCGCCGACACACGGATGGTTGAGGGTGCTCATGTGCACGCGTATCTGGTGCGTACGGCCCGTTTCCAGCTTGATCTCGAGCAGGGACGCGAACCGGTATGCCTCCAGCGTCTCGTAGTGGGTGACGCTCGCTCGTCCGTCTGAGCGCACCGTGAACTTGTAGTCATGCTTGAGGTGGCGTGCGATGGGAGCGTCGATGGTGCCGCGGAGCGGGTCGAGTCGACCTTGGACCAAGGCGTGGTAGGTCTTGTCCACGGTGCGCGCCTTGAAGGCCCGCTTGAGCGTCGAGTACGCCTGCTCCGACTTGGCGACGACCATGAGTCCGCTGGTCGCGACGTCCAGGCGTTGCACGATCCCTCGGCGCTCGGGTACTCCCGAGGTCGAGATCCGGAATCCCGCTCCGGCCAGGTGACCCAGAACCGTGGGACCGGTCCAGCCCAGGCTTGGATGGGCCGCCACTCCCACGGGCTTGTCGACGACGACGACAGCGTCGTCGTCATAGACGACGCGCAGGTCGTCGACCATGTGGGGAACGACGGCGGCAGCCACCTCGGGTGCAGGGATGTACACCTCGAGGAACGCCCCTTCGTTCACCCGGTCCGACTTGGCCGGCGCCATCCCGTCGAGGGTGACCCCGCCGTCGGCCACCAGCTCGGCAGCCTTGGTGCGCGATACCCCGAACATCCGGGCGATCGCGGCGTCAACCCGCTCACCGGCGAGCCCCTCGGGAACGTGCACGACCTTCAAGGTGCCCGTGTCGTTCATTCGGCGCCTGGAGAACCGGCGGGAGGGTGCGGCTCGACTCGTCGCTCGACGGTGCCGTCGAGGCGCACCCCTCGAACGCTGAGGACGATGAAGAGGACCGCCGCGATCGAGATAGAGGAGTCGGCGATGTTGAAGATGGGCCAGTGCGGTACCTGCAGGAAGTCCACGACGTGGCCCCGAAAGGGCGACGGAGGGCGAAAGAGCCGGTCAGTGACGTTGCCCAGGGACCCGCCGAGGACCAGGCCCAGGGCGAGGGCCCACCCCACGCTACCGAGCCGGCGAGCCATCACGAGGCAGACGCAGATCACCGCCAGCGCGATCAACGTCAGCACCACGGTGTACTGGGTACCGGTGCTGAACGCGGCACCGGCGTTGTAGCTCAAGGTGAACTGCAGCCAGTCGCCCAGGACCCGCTGCGGCTGCCCTTGGGTGAGCGACTGCTCCGCCCACCACTTCGTCGACTGGTCGAGCGCATAGGAGGTGGCGGCCACTGCTCCCGCGAGCGCGATGGTGTGCCGTCGTGGGCGCCGGACCGCGCTGTCTGACGGGTCGCTCAGCGGCGTTCCTCGCGTTGTTTGCATTGCATGCACAGTGTCGCACGCGGGAATGCCTGCAATCTCATCTTGCCGACGGGCTGGCCACAGGACTCGCAGATGCCGTAGGTGCCGTTCTTGATGCGCTCGACTGCTGACTCGACGAGCTCGAGATTCACGCGCGCGTTCTTGGCCATCGACATCTCATGGTCCCGCTCGAACGTGCTCGAGCCCACGTCGGCCTGGTCGTTGCCGGCACCCTCGCCCCCTTGACGGAGCAGGTTGCCGATCTCGGTCTCAGCCGTGCTGATCTCGACCTGCAGACGGGCAACGTCGGCCTCGAGTGTTGCCAGCACCTCTGCCACCTCGGCGGCCGTCCACGCGGTTTCCCCCTCGCGTACCGCCAGCTTCGCCGCGGCAGCCGCGGCCGCCTTCTTCGCCGTTGGTGTCGCGCTCGTCGAGCGCGGTTTGGCGGTGGTCGCCTCGGGGTCGGCTAGAACGGCCGTCGTCTTCTTCGCAGCCATCCTCGGCCCTTTCTGCTGGTGGAGCCCTCGTGTTCGGTGCGGAGAGAATAGGCGGACAAGGCGCCGGCTTCAAACAACTTGTCGAAACTGTTTCGCAAGCGTGACGCATAAGGCCACCGTCACGGGGAACTAGGTCTCGTTCGGCCGTGCCTCTCCTCCCCGTGGACAACCGCATCCATCGGGGACCGCAACGCCGGTAAATCGAGGTGAGGATCGATGCGAGCATCACCTAGACTGACCGGGCTGCACAGCGACGATGAGGCCATCACCTCGGAGCCGCCGGAAGAACGGCTTCATCTCGGAGCTCACTAGACCCGGCCGCAGCACCGACGAAGAGGGCTGCCGGGCACGATCGGGCAGCCAAGAAGGGTGGTACCGCGGGTTCGGCCGCACCCGGCCGACCTCGTCCCTTCAGCACACAAGCCGGCATGACTCCGGCAACGAGGCTGACGAGACGAAGGAGTGCTCCGCGATGACTGCCAGCTATCCGGCCGTACCACCGCAGGTCGACCTGCCGACACTCGAGCGCGACATCTTGGCGTTCTGGGACAGCCAGAACACGTTTGCCCGGTCGCTGGAGACCACGCGGGAAGCACCCCGGTGGACCTTCTACGAGGGCCCCCCGACGGCGAACGGGCGCCCCGGTGTGCACCACGCCGAGGCCCGCGTCTTCAAGGACGTTTTTCCCCGCTTCAAGACGATGCAGGGCTTCCGGGTGGATCGCAAGGCAGGGTGGGACTGCCAGGGCCTGCCTGTCGAGGTGGGAGTCGAGAAGGAGCTCGGGGTCTCCGGCAAGTCGGAGATCGAGGCGTACGGCATCGCGGAGTTCAACGCCAAGTGCCGCGAGTCCGTGCAGCGATCGGCCGACGACTTCGAGGCGATGACGAAGCGCTTGGGTTACTGGGTTGATCTGAGTGCTGCCTATCGAACGATGGACACGTCGTACATCGAAAGCGTGTGGTGGTCGCTGAAGTCGGTGTTCGACAAGGGCCTGCTGTACGAGGCGCAAAGGGTGTCGCCGTACTGCCCGCGCTGCGAGACCGCGCTGTCCGACCACGAGCTCGCCCAAGGTTACGAGACGGTCGTCGACCCGTCGGTGTACGTGCGCTTTCCGCTCACGTCTGGTCCGCTTGCCGGCCAGGCCGCCCTGCTCGTCTGGACGACGACGCCGTGGACTCTCGTGTCGAACACCGCCGTTGCGGTCCATCCCGACGTCGAGTACGTCGTCGCCAGCAACGGCACGGAATCCCTCGTGGTGGCGGAACCGCTGTTCGATGCCGTCCTCGGCGACGGCTGGGCCGTCGAGTCGCGACTGTCGGGACGTGAGCTTGAGCACTGGACCTATGCGCGGCCCCTGGACCTGATCGACTTCCCGCCTGGGGCCCACTACGTCGTGCTGGCCGACTACGTGACCGTCGACGACGGGTCCGGTCTGGTGCACCAGTCTCCCGCGTTCGGTGACGAGGACATGGCGGTGGCCAAGGTCTACGGCCTGCCCGTCGTCACGCCGGTCAAAGCCGACGGCCACTTCGGTGACGAGGTGCGCCTGGTGGGCGGACAGTTCTTCAAGCACGCCGACACCGACCTGGTGCGTGAGCTCGACGCGCGAGGACTGCTGTTCCGCCACGTCGCGTACGAGCACTCCTACCCGCATTGCTGGCGCTGTCACACGCCGCTGATGTACTACGCGCTCCCGTCGTGGTACATCCGCACCACGGCGGTCAAGGACAAGCTGCTCGCCGAGAACGAGGCGACCAACTGGTTCCCCGAGACGATCAAGTGGGGCCGGTACGGCGACTGGCTGCGCAACAACGTCGACTGGTCGTTGTCCCGCACCCGCTACTGGGGGACGCCGCTGCCGATCTGGCGCTGCTCCGACGACCACCTGACGTGCGTAGGGTCATTGGCGGAGCTGGGCGAGCTGGCCGGACGGGACCTGGGGTCGCTGGATCCGCACCGACCCTTCGTGGACGACGTCGTGGTGCCGTGCCCTTCCTGCTCGCTGCCTGCTCGCCGGGTGTCGGAGGTGATCGACGCGTGGTACGACTCGGGCTCGATGCCCTTTGCGCAGTGGGGCTACCCCCATGCGTCGGGGTCGGTGGAGGAGTTCGAGAAGGCCTATCCGGCGCAGTTCATCTGCGAGGGTCTCGACCAGACCCGCGGTTGGTTCTACTCGCTGATGACGGTCGGAACGCTCGTGTTCGGCCGTTCGGCGTACGAGAACGTGGTCTGCCTCGGCCTGTTGCTCGCCGAGGACGGGCGCAAGATGTCCAAGCACCTCGGGAACATCCTCGAGCCGTTGCCACTGATGGATACCCACGGCGCCGATGCGGTGCGCTGGTTCATGGCGGCTTCCGGCTCCCCGTGGTCGGCCCGACGGGTCGGCCACGCAACCCTGCAGGAGATCGTGCGCAAGGTCCTCCTCACGTACTGGAACACCGTCGCGTTCCAGGCGCTGTACGCGCGCGCGAACGGCTGGACTCCCGCAGACGAGGCGCCGGCCTTGGCGGACCGGCCGGTCCTGGACCGCTGGCTGGTCTCGGGATGTCATCGGCTCACCCGCGACGTCACGTCCGCGATGGAGAACTTCGACACCCAGCGGGCCGGTCAGCTGCTCGCCGAGTTCATCGACACCATGTCCAACTGGTACGTCCGCCGCTCCCGGCGTCGCTTCTGGGACGGCGACAGCGCCGCCCTGGCGACATTGCACGACACCCTGCACACGCTCACCCTCTTGATGGCCCCTCTCACGCCGTTCATCAGCGAACGTGTTTGGCAGGACCTGGTGCGCCCGGTCGAGGCCGACGCACCGGAGTCGGTCCACCTCGCCGGCTGGCCCGCCTGGGACGACGGACTGGTCGACGAGGAACTGGAGCGTGCCGTCGGCCTTGCTCGCCGACTGGTGGAGCTGGGGCGAGCGGCCCGCGCGGAGGCCAAGGTGAAGACGCGTCAGCCGCTCAAGCGGGCATTGGTACCGTCCGCCGCGTTCGGTCAGTTGGGGCCCGAGCTGCGTGCGGAGGTCGCCGCGGAGCTGAACCTGGAGACCGTCGAGTCCTTCGCTTCTGCCGGTGACCTGGTCGACCACTCGGCCAAGGCGAACTTCAGGGCGCTCGGCAAGAGGTTCGGCGCATCGACTCCGCAGGTGGCCAAGGTGATCGCTGCCAGCGACGCAGAGCGGATGGCGGCCGACCTGGCGGCTACCGGCTCCACCGAGGTCGACATGGACGGTCCGGTGAAGCTGACCGCCGACGAGGTCATCATCTCCGAGCGACCGAGGCAGGGATGGTCGGTCGTCAACGAGCACGGCGAGACGGTCGCACTCGACCTCGACCTGACCCCGACACTTGTGCGGGCGGGGCTGGCCCGAGAGGCGATCCGGCTCGTCCAGGAGGCCCGCAAGGCGAGCGGTTTCGACGTCACCGACCGCATCACGCTGGCGTGGAGTGCTGAAGGTGAGCTCGCCGACGCGCTGGTCGAGCATCACGAGCTCGTGGCCGGTGAGGTCCTGGCCGTCAACGTCACCCAGCGCAGCGAACCCGAGGAGGACTGGCAGACGTCAGAGCTGGGGCTTGCCTTCGCAGTCGCCAGGGTCTGAGCCGCCGATGGAGCTACTGTCCGCCGTCCTCGGCGAGGATCTGGCGTAGTCCTGGTGACGCCGAGTCGTCCGTCGAGGGCGGGACCGCGACGTTGTTGACACGCTGGCCCTCGAGAGCTTGCAGCTGCGACTCGAAGTAGCTGCGGAGCCGGCTGCGGTACTCGCGCTCGAACGCCTTCAGCTCGGTCAGCTCGCTGTTGAGCGCCTCCTTGTCCTTCTCGAGGCCCCCGAGCAGCTCCTGTCTGCGTTGGGCCGTCTCGGAGTCGAGACGCTGGGCCCGCGCCTGGGCCTCCGTCCGCAGCCTCTCGGCGGTCGCCTTGGCGTCGGCCTGGAGGCGCTCTGCCTCGGCGGTCGCCTCCCTGACGATCCGGTCGGCGTCCTCGCGAGCTTCGGTCACGAGCTGGTCGGCATTCGAGGTGGCGATCTCGAGCAGTCGGGCCGCTGCGCCGGCCGCCTCAGGAATGCTGTGCGGAGCCGCTGTCACCGTCGCAGCCGCCGCGTCGGAACTGTCGTCCGGTGCCGCCGCGTCGCGCCTGGCCACATCCAGCGTCTGGTTGGAGTCGTCGGAGGCCTCCGAGCGCAGTCCGTCATTCTCCTGCAGCAGGCGGGTGAGCTCGACCTCCACCTCGTCGAGGAAGGCGTCGACCTCCCCCATGTCGTATCCCTCGCGCAGGCGGACGGGCGTGAACGTCTTGTTGCGCACGTCCTCGGGCGTCAGCGTCATGTGGTCACCTTCGGTAGTTCCAGCGTGATGGTCGATCGCCGCATTACGCTACCGCGTCATCGGGCCACCGGCGCACGCCGCGTTGGCGTCAGCCGAGCAGGATCCGCTGGTTCATGGCCCGCAGGACGTAGCAGATGATCAGCACGAAGAGGATCGACAGGTCGATCGCCACGGCCCCGAGCCGAAGTGGCGGAACGAATCGCCGGAAGGCCCGGATGGGAGGGTCAGTCGCCGAGTACACGACCTCGAGCCCGACGAGGGTGGCGCCGTTCGGAGTCCACGACCGAGCGAACATCTGAACCCAGTCGGCGACGATCCGCGCCAGCAGCAACATGAGATAGGTCCACAAGGTCAGTTCGATGACGCTGCCGACGAGTTCCACGGGGTCAGCGTAACGGGCACCCAAAGGGCGCCATCAGCTCTGGTTGAAGAAGCCGCCCTCGGCGATTCGCTGCTTGTCCTCGGCTGCTACGGAAACGTTGGGTGGAGACAGGAGGAACACCTTGCTGGTGACCCGCTCGATCGTGCCGCGCACGGCGAAGACCAAGCCGGCCGAGAAGTCGACCAGCCGCTTGGCATCGCTGTCATCCATCTCGGACAGGTTCATGATGACCGGGATCCCCTCGCGGAAGTGCTCGCCGATCGTGCGCGCCTCGTTGTAGGTACGCGGGTGCAGCGTGGTGATACGCGACAGCTCGGTCACGACAGGCGCCTGGACTGGCGGGCGCCGACGCTCGGACAATGACGCAACGGAGGCTCCTCCTTGCTCCCGCACAGCCTTGACCGGACGGCTGACCGGCTCCGGCGACCGGGAGGTCTCCTCGGCGTCATAGTCGTCCTCGTAGGTGTCGTTGTCCTCGAGGAGGCCTAGGTAGACCCCGACCTTGCGCATTCCACCCGACATGGTCTCGATGCCTCCAGTGCTTCGACGATGCTGCGGTCACGTGTCCAGCCGCCCCTGCGACTCGCGCTGAGTTGCGACATTACCGGAGGGCGGGACGCTGACCGAGTACTGCGCTGCCGACACGCACATGTGTCGCACCTGCGGTCACGGCAGCCACGAAGTCACCGCTCATCCCCGCGGAAAGGGCGGTCGCCGCCGGGTACGCCTCGAGCAGCCGCGACCGTGTCGAGGCAAGCCGGCGGTAGGCCTCCTCGGCGTCCCCGCGCAGCGGTGCGACGCCCATCACGCCGTGCAGGACGAGTCCCTCGGCGTCCTCGATGGCTGCCGCAACGCTGTCGACCTCGTCGGCTGTGGCTCCGCCGCGGCTTCCACGCCGCTCCTCGTCGTCCAGGTTGACCTGCACGAAGCACGAGACCACCCGGCCGTGCTCGTGTGCCGCCGCGCCGAGCCGTCGGGCCACCCGGACGGAGTCGACGGAGTGCACGACATCGGCGTACGTCGCGATCCGAGCAGCCTTGTTGGACTGGATCTGGCCCACGAAGTGCCAGGTGAGGTCCAGATCGCCGAGCTCGCCAGCCTTTGCCT
Organism: Nocardioidaceae bacterium; assembly: GCA_035633755.1. Classification (GTDB taxonomy): domain Bacteria; phylum Actinomycetota; class Actinomycetes; order Propionibacteriales; family Nocardioidaceae; genus DASQEH01. The sequence goes on along the minus strand of DASQEH010000031.1, from coordinate 77,834 downwards.
CGGCGTCCTGATGCCGGTTCTCGCCGACATCGCGAACACCCAATCCATACAGGATGCGGATGTCCGACGTCGGCCAGGTCTTGGTGATGACGACGAGCGTGACGTCGTCGGCCGAGCGTCCGCTCGCCGCGGCGGCGCTGCCGATCTGGTCCTGGACGGCGCGCAGCCGCTGCTCGAGCTCGAGGGCTCGGTCTTCAGGCACTGGGCTCCGATCGCAGCGTCACCAGGCCGGCCGAGCGTCCGGACCGCTGGCCGTCTCGTCGGTAGGAGTACAGGTCCGGTGACTCCCTCGTGCAGCGGCTGACGTCACTCACCTCACAGCCCGCTGTGATCAGCTGAGCCGTCACCGCGGCGCCCAGATCGAGCGACGGCGTTCCCCAGGTCGTGCAGGCGAACGCGGTGGGAACGACCGACGCCACCTCGGCCCGCAAGGCCGCGGGTACCTCGTAGCACCCGCCGCACACGTGAGGGCCGACCCATGCCTCGATGGAGTCGGCCCCGAGGCGACGCATGACATCGGCCGTGGCTGTGGTGACGGCCGCGCGCACGCCCTGCCGGCCGGCGTGAGCCACGGCGATGACACCGCGGTCACGATCGGCGAGGACCACCGGAACGCAGTCCGCCACCCGTACGCAGAGGGCGACGTCGGGGTCGGTGGTCACCATCGCGTCGCAGGTCGGTGCCGCCGCCGTGGAGGAACCGACGACGGCAACGTCGCTCCCGTGCACCTGGCTCATGGTGACGAGGGTAGGAACACCCAGCTCACGTGACAGCAGCGCGAAGTTCTCGTCGACTGCAGTCGCCAAGGCGCCGTCGCGGGCACCAAGATCCAGCTCGTCGAAGGGCGGCGGCGAGACACCGCCGAAGCGGTCGGTGAACGCGATGTCGACGACGCCGGCCTTGCCCGGGCGCGTCACCCGGCTCGCGAACACCGGCTACTTGAGGAAGTCGGGGATGTCGAGGTCCTCGTTGTCGTCGAAGGGGATGGCGCGGGGCTGACGCTGCGGAGTCGCCGGCTGCGGCGCCGGCCGGGCCGGGCCCGGCTGACCTTGCTGCTGCGGTGCACCGGGCTGTTGCCCGCCGGGCGGGGGGAACGACCCGCCGGCGGACTGCGGCACGGACTGGGGCTGTCCCGCCTGCTGGTGCGGCGCCTGCTGCTGCGGCCCTGGCTGCGGGGGCGCCGACCGCTGCTGGGGCGGTGCTGGCTCCTGTGCGGAGTCGCGTCGCAACGCTGGCTGGCTCTGGTCGCGGCGCTTCGGCATACCACCGTCGAAACCCGCAGCGATCACCGTGACGCGTACCTCGTCACCGAGGGCGTCGTCGATCACTGCGCCGAAGATGATGTTGGCCTCGGCGTGTGCGGCCTGGGAGACCAGCGCAGCGGCCTCGTTGATCTCGAACAGACCGAGATCGGACCCGCCCGAGATCGAGAGCAGGACGCCATGCGCGCCGTCGATCGAAGCCTCGAGCAGCGGGCTGGACACCGCCATCTCGGCCGCCACAACCGCACGGTCGTCGCCGTTGGCGCGGCCGATCCCCATCAACGCCGAGCCGGCGTTGGACATCACAGACTTGACGTCGGCGAAGTCGAGGTTGATGAGACCGGGAGTCGTGATCAGGTCAGTGATCCCCGAGACGCCTTGGAGGAGAACCTGGTCGGCCTGCTTGAAGGCGTCGAGGATGCTGACGCTGCGATCAGAGATCGACAGCAGCCGGTCGTTCGGGATGACGATCAGGGTGTCGACCTCTTCACGAAGAGCGGCAATGCCTTCCTCTGCCTGGTTGGCTCGGCGGCGCCCCTCGAAGGCGAACGGCCGGGTCACCACGCCGATGGTCAGCGCTCCGAGCGACCGGGCGATCCTCGCCACCACGGGAGCACCCCCGGTTCCTGTCCCGCCGCCCTCGCCGGCCGTCACGAAGACCATGTCGGAGCCCTTGATGACCTCTTCGATCTCCTCGGCGTGGTCGTCCGCCGCACGAGCCCCGACGTCGGGGTTCGCGCCCGCGCCCAGCCCACGAGTGAGCTCTCGACCGATGTCGAGCTTGACATCGGCGTCGCTCATCAGCAGGGCCTGGGCATCGGTGTTGATGGCGATGAACTCGACCCCCCGAAGCCCCACCTCGATCATGCGGTTGACGGCGTTGACCCCGCCACCGCCGATTCCCACAACCTTGATTACCGCCAGATAGTTCTGCGGTGCTGTCACGACGCGTGCCTCTCGAGTGAATGACGGGCAGGACGTCGAGCGACGACCCACCTGGGACTGGTTGTGGCAGCCCCTTCGGAGCCACCGGTACCTGGGTTGGGGAAGTACGAACCGCGACCAACCCTGAATCTCTACGTGAGAGTTACAGTGATGTCCACATCGTCGTGTCGAAACACTAAGACAACGCGCGAGAAATGGGCAAGCGACACGCCAGATTGGAAGTGCCACCCGCTTCAGTGACGTGATATCGATGCCCGAGGCTCGTTCACGCCACTCGGCCCGCTGCGCTGGGTTCGCTTCATAGACGGGCCTGTATTTCAGCGATTCTGAAGGGCGTCAGCCGGCGGTAGGCTGCTCCGGCACACTGACGTCGTATGTGGCCGACGTCGCCTGCTTGAGCAGTGCACGCAGTACCTCAACCTTACGTTCAGAGTCGGCGGCGCTCCCCCACACCACTGTTCGTGCCCCCTTGAGATGAACGGTGATGGAGTCCATCGACTCGGCACTCAGCCGTACCGTCGTTCTGCGCAGGTCCGCTGGCAGCGCTGCTGCTACCCGGGCCGTCTCCTGAAGTGCTTCCTCCCCCGCCGTCGTCGGCACTGACAGCGGCGGCCATCTCTCAGGCCGCTGAGGCCCGCCGGCGAACAGCTCGCCGTCCTTGTCAACCGACCACCAGATGCCCTCCCGGCGGAGGGCAGCGACGGGTTCACGCTCGATGATCGCGATCGCGACAGTGTGCGGCCACTTGCGGCGGACATCTACTTCTCGGACCTCTGGTATCTCCGCGACCCGCTGCTGGATCCTCTCGATGTCGAGCCTGGCGAGCGGCGTGCCCATCGACACGGCGGCCACTGCCCGGACGTCGTCGGCGGAGATCGTGTCCGCGCCTGAGACGGAGATCTCGTCAGCGGCCAGCCAGGTTGAGAAGTACACGATCCAGGCCGCCAGCGTGACGAGGACCAAGGCGAGGGCGGAGACGACGACGCGGCGGCTGGGCAGCCGCTCGACGAGCCGTCGGCGGGGCAGCCGGGATACGTTGTCCTGGTCGCGCTCGGTCACCGCACAGCTCCCTGGTCGCCGGCGCCGGTCTGCTCATCCGCCGGGCCGCCACTCTTGCTGGCTCCGTCGTCGCGGCCGCCGGCTTTCTGCTCATCCGCCAGGTCGTCGCTGTCGCTGGCTCCGTCGCCATCGGCATGGAGCAGTGCCAGGATGCGCTCCGCAACCTCCGTGACGTCACCCGCACCAAGAGTGAGAACCAGGTCTCCGGGCCGCGCCTGCTCGACCACACGGCGGGCGGCCTGTTCCCATACGCGCTCGAAGACGACATGGCGAGGGTTCAGCGGAACCGCCCGACTGACGATCGACCCGTCGATCCCGGGCTCTGGGAGCTCCCGTGCAGGGTAGACATCCATCACGACGACGGCGTCGGCCGCCCCGAGCGCGGCGCCCATCTGCTCGCCGAAGATCCGTGTGCGGCTGAACAGGTGCGGCTGGAAGCACACCACGACCCGGCCGGGCCCGGCCAGGGTACGCGCGGCCTGGAGGTCAGCGGCGATCTCGCTCGGGTGATGCGCGTAGCTGTCGAAGACGCGGACGCCAGCCGCTTCACCGCGCGGTTCCATCCGGCGACCGGTGCCGGCGAACGTCGCCAGTCCGGCTGCGAGCTCGTCGAAGCCGAATCCGAGTCGCAGCCCGGCGGCCAGCGCAGCCAGCGAGTCGACGGCGTAGTGACGTCCGGGCACCTGCAGAGTGACGCCACCCAGCACACGACCACCCTGCTCCACCCGGTACGTCGACGTCGACCCGTCGAAGGCGAGATCACGCGCCCGCAGCTCACTGTCCTCCGACAGACCCACCGTCGTCACGCTGAGCCCGCGGGCTCGGGCCAAGTAAGCGAGGTCGGCAGCGCCTGGGTCGTCGACGCAGCACACCAGGAACCCACCGGGCACGATCCGGTCGAGGAAGGCCTCGAACACGGCGGCGTAGGCCTCGGCTGTCCCGAAGTGGTCCAGGTGGTCCGCGTCGATGTTGGTGACGATCGCCGCCGCTGGTGTGTAGACGAGGATCGCGCCGTCGCTCTCGTCACCTTCCGCGACGAAGATGGGTCCGGATCCGGCCGCTGCGTTCAGGCCGGACGAGCTCAACGTGGACCCGATCGCATAGGACGGGTCCGCGCCGCAGGCGATCAGTGCGGTAGCCAGCATGGACGTCGTGGTGGTCTTGCCGTGAGTTCCGGTGACGACGACCGCCCGCCTGTTCAGCAGCACCGACTGCACGGCTGCCGAACGCGGCCACAGCCGCAGTCCCAGCTCCGCGGCCCGGCGGACCTCGACGTTGTCGGCCGCGATCGCGGTCGAGACCACCACAGTGTCGGCGCCCTCGACATGGGAGGCGGCGTGGCCGACGTGGCACCGGATGCCCAGGCTTCGCAGCGACCGCAGGCTGTCGGAGTCCTTGGCGTCGCTGCCGCTGACAGTGACTCCTCGCGCGGCCATGATGCGGGCCAGACCAGACAGGGCTGCCCCTCCGAGTCCGACGAAGTGCACCCGCCCCAGCTCCTCGGCGGCCGCGATCGTGGTCGGCGGCTCGATGATCACGTGGCAGCCCCGAGGATCATGTCGCTGCCTCGACGATCATCTGTGCCAAGGCCTCGTCACCGTCGCGGGGTACCAGGTTCGCCGCCGCCTGGCTCATCGAGTCCAGGCGGTGTCTGTCGGTCAGCAGCGCCGGAAGGTTCTGCCGCACCCAGTTCGCCGTGAAGTCGGCATTGGCGACGAGCAGGGCGCCACCGGCGGCGACAACGGCGGCGGCGTTGCGGGCCTGCTCACCGTTGCCGATCGGGAGGGGGACGAAGACCGCGGGCAGGCCCAGAGCAGCCGCCTCGGTGACTGATCCGGCCCCGGCCCGGCCGACGACAGCGTCGGCCGCAGCGTAGGCGAGCTCCATCTGGTCGACGTACGGCACCACGACGTACGGGGGCTCGTCCGGCTCCGGAGGACGGCGTTGCACGGATCCTCGCGGCCCGCTCACGTGGAGGACCTGGACGCCTGCCCGGGCCAGCTCAGCGGCCGCCGCCCCGACCGAGTCGTTGAGGCGTTGAGCGCCCTGCGACCCCCCCGTGACCAGCACTGTCGGCCAGTTCGGGGCGAGGCCGAAGTGGGCGAGAGCACGCTCGCGCACCGCTGTCCGGTCCAGGGTGGATATGGAGCGCCGGAGCGGGAGTCCGGTCATCCGTGCGTGGGGCAGCGGCGTGTCGGGGAAGGAGGTGGCCACATGGCGGGTGCAGCGGGCGCCCAACCGGTTGGCGAGCCCGGGCAGCGCGTTGCCCTCGTGGACGACCAGCGGGATCCGGTCTCTGCGTGCCACCAGGTACACGGGCGTGCTGACGTAGCCGCCGAAGCCCACCACCACGTCGGGCCGGTGCCGCCGGATCACCTCCCGCGTCTGTGATACCGACCCCCACAGCCGCCGAGGCACACTGAGCACCTCGCCTGACAACCGACGCGGCAGCGGAACCGGCGCTACCAGCTCCAGGCGGTAGCCGGCGGCGGGGATCACGCGTGTCTCGATGCCGCGCTCGGTGCCGAGACACACGATGTCGATGTCGGGGGCTCGCCGGCTGAGGGCGTCGGCGGTCGCGATCAGCGGTGAGGTGTGACCCGCCGTGCCGCCGCCGGCGAGCAGGACTCGCACAGCGCCCTACCGTCCCCGCGCGACCGCTCGAAGGCCCGCGCTCCGCGAGCGCCGCTCCTGCAGGGCCGCGGCGGCACCTGGTTCGGTCCGTGCGAACGACAGCAGCAAGCCCAGTGCGGCCAGTGTCGGCAGCAGCGCCGAGCCACCCGAGGAGATCAGCGGAAGCGGGATCCCGATGACAGGAAGCAGACCGAGCACCATGCCGATGTTGATGAGTGCCTGTCCGAGCAGCCACACCACGATGCCGGCGGCGGCATACCGGACGAATGTGTCGGGCGTACGGCTGGCGATGCGGATGCCGGCGTAGGCGAGGGTGAGGAACAAGGCGAGCACGACCAGCGTGCCGAACAGCCCGAACTCCTCACCGATGATGGCGAAGATGTAGTCCGTATGTGCCTCGGGGAGTCCGCCCCACTTCTGGTTGCTGGCCCCGATGCCTCGGCCCCACAGGCCTCCGGTGGCCAGCGCGAAGAAGCCGTGGCTCGCCTGCCAGCCGTTCCCGTCGTACTCGCCGAGCGGGTTGAGGAAGCCGGTCAGCCGACTGACCCGCTCATGGCTGGTGCTCGCCAGCGCGAACGCCAGCGCACCGATCGCCAGCGCGGAGGCCACGAACAGCTTCGCGGGCGCGCCGATCACCCACAGCAGACCGAGCACGAGGGCGAACAGCACTAGCGCCGTGCCCAGGTCACCCTGACCGACGACGAGGCCGACGACGACAAGGCAGACAGGCATCATGGGGATCAGCAGGTGCCGCCACTGGGCGAGGAGCCGGCCCTTGCGCGCGTAGACGTCGGCACACCACAGCACGAGGGCCAGTTTGACGAACTCCGACGGCTGGAGCTGGAACGGGCCACCGAGGGAGATCCAGTTGCGGTTCCCGTTGACCTCGACGCCGATCGAGGGCACGAAGGTCAGGGCCACCAATCCCGCCGAGCCGAGCAGAGCAGGCCACGAGAGGAAGCGCACCAACCGCAGCGGCAGCTGCGAGGCTGCCCACGCCAGCGGAAGCCCGACCGCCACAAAGACCGCCTGGCGCATGAACACCGCGTACGAGCTGCCGTAGTCACGCAGGGAGGAGACGCTCGAGGCGCTCAGCACCATCAACAGACCCAGTGACAGCAGCAGGGCCGAGACGCCGAGGATGAGGTGGTACGACGTCAGCGGCTTGTCGAGGGTGCGCCGCAGCGCGGGGAGGAATCCATCGGACTCGGCGGTGGTCCATCGCTCGCCGCTCGCGGTCGCCACATCTTCCTCTCGTTCGTCGCTGGGCCGAGCAGCGCGCTCGACAGGTCGTGCGTCAGGGTCTGGGAAGGCGCCCGACAGCGGCGATGAACGCGTCACCTCGCGCCGAGTAGTCCGTGAACAGGTCCTGCGAAGCACACGCGGGTGCCAGCAACACCGTGTCGCCGGCAACGGCGATCGAGGCTGCGGCGTGCACGGCTTGCTCCATGACACCAGTGTCGGTCCCGTCAAGCATGATCACCGGGACATCAGGCGCGTGTCGGGCCAGCGCACCGGCGATCTCGTCCCGATCGGCACCGAGCAGCACCGCACCCCGAAGTCGGCGGCGAACGGCACTGACGAGGTCGTCGAACGACGCGCCCTTGGCGAGCCCACCGGCGATCCATACCGACGACTCGAACGAGGACAGCGAGGCCTGCGCGGCGTGAGGGTTCGTCGCCTTCGAGTCGTCGACGAAGGTCACGCCGGCGATGTCGGCCACTGCCGTGATGCGGTGCCGGTCGAGGGTGAACGACTGGAGCGCGCGACGTACGGCGCCGACCGAGACGCCGTGGGCGCGGGCCAGCGCTGCGGCGGCCAGAGCGTTCGCCACGTTGTGCGGCGCACCGCCGGCGACGTCGTCGACGGAGGCGATCTCAGCGGCGTTGCGGGCACGCCCCTCGATGAAGGCGCGGTCGGCCAGGATGTCGTCGACGACCCCGAGCATCCCGACCGCAGGGATTCCCAGGGTGAAGCCGATGGCCCGGCACCCCTCGACGACCTCGGCATCCTCGACCATGTGCATCGTCGTGGGGTCGTCGACGTTGTAGACGCACGCGACCTGACAGCGCTCGTAGATCGTGGCCTTGGCGGCGCGGTAGCGCTCGACGTCGCCGTGCCATGAGACATGGTCGGGAGCGATGTTGAGCACCGCCGCCGCCTCCGCCGACAGCGAGGTGACCCAGTGCAGCTGTTGCGACGAGAGCTCGACGGCGACGACGTCGTACGGGTCGGGGTTCATGACCACCTCGCACAACGGCCGGCCCACGTTGCCCGCGGCGACGGCGTTGAGCCCGTCGGCTACCAGCATGCGCTCGAGCATCTGCACGGTGGTGGTCTTGCCGTTCGTGCCGGTGAGACACAGCCACGGCGTGGTGTGGCGCGGATCGCGCAACCGCCAGGCCAGCTCCACCTCGCCCCACAGGGGAATCCCGCGTGCGGCGGCCTCGAGAAACAGCTGAGAGCCGGGCGGCCATCCCGGGGAGGCGATCACGACGTCGGCATCACGCGGCAGGGACTGGGTGGCGGTGGGGCCCAGGCGTACGTCGGCGCCCAGGATGGTGAGCAGCGTCGCCTTGTCGCTCAACGCATCGTCGTCTCGGTCGTCGACCACTGTCACGCGGGCACCTAGGTGCTGCAGCGCGTCCGCGGCGGCGAAGCCTGACACCCCCAGTCCGGCGACGAGAGCGTGCACCCGTGGCCAGTCGAAGTCCCGCCCGGCGGAGTCGATCGCCGCCCGGTCGGGGATCTTCATGGCCTCATGCCCCGATCACCCATTCCGCGTAGAAAAGCCCCAACCCCGTGGCGACGCAGATGCCGCAAATGATCCAGAAGCGGATCACGATCGTCACCTCGGCCCAGCCGAGCAGCTCGAAATGGTGATGCAGCGGTGCCATGCGGAACAGTCGTCGTCCTTTGGTGAGCTTGAAGAAGCCGACCTGCAAGATGACGGACAACGTGATGATGGCGAAGAGCCCACCGAGGATGAGGAGCAGGATCTCGGTCCGGGTCATGATGGCCAGTCCGGCCATGGCGCCACCGAGCGAGAGAGAGCCGGTGTCACCCATGATGATCTGGGCGGGCGAGGCGTTCCACCACAAGAAGCCGAAACAGGCGCCGGTCAGCGCGGCGGTCACCACTGCCAAGTCCAGCGGGTCGCGGACCTGGTCATAGCACTGCGGGCCCGGCGTGATCGCGCAGAACTGGTTGTTCTGCCAGATGCCGACGAGGGTGTAGGCGCTGAACACCATCATGGAGCTCCCCGCGGCCAGGCCGTCGAGGCCGTCGGTCAAGTTCACCGCGTTGCTCGTCCCGGCGATCATGACCAACACCCACACGATGACAAGGGCAGTCGGGAGCTCCCAGCTGACGTTCCTGATGAACGAGATCGCCGCCGAGGCAGGGGTGTTCCCGCGGCTGTCGGGGAACTGCAAGGACAACCAGCCGAACACGACCGCGACGAGGGTCTGGCCGCCGAACTTGGTCTTGCTGCGCAGCCCGAGACTTCGCTGCTTGGAGATCTTGATGTAGTCGTCGAGGAAGCCCACCGCCCCGAGTCCGACGAACAGGAACAACAGCAGTAGCGCGGACGCGGTGGGCGGATCGCGCAGGATGAGCTTGGCACCGAAGTACGCGACGACCACAGCGACGATGATGACGAGCCCGCCCATCGTCGGGGTACCGCGTTTGGTGTGGTGGGAGGTGGGGCCGTCGTCACGGATGAGCTGGCCGTAGCCCAGCCGACCCAGCAGCTGGATGGCCCACCGGGTACCCAGCAAGGTGATGACCAGACCCAGGCTTCCGGCCACGAGCAAGGCTCTCATCGGGCCACCGCCACGTCGTCGAGGAGGGCGAGCGCCACCTTCTCCAGCCCGACTGCGCGGGAGCCCTTGACGAGCACCAGGTCACCCTCGCGAGCCTCTCGACGCAGGTACTCCACCGTGGAAGAGACATCGGGGACGCACACCGAGTCACCGTCCCACGAGGAGTCCGCGGTGGCACCTCGGTGGAAGCCGGCACCTGCCTCGCCGACCGCCACCAGCTGGGAGATCCCCAGCGATGCCACCAGTCGACCGGCAGCCTCGTGCTCGGCGGCACTGGTGTCTCCGAGCTCGCGCATCTCACCCAGCACCGCGAAGGTCCGGCGGCTTCCTCGCCGTTGAGCGAGGTCGGCCAGAGTCACCAGCGCCGCGCGGACGCTGTCGGGGTTGGCGTTGTAGGCGTCGTTGATCACGGTCACCCCGGACGTCGTGGTCGCCAACTCCATCCGCCACGCTGACCGCGCCGAGATGGCTGCCAGCGAGTCGCACACCGTCTCGAAGTCCAGCCCCGCCGCGACGGAGGCGGTCACGGCTGCAGCGACGTTGCCCGCCTGGTGCTCCCCCACCAGCGGCACTGTCACCTGACGTTCCGAGCCCTGATAGGACAGCACGAGACAGACATGGCCGGAGTCGTCGAGACGGACGTCGGCGAGCCGTACGTCGGCGTCGCCTGCACGGCCGAAGAACAGCACGTGGGCATCGGTCCGCTCTCGCATGCTTCGCACCAAGGTGTCGTCGGCATTCAGGACGGCCACACCGGAGCTCGGCAACGCCTCGACGAGCTCCCCCTTGGCCTGCGCGATGGCTTCGCGGGAGCCGTACTCGCCGAGATGAGCGACGCCGACATTGAGCACCACTCCAATGCCTGGGTGGACCATCGTGGTCAAGTCCCTGATGTGTCCGAGCCCGCGGGCGCCCATCTCCACGACGAGGAACCTGGTGCTCGCGTCGGCCCGCAGGACGGTCAGCGGTACCCCGATCTCGTTGTTGAACGAGGCGACCGATGCGACGGTCGGGCCGGCGGCCTGGACCAGCTGGGCCACGATGTCCTTGCAGCTGGTCTTGCCCTGCGAGCCGGTGATCGCGATGACGGCTGGGCCGGTGAGCCGCGAGCCAACGGCTGGCCCACCAAGCTCCGAGCCAACGGCTGGACCAGTGAGCCGCGAGACAACGTGCTGGGCCAGCAGACCGAGGGCCTGGACGGTGTCGGCAACGGCCACGCCTGGCACGTCGAGCCGGCGTTCGGACAGCACTGCCGCAGCGCCCGCGGCGATGGCCGCTGCGGCGAAGTCATGACCGTCCGCGTGCTCACCTCTGACCGCGACGTACAACCCGTGGGACTCGGCCTTTCGCGTGTCAACGAATGCCGGTCCGGTGACCGTCGTATCGGGAGCCCCCAGCACCGTGCCGTGGACGACGGTGGCGATCTGGTCGATGGTCATGGCGATCACCGCGATGCTCCCGCAGCGACGATCTCCGCCAGCAGGCTACGAGCAACCGCTCGGTCGTCGAAGGGGAGCACTCGTCCGTCGACCTCCTGACCAGTCTCGTGACCCTTACCGGCGATGAGAACCGCGTCTCCCGGTCGGGCCTCGACCAGCGCGCGGAGAATGGCGGCGCGCCGGTCGGCTACGTCGAGAACCATCGCCTCGGCCGCTGCGGCGTTCGCACCGGCCACCAGCTCGGCTCGGATGACTGCCGGGTCCTCACTGCGCGGGTTGTCGTCGGTGACGACGACGACATCGGCCAGCCGGGCCGCGATCTCGCCCATCAGTCGGCGCTTGCCTTGGTCTCGGTCTCCCCCGGCGCCGAGGACGACCAGCAGACGTCCCTCGGTCACCGGACGCAGTGCCTGCAGCGCTGCTGCCACCGCGTCAGGCTTGTGGGCGTAGTCGACCACGACGGTGAACGGCTGCCCGCAGGCCACGCGCTCCATCCGTCCGGCAACTGCCGGCGCCGACGCAACGCCCTCGGCAGCCGCCACCAGGTCGACGCCTACCTCTGCCAGCGAGGCGAGCGCGCACGCTGCGTTCACCACGTTGAAGGCGCCCGGCAGGGGGACCGAGCCGGTGACTCGCTGACCTCGTGGACCGGTCAGCTCGAAGGTCGAGCCCAGCTCGTCGGCATCGAGCGTCGTCACTCGCCAGTCGGCGTCCCCCGCGCCTGAGGTGAGGGTTCGCATCTCGACTTCCGGGTGCCGGGCGAGTCGTCTGCCATGCTCGTCGTCCACGACGACGAGCGCCCGTCGAGCGCGCTGCGGGGTGAACAGGCCGGCCTTGGCGGCGAAGTACGACTCGACGTCGACATGGAAGTCAAGGTGGTCGCGACCCAGGTTCGTGAAGACCGCGAGGTCGAACACGACGCCGTCAACCCGCCCGAGGACCAGCGCATGGCTGGAGACCTCGAGCGCACACACCTCGACGCCCCGCTCGACCATGACGGCGAACAAGGCATGCAGCTCGGGGGCCTCCGGCGTCGTGAGCGTGCTCGCCACCGCTACGTCGTCCACCCAGGTCCCCATCGTGCCGACGACAGCGCTGCGGCGTGCGGCCGCCCGCAGCCCCGCAACCATCAGCTGGGTCGTGGTGGTCTTGCCCGAGGTGCCGGTCACGGCGACCAGGGTCAGCTGGGCCGCGGGAGAGCCGTACACCGCGGCCGCCGTTGCTCCCAGCACCCGGCGTGGCTCGTCGACGACAAGCAACGGCAGGCCGAGGGGGCGTACCTGCTCGGCGCCGGCCGGGTCGGTCAGGACGGCACACGCACCCGACTCGAGAGCTTCCTGCGCGAAGTTGGCCCCGTGCGTGCGAGCACCAGCCAGGGCCGCATACAGGTCGCCTGCCTGAACCGACGACGAGCTCAGGGTCAGACCGGTGACAGCGGCGGCGTCGTCGCCCTCGATCCGGCCGCCGACGCGCTCTCGCAGTGTCTCGAGGGCGACCGGCGAAACGGTGCCCGGCCGGACCGGCACCCTCACCGGTGATCCGAGCGACGACACGTGCCGAGGGTATCGGCGCTCACCACTCCACCGGGAGTGCGGGTTGGCGCTCACCGGTGGGCGGGACCCCGAACTTCTGCAGGGTCGCGGCCATCAGATCGTGGAAGACCGGGCCGCCGACGCTGCCCCCGCCACCGCCGTCCGGCTTCTGCACGACGACATACACGACGAACCGGGGCTCGTCGGCGGGGGCGAACCCAGCGAACGACACGGTGAACCCGCGGTAGCAACCGCACTCCTTGCCTACCCGCTGTGCGGTTCCCGTCTTTCCAGCGACCCGGTAGCCCTCGATGGCGGCTTCAGGGGCGGTGCCCTCTGGACCGACGACTCCTTCCATCATGTGCGCCACCGCACGTGCGGCGCGCGCGCTGACCACCCGATGGGTGCCGGGAGGGTCAGCCTGGGTGAGGGCGCCCGACGCGTCGACGTAGGCCTCCACGAGGGACGGCTGCACGTAGACGCCGTCATTGGCGACCGCAGCGATGGCGGCTGCCATCTGGACGGCGTTCACGCTCAGCCCCTGACCGAACGCGATGGTGTCGTGGGTGATCTGCTCCCAGTCCTCGGGTGCCGGCAGGAGCCCGGCACCTTCCCCGGGGACTCCGATCCCGGTGGGTGAGCCGAACCCGAAGCTGCGCAGGTACTCGTAGAGCTCCGCGCTGGGCATCCGCTCCGCGGCCAGGACGGTGCCGATGTTGGACGACTTGACCAGCGCCCCGGCCGCCGTGAGGCGCAAGGTGGAGTGGTCGAAGTAGTCGTTGATCACGGTAGTGCTCCGCGGCAGTGCCGAAGGCACGGTGATCCGGGTGCGGGGAGTGACGTATCCGCTGTCAAGCAGCGCGGCGAAGGTCAAGACCTTCTCGACGCTGCCCGGCTCGTAGATGTCTTGCACCGAGCGAGTCCGGTAGGTGGACTCCGGGTAGTCCTTGTAGTGGTTGGGGTCGAACGTGGGATAGTCCGCCAGGGCCAACAGCTCGCCCGTCTTGACGTCCATGACGACCGCGGTGCCGGATGCTCCTCCGGACAGCTCGACGGCCTGGCCGAGCCGGCGCTGGGCTAGGAACTGAAGGTCCTGGTCGATCGTCAGCCGGATCGAGGTGCCGTCGCGAGGCTCCTCGACCGTGTGGTCGGCGAGGGGGATCTGCTGCCCGTCGGCGAGCTGGAACGTCGCCGACCCGTTGGTGCCGGCCAGCGTCGAGTCGTGCGACACCTCCAGGCCTGACAGGCCGGTGTTGGCGTCGCCGACGAACCCGATGAGGTTCGCTGCCACGTCATGGGCAGGGTAGCGGCGGGTCGTGTCCTCGGCGACGTACACACCGGGCAGCGTGTTCTCAGCCAGGTACGCCATCATGTCGGCTGCTCGCTCGGGGTCCAGGTGGCGGGCGAGCTCGACGTACCTCGTGTCGGGTTTGCGCAGCCGCGCCAGTGCCTCGATGTAGTCCACACCCAGGCGCTCGTGCAAGGCGGTGGCGATCTGCGTCGCGTACCCGGTGGTGAACGTGGGGTCGGCGACCAGCTTCGAGGCATCCGCCGACTCCGCGAGAGCGACGCCGTTGCGGTCGTACACCGAACCGCGCAGGGCCTCCAGGGTCACCGTGGCGGCGTTCTTCTCGATCGCCAGTGCCGCGTAGTCGTTCTCGTCGATGCCCTGCAGCTGGACCAGGCGGGCCGCGAACACAGAGATGACGAACGCGACGACACAGAACGCGCTCCAGAGGCGAAACGGTCCCGTCGCCAGGCTGATCGACCGTGGCTCGCGAGTGCGGCCCCACCGAGTCGTCCGAGCCGGGCTGGCCCCACGCGGCGTTCGTGTCGGCGACGTCGCAGGCTTCGGACGGCGCCGACTGCTTGCTGGACGCTTGGCAGCCCGGCCCCGCGGGTCACCGGGATTCGGCTCTGTCACAGAGTGCATCCCTTCGGCCGTGGCCCGGTCCGGCGGGCTTGGTCAGCGTTCAGCGCGATCGAGCGGGCCCTTCGGAGCTGGAACCGCTGGAGTCAGTTGTACCGTCTGGCAAGGTCGCTCCGGCGGAACCGGGCAGGGTGTCGTCGCCCGACTTGGCCCCCTCGTCCTCGCGAGCCTCCGTTGCCTCGGCTTCGGGCACCACGACGGGCCGCGACGCTTCGCTGTTGGAGGCACCGGCAGGCAGCTGGACGATCTTGCTTCTCAGCGCCTCGGACAGCTCGGGCGTGATTCCGACTTCGACCGTGTTGGCGGCGGGCCCGGGGGCGGGCTTGCCGATGACCTCTCCCGTGCCCAGCACGAGGAAAGCGGTGCTCGCGTTCTGCACCATCCCCAGGCGCTCGGCGCGCCGCGACACCCGGGCCGGCTCCTGCAGCGCCGCCACGCGCATCTCCAGGTTCTGTTGACGCGTGGCGAGTTCAGCCGACGTCGAGCGCAGGGCACCGACGAGGTACGCGCCCCGCTCGAGCGCGGTGTTCAGCAGCAGCAGACCGATCAGGCCTCCGGCGAGAAGGCCCATCACCAGCAGCACGAACGGAACCCGGGACGCACGGGCAGCCACTCGGGGAACGACCGTCAGCCTCGGGCGCTCCAGAGGCCCGCCGGGTGGCGAGACCCGCGTTCGGGTCGAGCTCAAGAACGTGCTCACGCGGCCTCCCGGACACGTTCGGCGGCGCGCAGGAGAACCGACGCGGCGCGGGGGTTGGCGCTGACTTCGGCGGCGGAGGCGCGTTCGGCGCCTCTGGTGAGCAAGGTCAGCTCGGGCTCGTAGCCGGCTGGGACGAACGGCAGGCCGGCCGGGGCCGTGGACTCCGACCGCGACGTCAGGATGCGCTTGACGAGTCGGTCCTCCAGGGACTGGTACGACATGACGACGATCCGGCCACCGAGGCACAGCGCCTCGACGGCCGCCGGGAGAGCTCGCTGCAGAGCCGCCAGCTCGCCGTTCACCTCGATACGCAAGGCTTGGAACGTTCGCTTGGCCGGATTGCCCCCGGTGCGGCGAGACGCAGCCGGGATCGCCGACCGCACCAGATCCACGAGGCGCCCACTTCGCTCGAACGGCGACGCGCTTCGCTCCCGCACCACCCGGTCGGCGATCCGCCGTGCGAAGCGTTCCTCGCCGTAGCGGGACAAGACCTTGGCCAGGTCGCGCGCCGAGTATGTATTGAGGACGTCGGCTGCGGTGATGCCGCGGCTCTGGTCCATCCGCATGTCCAGCGGCGCGTCAGTGGAGTAGCTGAAACCGCGCTCTTCGGCGTCGATCTGCATGGAGGAGACACCGAGGTCGAACACGACGCCGCTCACACAAGGGTGGCCGAGGTCGCGCAGAACCTCGGGAATCTCGTCATAGACCGCATGCACGAGCGTGATTCGCTCAGCGAACGGCTGCAGCCGCGATGCCGCCAGCGCGAGCGCAGCGCGGTCGCGATCCAGCCCGACCACTCGCGCGTGCGGACACTGCTGCAGGATCGCCTCGCTGTGCCCTCCAAGCCCCAGCGTCGCATCCACGAGGATCGACCCCGGCGTGTCCAGAGCGGGAGCTACCAGGGCAACCACCCGGTCTCGCAGCACAGGGGTGTGCTGAGGCTGCGTCATGGTGTGCTCGGCTCAGTCATCGTGAGCTCACCCTGCGAGCCTGGCGACCAGGGTCAACGCCACCGCGATGGCCGTCGAGACCCCCAGGGAGGTGCAGATCACGGCCAACCCGTCCCTGACCTCCTCACGAACACGCCGCACCCCTTGTTGAGGGTCTGGCGCTCGGCTCGACGTCGACATCTTGGCCCTTCGTGGAGGAGTTTTGGCGCATCAAGGTAGCGGCACGCCGTACGACCAGGTCCCCGCCCGCCTCTGCTTGGCCGCCTGGCACCGGGGAAGGTGTGTCAGCCGGCGTCAGAGGCGGTTCGGAGGCCTCGCCGTACGACTCGCCACTGCTAGGGCGGTGTGCGTGCGGTCGCGTCCTCCGACCAGTCCGCGAAGGCCGGCTCCTGCTCCGCGCTGTAGCCCGCCCACGACTGCGCGTCCCAGATCTCCACGTGGTCGAACGCTCCGATCACGATGCAGTCGCGGTCCAAGCCGGCGTAGTCACGCAGCAGCTGCGGCAAGGTGACGCGCCCCTGCTTGTCGACGGTCTCCGCCGAGGCACCTGCGAAAAGCATGCGCATGAAGGCGCGGTCCTCCTTGCTACCGTCGCGGTCCTTGTTCAGCCGTTGCGTGTAGGTCCGGAACTCCGCACTCGGCCAGACATTCAGGCAGCGTTCCTGCCCCCTCGTCACCACAAGGCCCTCAGACAGCTCCTCGCGGAACTTCGCCGGCAAGAAGATGCGCCCTTTGTCGTCGAGCCGGGGGGTATGCGTGCCGAGAAACATGGCCGAGACCCCCCTTCTTGCTCCATTGCCCGCCACTTTACCCCACAACACTCCATCGTCAATGCCATATGGCCTGTCCCCGTTGCGTGTTGGGGCATCGCTGGCGGAATGTCCGCAGACAGCGATGAGGTACCGTCGAAGCGAGGAACGCGCTGCCCCGGTGGGGGTGTACCTGCCGCGAACCGGTGGTCGGGGGATGACAAGGAGATCGATGAGCAGTTTCGACACCCTCGCCACGGTGACTGACCGCATCAGCGACAACGTCGAACGGGTGATAGAGGGCAAGCCCGACGTCGTACGCACCGCGTTGACCGTGCTGCTGGCGGAGGGTCACCTGCTCATCGAGGACGTCCCCGGAGTCGGGAAGACGATGCTGTCCAAGGCGCTCGCCCGCTCCATCGACTGCAGCGTCAAACGGATCCAGTTCACCCCTGACCTGCTGCCCTCCGACGTCACCGGCGTCTCGATCTACAACCGCGACACCCGCGAGTTCGAGTTCCGCCCTGGCGGGGTGTTCGCCAACATCGTCGTCGGGGACGAGATCAACCGGGCCTCCCCCAAGACGCAGTCGGCGCTGCTCGAGTGCATGGAGGAGCGGCAGGTGACGGTCGACGGGACGACGTACGAGCTCGACGCTCCCTTCATGGTCATCGCCACCCAGAACCCCATCGAGATGGAGGGGACATACCCGCTGCCCGAGGCGCAGCGCGACCGCTTCATGGCCCGCGTGTCGATGGGCTACCCCGTAGCCCGGTCGGAGCTGGCGATGCTGGACTCGCACTCCGCCGCCAACCCCCTCGACGACCTCGACCCGGTCACCGATGCGGTGGAGGTCGCCAAGCTGGTGGACACGGTCCGGACCGTCCACGTCTCCGACGCGGTCAAGCACTACGCGATCGCTATCACCTCCGCCACGCGCCGCTCTCCGGAGCTACGCCTCGGCGCCTCACCGCGTGCAAGCCTGCACCTGGTGCGGGCAGCCCGTGCCCACGCAGCACTGAACGCAAGGGACTACGTGATCCCGGACGACCTGCAGCAGCTCGCAGCGCCGGTTCTCGCGCATCGCCTCATCACGGGCATCGAGGCGCAGATGGCGGGCAGGGGGGCGGAGCAGGTCATCGAGCTGATCCTGCGAGCGACTCCGGTCCCGGAGCCGACGTCGTCGGCGGAACGACGCTAGGCGCTCGGTGCGGCGAGCGCTGGCGGCACTGACATCGCGCGGAAGGGCGTTCCTGTCTGCGGGGGTGACCAGCGGGGCCTGCGCCCTGGTACTCGGCCAGAAGGATCTACTTCGGGTAGGCCTGCTGCTCATCTGCCTGCCGGTGGTGACCGCTGCCATCGCCAACCGGTCCCGCTACCTCCTGTCGTGCGCGCGCGACATCGCCCCGCCGCGCGTCGAGGTCGGGCAGCCCGCGCACGTCACCTTGCGGCTGGAGAACCCGGGCCGTCTTCCCACCGGCTTGATGCTGTTGGAGGACTCGGTCCCCTACGTCCTCGGGAGCCGACCGCGCTTCGTGCTCGACCAGCTGCGCCCACGTTGGCACCGGACCGTGACGTACTCCCTGGCGTCGGAGGTCCGGGGCCGCTACAGCATCGGCCCGCTGACCGTCCGGCTCAGTGACCCTTTCGGGTTCGTGGAGATCAACCGTGCCTTCACCAGCCGGCAGTCGCTTGTCGTCACTCCGGCCGTCACGGCGCTCCCGGTGATCCGCTTGTCGGGTGACTGGTCCGGAGCCGGGGAGAACCGACCTCGGGCTTTTGCCGCGGCAGGCACCGAGGATGTCATGGTCCGCGAGTACCGCCGGGGCGACGACCTGCGTCGCATCCACTGGCGGTCGACGGCCCGGTCCGACGAGCTGATGGTGCGCCGCGAGGAACAACCGCATCAGAGTCGAGCCACCATCTTGCTCGATACGCGAGAGACCGCACATCGGGGCACCGGGCCCGCGTCGTCCTTCGAGTACGCCGTCTCGGCGACCGCGTCGATCGGTGCCCATCTGGCCGGCCAGCAGTTCACGGTCCGTCTGATCAGCGACGGCAACGAAGGCGCCGACGTGAGCTGGCATGACCGGGGAATCAGCGGTCCGGCCGAGGTGCGACTCCTCCTGGACGCGCTCGCCGTGGTGCAGACCCGGTCGATCACCGAGTTCGCCGGCCAGAACCAGCAGCACTCCAGTGGTCTCGTCATCGCCGTGCTGGGCGGCGTCAGCCGCACCGATGTGGCGGCGCTGGCCCGCCTGCGCGCCGGAGCGACCCGTGCTCTGGCCATCCTGCTCGACACGGCCGCTTGGTCAGTGCCCCACCCGTCCGGGCAGACGACCGGCTCCGGCGTAGACGACCAGGCTGATGTGCTACGCCACAGCGGGTGGTCGGTCGTCGTGGCACGACCGGGTGACGCGCTGCCACCGCTCTGGCAGCGACTGGGCGGCGCTGCCGGCGGGAGCCGTCGCGACTCGGCTCAGCTCGTGGCTGACGGCAACGTGCCTTGAACGGGGACGGCAGAATGGGACCTGTGCTGCAGCGGCATCGAGTTGCGTTCCTTGGGTGGCTGACGACAGTTGCCACCTCGCTCAGCTTCGTCCCCGCACTCAGCGACCGGCGATACCTGGTGGTGGGGGCCATCTTCGCTGGGCTGGTTGTCGCTACCGGAGTCGCGCTTCGCCGGTTCCGTGTCCCGGCTCTGCTCGTCTTCGTCGCGCAGCTGACGGTCCTCGTCCAGGCGCTCCTGCTGGCCTTCGGCACCTCACTGCGATACGGGGTGGTGCCGACCGACAAGACCGTGGTGGGGCTGCAGGACCTGCTGCGCACGGGGGTTCAGGTCTCCCAGGACTACGCCGCACCGGCACCTCGAGACAGCGGCCTGCTGTTGATGGTCGTGTTCTTCGTCGCAGTGGTAGCAGCCCTCGTCGACCTGCTCGCCGTCGGGCTGGCGAGAGTACCTCTGGCCGGGCTGCCGCTCCTGGCCCTGTACACCGTGCCCGTCGCTGCCCTCCCCGAAGGACTCCCGTGGTTCGCCTTCCTTCCCGGGGCTGCGTGCTTCCTCGCCACCTTGATGGCCGACGAACGTCTGCGCCTCGCCTCGTGGGGCCGCCTCATCACCCGCACCCCGACCGAACCCGCACGCGCCGTCGATCTCGCCTCGCTGCGCAACTCCGGACGGCGGATCAGCTTCATCGCACTGTCGACAGCGCTCATCGTGCCGTTGTTCGTCCCGTCCTTGTCGTCGTCCATCCTCGACCGCAACCGCAACCCCGGCCTGGGCGGCGACGGCGGGTCCACCGTGAGCTTCGGGGACCCGATGGTGAGCCTCGCCGAGAGCCTGCAACGCAACGACCCGGTCGACCTGCTCGCGGTGTCCTCGGAGATCTCGCCGGAGTACCTGCGGATGACCGTCCTGAACCGGCCGGGCGAGAATGCCTGGTCCGCCGATCCCGTCGTGTTCGACGAGACCACCGACCTGCGCAACACGCTCCCGGGGCCGACCGGCCTCAGCCGAGACGTGGCGATGGTGCAGCACGGTATGCAGATCACCCTGGCCGACGACTTCCCCTCCGACAGCGCCTGGCTACCGGTCCCGTTCGCCGCCAACTTCGTCGGTGCCGGTGAGGATTTCGCCTACGTCGTCGACGACCAGACGGTTACCGTACGTACTCGTTCGGCGACCGACTCACTGCCGCCCTATGAGGTGGACTACGTCGCCCTGCAACCGACTCCAGAACAGCTTCGGTCCAGCGGACAGGTGCCTGCGGACATCGCCAACCGCTACGGCGAGGTCCCGGCCGGCGTGCCCGCCATCGTCGAAGAGACCGCCCGCGAGGTCACGGCTGCGGCGCAGTCGCCATACGAGCAGGCAGTCCTGCTGCAGAGCTACTTCCGGGACCTCGACAGGTTCACCTACGACCTCGATACGGGCTACGGCTACGGCTACGACGCGATGAAGGACTTCCTGGAGGTGCGTGCCGGGTTCTGCCAACACTTCGCCGCCACCATGGCGATGATGGCGCGGACCCTCGGGATTCCCTCGCGAGTCGTCGTGGGTTTCCTGAAGAGCGAGCGCCTCCAGTCCGAGGACAACTACGTGTTCACCTCCGACAACGTGCACTCGTGGCCCGAGCTCTATTTCGAAGGGCTGGGGTGGGTGCGGTTCGAGCCCACGCCTGGCGTCAACGCGCCCTTCCCTGACTACGCCCAGCGAGCCGAGAACACCGCCGCAGTCTCAACGGCGCCGGCCTCATCGGCAGCCAACGATCCAACCCTCGGCCGCGACCCAGACGCTGTCACGTCGAGCGCGGCTCCCGTGGGCGGGAACTCGGCCAGCTCCGGAGGCGGCGGCAACGGGCTTCCGTCGAGAGGATGGCTGGTCCTGCTCGGCCTGCTCCTCCTGGCCGCAGCGCCATGGTTGCTTCGTCGGGGCGTCAGGCATGCCCGGCTGACGCGCCCGATCGACGCTGCCTCGTCGGCTGAGGCCGCCTGGATCGAGCTGAGGGACTCCATGGTGGACCTCGGGATCCCGTGGACCGGCTCGATGACCCCTCGAGCCCGAGAACGCTCGATCGCTCCCCATCTGGACGCCGACCCCTCCGGCCGGGCCGCCCTGCGTCGCCTGGCGCTCAGCGTGGAACGGGCTCGCTACGCTGAGGGTCCCCTCGACGGCAGCTCCCCGGCAACCGATGTCCGCGACGTGGCTGCCGCCTTGTCCTCGGGGGTCAGCCGGACCAGGCGCGTCAAGGCACTGCTGCTCCCGGCCAGTCTCCTCCCGGACCTGCGAAACGGCTGGGATCGGATGCGTGACCGACTCCAGCGACCGGCTCCCGCCAGCGATGGAGCCAGCACGTCCCGGTGAGGTCACTGAGCGCGGCGACCCGCCTCAGTACTCGTCGCGGTGAGGTCGCTGAACGCGGCGACGCGCCTCAGTACTCGTCGCGGCGACGGCGCCAGCGGTCTTCCATCCGGTTCATGAAGCCGGACTGCCGCGGAGTGGTCGCGCGGTTCTTCGCCTTGCTGATGGGGTGCACGTTGTCGGGCGCCTCAGCTGCTCCGACCTGCCTCACGTGGGTAAGCGCCAGATAGGCCCCACCGAGCATCAGGATGAAACCGATGACCGCGACCGGAATCCCGGTGCCTCCGCCTTCTGGACGTCCGGCAAGGACCGCACCGGTCATGAGCACCGCAACGCCGACGACAAAAGCCAGACAACCGAGGACCGTCAGCTTTTTATGCCGGGAGCGCGTCGAAGATCCGCGCAGCGCTGAGACGAATTTCGGGTCTTCAGCCGCGAGGGCTTCTTCCATCTGCTCAAGCAGACGCTGCTCTTCTTCGGAGAGCGGCACCATATCCTCCAGCCGACGAGGGTGAGTCGGGGTCCTCATCTGTCAGTCTAAGCACGCCTCCAAACCGAGGAAACCCAAGGTTTCAAATTCGTGGCAGCAGGGACGCCGAGGGGCCGACGCCACCTCGCCGAAGCGGTGATCAAGGCCGGCATTCGGGTTTCGCCGTCCTAACTCAGCGCTAGCACAAGGTCACCTATACTGTGCCTGGCTCATGGATGGGCACCGGTCGTGCACGATGAAGGACAGGGAAACGTGAAGAAGCTACTCGGGTTGATCGCAGTGTTGGCTTTGCTGGGAGGCTTGGGTACTCCGGTTGCTGCGGCAGCCTCGACGGCCTCGTCCGGCACTGTCACGATGTCGGCGCAGGTGCAGGCCCCTCGTGGGTTCAGCATGCGCCAGAAATTCGCCCGTGAGATCACGCGTTACGGCGACTCGGACTCCTCGCCGAGGAGCATCGACCACGTGCGGGAGCTTCAGTACAGGTTGAGCTGGGCTGGGACCTTCCATGTCGGGGTCACAGGGAACTTCGGGCCGATCACCAGGCAAGCCGTGAAGCGGTTCCAGAAGCGCGAAGGGCTGCGGGTGACCGGCGTCGCCAACCACAAGACATGGGCCCACCTGATCCACGACACCATCCGGCATCGGCAGGCGATCCCCCAACGCTGCAAGTCCAAGGGTTGGCACGCCTGCTATGACCGCTCCATGCACCAGGTGACGCTGTGGCACAGCGGCGACTTGCGCAACGCGTGGCTCGTGCGTGGCGGCGCGATCGGCTACGAGACTCGGGTAGGAAACCACCAGGTCTACTACCGCAACATCGACCATGTGTCGAGCCTGTACGGCAGCGCGATGCCGTACTCGCAGTTCTTCAACGGCGGACAGGCTTTCCACGGCTCGCCGTTCATGGTCGATCCGTTCTACGACCACAGTCACGGGTGCGTCAACATGTACATCGAAGACGCACGTCAACTGTGGAAGATCACCTCGACCAAGCGACTCGCCGTCTCTGTGTACGGCGCCTGGGACTGATCGCCTGCGCTGTCAGCGTCGCTCTGGCTAGGAGTGGCGCGGGCTGGTCTCGAGCAACGTGGCAGGCCGGACCGCGTAGTTCCCGAACCGGCTGACGGCGCGGTCGACGGCCTTCTCGGCGTCCTCCCACCCGTGTGGCCGCTCGCCCAGCACCAGCTGCCGGGTGGCGCGTGCTGCATCGACGAGGTTCTCCACCCGTACCCCGACCAGTCGGATGCGGGCCCGCTCGAGACCGAGCCCGACGAACAGGTCGCACGCCGTCGAGTAGATCTGCGGCGTCACGTTGGTGGTGTCTCGCAACGTACGAGATCGCGTGATCGTGGTGAAGTCGGAGAACCTCACTTTGAGGGTGACCGTACGGCCGCACACCCCGGCCGATCGCATCCGTGCGGCGACCTTGGTCGACAACCGCAACAGCTCCCGCAGGACGACCGCCGGGTCGTCGGTGTCACGGCGAAACGTCTCGTCGGAGCCGATGCTGTGCTCAGGTTCGTCATGGCCGCGTCGAGCAGTGACCCTTCGGTCGTCCTCCCCCCATGCCATCGCGTGCAACCGGCTCCCCGCCGCCGGCCCTAGGGCGCGCTGCAGGACGCTGGCCTCGATATGCGCGAGATCGCCGACGGTGCGGAGTCCGAGCTGGCGTAGTCGCTCGGCGGTCTTGTCGCCGACTCCCCACAGCTGCTCGACGTCGAGAGGATGCAGGAACGCCGTGACCTGGTCCTTGGGGACGACGACGAGACCGTCGGGTTTGGCGCGGCGTGACGCCAGCTTGGCCAACTGGGTCGTGGGAGCGACTCCGACCGAGCAGGTGATCCGCTGCTCGTCGGCGATCCTGGCCCGCAGGTACTCCCCGATCTGGACAGGGGAACGGAAGCGGCGCAACGACCCGGACACGTCCAGGAACGCCTCATCCATCGACAAGGGCTCGACGCGAGGTGTCACGCTGCGAAACGTCTCCATGACGGCTGACGACACGGCGCTGATCTGGTCATAGTCGGGTGCGATGACGACGGCCTGCGGACACAGCCGTCGCGCCCGAGTCATCGGCATGGCTGAGCGGACTCCGAACACTCGGGCGGCGTACGTTGCCGACAAGACGACGCCCCGGTTGCCGCCTCCGATGATCACGGGGAGGTCGTGCACCTCCGGCCGGTCACGGATCGCGACAGCAGCGAAGAAGGCGTCCATGTCGACATGGATCACCGTGCAGCCGGTGTCATCACCTGTCATGGTGCCTCCCACGGTGACCCGCAGGGACATGGTCTACCGGGCGCCGGACAGGAACGAGGCCCACCGGGTGACCGCACGACTGCCAGGACTCGCCCCGATGGCCGACGGCCTCTCGGTTCACCGGGTGGCCGGCGGCCTTAGTCGACGGTGGCCAGCAGGTGGAGCTGCGTGGCCATCGCCATGAAGTCCGCAGAGGTGGCCACTGCGGACTCCAGAGCCTGGAGCTCGTCTGCGGCCCCCGACTCGGCGTCGACGAGTGTGCTGCTGATGTGGTCGGTGAAGACCCGGATCCCTCGTACCGCGGTGACGGTGAACCCGGCTCGACGGACCAGCTCACGCAGCTCCTCCTGTGAGAACCGCCGCGGGAGGGGATCAGACGTATCCCAGTTGTTCCCCGGCTCGTCGAGCAAGGCATGGGCTTCGGCCAGATGACCGGCGAGCGCCCGGGTGAACACCGCTGCCGATCGCTGTGCGGCGAGTACGGACAGCGTCCCGTTGCCGACCAGGACCGCGGCGGCAGCCTCGAGTGCCTGGATCGGCGAGTCGACCACTTCGAGAACTCCATGGCAGATGACCACATCGGCGCTGCCTGGTCCGACGACATCCAGCAGGTCACTGGCGTCACCGAGCACCCCCCGCACCGACTCGTCGAGGCCGACCTCACCGACTCGCCGCTCGAGCGAGGCGAGCGCATCGGGACTGGGGTCCACCACGGTGACTCGATGCCCGAGGCCGGCGACCTGGACGGCCAGCCTCCCCGTGCCGCCGCCGAGATCGACGACATGCTGACGTGGGGCATCGACGCCGTGGGAGCGCGAGTGCAGGACCGGCTGCAACGCATCCCACACCACGGCCGTGCGGATGGCACTGCGACGCTCCACCGTGGACCTCCTCCGCCGGACGTTCGCTGTGCCAACCCTAGTGAGTTCCCCGGCGGCACGGCGCACCCCCGGGCTCGGCGACCGCTGGACGTCACCGCCACCTCACCGAAGCACGACACGATCGAACCGGAGCTCATCCCGCACTCCCGGGACTGCGATGCCACAGCCGCCGCGGGACCGTCTTGGAGTCTTCACCGGCCGGGCGGATATCGGAGTACGGCGACTGCTTGAACCCGCTGGGATGGACCAGCACCCGACGACGCCCCATCCCGCCGGCAGTGGGGCCGGCGTCCTCCGCATCATCCTCGTCAGGCTGCCCACTGGGAAGAACCGGCGGGCGTGCCATCACCGGTCGAGACGACTGGCTCTCGGCGGCAGCATGCAATGCGCTGTCATCGCTCTCGGCGGTGAAGCCGGGCGGGACGGCAGCCATCGCGTCGTGGACGCCGGCAATCCCGTCGGACTGCCAGATCGCATGCAGTCCCAGCAGGTCCCAGCACCCGAGAGCCCGCAGGGACACCCCTCGTGGGCCGGTACGACGAAGCTCTCCTCGCACCACCAGCAGCCAGGAGTGGAACACGGTGGCGGCATAAGGGCCCTGGGCGTCTTCGAAGAAGGTCGCGTCGACCGGACCCGAGCCGTCGTCGAGAGTCAGGAAGATCACCCGCCGGCCGGACCGGATCGGCGGAGTCTGGGTGGCGACCTTGACCCCCGCCACCAGCAGCTGTGACCTGCTGCGCTGCTGTAACAGGTCACGGGACCGAGTGGTGTGGAGCTGCTCGAGCATCGGGGCGTAGAAGTCCACGACATGGGAGCTGGCGTCGAGGCCGAGGATCTCCAGCTCGGCGCGCACCCGCTCGGCGCCCGACATCTCCGGCAGCCCGGATGCCTCGCTCAGCGCCGGAACGTCGTCAAGGTCGAGCGTGAGCTGAACGGCTGTCACCGGCTCCGGAGGTCCGGCGGCCTTCGACTGCGAAGCCGCCAACGTCCGTGGATCGTACGGCGAGACGTCGGTGGAGGCGGCTGCGGCTGCGGCTGGAAGCTTGCGGGAGCCCTGGGCCGGACGTGGTGAAGCCGCTCGCACCGCCCGGTCGGTGGCTCGGCTCCACCTGTCGAGCTCGGACACCTGGAGGAGAAGGTCCCGGCGGGTCACCGTGCCGCGGCGGCGGACCGGAACGGGTGAGCCGATGCCATAGATCGAGTCGAGACCACCGGCAAGGACCAAACGTTCCGCGACCGGCCGAGATGGACGGGCACGTTGCCACAGGTCGGTGAGCGAGCGGAACGGACGCGCCGCCACGATCCGAGCGACCTCGGCGTCGCTGATGCCCTTCACATCGGTGAGCGACAGTCGGATCCCGTAGGTTCCCGCCGCATCCGGGGCCTCGACCCGCTCGACGCGGTAGATGTCGTCGGAGGCGTTGACGTCGAGAGGAAGCACCCGGATGCCGAACTGGCGGGCGTCGTCGAGGATCAGTCGCTTGGGATACATACCGGGGTCGTGGGTGAGCACACCGGCGAGGAAAGCGGCGGGATGATGGGCCTTCAGCCACGCCGACTGGAAGGTGGGCAACGCGAAAGCCGCGGCATGGGCCTTGCAGAACCCGAACGATGCGAACGCCTCCAGCACCTCCCAGCACCGCTGCGCGACGTCGGTGGAGTAGCCGCGTGCCAGAGCCCTGGGGAAGAACCAGACTTTGATCGACCCCTTCCCCTCGCGATCACCGAGTGCGCGACGTGCCTCGTCCGCTTCGGCCAGCGTGCACCCGGTCAAGGTGGCGATCATCGCGATCACCTGCTCGTGGAAGACCACCACACCGCAGGTCTGGGCGAGGGTGTCGACAAGGCTCGGATGCAGGTACTCCGGCTCGGACCATCCCTGGCGAGCCCGCAGGAACGGGTTGACCATGTCGCTCTTGACCGGTCCGGGGCGGAACAGCGAGATGTCGATGATGATGTCGTCGAAGGTCTCGGGAGCGAACTTGCCGACGAGCTCGCGTTGCCCGGGTGACTCGATCTGGAAGCAGCCGAGTGTCTTGGCGCTCTGGATCAACGCGTAGGTCGCGGGATCGTCTCGAGGTACCTGAGCCTCGTCGTCGATGTCGATCGCGAGGCCGTCGACCCGCTTGACCTCGTCGAGCGCATGCGCCATCGCCGACTGCATCCGGATACCCAGCACATCGAGCTTCAGCAGGCCGAGGTCCTCTACGTCGTCCTTGTCGAACTGGCTCATCGGGAAACCGAGGTAGCTGGCCTCGACAGGCGTGCGGTCGAGCAGCGTGGCGTCGGACAGCAGCACACCGCAGGGATGGACGGCGATGTGGCGGGGCAGCCCGTCGAGCCGCTCGACCAGCCGGAAGAGCACATCGAGACGGCCCTCCCCGAGGCCGGAGGCACGCAGCTCCGGCAGCTCGCGCAAGGCGATCCGGGCATCCTTGGCCCGGATATGCGGGAACGCCTTGGCGATGGAGTCGATCTCGCCCACCGGCATGCCGAGGGCAGCCCCGACATCACGGATGGCATGCCGGACCCGGTAGGTGTCCATCATCGACACACAGGCGCACCGGCTGCCGGAATAGCGCTCGAGGATGCGTTCGTACACCTCGATGCGCCGGGCCGACTCGACGTCGATGTCGATGTCGGGCAGCGCCTGCCGCAGCGGCGACAAGAACCGCTCCATCACCAGGCCGTAGCGGATCGGGTCGACACCGGAGATGCCGAGCAGGTAGTTGACGACGCTGCCGGCCCCGGAGCCGCGCGCGGCCGCACGCACTCCCATGTCGCGGATGAGGTCGACGACATCGGCGACGGTGAGGAAGTACGACGCGTAGCCCATCTGGGTGATCACCGTCAGCTCGTCGTCGAGTCGGCTGCTCACGACATGGCGCTGGTCGGCGGCGTAGCGCCGCCCGATTGCGGCCTCGCACCGGTTTCGGAGCACGGCGTTCCCTCGGGCCGCGTCGTCCGCCGCTCCTCGGTCGCTGAGCCCCCTCACCTCACCGGGGAGCTCAGCGCCGCCAGCAATCTCCAGCTCGGGAAGGTGCACCTCTCCGAGGCCGAGGTCGGCACGAGGGTCGAGAGCGCACCTGTCGGCGATGGCACGGGTGCGGGCGAGCATCCGGTCGGCTTCGCGCGGATCGAAACCGGCGAAGCGGCAGATCTCGTCGGCTATATCAGCCATCTCCTTGCCCGACTTCATGAAGCCCTCGGCGTTGACCCGGTCGAGATGGCGCAGATCAAGCGGAACCAGTCGGCGCACGGCGTCGAGGATGTCGACCGTCGGAGCATCGGAGCGGTCGGCATAACGCACCGCATTGGTGAGCACCACCTGCAGGCCCGCCGCGGCAGCGACTCCGGCCATCCGGGCGGCATGCGAGCTGGATCCAGGGCCGTGGCCGGCTACCCGAAGCGACACCACCTCGACCACCACAGAAGCCGATCCGAGACTGTCCTGCCAACGCCGAAGCACCTGTCGAGCGAGGTCGTTGCGTCGCAAGGTCACCGCTGCCCCGAGCTCCGAAGCCGGCCCCAGCAGGAGAACCAGCTCAGCGCCGGCACAGTGCTCCCGAACGAGGTCGAAGGTGGTCACAGCGACCCCACGCTCCCCGCGGAGATGGGTGGCCGAGATCAACCGGCACACCGAGGCCCACCCCGCCTTGCCACGTGCGAGCACGGTCACCCGCGGCAGTGCGCCTCCGGCCGGCTCGCGGTAGCTGCCGCCACGAGCCGGCGAGCGCGATGATCCTGTCCTCGTGGCTGGCCCCACCAAAGAGCCGAAGGGCTCGATGGCGAGGTCGACCCCGAGAATCGGCCGGATGTTGGCCTGCATGCAGGCCTTGGCGAACCGCACCGCACCGTAGACACCGTCACGGTCGGTCAGGGCCAAGGTGTCCATCTCGGTATCGACCGCACGCTCCACGAGCTGGTGTGGGTGGGAGGCGCCGTACTTGAGGGAGTAGCCCGAGGCCACGTGAAGGTGAACGAAGGGGTCCATTGACTTCCCGGCCCGTCAGTCGACGCAGCACAGGAGTCGCCACTGCCCGAGCGCCCAGTCGAACGACACGTCGAACACACCCGTGCTCGTCCGTGCACACATCGCTTCGACGCGCCAGACCTCGCGCTCTTCAAGCAGATCGGCGCCCAAGGGCGGTCCGCCTCCCAGGGACGACTCACCTGTGGTGCCGACGCTCGGTGCGCCTGCCGTCGCCGGCTCGGAGCCGTCTGCGGGGCCCGTGCCGCCGAACAGCGCACTGACGTGAGGCTGCTCCCACCAGGCACCCGTCTGGACCCAGTGCGCGATGATGTCCCGCACGACCCACAACCGGTTGCGCCACAGGAACTGCACGGGTGCCTCCTGCCCGCAGACCAGACCACGCCGCACTTCGATAGCCTCGTCGTACCTGCGCATCCGGTAGCCCTCTCGGTGTCATTCGAACATGTGTTCGAATGCTCAGACACTACATCCTTCTCCCGACATCCGCGCCACCTTCTCCGACTTCCGCCCACGGAGCTGGCAGACACCGCAGTCACGCCCGCCTCGACGCGGTGGCAGTTACGCTGGCGAGGTGACCACGCAGACAGCTCCGGAAGACCCGCTGCGCCACCCCGCGATCGTCAACGTGGCGCAGCGGCTGCGAAGCCTCGGTGCCACCGGCTCTGTGACAGTGCTCCCGGACTCCGCACGGACCGCCGCTCAGGCGGCCGCGGGACTGGGCTGCGACGTGGGGGCGATCGCCAATTCCCTCATCTTCGACGGCGACGGCTCACCGGTTCTCATCCTCACCTCCGGAGGGCACCGGGTCGCTACCGATCGAGTCGCTGCCACGATCGGAGTCACTCGGCTGCGCCGCGCCGACCCGGACTTCGTGCGCACCCATACCGGCCAGGTGATCGGCGGAGTAGCGCCGCTCGGGCATCCTGCACCGCTTCCCACTTATCTCGACCGTGCACTGGCGGCATACCCCACGATCTGGGCTGCGGCGGGACACTCCCACGCCGTCTTCAACACCACTTACAGCGAGCTCCTCGCGCTGACCGGTGCTCGCGAGATCGACGTCGAGTGAGCCAGGGGGCCGCGTCGAGGACCATGGGGACACCATCAGGGGGAGGTGGCTCACATGGATGACGAGAACGCCTGGCTCAAGCAGCTGGCGATCGGCGTCGGAATGCTCCTGGTCGTCGGTGGTCTCATCGGTGCGACCGTGGCCTTCGCCGGCATCAAGGTCGCCGACCTGGCGGGCATCACCGGCACCAGCACGACGACGGGTTCGCAGGAACGGTTACGCATCCCTCGCAACGCCTCGACGCCGACCACCCCAGCGCCGACAAGTGCAGCACCGACCACCAGCATCTCTCCGCCGACGTCGTCGCCGCCCCCAAGCTCCTCCAAGCCGAAGCGTGCCATCACCTTGACGGTCAGCCCTCGAACCGCCCCCTCCTTCGCGCGCATCACCCTCACCGGGACCTACCGGGCGCCCGACGGGACATCGTTGCGAGTACAGCGGCTGGAAGGCGGGGGCTGGGTCGACTTCCCCGTCACGACGACGGTGAGCGGGGGGCGCTTCTCCACGTACATCCAGACGGGCCACACGGGTCTCAACCGCATCCGGATGACCGACGTGGTCGACGGCCGGTCGTCGGAGGTGGCCTCGTTCACGATCACCTGACGGGCAACCCAATACACTCCTCGGGATGGAGATCCTGCCACTGGTGCTGACGTCAGGCTGGGCCAGTGGAATCAACGCCTACGGCGTCGTGGCCGTGATGGGGATCCTCGGCCGGGTCTTCGACCTCGAGCAGGTACCGCATCAGCTCGAGCGGCCCGAGGTCATCGCGATCGCCGCGGCCATGTTCCTGGTCGAGTTCGTCGCCGACAAGGTCCCCCTCGTCGACTCCCTGTGGGACTCGGTGTCCACCGTCGTCAGGCCCGCGGTCGGCGCCAGCTTGGGTTTCGTGATCGCCGACGCCGAGGTGGTCAACACGGCAGTCGACACGGCGGCCTACACCGTGGCCGGTGGGGGAAGCGCGCTGGCATCGCACCTCGTCAAGGCCAGTCTGCGACTGGCCGTGAACTCGTCGCCGGAGCCCCTGAGCAACATCGCCGTCTCGACCGCAGAGGACGTCACGGTCGCCGCGGTCATCAGCCTGGCGTTGTTCCACCCGTGGATCGCCCTGACCATCGCTACCGCTTTGTTCCTCACCGGACTCCTGCTCGTCTTCGTGCTGTTCCGGCTGGTCCTTCGAGGGTGGCGCCGGTGGCACTCACGGCCGGGGCCCGCGCATGTCTGACCCGACGGCTGGCCTGGGGTCCTGGGAGCGGCATCTGTGCGCTCCGGTGACCGGCCGCAAGGTGATCTGCGCCTTCGAGCTGCTCGCCGGGATGACGGGGACCGTGGCGAAGCTGCGGCGATGGGGTGCCGAGCGTCCGCTGCTCATCGCGGACGGGCTGGGCACTGGGCCGCTCCCCTCGGCCGATGATGCCGACATCGAGGTTGTCGAGCCGCCCGGCGCCCAGTCCTTGACCGAGCAGGTTCGCGCCCGGACACGGCCGCTGTCCCAGCTCACGACCGCGGCGACCGAGGCCGTGGAGCGCTACGACCCGGACAGGTCGGCGACCTGGTGGCTCAGCCCCATCGCACCCAATACGGCGCTGCTCGGCCGACCGGTTCTCGGAGGTCGCCCGCCCGAGCAGATCGCGCTCGAGGACAAGCTCCTCGTCGACGCGATGCTGGACAAGGTCGGCGCCGTCCGCAGCCCGAGCGCCATTGCTCCGGCCCGCTACGACGACCTGATGCGGGCGACGGAGCGAGTCCTCGCGGCCGGCCCTACAGGCGCCGGTGGAGCCACTGACCAGGTGGTGTGGGCCGGCGACAGCCGTGACGGGATCAACGGGGCCGGGGACTACGTGCGCTGGATCCGCTCGCCCGACGACGCAGCCGACGCGGCGGAGTTCTTCGCAGCCCACTGCGACAAGGTTCGGGTGAGCCCGTTCCTCGAGGGAGTCCCGTGCAGCATCCACGGCATCGTGTTGCCCGACGGTGTGGTGGTACTGCGCCCGATGGAGCTTGTCACCCTTCGCCGGAAGGCCGAGGGCGGCTTCTTCCTCGGGGGCATGGGCACCTCATGGGACCCGTCACCGGGCGACACCGCGTCGATGCGCGCGCTGGCTCGAGATCTCGGACACTTCCTCCAGCGCCAGCACGGCTACCGAGGCGCCTTCGGGGTCGACGGCGTGCTCACCGCGGACGGGTTCCGCGTCACTGAGCTCAACCCCCGTTTCAGCGGCGGTCTGGGCAGACTGGCCACCATTGCCCCCGAGGCCCAGCTCGAGCTCGTGCACGTCAACGCCTTGATCGGCCGCGACGTGTCGCGTCGCGCCGAGGACATCGAAGCGGGAGCACTGGACCTGCTCGATGCGAACCGCATCGCCGACCTGATGGGATTGTCGGCCAAGCCGGTGGGCGCCACGACGCAGGTCGACGTGCGGCTGCAGGACGGTCGGCTGGAGCCCGCTCGCGGCACAGACGCTGGGCAGAGACTCGGGGTGGTCCAGTGGGGTCCTGCGTCCGTCGGCTCGTTCGTCCGGCTGACGCTCCGCGACTGCGCCATCGCGCCGGGCACCCGGGGTGCGCCCCTCGGCGTGCTGCTGTGCGAGTTCGCCGATCGCACCTGGGACACCGGCTTCGGTGACCTCTCATCGGCTCCCGACGTCAGGATGCAGCTCGCCGGTGGCTGAGGTCGTGGTCATCGGAGCCGGCATCGCCGGGATGGCAGCTGCCGCCCGACTCGCCAAGCTCGGCCACCGGGTCACGATCTTCGAGCGCGAGGAGGTGGCGGGAGGAGCCGTACGCCGGCTGAGTCTCGACGGCTTCAGCTGGGACCTCGGGCCGTCGTCCACCTCACTCCCGGCCGTGCTGAGGGACCTGTTCCGAAAGTCCGGACGTCCCCTCGAGCGCTATCTCGACCTGCAGATGCCGGCGGTGGCGTGGCGGCATGCCTTCCCCGATGGGTCCGTCGTCGACCTGCCCACCGGCTCGCGGGCTCAGCAGACTCGAGCGGTGGACGCCGGGCTCGGAGCAGGAGCGGGCTCCGTCTGGACGGACTTCGTCGATGCCCAGGGAGATGTCTGGGACCGGTTCCGCCGCAGCGCGCACGGCCCCGATGCCACGGTGGACGCCGGGACGCAATCTGCCCCACTCTCCGAAGGCTCGTCGCTGGACCGGAGGGTGGCGCGGATGCTGCCCGACCCGAGGCTGCAGCAGATGGCCACAGCTCCTCTCGCCCTCGCCGGGTCTCGGTTGGACCAGGTACCCGCCTGGGCCTCCCTCCAGGTGTACGTCGAGCGGACCTTCGGCCTGTGGACGGTCCCGGAGGGCCTCGGCCAGCTGAGCGATGTGCTCGTGACCCGGTTGGGCGAGCGTCGCGTGGAGGTCCGCTACGCCGCGCCCGTCACTCAGATCCTTCAAGACCGCAGCGGCAGTATCGGCGGCGTCGCTCTCGCCGACGGGGCCTCATGTCCGGCCGACGTGGTGGTCGCTGCGCTCGACCCCCTCGAGGTGTTCACGCGGCTGCTCCCCACCAGTGCCGGTGGCAGGGCGTGGCTGACCACTGCTGGACGGACACAGCGCGCTGCGGTCAGGGCGTTCGAGGCGGCCGCGCGGACCAGCCCACCCGCGGTGACCCATCTCGGGCTGCGGGGGGCGAACCCCGCTGACACCGCCGCCGAGATCGTCCTGCACGGCGCGCCGCCCATCGCGGTGAGTACCACCGGAACCGCTCCGGAGGGGCATCGCGCTTGGAGTATCCGGCGGCGAGGAGTCGACGGAGTCGATGTGCTGTCCGTCCTCGCTGACCGCGGGCTGGACCTGCGGGGAGAGGTCGTCCTTCGCGTGGACCGCAGCCCCGACGACATCACCGTCGAGGCCGGTTCTGCCTGGTACACCTCGGTGTGGGACGGTGCGCAGGCCCTGGCCCGCAGGGCGGCCCTTGCCGCGCCGCTGCCGGGGTTGTACGTCCCTGCTGCCGCGATGCCTCCGGACGCGTCCGTGCCGCAAACCCTCTGGGCTGCGGCGAACGCCGCGAACCGGATCGGCAAGGCATCGCGGAGCTAGCGTCAGTTGACGTCGGCGACGCCGGCAAGGATCTCCCGAGTGGTCTCCGAGCGGTTCAGCGTGTAGAAGTGCAAGCCCGGCGCGCCCTCGGCTAACAGCTCCTCGCACAGGGAGACGAGGAGATCGATCCCCTCCCGCCGCACATCGGCGGGGTCGCGGTGACGCTCCAGCCGCGCCACCACAGCAGGAGGGATCTGCGTTCCGGACAGCTCAGCAAAACGCGACAGCTGCCCGAGCGATGTCACCGGCATGAGGCCGGCGATGATCGGGATCTCGCAGCCGCGCCGCCGAACCCGGTCGACGAGGCGCAGGTACTGATCGGCCTCGAAGAAGAGCTGGGTGACGGCGTACTCGGCACCGGCCGCTGCTTTGGCCGCCAGGGCGGCGGCGTCAGCCTCCAGGTCGGTCGCTTCGGGATGGCCCTGTGGAAAGGCCGCCACCCCGACGCTGAAGTCGCCGAGCTCACGGAGCAGCTCGACGAGCTCCACGGCGTGGTCGAGCCCGTCCGGATGCGGGACCCACGGCTTCCCGACGCCGCCCTGCGGGTCACCACGCAGCGCCAGCACGTTGCGCACACCGGCGTCGGCGTACCGGCCGATGATCGTGCGCAGCTCACCTCTCGAGTGGCCGACGCACGTCAGATGGGCAACCGGCGTCAGAGTGGTCTCGGCCGCGATCCGCTCGGTGACCCGAATAGTCCGGTCGCGGGTGGACCCGCCGGCGCCATAGGTCACCGAGACGTACGTCGGCCTCAGCCGCTCCAGCTCCCGGATGGCTCGCCACAGCTGCGCCTCACCCTCGTCGTCCTTGGGCGGGAAGAACTCGAAGGACAGTGCGGGCGACACTGTGCTCGCCATCAGCTCCCGGACAGTCGCGGGACCATCGGGGAGCCGGGGAAGCACGCGGTTCACCATGGCAGCCAAGCCTAGGTTTGGCCGACGGTGCGCAGCAGTGATGTCCAGCGGTCGACATCGCGACCTCCGCTTGCGCGGTGTCTGGGCGCCTGCTGGTCGGCCGGTCGAGACCCTGGTCGAGTCGCTCCGGGTGGCCGTCTCTCAGCCGACTCCTACGAGTCGTCGGACTCGTCGCCGCCGAGTAGGCTCAACGAGGTGTCCTCTTCGGCGACGTCCACTGCCGCTCGGCCCGACGTGGACCCGGTCCCTCCGCACCTGCGCGAATCCATCTCCCGCACCCTGGAGACGTTCATCACGGCGAAGTCGGACGAGCTCGCAGCGTTGGGCGAGGACCTGCTCCCTCTCTTCGACATGGCCCGCGTCGCACTGAGCGGCGGTAAGCGGCTACGTCCCGCGTTCGCCTACTGGGGGTGGAGAGCCGCCGGCGGGAACCCTGCTAAGTCCGAGCCGATCATGGTCGCCGCCGCTGCCATCGAGCTCGTCCACGCCAGTGCGCTCGTGCACGACGACGTGATGGACTCTTCCCAGACTCGGCGAGGCCGCCTCGCTGCCCAGCACGAGTTCGCCCGCCTCCGCGACCCCTACGTCGGTCCGGAAGCTGCCGCGCGGTTCGGGCGCAGCGCCGCCATCTTGCTGGGTGACATGCTCCTGTCGTGGTCCGACGAGCTGCTGGACCGCAGCGAGATGAAGCCTCGTGCGCTCGCCCGGGGCCGGGTGTACTTCAACCGCCTCCGCACCGAGGTGGTCGCCGGCCAGTACCTGGATGTGCTCGGCCAGACCACGCGGCGCAGTACGGCGGCCGACGCGATGCGCGTCATCCGGTACAAGTCCGCCAAGTACACGATCGAGCGGCCGCTGCAGTTCGGTGCCGCGCTCGGCAAGGCCGACCGCCCCCTGCTCGAGGCGCTCTCGTCGTACGGAGTGCCGCTGGGCGAGGCCTTCCAGCTGCGCGACGACATCCTCGGCGTGTTCGGTGACGAGCAGGTCACCGGAAAGCCCAGTGGAGACGACATCCGAGAAGGCAAACGCACCTTGCTGATGGCGCGCGCCATGGACCTGTCGACCCCGGTTCAGCGCAGCACCCTCGACGCCCATGTGGGTGACCCGGGCCTCGATGCTGACGGCATCGACGCGGTCCAGCAGGTGCTCCGCGACAGCGGCGCACTCCATGCGGTGGAGACGGTGATCTCTGAGCTGGCATCGGCGGCCCGGTCAGCGCTGCGGCACGCCCCGATCGGATCCGAAGAGGTGCGGGAGGCGCTGTTCGTGCTCACCGACCGCGCCACGCGGCGAAGTGTCTGACCCGCCTCAGACGATGGCTTGGGCACGGCGGCGTACCTCTTTGCCGCGATCCTCACGAAGGGCGTCGATGGGACGACCCGGCAGGGAGTCGTCTGCGGTGAACAGCCACTCAATCGACTCCACGTCGTCGAAGCCGTGGTCGGCCAGCAGGATCAAGGTCCCGCCGAGGCCCTTGACGATGGCGCCGGCCTGCAGACACTCGGCGGGTATCGCCGGCTCGCGCAGGTCGTCTCGCCGTACCGCCACCAGCTGGTGCTCGCGGGCGAGCTGACGCACCTTGTTGGCGCTCAGGCCGAGCTGTTCTGCAGCCTGGGGGAGCGTCAGCCAGGAGCCGACCAGGTTGTCGAGCGTGTCTGCCACGCGGCAAGCCTGCCATGCGCGCCCGTCGGCCGCACGCATTGCCATGCGCGCCCGTCGGCCGCACGCATCCCAAGCGTGGGGGACCCTTCGCAGGCCGGGACGGGCGTGCGGCGAGGCTCACGGCGTGGGTCTGACCGGCTACGTACACTCGTCGCGTGAGCAGACCTGGCATCTCTGACCCGGTCGTGGGCAGGCTGCTCGACGGACGCTACCTGGTCGGCGCCCGTATCGCCCGGGGGGGCATGGCTACGGTCTACGAGGCCACCGATCTGAGGCTGGATCGAACCGTGGCCGTCAAGGTGATGCCCCACACGCTGGCCGAGGACGACGAGTTCACGTCGCGGTTCGTCCGGGAGGCGCGCGCAGCGGCTCGCCTCACGTCGAGCAACGTCGTGACCGTGTACGACCAAGGTGACGACGACGGCGTGCTGTTCCTGGTGATGGAGTACGTACCAGGACGGCACACGTTGCGCGACATGATCCGGGCCGAGGCGCCTCTGCCGCCCGCGCGCGCCTTGGGTCTGCTCGAGGAGATCGTCAAGGCCATCGCCTTCGCGCACGAGTCCGGCATCATCCACCGCGATCTCAAGCCCGAGAACGTCCTCATCGACCCCCGCGGCCAGCTCAAGGTCGCGGACTTCGGCCTCGCGCGCGCGATCAGCGCCTCCACCGCCGCGACCGCCACCAGCGGAGTGCTGATGGGGACGGTGTCGTACCTGCCGCCCGAGCTCGTCGTCGACGGCACCTCCGATGCCCGCTCGGACGTCTACGCCCTCGGTGTGATGACCTTCGAGATGCTCACCGGGACCAAGCCCCACGACGGCGACAGTCCCATCCAGGTTGCCTACAAGCACGTCCACGAGGACGTTCCGCCGCCCTCGAGCGTGGTGGACGGCATACCCGGCTACCTCGACGCCTTCGTGGCCCGGGCCACCAGCCGTCAGCGCGACCTGCGCCCCGCTGATGCCCACGTCTTGTTGCAGCAGCTGCGCCGCGTACGCCACGCCCTCGACCATGGCGTGAGCGACGACCGCGACCTGACGGAGGACCTCTCCCCCACGATCAGCCTCGGAGCGACAGCGGCCTCGATCGCTCTCGGATCGGGTCTGGGGGTCCCGGCCGCTCGGACAGGTTCGGAATCTCCAGCACGCGACGAGGTGTTCGACTTCGCCGCCTATGGCGACCCGTCGCCGGCCGACCGGCAGGGCCCGGACTTCGTGTCTGGCAACGAGCGCACGATCGTCGTCGACAGCCCCCGGCTGCCCGACACCCCGCCGGTGTCGGCGCCGATCACGCTGCCGGACGCCGTCCCGTTGTCCCGACCGTCGGC
Organism: Nocardioidaceae bacterium; assembly: GCA_035633755.1. Lineage (GTDB taxonomy): Bacteria > Actinomycetota > Actinomycetes > Propionibacteriales > Nocardioidaceae > DASQEH01. Next base: position 39,303 of record DASQEH010000031.1, on the reverse strand, counting down.
CGACGCCGACACCTCGCCAGTACCGGGCGGCAGCACCGCAGCCGGCTACCCGACGGACCCGGCGGCGAGCCCCTTCCGGACCCGCCGCAGCAGGCGGCGCGGCTGGATCGCGTTCCTGATCGTGTTGTTGCTGGCAGCAGGCGCTGCACTCGGCGGCTGGTACTACGGGGTCGGTCGTTTCCGCCCCACCCCCGACATCGTCGAGATGGGCAAGGCTCGCGCCGAGAAGAAGATCGAAGCCGCCGGACTCAGGTTCGAGGTTGCCGGGACCGCGTACTCGGAGACCGTCCGGTCCGGTCTGGTCATCTCGACCGACCCCGGTCCCGGCGACAACGTGCTCAAGGACGAGGGAACCGTGACGGCGGTGATCTCCAAGGGGCCGGAGCGGTACTCGGTGCCCAACCTGGCGGATCTGTCCGAGGCCGAGGCCATCGAGCAGATCACCGAAGGCTCACTCACGGTGGGACCGATCAGTCGCCAGTGGAGTGAGCGTGAGAAGGCCGGTGAGGTGCTCTCGTTCAGCCCTGCCGCCAAGACCCGCCTGCACCGCGACGACCCCGTCTCGCTCGTGGTGAGCCGGGGACCCGAGCCCCATGAGATCAAGGACTACGTCGGCGACGACGCGGCGGAGGCCCGTCGGGAACTGGCGTCCGTCGGCTTCGAGGTGAGCGTCGAACGTGAGTATGACGACAACGTGGCGGAGGGGTCCGTCATCTCTCAGAAGCCCGACGACGGCGTCGGCTACGCCGGGGACACCATCGAGCTCGTCGTGAGCCTCGGGCCTCACCTCGTCGAGGTGCCCAACGTGAACCGGTTCGGGATCGAGGACGCCGAGGACGAGCTTGCCGACAGCGGGTTCCGGTCCAGCAGGAAGGAGTTCGAGCCCTATCTGGGGCTGGGCTTCGTCGTGGGACAGTCCCCAGCAGCGGGGGAGCTCGCACCGTTCGGCTCGACCATCGTCTTGACAGTGGTGTGAGCCTCGGAGCCGACGACAGGTCTGGCCCCCTCTACAGTTGGCCGGTGACGAGGCCCCCCTCCAGCGCACTGCCGACCCTCACCCTGCTCGCGGTGACAGCCGCGTGGGGGTCGACGTTCTTCCTGATCAAGGACCTGCTGCGCGAGGTCTCCGTGCTCGACTTCCTGTCCGTACGGTTCGCCATCGCAGCGGTGGCGCTGTTCCTCCTCGCGCCTCGCGCGGTAGGCCGGCTGTCGCGCGACGAGCTCCGGCGCGGCACGATCCTGGGCCTGGTGTACGGCGTCGCTCAGGTGCTCCAGACGCTGGGGCTGGAGCACACGTCGGCCAGCGTCTCGGGCTTCGTGACCGGGATGTACGTCGTCGCGACTCCCTTGTTCGCCGCCGCACTGCTGAAGGAGCGGATCCCGGGACTGGTGTGGGTGGCGGTCGCCATGTCCACCGTCGGGCTCGGGTTCTTGTCCCTGCAGGGCATGTCCATCTCGCCGGGGGTGGCTGCCATCTTGGCGTCGGCGATGCTGTACGCCTTGCACATCATCGGCCTCGGCCTCTGGTCGACGACGAGCAACGTCTTCGGGCTCTCGATCGTCCAGATGGGCGTGATCTGCCTGGTCTGCACCGTCATCGGAGCGCCGAACGGGATCGACCTGCCGCAGACCTCCGGTGGCTGGATGTCGATGCTCTACATGGCAGTCGTCGCCGGCTCGCTGACGATCCTCGGCCAGACCTGGGCACAGGCGCATCTGCCGTCCACCCGCGCGGCCATCATCATGACCATGGAGCCGGTGTGGGCGGCGTTCTTCGCCGTGCTCTTCGGGGGCGAGAGCCTTACCGGCCGAATGCTGGTCGGCGGCGCCTTCGTGCTGGCGGCGATGTACATGGTCGAGCTGTCGCCGCGCCGGCGGACCGAGGCGGAAGTGACGCACCTGACCGTCTAGCGACGATGCGAACGCCACACGGCACTCAGCCGGCTACCTGCCTGGCTGCGAGGCTCGCGTTGGAGTGGCGTAGCCGAGACCTCACGCACGCAGCGCGGCGGCGAGCACGCCTGCTGCCCGCTTCGCGTCGTCCTCACCGACTTGGAGGTGAGTCACGGCTCGCACGACGCGGGGACCGACAGCACCCACGAGGACGCCCTCGGCCCGGCAGCGTTCGACCAGTCCGGCGGCATCGGAGGTATCGATGACCACGATGTTGGTGTCGACGGTGCTCGGGTCGACCCCGACGGCATCCGCGATCATCCGGGCTCTGTGATGGTCGTCGGCCAGCCGCTCGATATGACAGTCGAGCGCATGCAGTCCCGCCGCTGCCAGCATGCCGGCCTGCCGCCAACCCCCGCCCAGCCTCTTGCGTTCGACGCGGGCCACGGCGACGGCATCGGCACTGCCGAGCAGGAGCGACCCGACGGGAGCGCCCAGCCCCTTCGACAGCGAGACGCAGGCCACGTCGGCAACCTCCGCCAGCGTGTGGAGAGCCACGCCGGTGGCGACGTGGGCGTTCCAGATCCGCGCGCCGTCAAGGTGGACGCCGAGACCGTGCCGGCGGGCGAGCTCGCCCAGCTGCTGAACGGCCTCGGGAGGCTGGACACAGCCGCCGGCGAAGTTGTGGGTGTTCTCGATAGAGACGCAGCTGGTGCGCACCAGGAACGGACCCAGGTCCGGCGCTACCAGAGCGTCGATGGCGGCCACGTCGACGCTGCCCCGGGCAGAGGTCCAGGTTCGCATCGTGACTCCGTTGACGGCCCCGTGGGCACCTAGCTCGGCACGAGCGATGTGGGCACCGGACTCACACAGCACCTCGGTGCCCGGCTCGACGAGGCACCGCACGGCCAACAGGTTCGCCAAGGACCCCGTGACGGTGAACAGAGCCGCGTCAAAGCCGAACAGCGCAGCAGCGCGCTCCTCGAGCGCGCGGACCGTCGGGTCCTCGCCGTAGACGTCGTCTCCGACGTCGGCCGCCACCATCGCCCGGCGCATGGCCTCGGTCGGAGACGTGACGGTGTCACTGCGCAGGTCGATCATGGGTCGCCGAGCGATCCTCAGTCGCGGCTCTGCCGAAGCATCTCCGCCACGAGGAACGCCAGCTCCAGCGACTGCGTGCGGTTCAGACGCGGGTCGCAGACCGACTCGTAGCGATGCTGCAAACCACTCTCGTCCAGCGCCTCGCCGCCACCGACGCACTCGGTGACGTCGTCACCGGTCAGCTCGACGTGGATGCCGCCAGGCCAGGTGCCGAGACTGTGGTGAACCTCGAAGAACCCGCGGACCTCGTCGATGACGTCGTCGAACTTGCGCGTCTTGTAGCCACTTGAGGTAGTGATCGTGTTCCCGTGCATCGGGTCGCACACCCAGGCGGTGTTGATGCCGGCCGCGCTGACCTTCTCCACCATGTCGGGGAGCAGGTCGCGGATCTTGCCCGCGCTCAGGCGAGTGACGAATGTCAGACGGCCCGGCTCGTTCTCGGGGTTGAGCTTGGCGGCGAGCGCGAGAGCCTCGTCGGGGGTGGCGCTCGGCCCGAGCTTCACGCCGATCGGGTTGCGGATACGCGAGGCGAACGTCACGTGGGCGCCGTCGATCTGCCGCGTCCGCTCCCCCACCCAGACGAAGTGTCCGGAGACGTCGTAGGGCAGGTCGGTGCGCGAGTCGATCCGGGTGAGCGCATGTTCGTACTCGAGGATCAAGGCCTCATGGCTGCTGTGGAATGACACGCGGTGCAGCTCGTCGGACTCCGCGCCGATCGCCCGCATGAAGCCCAGTGCCCGGTCGATCTCGCGGGTGAGCGCCTCGTAGGCCGCACCCACGGGGCTGGTGCGGACGAAGTCGGTGTTCCAGGCGTGCATCTGACGCAGATCGGCGTAGCCACCCTGCAGGAAGGCACGACACAGGTTGAGGGTGGCGGCCGACGAGTTGTACACATCGACGAGCCGAGCAGGATCGGGAGTGCGGCTGGCCTCGGTGAACTCCGACCCGTTGACCGCGTCGCCCCGGTACGCCGGCAGCGTGACGCCGTCACGCGTCTCCTCGTCGCTGGACCGAGGCTTGGCGTACTGGCCGGCGATCCGGCCCAGCTTGACCACCGGCACCGATGCGGCGTAGGTGAGCACCACCGCCATCTGGAGGAGCACTTGCAACTTGGCTCGGACGTTCTCGGCGGTGACGCCTTCGAACGTCTCGGCGCAGTCGCCGCCCTGCAACAGGAACGCCCGGCCCGCCGACACCTCGGCCATGTGGGCCTTCAGGTCGTCGCACTCGCCGGCGAACACGAGCGGGGGCCTCGAGCGCAACGTGGTGACCGCCTCAGCCAGCTTCGCGGAGTCGGGCCACGACGGCTGCTGCGCCGCCCCGAGGGCGTGCAGCTCGTCGAGACTCGGAATCGTCATGATGTCAGCCTAACCGGGGTTCAGGCCCGCGCCGTTGGAGGCGTCCAGGCTCAGCCGAAGAGGAGCTCGGCCTCGGCGTACTGCGCAGGGCTCACCGTCTTCAGCTCGCCGGTTCCCTCGCTCAACGAAACCCTGATGATGTCTGTTCCGCGCAGCGCAACCATCGTGCCGTAGTCATCGTCGTGCACGGCTTCGATGGCGTGCAGCCCGAAGCGCGTCGCGAGCCAGCGGTCGAACGCGGTCGGGGTACCGCCGCGCTGGGTGTGCCCGAGCACGACCGCCCGCGCCTCCTTGCCGGTACGTGCCTCGATCTCTTGCGCCAGCCGGTCGCCTATTCCCCCGAGGCGGGCATGCCCGAAGGCATCCAGCTCCCCCTCGACGGTGGCCATCGACCCCTCGGCTGGAGCGGCGCCCTCGGCGACGACGACGATGGCCGCACCGTGCGTCTCGAAGCGTCTGTTCACCAGCTCGCAGACACGGTCGATGTCGAAGGGCTGCTCTGGGATCAAGGTGACGTTCGCGCCTGCCGCCAGGCCACAGTGCAGGGCGATCCAACCAGCATGGCGCCCCATCACCTCGGCGACGAGGACGCGGTGGTGTGAGTCCGCAGTCGTGTGCAGGCGGTCGATCGCCTCGGTCGCGATGTTGACCGCTGTGTCGAAGCCGAAGGTGAAGTCGGTACCGCTCAGGTCGTTGTCGATGGTCTTGGGGACGCCCACCACGGATACACCGGCCGCCGCAAGCTGAGTGGCCACTCCGAGCGTGTCCTCGCCGCCGATGGCGATCAGGGCGTCGATCCCGTTGTCGGCCATGGTCGTGGTGATCTTGTCGACTCCACCGTCGACCTTGAGCGGGTTCGTGCGCGAGGACCCGAGGATGGTCCCGCCTCGCGTGAGAATGCCGCGCACCTGGGGAATCCCCAGCTCACAGGTGGCGTTCTCGAGCGGTCCACGCCACCCGTCGCGAAAGCCGACGAACTCGTAGCCGTACTCGCTGACACCCCTGCGGACAGCCGCGCGAATCACGGCATTCAGGCCCGGGCAGTCCCCGCCTCCGGTCAGTACTCCGACGCGCATGCGTAGTGGCTCCTCACGTCATCCACGAAACTAGGTCAGTCCCAGACCCTAGTGGCAGACACCGACGACACGTCCGCCGTGCCCCCGGCTCGTCCACATGCTGGCGGCTGCGAGACGCTGATGGCACGGTCCACCGTGGCAGCGGCGGAGGACAGCAGTGTGTCCCGCATCCCCGTGCCGCCCGGTGACACCGATGACCCGCTCGTCAGCGCGAGCCGTCCACCTCCACGGATGGAGGGTCGTCGTCGGCGCCGGCGGCCTGCTCCTGGTCCTGCGCCGCCGCGAGCTGCGACTGGGCGTGCGCGTCCTCCTTGGCGGACTTCGCCACCTTGGCCTCCGCCTTCGCCGCCGCCGCGGCGGCTTTGGCCTCCCGCTGGGCATCCTCCTTGGCCTTGGCGGCATACACGTCGACGTACTCCTGCCCCGACAGCTGCATGATCTCGTACATGATCTCGTCGGTGATGGATCGCAGGACGTAGCGGTCGCCCTCCATGCCTTCGTAGCGGGAGAAGTCGAGCGGCTTGCCGAACCGCACGTGCGGACGGGTGTAGCTGCCGTAGATCTTGCCGGGCGGTGCGACGATGTTCGTGCCGATGACCGCAAGCGGAATCACCGGTACTTTCGCCTCGAGGGCCATCCTGGCCATCCCGGTCTTGCCTCGGTAGAGCCTGCCGTCATGGGAGCGGGTGCCCTCGGGATAGATGCCGAACAGGTCGCCCGCCGACAGGATCCGCAGCCCCGTCTTGATGGCGCCTTCGGAGGCCCGCCCTCCTGACCGGTCCAGCGGAACCTGCCCGGCGCCGGAGAAGAACGTCTTCTGCAGCCAGCCCTTCACCCCAGGAGTGGTGAAGTACTCGGCCTTCGCGACGAAGGTGACACGTCGAGGAATCATCAGCGGCATGAACAGCCAGTCCGAGTACGACAAGTGGTTGCTCGCCAAGATCGCTCCACCGACCTCCGGCACGTTCTCGGTGCCCTCGGCGTACGGCCGGAAGATGACCTTGATCAAGGGTCCGATAAAGACCCATTTGAGTAACCAGTAGAACACCGCGGAGACCTCCTAGACCGCAGTTACCCTAGGGTGGCCCCCGCCGACAAGCAACGCTGTGGGGTTCGGCGCCAGCCCGCTGTGTCCGCTGGTCGCAGGCACATTGGTGCTCCGGTCGAAAACGGTGCCAAGGCATGACACGATGAGGGCACGTCACAAACACCGTCAGGAGCAGTACGTGCCGGTCATCCCCCTTGCCGAGCGCTTGGCTGTGTGCCTCCGCACCGGTTCACTGTGCACACTCGGCGACGACCTCAACGACTGCGATGCGGTCTAACGGGCTGACGGCGCCCGCGTACACGCCGGTCGCCGACCTTGAACCGGTGCTGGCGACCGCCCTGCTCGCCGAGCTGAAGGCGCAGGGCGTGGCTGCCTACACCAAGCCGGTCGAGTCGACGACGACGTCGGGTTTCGACCGGCCCGAGTTCCGTGACCGGGTCCGGGACCGGTTGTATGTCGACGCCGAAGCCTCGGCGCGGGTCCGCGAGCTTCTGGCCGACCGGGACCCGGAGCTTCTCGATGGCAACGAGGACCTCACCTGGGCACAGCTCGTCGCTGGGTTCGACCAGCCTCTCGTCACCGATGTGCCTCCTTGGCCCCTCGCCGAGGGCTACCCCGACCCCGGCACCGGGCGGGACGACGCTCCGGCTCGGCCACCGCGCTTCCGCGACCCCGCGAGCGAGGGCAAGCCGCCGTTCGCCGATCGTCGGCAGAAGACGTCGGGGCTGGGCCGCGGCACGCCAGGTGACGAGCTCGTGCCCCCCACTGTCGACCCTGCCTCAGCTGAGGAGGTACGGCCCTCCAGCGGTGGGTTCGATGACGCCGACTTCTTGGCATCGACGTCTCAGAGCGCGCAAGCAGACGACATCGACCGCTTCGTCCCCGACCCTCCTCCTCCGCTTCCACGGCTGGCTCCCCACCGGCAGGCGGCGTGGCTTGGTGTGCTGGGTGGCCCCGTCCTACTCCTGCTCGCCGCCCTGTTCCAGATCGTGCCGCCTGACTGGGTGGCGTTCCTGAGCGTGCTGGCCTTCATCGGAGGGTTCGTCACCTTGGTCGCAACCATGAGCAGCCGAGACGACGGTGACGGGGGTTCCGGCAACGGAGCCGTGGTCTAGCGTTGGCTCCATGAGCGCTCACGACACAGAGACGGTCGAGATCACCGGGCACCTGATGGACAGCGGCATCTTGTCGCGGGTACTGGCGGACGTACGCGAGTATGGCGGCGACCACGTCATCGAGCGCTTCGACCTGGGCCACGACGCCGACGACACCTCGTATGCCCGCATCTGTGTCAGCGCCTCCGACGGCGAGTCCCTCCAGCGGATGCTCATGCGCCTGCAGACACGCGGGGTGAACCTCGTACATCCAGGCGAAGCGACGATCGGGACCGCGGACTCGGACGGGGTGTTCCCCGACGGCTTCTACTCGACGACCAACCTGGAGACACAGGTCCGCATCGGGGGAGCATGGATCACCGTGACGAACCCCGAGATGGACTGCGGCCTGATCGTCGACCGCACCACGGGCCCCACCGTCGTCCACACCCTGCCGATGTCCGACGTCAAGGCTGGCATGGAGGTCGTCTGCGGCACGTCTGGCGTCAGGGTCACGACTCCCACGCCTGCTGGCGGCGTGGAGCAGGAGGTGTTCGGCTTCATGGAGTCGGACGTCTCCAGCGAGAAACCACAGACCCTGCTGGTGCGTCAGGTCGCGGACGGGTTCCGTTCGGCCAAGGCGGCCGGGAAGAAGGTGCTGTGGGTGGGCGGTCCGGGCATCGTCCACACCGGTGCGGCGCCCGCCGTGATCGCGATGGTCGAGGCTGGGTACGTCGACGTGTTGTTCGCCGGCAACGCGCTGGCGACGCATGACATCGAAGCGGCCCTCTACGGCACGTCGCTCGGCGTCGACCTGGCTCTGGGCCGCGGCGTCGAGCACGGCCACGAGCACCACATCAGGGCGCTGACCACCATCCGCAAGGCCGGCTCGATCGCCGCCGCCGTCGAGCAGGGAGTGCTGACAGGCGGGATCATGCATGCCCTGGTGAGCCGGGGCAACGACTTCGTGCTGGTGGGGTCGGTGCGCGACGACGGGCCGCTGCCCGACGTCTACACCGACGTCATCGAGGGCCAGCGCGCGATGCGGGCCAAGCTGGCCGACGTCGGGTTCTGCCTGATGGCGGCCACCATGCTGCACTCGGTGGCCACCGGCAACATCCTGCCGGCCTCAGTGCCACTGGTCTGCGTGGACATCAACCCCGCAACGGTGACGAAACTGGCCGACCGTGGGTCGTCGCAGGCGCGCGGCATCGTGACCGACGTGGGCCTGTTCCTCGAGCAGCTCGCCCAGGAGCTGGTCCCGGAGTACCGGCGTCAGCGCTAGGCAGCTCAGCGGCCAGGCAGCCAGTCACACCGCCACCCAGCGGCGCTCGTCGACCGACCGCACCAGTGCCTCGATCACCGATGCAGACGTCACGGCATCCTCGATCGTCGCACCGACGGGCTCGCCGGTCGCAACGGAGCGGACGAAGCGCTCAGCCTCGATCACCTTGAGGTCGTCGTAGCCGAGCGCCACCCCTGCACCCGGCTGAAATGCAGCGAGCTCGCCGACGCCCGCGCCTACGTAGCGGGTCTGCCACGCCGCGTCGGAGTATCCCTGGTCGACGCATACGGCGAGCTCACCCATGCGCCGGAAGTCCCACCTGAGGGCACCGCGCTCACCCCGGACCTCCAGCGCATAGGTGCACTGCTCCCCCACCGCGACCCGCGATGACTCGATCGACCCGCGGGCGCCGGAGTCGAAGCGCATCAGAGCCGAGATGTAGTCCTCGTTGCCGACCGGCCCGAGTGGACCGCCCGCCGCGGTCGAGAAGTGCGACACCGGTCCTGTCGCGCGCGGTCGGGAGGCAATGAAGGTGGCGCTGTCACCGATCACCTCTGCGATCCGGCCGTCGGAGCCCAGCACGTACGACACGAGGTCGAAGCCATGACTGGCGAGATCACCGAGTACGCCCGTCCCTGCCAGCTCGGGATCGAAGCGCCACGACAGCGCTCCGCTCGGGTCAGCGGAGTAGTCGCTGAGCAGCCGCACGGCCGCCGTCTCGACGCCTCCGATCCGACCCTCGGCGACGAGCTCGCGAGCCAGCTCCACGGCCGGAGCGTTGCGATAGTTGAAACCGACGGCGGAGCGCACGCCGGCCGCCCTGACCGCCGCGGCGATCTCCGTGGTGTCGGCAAGGTGTCGGCCCGCCGGCTTCTCCACCCAGACGTGCTTGCCGGCCTCGGCCGCCGCGACTGCGACGTCGCGGTGAACAGAGTTGGGTCCGCACACGCTCACCGCATCCACATCGTCGCTGCTGACCACCTGCTCCCAGTCGGCTTGTGCCCGCGCGAAGCCGTATGACGAGGTGGCCAGGTCGCGCCTTGCCGGCGCAGGGTCCGCGACAGCCACGAGCTGGGGCCTCAGCGCCGTACCTGGGTAGTGGTGGAGCAGTCGACTGTAGGCCCGGGTGTGCACCTGTCCCATCCATCCGAAGCCGACTACCGCGACCCTCAGCGTGCCCGCACCGCCTGTGCGGAGCGTTGTCACGCTCCCGACACTTCGGCCCGCATCTCCCTGGTGACGTCGGAGTCAGGCATGGACCGCTCGAGCTCATGGCTGAGTGCGTCGAGCTCCGCACCGCCGGCCATCATCCGGACAAGCTCGTCCAGCGGCATCTCCGCTTTGGGGAAGTCGCCGAGGCTGCGCCCACGGCGCAGCAGCATGAACCTGTCACCGACCGGGTAGGCATGATGCGGGTTGTGCGTGATGAACACCACGCCCAGGCCCCGGTCGCGAGCCTTGGCGATGTACTTCAGCACAACGCCGGACTGCCGTACGCCGAGGGCGGCGGTCGGCTCGTCGAGGATCAGTACCCGGGCTCCGAAGTAGACGGCCCGGGCGATGGCGACGCACTGACGCTCACCGCCGGACAAGGTGCCGATGGGCTGGTCGACGTCACGAAGGTCGATCCCCATCGCCGACAGCTCGGCCTTGGTGATCCGCTTCATGCTCTGCGTGTCGAGCCACTTGAACGGTGTCACGCCCTTGGTGAGCTCGGATCCGAGGAAGAAGTTGCGCCATACCGGCATCAGCGGCACGACCGCCAGATCCTGGAACACCGTGGCGATGCCCAGCGCCAGGGCCGCCCGGGGGCTGCTCATGTTGCGGCTGACGCCGTCCACGATGAACTTGCCGTGGCTGTGCTCGTGGGCGCCGGCGAGAATCTTGATGAACGTGGACTTGCCGGCACCGTTGTCTCCGAGCACGCAGGTCACTTCGCCGGCCCGCACGGACGTCGTGATGTCGCGCAGGGCGATCACGCTGCCATAGGACTTGCCCAAGTCGACCACTTCGATGATGGGGGTGCCTTTCGGCGGCAGGACGGGCGCGTCCGCTGCGGGAGTACCGGCCAGTGCCGGGCTCCCGTCGTCGCCCCCCAGCTCACGGGTCTCTGACCGGGCTGGACCGGTCGTCTCTGACCGCGCTGGGTCGGTCGGTGTACCGCCTGCTGCCGTACTCATCGGACCGCCTCCGCTCGGGCCTTGACCCAGTTGTTGACCAGGACAGCGCCGAGGAGCATGACGCCGAGGAATGCGTACAGCCAGTCGTTGTCCCAGTTCTGATAGACGATGCCCTGCCCCACCATGCCGTAGATCAACGCTCCGAGAGCGGCGCCGACCGCGGACCCGTAGCCACCTGTCAGCAGGCACCCTCCGACGACCGCACAGATGATGTAGATGAACTCTTGGCCTACACCCGTTGTGCTCTGGACCGTCGTCGTCTTGAACAACGACAGCATGCCCACCAGCCACCCCGCCACGGCAGTGGTGACGAACAGGCCTACCTTGGTCCGGAACACCGGTACGCCGACCTGGCGGGCACTTGTCTGCGCCCCACCGACCGCGAAGATCCAGTTGCCGGCTCGCGTCTTGAGCAGCACCCACGTCGCCAAGGCGGTCACCGCGACCCACCAGAACGTGGCCGCGTAGATCGTCAGCGTCGGGGAGTCGTCGGCGGTCACCCATGGCAACCATCCGAGATCGAGGCGCACGAACGACCCGAAGAACTGCTGCCCGGAGAAGTACCCCTCGACGTCCTGAAAGCCGGTCACAGACACCTTGCCGATGAGCAGCTTCGTCACCGCCAGGTTGCACCCCTGGAGCACAAAGAAGGTGCCCAACGTCACGATGAAGCTCGGCAGGCCGGTGCGCATGACGAGCACGCCGTTGAGCACCCCCAGGGCGACCGCGAGGGCGAGCGCAGCCCCTATGGAGATCCAGACGTTGAGCCCGTACTCGGTCATCAAGATGCCGGTCGTCAAGCCGGTGGTGCCCACCATGGCGCCGGCGGACAAGTCGAACTCGCCGCCGATCATCAGCAGTGCGACGGCGACAGCCATGATGCCGAAGGACGACGACGTGAAGATCCACGTGCTGGCACCGGCCGGCATCTTGAACGACTCGGTCGTGGCCGCGAAGAAGATCAGGATGGCCAGGGCAGCGACGGCGGCGCCAACCTCCGGCCGGCGCAGCACCGCGGCCATGTGGTGCGATCCCGCGAGTCTCTCGTCCCCAGGTGGGGTCTCAGGCGTCTCGGTGGGCGCCTGGGCAGTAGTGCTCATACTTCCTCCTCTGCGGCAGGGGGTCCGCTTGGCGGGGAGGCGCCGGCGTCGACGCCTCCCCCGGTGAGATCAGCGAGTTCCGTTCTCGGCGTACTGGAGGACGGCTTCCGCGTTGTCCTTGGTGATGATCGCCGGTCCCGAGTAGACCGGCTGGCCACCACCGATGTCGTTGCCGTTGAGCAGCTTGAGGTAGATCCCGGTGACTCCGAGGTACCCCTGCACGTACGGCTGTTGGTCGATGGCGAAGAGCAGCTTGCCGTCGATGACGTTCTGCGCGACGTCGGCGTTCAGGTCGAACGTGCCCACCTGGGCGTCGCTCCCACTGGCCTCGACGGCCTTGACGGCTTGACCGGCCATGTCACCACCGAGGGCTAGGATGCCGTCGATGCTGCTGTCCTGCAGCTTCGACTCCATCGTGGCCTCTGAGCCCGCCAGGTCGGTGTTGTCCGTCTGCAGGTTCTCCATATCACCCTCGAACGTCGACGCGGCAGCCTTGCACCGCTCCTCGAGCGCGACGTTTCCGGCTTCCTGGATGACACAGATCACGTTGCTGAGACCCGCTTCATTGAGCTGCTCACCGGCGGCTTCACCGGCGATGGTCTCACTCTGGCCGACATGTGTGATCGCCCCGAACTCCTGCCAGTCGTCGATGCCTGAGTTGATCGTGATGACCGGGATCCCGGCGGCGACTGCGCTCTCGATGCTCGCTTGCAGCCCGTCGGGGTTGGCCATCGAGACGACCAGGCCACCGGTACCGTCGGCCACGGCGTTGTCGATCAACGTGCTCTGCGCACCCGCGTCGGGGTCGCTCTGGTAGTTCAGCTCGACCCCGAGGTCGGCTCCGGCCTGTTCGGCGCCGCCCTTGACGACGTCCCAGAAGGAGTCACCGGGCGCGGCATGGGTGATGACGTCGATCCGCATGTCGCCGGCAGCGCCGGCGGAGCCACCACTTGACGTGGGAGCGGTGTCCTCTTCGGCACTTGGTTCGTCGTCGCTGGTGGCGCAGGCCGAGAGCAGGAGTGCTCCGGCGGCGGCGGTCACCGCGAGGGTGCGTCGGATGCCCATAGATTCTTCCTCCTTGTAGACCGCTGACAATCAGCGGAGAGCGCTCCCTCGGGTCAATGCGCCGTCGGGAAATTGATGTGTGCCAGCGACTCCTCGCTGACATGGGGCCAGCGACTGGTGACCACCTTGGCCTGCGTGTAGAACCGGATGCCCTCAGGGCCGTGGATGTGGTGGTCACCGAACAGCGAGTCCTTCCATCCTCCGAAGGAGTGGAAGGCCATCGGCACCGGAATCGGGACATTGATCCCGATCATCCCGACCGTCACGCGGCGGGAGAACGTACGGGCCACCTCACCTGACGAGGTGAACACGGCGGTGCCGTTGCCGTAGGGGTTGGCGTTCACCAGTTCGATCGCCGCATCGAGGTTCGGCACCCTCAGCACACTCAGCACCGGGCCGAAGATCTCGTCGGTGTACACCGACATCTCGGTCCGGACCCGGTCCAGGAGAGTCGGTCCCACGAAGTAGCCGGTGTCGTGGCCCTCTACGGCGATGTCGCGCCCGTCCACGACGACCTCGGCGCCGTCGGACTCCCCGGCCGCCACGTAGCCGACTACTCGGTCACGGGAGGCGGCGCTGATCACCGGGCCCATGTCGGACGACGCGTCGTCTCCGGGACCTACCCGCAGACCCACAGTGCGCTCGCGCACCTTGTCGACCAAGGCATCCGCGGCCGCGCCAACGGCGATGACCGCAGAGATCGCCATGCAGCGCTGGCCAGCCGAGCCATAGCCCGCGGCAACGAGGTGGTCAGCCGCGAAATCGAGATCAGCGTCGGGCATCACGACGGCATGGTTCTTGGCGCCGCCCAGAGCCTGCACGCGCTTGCCGCTCGCGGAGGCACGCTGGTGGACGTACTTGGCGATCGGGGTCGACCCGACGAAGGACACCGCAGCGACATCGTTGTGGTCGAGGATCGCATCGACGGCGACCTTGTCGCCGTGGACCACGTTGAACACGCCCTCCGGCAAGCCGGCCTCGGCGTACAGCTCGGCTACCAGGTCCGAGGCCCCGGGGACACGCTCGCTGGGCTTCAGCACGAACGTGTTCCCGCAAGCTATCGCCACCGGGTGCATCCACAGCGGCACCATGATCGGGAAGTTGAACGGCGTGATGCCCGCGACGACGCCCAGCGGCTGACGGAACGAGTACGAGTCCACGTTGCTCGATACCTGCTCGGTGAAGTCGCCCTTGAGCAAGGTGGGTAGCCCGCAGACGAACTCCACCACTTCGCGACCGCGCACGACTTCTCCACGTGCGTCGGCGAGGGTCTTGCCATGCTCGCTGGAGATGACCTTCGCCAGGTCGCCCTCTGCGCGCTCGAGCAGCTCCCGGAACGCGAACATGATCCGTGCCCGGGCGGTGACCGAGGTCTGGCTCCAGCTCCGAAAGGCGTCCTTGGCTGCCTGGACGGCGTCATCCACCTCTGACTCGGTTGCCAGCGGCACCCGGGCCTGCACGGCGCCCTGGGCTGGGTCGAAGACGTCGCCGAAGCGGCTCCCCTGTCCGCCGACGTGCTTGCCGCCGATCCAGTGCTCGAGAACTCTCATCGTGGTCCGTCCTGGGGGTCGGCAACGCGGGCTACGGGTGAAGGCTCCGCTCCGGCGGCGCGCGCGGATGGATGCCCCGCTTCGGCATCGCGTACGGCTGGAGACTGTGGTGTGTGGGCGCGTGCAGGTAGAGACCCCTCGCCGGTGGCACGCGGTGGGCTGAGGTGGCTGCGCTGGTGCGCCTTGGCCGACTCGTAGTCGGTTCGAGCGGACCGGGTCGAGTCCAGGGCCGAGACCTCGGCTACCGGCACATCCCACCACGCCGGACTGGCTGGGGCAGGCGCGAGCGGGTCCGTCTCGACCTGGATGACGCTCACTCCACGATCGGCCTGCGCCTGGACGAGGGCCTTCTCGAACTCGGCGAGTCCGTTGACCTGGACGGCGGTAGCGCCGAGACTCGCCGCGTTCGCGACGAGGTCGACCGGGAGCACGGAGCCGTCGAGACCGGAAGCGGTGCGGTACCGGTAGCGGGTGCCGAATCGCTGCGAGCCGACCGACTCCGACAGCGCGCCGATGGAGGCGAACCCATGGTTCTGCACGAGCACGACAATGAGCTTGAGGCGCTCCTGGACAGCCGTCACGATCTCCTGGGCCATCATCAGATAGCTGCCGTCCCCCACCATGACGAAGACATCGCGGTCGTCGTCGGTGTCGTCGGCGGCCATCTTGACGCCGAGGCCGCCCGCGATCTCGTATCCCATACAGGAGTACCCGTACTCGACGTGGTACTGCTTGCGATCGCGCGTTCGCCACAGCTTGTGCAGGTCGCCTGGCATGGAACCGGCCGCGCACACGACGACGTCCCGCGGTCTCGAGACCCTGTTGACGACACCGATCACCTCCGACTGCGCCGGAACGGGAACGTGCCCGACATCGTAGGCGCCTTGGACCGTCTGGTCCCACTCCCGCGCCAGCGTGCTCGCCAGGGTGCGGTAGCGGTCGTCGACGGACCAGCCTGCCAGAGCCTCCGTGAGCTGCTCGAGACCCGTGCGCGCGTCGGCCACCACCGCAGTCGCCGAGAGCTTGACGGCGTCGAAGGACGCCACGTTGACGTTCACGAACTGAACGCCGGAGGCGGCGAAGATCGAGCGCGACGCGGTGGTGAAGTCGCTGTACCGGGTGCCGACGCCGACGACGACATCGGCCTCGTTGGCGAGTCGGTCCGCCGCGGTGGTGCCGGTCGCCCCGAGTGCTCCGACGGCGAGCGGATGGTCGTACGGCAACGAACCCTTCCCGGCATGCGTCTCCGCCACGGGGATGCCGGTGGCCTCGGCGAACCGCCGCAACTCCTCGCTGGCCCTGGAATAGATGACTCCTCCGCCGGCGACGACCAGGGGCCGCGATGCACCGCGCACGACCGCAACCGCCCGCTCCAGCGCCGATGAGTCGGCGGGCTGCCGAGCGACGTGCCAGACCCTTCTCTCGAAGAGCTCCGCGGGCCAGTCGTGAGCCTGCGCCTGGACGTCTTGAGGAAGCGACAGCGTGACCGCTCCTGTCTCGGCAGGGTCGGTGAGGACGCGCATCGCGGCGAGCAGAGCTGCTGGGAGCTGCTCCGGCCGGTTCACCCGGTCCCAGTAGCGAGACACCGCCTTGAGCGTGTCGTTGACGCTGACGTCCATGCTCGTCGGGTCCTCGAGCTCCTGCAGGACCGGGTTGGCCACCCGGGTGGCGAAGACGTCGCCAGGCAGCAGCAAGACGGGTATCCGGTTGATCGTGGCGAGCGCTGCTCCGGTCACCATGTTGGTCGAGCCCGGACCGACGGACGCCGTGCAGGCGAAGGTCGCCAGCCGGTCCCGCATCCGCGCGTAGCCGACCGCAGCATGCACCATGGCCTGCTCGTTGCGCGCTTGCAGGTAACGCAGCGTCGGCTCGCCGGTCGCGTTATGGTGCTCGGCGCGCTCGAGCAGGGCCTGTCCCACGCCGGCGACGTTCCCATGGCCGAAGATGCCCCAGCAGCCGGCGAAGAACCGGGTGTGCTCCCCGTCGCGTTCGACTTCCTGCTGCTCGAGGAAGCGCACCAGGGCCTGGGCCACCGTGAGACGGATCGTTGTCATCGGCGCGCTCCGGAGAAGAACGGGAGTCGGGCATCAACCGGCTGGTCGCGCCACGTCTGCCGGACCCACCCGTGTGCAGGGTCGTCGCAGATGAGCCAAGCTCGCTCGGCTGCAGGGCCGGCCATGACGTTGAGGTAGTACAGGTCGTAGCCCGGTACCGCCATGGAGGGTCCGTGCCACCCGCGCGGGATCAAGACGACGTCTCCGGAACGCACCTCGGCGAGGACGTCGATGTCGGCATTCGCATGACCGTACACCCGTTGGTAGGCCACCCCTGGTCCAGACGGGCCCGCCGCGACCTCGAAGTAGTAGATCTCCTCGAGCTCGCTCTCGTCGGGTCCCTGCTCGTCGTGCTTGTGGGGCGGGAAGGAGGACCAGTTGCCCCCCGGCGTCAGCACCTCGCACGCGATCAGCTTGTCGGTCTCGAACGCCTCAGGGGTGCAGAAGTTGTTGACCTGGCGACTGGCCTGACCGGCGCCCCGCAGCTCGACAGGCACTTCGGACGCCGGACCGTACCGGAATGGCAGCGAGCGCGTGCAGACGGCAGACGGCAGCGCGAACCGCCCGCCAGCCTCGCTCGTGACGACGGCACTCGCGCCCCGCGGCACGTACACGAAGTCACTGACGGCGCTGAACACGTCGGCCCGACCCACCACGGTGAGCGTCTCGTCGGCACACGTGACCTGGCAGCTCCCCTGAAGCGACAGCACCACCGTCTCGGACTCACCGGTGTCGATGGAGGCGGACTCGCCGGGTCCGAGGCTCAGCACGGACAGCCCCGAGTACACCCACCCGGCGTCGTCGGGCGTCACGGCAAGGTCATAGGGGGACCTGCCGGTGGTACCGGCGCGTCGGTGGGCTCGGTAGGCGGTCATGTCACATCATCTCGACGGTCGCATCGACGGCTGCAGCGACGTCTCCACTCGGCGGGTACAGCAGGGAGCGCCCCACCACCATGCCCCGGACGTTCGGGCTGGCAAGGGCCTTCGACCATAGCCCGAACTGGGCGTCCTGGTCGGCACCCACCTCGCCCCCGAGCAGGACAACGGGCAACGTCGTCGCAGCAAGGACTGCCTCCATTCCCTCCACCACCGGCAGCTTGAGCCACGTGTGCGCCGACGTCCAGCCGAGCCCCGACGCCACAGCGACCGAGCGGATGACCGCGTCGGTGCTCAGGTCATTGGTGAGCCGCCCGTCGTGGCGGTGGGCGATGAACGGTTCCACCATCGCCATCAGCCGGTGGTCCGCGAGCTCGCCCACGGCGTCCGCACATGCCGCTAACGCACCGGCTGTGGCAGCGTCCGCGGGGTCGATCCGGAGCAGCATCTTGCCGCCCTGGAAGCCGCGCGCCGACAACGCCTCGGCGCGGTAACCGGTGAAGCGGTCGTCGACCTCGAAGACGGTGCCTGCGAGACCGCCTCGGTTCATGGACCCGATGACGACCTTGGACTCGAGCGCGCCCAGCAGGAGAAGGTCCTCGAGGATGTCGGCCGTTCCCAGCACGCCGTCGACCCCTGGGCGGGACAGAGCGGTACACAGCCGCTGCAGGAGGTCGCACCGATCCGCCATCGCCATGGCGTCGGCGCCGGCCCGGAGTGCACCTCGCGCCGGGTGGTCGGCCGCAACCAGGAGCAATCTCCCCGTCTGCCCCCGCAGGCCGACCGGAGGAGTCCGGACCCGGGCCAGCTCGGTGATGCGCTCGGGAGTACTGACCCGCGCGTGCATCAGCTCCGCCAGCATCTCGGCCGTCATGGCGCGACACCCTGGAGGACGTCCTCCAGCTCGGCGCTGGTGGGCATCGCGTCGGCGCAGGCCAGACGTCCGGCGACCACCGCCCCGGCAACGTTGGCGAACCGGAGGATGCGCTCCAGGTCCCACCCAGCAAGCAGGCCGTGGCACAGCGCGCCGCCGAATGCGTCGCCTGCTCCGAGGCCGTTGACCACATTGACCTCCACCGGCGCCACCGTCACCGACTCGCCGGCCCGGCGTCCCAGCACACCGGCAGGTCCCTGCTTGACGACAGCCAGGTCGACACCGGCGTCGAGCAGCGCCTCGGCAGCGGCGTGCGCCTCGGACTCGCCGGTGGCGACGGCACATTCCTCGAGGTTCCCGAGGGCAACGTCGACGCGTGGCACCGCCGAGCCGATCATCTGATGCGCCTCGTCCCTCGACGACCAGAACATCGGCCGGTAGTCGAGATCCAAGACGGTGACCCCGTGGCCACCGCGCGCGTCGAGCGCCGCGAGCGTCGACGTTCGCGACGGTTCCATGCAGAGGCCGGTCCCTGTGACCCAGAAGATGTCAGCTGCGGCGATGGCGTCCAGATCGAGCTCCTCGGGATGGATCGCGAGGTCGGGTGCCTTCGGCTGCCGGTAGAAGTAGAGGGGGAACGAGTCGGGCGGGAAGATCTCGCAGAAGGTCACCGGCGTCGGCAGCGACGGCACCGCCGTGACAAACCGGTCGTCGACGCCGAACCCGCGCAGCGCCATCTGCACGAAGCGGCCGAACGGGTCCGCTCCGGTTCGGGTGATGACCGCCGTACGGCGGCCGTGCCGAGCAGCGGCCACGGCGACATTCGTGGCGCTGCCGCCGAGGTACTTCCCGAACGACGTGACATGCTCCAGTCCGACGCCGATCTGGTCGGGGTAGACGTCGACGCCGACCCGCCCCATGGTGATCACCTCGAAGCCAGGTGCAGGCACCGACGCCGTCATGCCACCGTGCCCAGCAGGAAGTCGAGGCTCTCGCGGACGTTCGTGACCGGACCGGCCCCCGATGGGTCACCGTCGAGCATCACGTCCTGCTCGAGGACGTACCAGCCTCGGTAGCCCCTGTGCTCGAGCTCCTTGACGAGCGTGACGATGTCGATGTCGCCTTGCCCAAGCGGTTTGAACAGGCCCGCCCGGACACCGTCGGTGAAGCTCGAACCGCCGTCCCCCAGGTGCGCCGCCATCGCAAGATCCACGTCCTTGAGATGCACATGGGTCACCCGTTCGGCATGGTCGGCAACCAGGTCAACGGCGTCGTAGCCACCTAGCGCGAGATGGCCGGTGTCGACGCAGATCCCGATGCCGGATCCGCTCAGTACCCGCTCCACCTCGGCTCGCTGCTCCACCATCGTGCCGACGTGAGGGTGCATCGACGCTGTCAGGCCCCGGCTGCGCGTATGGTCGTCGATCCGGTCGAGGTTCGACAACAGCATCTGCCAGCCGCTGTCGTCGAGCACCGGCCTCGCGTCATACCCGTCGTCGCCACTGGCGGCCGCGAGCACCACGACGTCGGCCTGCGCCGCCAGGCAGTCGTCGACGAAACGGTCCACCTCGGGTAACGGGTCACGAGCCGGGTCGTGCAGGACGACAGGCAGGAAGCCACCGACTGCAGAAAGCCCGGCGCTCTGCAGCTGTTTCGCCCTGGCGCCGGGATCCTGCGCCAAGAACCCCACCGGGCCGAACTCGGTCGCGGACAGCCCGATCGCGCGCATCTCGGAGAGGACGCGCTCCGCAGGGAGCTGGTAGCCCCAACCGGGCGCTTCGCAAACCCCCCAGGAGATCGGCGCGCCCGCGACTCGGGATCGAAACATAGGTCGCGATTCTGCTCCACGGCTGGAGCTGTTGTCAACGATTGTCCTGACATACTGACATGGCCCCGGGAACTGTCTAGGATGCCTCTACTCCGATCCGACACCAGGAGCGAGCCATCGCCAAGCATCCAGAGCTCACCATCGACCGGTCCAGCCCCATGCCGTTGTACTTCCAGGTCGCTGAGCAGCTGGAGCGGGCAATCACCGACGGGGAGCTGCTCCCGGGTGAGCGGATCGCCAACGAGATTGCGCTAGCCGACTCGCTCGGACTGTCCAGGCCGACGCTGCGGCAGGCCATTCAGACTCTCGTCGACAAGGGTCTGGTCGTTCGCAAGCGCGGTGTCGGAACGCTCGTGGTCTCGTCGCAGATCCGACGCTCGGTCGACCTGACCAGTCTCTACGACGACCTGGTCGCAGAAGCAAGGTCTCCGCGCACCGAGCTGCTCGGACTTCAGCGCAGCGCGGCCCGCCCAGTGGAGGCGGCGGAGCTTCAGCTGTCCCTGGGGACGCCCGTGTGGCGGGTGCGGCGGCTACGGCTCGTGGGCGACGAGCCGCTTGCGCTGCTGTCGAACACCATTCCGGCTGATGTCGTCGACCTGGAAGCCGTCGACCTCACTGCGGTGGGTCTGTACGCCTTCCTTCGCTCCTGTGCGGTCAACATCCGCGTCGCGCATCAGAACATCGGCGCCCGCCGGGCCTCGGCGTCGGAGGCACGGTCGCTGGCCCTGCGGCGGGGTGAACCGGTGCTGACCATGAGACGGACCGCGTTCGATGACGGTGGCCGGGCCGTCGAGGTGGGCTCGCACGCCTACAGGCCAGACCTGTACTCCTTCAGGACCACTCTGGTCGCGCGCTGATCCGCACGCATCCCGAGCCCTCGTCCGAAGGTCGTGGTTGAGGCGCTGCGTCGAGACCGAGATCTCCGCCGCCCTCTGCGGGTGGCCGTGCGAGCGAGGTCGGCGGCACCGATCATCCCGGCTTGGTTCCCGAGGTGGGCGCGGACGATGCGGGGCTCTGGCCGGAAGCCGCGCCCAGTCAGAGTTCGGCGGAATGCCTCCGTCGCCGGTCCGATCAGCAGGTCGCCTGCATCGGACACGCCTCCTCCGATCACGAAGGTGCCGGGGTCCAGCGCCGCGGCAAGGTTGGCGATACCGATTCCGAGCCACTCCCCCATGTCGCGGAGCAGCCGTACCGACATCGGATCGCCGTCCAGAGCCAGTGACGTCACCATCAGCCCGGTGATAGCGGCGCGGTCGCCGCCTGCCCGCTGCAGGAGCGGCGCGGCCTCGGCCGAGCCCCCGTCCGCCAACGCCCGCGCGTCGCGCACGAGCGCGTTGGCGCTCGCGTACTGCTCCCAGCAGCCGCTGTTGCCGCACTCACACTGATGGCCGCCTTTGACCACCTGGATGTGGCCGAACTCGCCGGCGATGCCGTTGCGTCCGCGGTGGACCTGACCGCCGAGGACAAGGCCTCCGCCGATTCCGGTGCCGAGGGTGATGCACATCAGGTCCGACTCGTTCTGGGCCGCGCCGAATCGCCACTCAGCCCAGGCGGCACAGTTGGCGTCGTTGTCGACTACGGCGGACAGGCCTACTCGCCGACGCACAGCGTCGCGAAGCGGTTCGTTACGCCAGGCCAGGTGCGGTGAGAACAGGACGGTCGACCGCGAGGCGTCGACGAAGCCGGCCGCACCGATGCCCAAGGCGACAACGTAGTGGCGCGCACGCAGCTCATGGACGATGTCGGCGATGGTGTCCTCCACCTCGGTCGGACTGGTCGACGGCGTGTCCCGCAGCACGCTCTCGAGGACCATGCCGTCCTCGTCGACCACGCCGGCCTTGACCTTGGTGCCACCGATGTCGATGCCGATGGCAAGCCGCTGCAACATCACGAGCGAATTCTGGCGAGGTCGGCAGCGCCGATCAATCCCGCCTCGTTTCCGAGGGTCGCGGTCCGCAGGTGCAAGTTGGGCCGGTTGTCCCCGGCGGGCAGGTGGTTGTCGATCGACCGCTGCACCGGCGCCAGGAGCAGGTCGCCAGCCTCGGAGACACCGCCGCCGAGAACCACCACGCCGGGGTCCAGCACGGCGGCCAGGCTGGCGATACCCGCGCCGAGCCAGTAGCCGAGGTCAGCCAACAGGGATATGCAGAGGGCGTCGCCGGACTTCGCCTCCTCGGTGACCATGGGACCGGTGATGCGGTTGGGGTCGCCTCCGGCGAGGCCCAGCAGTGGGTCGCCGTCCCAGACGCGACTCCGAGCCTGCCGGACCAGCGCCCGGCCGCTCGCGTACTGCTCCCAGCAGCCGTGCCGCCCACAGCCGCAGGGCAGGCCCTGGGGTACGACGCGCAGATGGCCGATCTCAGCGGCAACACCGAAGGAACCGCGCATCAGCTGACCGTCGATGACGATGCCACCGCCGACGCCGGTGCCGACGGCCACCATGAGCACGTCGTCGACGTCCTCGCCCGCACCGAACTGGAACTCCCCCCATGCGGCGGCGTTCACATCGTTCTCCACGACGACCGGCAGATCGATCGCTGCGTGCACAGCGGAGCCGAGAGGCTCGTCGCGCCAGGCGAGGTTGGGTGCGAACAGCACGGTCGAGCGGTCTCTGCCCACGAAGCCGGCAGCGCCGATCCCGACCGCCTCGACGTCATGCCGCTCGGAGAGCTCACGGATCACAGCCACAATGGCTGCCAGGGTCGCCGCCGTGTCGCGCGCTGGGGTCTTCTTCCGTTGCTCTTCGAGGATGCGTCCGTCCTCGGACACGACTCCCGCGGCGATCTTCGTACCACCGACGTCGACGCCTATTGTCAATCCCATCCGTTCCTCCTCCGCGAGCCTGCCACCCGAACACCTCGACTCCGGGTCACCCGGAGAGGGACTCCACTCGTTGCTTCAGCCCCTTGAGGGCAGTGTCGATGACCACCCTTTCAGCCTTGCGTTTGAGCATCCCGATCATCGGGATGCTCAAGCTCACCGACAGCTCATAGGTGACATCGGTCGCGCCTTGTCGTGGACGCAGTCGGTAGGCGCCTTCCATCGACGTAAGCATCTTCGCCCGAGCGAGCGTCCACGTCACCTCGACATCGTCGTTCCACTCGTACACCAGGGTGTACTCATCCTTGATCGGTGCGGCCTCGAGAACGAAGTCGACTTCGCGAGCCCGTCCGTCAGGACGCGTTGAGACGACAACGGCAGACGTCACCCCGGTGGCCCACTGCGGATAGCGGTCGAAGTCGGCGATCACGCCCATGACCGTCCCCATGTCGGCAGCGATCACGATGGACGACATCGTGCGGTCCGCCATGTCCGTGCCTCTCGCCTGGGCCGACGTCTGCTCGGCGTCGTGGAGCGACCCTACCGGTCGCGGTGCGCTCGGACGCGTCGTCCTCGCCAGCGCACCGCCCGATGCGGTGTCGTATCAGCCGGTTTGGGAGTCGAATGGGCGAGGGGGTATTGACAGACGGTGATGCGATCGCTACATACGGTGTTAACGTTGCTTCGTCGCGCTGTTGCGTTTCCCGCATTCCATGAGGCCCACCACGCGAGACCTCTCGACTACAGGACAGGTTGACATGGGCCACATCGACATCAGCTCGGTTCCTCGGGGCCAGCCTAGCGACCTCGCAGCGCCTGAGCGCCTCGCGGCCGACGATGCCGCTGGCGGTTCGCGCCCCTTGAACAGTACGCGTCCCGTGACGCCTTTGACTGCCGTGGCCACCGGCTTGTGGAACGGCAGCGCTGACGCCGCGGTACGCGTCGCCTGCCTCCTCACCGGCCTCACGCTCAGCGTACTGAGCGGCCAGGCAGCGGCCTCGGCTCCGACCGGCGCTCTCCTGCTCATCCTTGCCACTGTCATGTCGTTGTGGGCGGTTCTGCGCGGCACGTCGAATATCGCCTATTACTACGCGCTCATAGCAGAGGCAGCGATCGCCGCGGCCTTGGTGGTGATGCAGCTCGGCTTCGATTCGCAGCAGCAGCCTTACCTCGCCTACCTCATCGCACCGGCCCTGCTCGCCGGGCTGCACCGATGCATCTCGGGTGCCACCCTCGCCGTGATGGCTGAAACTGCCACCTTGCTCGTCCTGTACACCGATCTGATCATCCCCGCCCTCGACGTGGACGCCTCCGCCGGGTACTGGTTGCTGACGGCAGGCGCGGCAAGCATGCTCGGCGCGTGGGCCCATACCCGCTGGACCCGCCGCACCCGAGAGCGTCTGGCTGACGTCGCCGCGATCTGGCAGCTGAACATGAACAGTGGCGCCACCGCCGTCTCCCTGGACTCAGCGCGACGGCTCGTGAAGAACCTCCAGGACATCCCACGGGACTCACCCGAGGGCGTCGACGTGGACACCATCTGTGCCCAGGTCATGGAGCAGGCGTTACGAGTGCTCGAGGGAACTCGAGCAGCACTCCTCCTCCGCGACGACGGTGGAGTCGTCACCTCC
Source organism: Nocardioidaceae bacterium (assembly GCA_035633755.1). Taxonomy (GTDB): domain Bacteria; phylum Actinomycetota; class Actinomycetes; order Propionibacteriales; family Nocardioidaceae; genus DASQEH01. Next base: position 14,468 of record DASQEH010000031.1, on the reverse strand, counting down.
ATCGCCACCCATGGCGGCGAGTTCGCCCCGAATGAAGACGAGTCCGACAGCATGGTGGCGCTTTCGATGCGCTCCCTGAAGGCCGTCCAGGAGTCGCAGCCGCAGGCAGGCCGGCAGTTCCATTACCGCACCAGCATCCCTCTCGTAGTGGCCGGCCGCGCCATTGGCGCTGTGGTGATCGACGGTCCTCGCGCGGTCACCGACGAGACCCTGGACACCGCTCGCCACCACCTCGACCAGGCCGCCTACCGGTTGGCATCCGCCGTCATGTTCAGCGACGTCCGCGCCGGGGCCACCGTGGCAGAGCGCAGGCGCCTGGCCCGCGACATCCATGACGGGATCGCCCAAGACGTCGCCTCGTTGGGCTACCTCGTCGATGCGTTGTCCCTCAACCAGTGCGACCAGGGCCACCAGGCCGGACTCATCGAGCTGCGAGACGAGCTGACCCGCATCGTCACCGAGCTGCGGCTGTCCATCTTCGACCTGAGAAGCACCGTCGTCCCCACCGGTCTGGGATCGGTCCTCGCCGACTATGTCCGCGACGCGGGCAAGACCTCGGGGCTCGCTGTGCACATCACGCTGGAGGAGTCAGCCACGCGTCTGCAGCTGAATGTCGAGACCGAGCTCCTGCGCATCGCCCAAGAAGCGGTGTCCAACGCCACCAAGCATGCACACGCGAGCAACCTCTGGGTCACCTGCCGAGTGGAGCCGCCCTTCGCCGACATTCGCATCGAAGATGACGGCGTAGGCCGCGCCGCTCCCAAGGAGAACCACTACGGCCTGCACATCATGAAGGAGCGTGCCGACAAGATCCAGGCCGTTCTCGGCATCGCCGATCGCCCGGAAGGCGGCACGACCATCACTGCTGTTCTCGTCCCCACACAGACACCGGAGCCACCCGCGCAGTCAGGAGGCATCAATGCCGTACAGCGTACTTCTGGTCGATGACCACGACCTGATCCGGCAGGGGCTGCGCCGCGGCTTCGACAGACATCCCGACTTCAACGTCGTCGCCGAAGCGTCGTCTGTGCGCGAAGCGATGAGAATGGCGCACGAGCATCAGCCGGACGTGGCTGTCTGCGACATCCGGCTGCCCGACGGCAGCGGACTCGACCTGGTCAAGAACCTTCGCGGGCAGCGGCCGGAGATGGGCCTCGTCGTCCTCACGATGTACGCAGGAGACGACCATCTCTTCGCCGCCTTGGAGGCAGGCGCTTCGGCGTTCGTCCCGAAGGATGCCCGCAGCGACGACGTCGTCGCCGCTGCCCGTCATGCCGCGGTCTCCCCGGGGTCGTTCACCGCGCCGGACCTGGCCAACGCCATGCGACGCCAGATGGCTCCCAGTGGACCGAAGCTGTCCCCGCGCGAGACAGAGGTACTGAACCTCCTCGCCGAGGGGCTCGGTGTCGGGCCGATCGCTCGACGGCTGTTCATCAGCGAGTCCACGACGAAGACCCATATCTCCAAGATCTACGAGAAGCTGGGAGCCGGAAACCGCGCCCAGGCGATCATGAAGGCCATTCAGGCCGGCTTGATCAAGACCGGCCACTCGGATGACTCACACGACGTGGGTTAGGCAGCTCCGGTACGACCATCGGTGAGCGCCGTCTGCAAGGCGTAAACCGCGCGGCCCGAGTAGTGCTCGCTGACCCATGCGCGCCCCCGCATGCCCATCGCGTTCGCCAGCTCCGGTCGGGTGAGCACAGAGGAGATGGCCGCGGCCACTGCCACGGCATCGCGACCGTTGACGACATGACCGGTGACGCCATCCACCACGGTCTCCGGTGCACCGCCGGAGCGGCCGGCGACCACGGGCAACCGTGAGGCAGCGGCTTCCAGGAAGACGAGGCCGAGCGCCTCAGGCTCGCGGCCTCGTCGCCTGGTGCGGCATGGCAACGCGAAGACGCTCGCGGCAGCGTAGATCCCCGGCATGTCATCCCACCCCACGCTGGGCATCAGCCGTACCGACCCTGTGATGGCCAGGCGCGAGATTCTGCGCTGCAGCATGCGCCGCCGCGGACCATCCCCCACGATGACCAGGACCGCGCGGGGGCAGGAAGCAAGCACGCGCGGCCACGCCTCGAGCAGCACGTCGTGTCCCTTGCGGGCCACCAACCGCGAGGCCGCGAGCACGACCGGTCGATCGCCGACCTGCCAACGGCCGCGCCACTCGAGACCTGCGGGGACGGCGGCGCCGAAACGTTCGAGGTCGACATCGGGTGACAGCCGACGCATCCGCGCGGCTGCATCGACAGGCAACGCGCGCCCGATCTCGCGTCGGCAGTACTCGCTGACATAGGTTACGACGTCAACCTCGGCAGCGATCCGGCGCAGAAGCGAGCGAGAACCCGGTGTGGTGGCCCACCACACCTCGTGGCCGTGGGTCAACGCGACCATGCGCCCGATGCCGGCCGTGCGGAGGTGGGGCGCCAGCAGGCCAAGCGGGGCCGCCGCACCGAAGACGACGCGTGTGCAGCCGAACTCTCGTGCGGTCCTGCGCACCTCGCGCGCCAGCCGCCGGGATGGGAGCAGAGTACGGCTGCGGTCCCTGATCACCGGGTAGTCCACGGACGAGTCGAGGTCCGCTGAACCAGCCATCGCCGCGGTGTAGACCACGACGTCGGCGGACGGCAGGCCGTTGCACAGGGAGAACACGAACGACTCGATTCCGCCGCGCCGTGGGGGGAAGTCGTTCGTGACCACCAGGATCCGGCCGGCTCCCCGGCCCCCCATCAGAGGCGCCGACTGCCCGCGGGCGGCGCTGGCAGTCACGACGCCCGCGCGCGCTGCCACTCCTGGGCCAGCGCGATCCGAACCAGGGTAGGCGGATGACTGCTGAACCAGAAGCTGAGGACAGGGTTGGGTTTCAGGTGACTCAGGTTGGTCACCGCCAACCGCTGCTGCATCTCGATGAAGGCGTCAGGGTCGCCCGTCAGCTCCAGGGAGTGCATGTCAGCCCGCGCCTCGATGTGCCGACTGATCGTGTTCTGGACCGGAAGGGACAGCAACGAGGCCACGGCCACCAGGGCGAGCACGACGGGGACGATCGCAGGGTCGCCCACGGAGCCGGCGCCGACCTTGCTGCGCAGCCGCTCGGGCTTCAAGGCGATGAACAGCGCGAACACCGCCGCCGCAGAACCCACAGCGCCTTCGAGAGTGCCTACCAAGACGTCGTCTCGGCGGGCATGACCGAGCTCGTGCGCGACGATCAGCTCGATCTGACGGTCGGGGGTCCGGGACCGAAGCAAGGTGTCGTAGATGACGATGCGCTTGGTCGACCCGAAGCCTGAGACGTAGGCATTCAGCGCGGTCGTGCGCCGGGACGCATCGGCGACGAGCACGTCCGAGACCTCCACGTCGTCGCGCTGAGCCATTGTCAACAGCGAGTCACGCAACGGCCCTGGGCTGAGCGAGGTGAACCGGCTGAAGGCCGGCTCGATGACCACCGGGTAGGCGAACGATCCTCCGACGACGAGGGCAGCGGCTCCTACCGCTGCCGCCAGGAACCAGCTGCGCGTGAAACGCCGGGCAAGGCCGACGAGAATCAGCAGGACCACGCTAGTGATGAGGACGCCCAGGCCCCACGCCTTCGCCACATCCAGCGTCCATGACGCCCAGCTGCGGGTGGACAACCCATAGGCCCGAGACACACGCTCGCTCCAGATCGCCCCCGGAAGCGTTGCCAGTCGCTGGACGCCGAGGATCAGGGCGGTGAGCGCAACCACCTGAGACCCCCAACGGCGGATACGCCTGCGTACCGCGACCACCAGGAGCCGGCCGGCAGAGGTGAAGCCGAGCACGACTGGGGCCAGCAGACCGATAGCCAGGTTCATCCACGACGGCCAGCGGGCACGGGCGAAGAACTCGTCGGACCGTGCGATCTGCGCATCGGTGAAGTAGGAGGTCACCGACGCCCCACTCGTGGCCCCCTGCAGCGCGTCCCAAGGCGTCAGGAAGGCCGCGAGCCCGACGAACGTGGCGCCGGTGACCAGTAGCCCGATCCAGGCCACGATCAGCGCGCGGGACCTACCCTGCACTCGCCAACCTTAAGAGATGGCTACGCCATTGCCGGGTGAGCGTGTCGCGCGATGTCGCGAGCTCCCGATGCAGGGCTGCCGCGACGCCGCCACGACCGGTGGCGACGTGCCGGTAGAAGCTCACCAGGCCGCGTTGACCGTGGACGTTCCGGATGGCGCACATCGCCAGCCGCGAGAGCTGATACGCGCGCTCCAGCTCCGACCGCTCACCGGAGAAGTCTCGCTCGGTCGGTAGCCGATCCGGCGCCCCCCGCCGCCGAACACTGCCGAGCGCCTGACGAGCCGCGACCGCAAGCGGGACGCCGGCAGCGCGGATCGCCACGTCGTCGGCGAAGCCTTCAACCAGCCACGCTGGCATGTCGAGGGTCACCGGACCCGTCAGGGCGTGAACGGCCTCGTGCGTCAGCACCACCCTCGCGCCGATCGGACGAAGGCGCGGCCAGACTCGCGGATTGATGATGATCGCCATCGGAGCGCGAGGACGATCCGACCCGGCCAGGGTGGTGGTCACGGCGGCCATGCCGTCGTACTCCTGCGGCGCCGCGCCGAGGGCCTCGCCGAACTGGCTCGCCGTCGCGGGCAGATAGGCGAGCACAACCGAGTCGTGCTGGAGTCCGAGTGGCGCGATGTCATGGTTGGCCACTTTGAGCAGGCGGTGCAGCCGAGTCGCGTCGCCCGGCGTCGTCGCCGTGGCCACCCGGACGTCGGAGCCTCGACGCACATGCAACCGGTCAGCCAGCCACGGCGGTGCCGGCTCCCCTCGGGGCACCGTCACCGCCCGTACGTAGAGGCGACTGCGCTTGCTGACGAACGTGTATCGGAGCCTGCTGGTTACCCGAGCCGCGACCTCCGGCGTCAGCGACCAATGCACGTTGACGTCACGCTCCCAGACGTGGGAGTCGGCGCGGCTGGGCCCAGTCGACGTGCGGCTGGCCGCCACCAACCGCAGTTGGATGGCCGTCACCCCCAACGCATGGAGGTTGGCGGCCACGGCCCGGCCTCGCTGGCGCCCACCGCGCGGGCCAGGCGCCCACGTTCGAGCGAAGGCGGCCGCGTTGCTGGTGCGCAGCGCCGCCTGCTGGGCGGCGATCACCTCGCGCGCCTGCCCCGAAGGGAGGTCATACTTCACCGGGACAGCCGCCGAGGGAGGATCGCCCTCGACCGGAACTGTCGCCGTGTGCTGAGGGCTCCTCGCGCCGGAGCTGCCGTCGCACGCAGCCAGCGTTGCACTCATCGCGATGACGAGTGCAACGGCGACAGCCTTCGACATGGCCGGGACGAGCGCCGTGGGAGTCAGCCGATCCTTACCGCCGTCGCGATCGGCATCAAATCGAGCGGCACGACCTCGACCGGCGAACTCGGGTTCGACGCGTGCACGATCTGACCGTTGCCGATGTACATCCCGACATGGGAGATGGGCGAGTAGTAGAACACCAGGTCACCGGGCATGAGCTCGGAGATGCTCACCGGCGTGCCCTCGCTCGGCTGCATCGAGGACGCGTGCGAGATCGACACCCCTGCTGCCGCCCAGGCGTACATGGTCAACCCGGAGCAGTCGAACGAGTCTGGACCGGCGGCACCGTAGACGTAGGGATCACCAACCTGGGCCAAAGCCGTCCGCACAGCGATGGCCGCGCTACCGGAGGCGGCGCCCGTCGATGTGGGCCGCGGGGCGGCGCGGCTCAGCTGCGCCTCGCTGCGCAGCTCCGCCTCACGCTCCCGCTCTTCCTGCAGGGCGAGCAGGCGGGCCCGCTGCTTGTCTTCGAGCTCCTCGAGAAGCCGCTCGGCCTCTGCGATCTTGTCTGCGAGTGCGGACTTGTGCTCAGCGATCTCCGCCGTCTCAGTCTCGACCTCCACAACGGTGGAACGCGCACGGCTTACCTGAGCCGCTAGGGCGCTCACCTGGTCGGAGAACCGTGTCAGTACCTGAGCCTGCTGCCGTGAGTCGACCGAGGCGTTGGCCACGTCGGCGAAGAAGGTGTCGGGATCCTCCGACAGCAAGAACGACGTCGTCGTGGTCAGTCCCGCGGCGTTCTGATAGTCGTCGAGCGCCTGCCCGATGAGCAGCGTGCGTAAGGTCTCGACCGCGTCGCGCTTGAACTTCACGTCGGCTCGCAGGACCTTGAGCTCGGACCTCGCGTTGGTGGCCCGTACACGGGCCGCGTTGAGCTCCTCCGAGACGACCTCGGCCTCGTGGTGCAGTCTCTCGATGGTGGCCTCGACCTCGGAGATGGTCGGCCTGTCACCCGGCTGTGGTCGCGAGCCGGGGTCGGCTTGTCCGGGAGAGCCGCCGAGGCCCGCCGTGAGCAGCACCGCAGCCCCTGCGCTGGTAAGGGCCATCCGCTTCGTCCAGGGCCGACGCGGGTGGTCATGCAGGTCGTGGGACACGAGTCGAGGGTCTCCTTCGTGCAGACGCCATGCGTGGCAGCCGTTTCGCCGGCCGCGGTGGCGGAGCTCCCGCGTGATGGTCGGTTGACCCACTTCGGACGGGAACAACGGCCCACCCTAACGATGGAGCCCACAGCCACCAACTCGAACCCTCCCGCACTTCGGGCCATCAGTCGTCAGGAATCGTCAACGAGTCGACGGGGTGAACCATCCTCAGCGGGGGAATCAGACCGGCCGCTGACAAGACTTCGATTGCCCGGCGCTCCTCGTCGTCGAGCGCAACGCCGGCCGGAGGACCACCGAGAAGCACAGTGACCATGCAGTCCCCGCATCCGTGACCGCGCACCGAGCAGGAGTCGCAGTCGATCACCACTGGGTCGTGCAACACCGGGACGTCGGCGGATGTCGTCAGCTCCGGCCAGCTGGCCGACGCGGCCGGTGCGCCGCGCACGGGGGGGTTGCTTGGCGCACCTCTGCTGAGGTAGGCATCAGGCGTCATCGTGACCTCCGTCGTTCGAGTGCGCCCTACTGGACACTTGACTCGACGCTAGGACACCCCTCCGACACTTTCCGTCGAGAGTGTGGGCACTCGTCCTCAGACGCCCATGGCACGGACCAGGGCCATGGAAGCCACCGCCCTCGCGCCCTTCTTCGTGACGCTGGTCGCCAGCTCGCGATCGGTGGTGATCACCACGACGGGCCTCCCGCTGGGCTCGGCCTCCACAAGCTGACGGATCACATCGTCAGCGATGACGCCCGCAGGGCTGAACCGGACACGCAGAGAGCGACGAGACGCCATCACGGGGGGATGCACGAGCTCTGCTCCGTCGAACACAACGGTCGTCTCGACACCTTTCCCGGCCACCACGGCAGCCACTCCGGTGGCGAGGCGCTCCCGTTGCTGGTCGAGGGGAGCGGTCGGCCAGGCGGTCTTCGAGACGTTGTACCCGTCGATGATGAGGTGCACCTTCGGCAACTCGAGCAATCGACGCAGCAGAGAAGGGTCGTCGTCCAGCAGAGCCCGACCGACGCCAGCGACCAAGGAGTCCGAGCCCGGCTCGAGAGCGGTGACGGTGTCGGCCGGCAGCAGGTCTGACGGTGGTAGGGCTAGCTCACGACGCAGGCCCGACACTGCGTCCACCATGGTGTCCAGCAGCAGACGCAGCCGCATGACCTCAGCCTCGCGGTCATCGCGCAGAGCCCGCCGCGCCGACGTGTGCTGGCCCTCCAGCTCAGCGACCTTGGCGCGCAACCGCCGCGCTTCTGCCTCGAAGGCACGCGACGCCTCAGCCGCTTGGGCGACTTCGGCCGCTGCCGCCGCCGTGGCCTCGTCGGCGCGAGCCGTCGCCTCTCTCAGCTGAACCCGACTATGGCCCAGATTACGCCTCAGCTGCGCGTTGTCGGCTTTGAGCGCCTCGATCTGCGTCCGTAGCCGAGTACGGGTCTGCTTGGCTTCGGCCCGCGAGGACGCGAGCGCCGCGGTCAACCGATCCACGGTCTCCACCAGTGCCGTGTCGGAGGCGGCCTGCTGATCGGCGACCACCCGGCTCGACTCGAGGATGTCTGCCCAGCCGTCGGTCCTCATGATGAAGGCGGCCGCGGCGCACTCCACGAGAGAGGCGTCCGGTCCGGGTGGACCCGCTTCGATCTCGGCCACGAGATCGGGGACCAGTGCCCGCACCTGAGTAGCCAGGTGTTCGCGGAAGTCCTCGTCGAGCTCCACCGCAGCCGCGATCTGCGGTCCCACCAGCTTCGCCCGCTTCGCCGGAGCGAAGCCGACACTCTTACGCAGCGGAGCAGGCACCTGCGCCTTCGGCATCTTTGTGATCCCCTGCGAGGCCAGGGCGATCACCTTGGCTCGGACCCGTGCGGGTAGGTCCGAGACGCGCACCGGATCGCCAGCGGAGGTCATGGAAGGTCAGCGCCCGGCCTCGGCACGACCTGGACCTGGTCTGCTCGCCCGCACCAGCGGCAGCTGACCGACACGATGTCCTCGCTGAGCGGCATGGACTCCTCGATGCTCGCCTCGCCAGCCAGGTCGAGATGCCAGAACTCCTGCGTACGGGCGGCACGGACGACATCGAACCTGGTGAGGTTGCCACAGCCCCCACACCTCCAGCGGTGACGGGCATCCGGAATCGACGGCACTGGCGGGAGCGGGTCGGTGTGCTCCGCGGTCATCGTCGGCACTTCCCGGACACGGACATATTGCCAGTTTAGGGTGGACACGCCGCGGAGGACGGTAGGCGCAGTGCGCGTGCACCGGATTGGGGCGCGGCACCCCGGTTCTGTCGGTGGGGCGACTTAGCGTTCAGACCATGAGCAGTCTGCTCGCCGCGGCACCCGTTTCGTCAGCCCGCGGCGTCCAAGCCACCTTCGACGAGCTGGGCCGGCCGCTGCGTGAGCTCACCTTCGTCGTGGTGGATCTCGAGACCACCGGTGGATCCGCCGCCGCAGGTTCGGCCATCACCGAGATCGGCGCTGTCAAGGTGCGGGCGGGCGAGGTGCTCGGCGAGTTCCAGACCCTGGTGAATCCCACCCAGGCCATTCCCCCCTTCATCTCCGTGTTGACAGGCATCACTGACCTGATGGTTGCGAGCGCTCCACCGATCGAATCTGCTCTTCCGGCGTTCCTCGAGTTCGCCCGCGGCAGCGTGCTGGTCGCTCACAACGCGCCCTTCGACGTCGGATTCCTGCGGCACTACGCCGAGCGGATGGGCGTTCCCTGGCCGCGCTTCGAGGTTCTCGACACCGCCCGGCTCGCCCGCTGCGTGGTGACCCGCGACGACGTACCGAACTGCAAGCTGTCGTCGCTTGCTCGGCTGTTCCGTGCCACCACGACGCCGAACCACCGTGCGCTGTCCGACGCACGCGCCACCGTCGACGTCCTCCACGGCCTGATGGAGCGTCTGGGCAACCTGGGCGTGCAGACGATCGAGGAGCTGCAGACGTTCTCGTCGCGCGTCACGCCGGCCCAGCGCCAGAAGCGCCACCTGGCGGAGGCACTTCCGCACGCACCAGGGGTCTACCTCTTTCGCGACGACTCCGGCCGGGTCCTCTACGTCGGTACGTCGAAGGACCTGCGCGTGCGGGTGCGCAGCTACTTCACGGCGAGCGAGACCCGGTCGCGCATGGGCGAGATGGTGGGGATCGCCGGCAGGGTGGACGGCATCGTGTGCGCCACGGCCCTCGAGGCCGAGGTGCGCGAGCTTCGTCTGATCGCCGAGCACAAGCCTCGCTACAACCGACGCTCGAAGTTCCCCGAGCGCGTCACCTGGCTCAAGCTGACCGTGGAGCCGTGGCCACGCCTGTCCCTCGTGAAGCACGTGCTCGATGACGGAGCCGACTATCTCGGCCCGTTCCGCTCACGCAAGACAGCCGAGTCGGCGGCGGCCGCCCTGCACGAGAGCTTCCCGATCCGCCAGTGCACCGACCGGCTGCCGAAGGCTCCTCGACGCAGCCCTTGCGCCCTGGCTGAGATGGGCCGGTGCCTGTCGCCCTGCGACGGCTCGGTGCCGTCCAGCGTCTACGCGGCGACGGTCGAAGACCTGCGCCGCAGCCTCGAGGCGAGTCCGGCAGTCGTCATGTCCGCGATCAACGCTCGGATGGCGACGCTCTCGGTGACCGAGCGCTACGAGGAGGCGATGGCTCATCGCAACCGCATGGTCAGCTTCGTCCGTGCCGCTGCCCGGTCACAGAGACTTCGGGCACTGACCTCATGCTCGGAGATGGTGTGTGCGCGCCGCAATGACGCGGACCGCTGGGAGGTTCACGTCGTCCGGCATGGCCGGCTGGCGGCTGCTGGAGTGATACCTCACGGTGCAGATGCACGCGCCTGGACTGCAGAGCTTCGAGCCGCCGCCGAGACCGTTGTCCCGCGTGCCGGGCCGGCACCCGCGGCGTCCACCGAGGAGTCCGAGAAGATCTTGAGGTGGCTCGAACAACCAAGGACTCGCCTGGTCCATATCGACGGGGTGTGGGCCTGTCCTGTCGACGGTGCCGAGTCGCAGCGGGGCCTGCTGGAGTCGATCGACGCATCCCGAGAGTCCCTCGTACCCTTCGACCAGCCCCGTCTGATGACAACCCTGTCCCGCCCGGCGCGATGAGGGTCCCGCTCGGCACGATGAGCGGTCTCATGCAGTGGCTCAGTCCGACGGCATAGGCTGCCCGCAAGCCCAGCCCCGAGGAGGCAGCGTGATCACAGCGATCGTCTTCATCAAGGCCGATGTGGCCCGCATCCCCGAGATCGCCCAAGAGGTCGCCTCCCTCGACCGGGTGAGCGAGGTGTACTCCGTCACCGGTGAGATCGACCTCATCGCCCTGTTGCGTGTTCGCGACCACGACGAAGTCGCCGATCTGGTGCCGGACCGCATCAACAAGATCAAGGGCATCGCCGCCACCGAGACCCACATCGCGTTTCGTACCTACTCCCGCCATGATCTGGAAGCCGCCTTCTCCCTCGGTGTGGACGAGTAGCGGGACTCAGTAAGCAGCGACGGATGCCACCCACTGCGTAAGCTTTGCTTGGGCCGCACCTGAGTCGACGGCCTCCGCAGCTCGCTCGAAGCCGTTGGCCAGGCGTTCGCGGAGGGGTGCACTGCGAACGTCGTAGGCGGCGATGGCGGCCGCCGCGTTGACCAGGACGGCGTCTCTGACCGGACCTCGCTCGCCCCCGATGACCTGCCGGGCCACCTTTGCGTTGAAGGCGCGGTCGCCCCCGCGCAGATCCTGCGGCGACGCGGCGGCTATCCCGAGATCAGCCGGATCGAAGCGTTCCTCGCAGACCTTGCCCCCGGCGATCGACCACACCGTCGACGTGGTGGTGGTAGTGAGCTCGTCGAGACCGTCGTCACCGCGGAAGACGAACCCGTCGACTCGCCGACGGCCCAGCACATCGGCGATGAGGGCTGCCATCCGGTGATCGGCCACCCCCACTGCCTGGGCTGCCGGGCGAGCAGGATTCGCCAGCGGCCCAAGGAAGTTGAAGGTCGTTGCCACGCCCAGCTCTCGCCTCGGTACTGCCGAGTGTCGCAGCGCGCTGTGGAACACCGGAGCGAAGCAGAAGGTGATACCCACTTCGGCCATCACGTCGGCGACAGCGCCGGGAGGGAGATCGAGGCGGATGCCCAGCTCCTCCAGGACGTCGGCCGACCCGCAGTTCGACGAGGCAGCGCGGTTACCGTGCTTGACGACGGGGACGCCGGCGCCAGCGGTGACGATCGCCGCCATCGTCGAGATGTTGACCGTCCCTGACCGGTCGCCTCCTGTCCCGACGATGTCGACGGCCCGCTCGGACCAGGACAGCGGCGCCGCGAACTCGTACATCGTGGCGACGAGGCCCTCCACCTCGTCGACGGTCTCGCCCTTGCTCCGCAGGGCCACCGCGAATCCGGCGATCTGCGCGGGCGTCGCCTCACCGGCGAGAATCTGACGCATGGCCCAGCCCGTCTCGCCCGCTTCGAGGTCCTCCCCGGCGATCAGCCGCGACAACACCCGTGGCCAGGAGGGCGGCGGCTGGCTCATCGCACGACCCTACGGCGCGAAGCGCGGGCGTCAGGTCGTCGCGACATCGGTGCGCGAGCGCAGCAGGCGCACGACGGTCTCCGCCAGAGCCAGCGGCTCGATCGGATGGCTCGCGACCGCGTCGGCACGAGACCAGGTCGCCAGCCAGCCATCTTCCGCACGCCCGGTCAGCACAAGAAGCGGTGGGCACCGGTAGATCTCGTCCTTGAGCTGGCGAGCGATGCCGATGCCTCCGGCAGGCGACGCCTCGCCGTCCAGGATTGCCAGGTCGATTCCGCCGGCGTCCATGGTGCGGATCACGACCGGCTCGGTCGCGCACTCGACGTACTCGAGCTCGTCCAGGTCGGGATGCGGGCGCGGGCCGAGAGCCTGCATGACGGCGACTCTGGTGTGCACGTCGCTGCTGTACACCAGGACTCTCACTGCTGACCTGCCTCGTACCTAGACGGCTGTTGCGCGCGATGCTACCGGCTGTCGGCGCCGTCGCTGCTCCCTGGTGCCGAGCCGCTCATCCGAGCGGTCCCGTGCACCGTGGCTTGCTCAGGCGCTGGACCGGCGCGTGCGCGCTCGGCCCGGTCCAGTCGACGGTCCTCGCGGGCCGCCTCTCGAGCACTCTCACGGATCCACTGGACGAAGAGCACGGCGAAGATGACGGAGCCCACCAGGTCGCCGGAGCCCCAGAGGATGCCGCCAGCGATGCCCTGGTCCTCGAGAGGGCTCGGCGGCCAGTGCCTGTCCAAGCTGAGGTACCAGTCGGCGGCGATCACGGTCTCCATCGCCATGATGGTGACGCCGAGGAAAGCGTGAAAAGGCAACGTGGCGAACACCGTCAGCAGCCGGAAGGGGTAGGCCACCCGCCCCGGCACCGGGTCGAGCCCCAGAAGCGGCCAGAAGAACAGGCAGCCGACGATCACGAAATGCACGTGAAGCAGATCGTGCAGGACCGCCGAGCTGAGCGTGGCCTCGTACAACCCGGAGAAGTACAAGACCCAGGGGCTGACGATGAACAGCGTGAACGCCACCGGGGCGAAGGCCAGGACTGCGACGAACCGGCTGTGCAGCAGCTTCAGCAGCACCGCCCGCGGCGACGCCGGCAGGGTCCGCAGGGCCAGCGTGACCGGCGACCCGAGCGCCAGGAAGATCGGCGCGACCATCGACAGAACCATGTGCTGCACCATGTGCATGCTCAGCAGCACCTGGTCGTAAGCAGCCAGCGACGAGGAGGTCGCCACTACGAGCGCGCCCAGGCCCCCGAGAAAGAAGCTGGCACTCCGGCCCACCGGCCATGAGTCGCCCCGTCGCCTCAGCACGACGATGCCGGCGCCGTACAGCAGCCCGGTCGCGAGGATGGCCGACAGCGCGAGCGGCTCGAAGACCCACGTCGTGAAGACGTTCGAGACACTGATGGCGGGCACCGAGTCGCCGTCGCCGACGTGTGCCCAGGTACTCACACGGCGAACTCTACGGACCGGATGGTGAGCTCGTTGCTCGCGTCCGCTGCGATGCATCGATATCGGCGGGGGGTCGCCGTGCCGGTCCGGGGATGTACCGACATAATGTGCGGGTGGCGACCTCGACTGCGATTCCGGCCTCGCGCCTCTACGGCCAGCACGACCGCCCGAGCATGGTCAGTGTCGGCACGATCGTGTGGCTTGCCAGTGAGCTGATGTTCTTCGCCGCGCTGTTCGCCGCCTACTTCACCTTGCGCGCCGTGGTGCCGGACCTGTGGGCGCAGGAGACGTTGAAGCTCAACGTCCCGTTCGCCTCCTTCAACACCACGGTGCTGGTTCTCAGCTCCGTCACCTGCCAACTCGGCGTGTTCGCCGCTGAGCGAGGTCAGGTGGGGCGGACAGGCGGAGTGTTCCAGGTCGGCAAGTGGGGCCTGCGCGAATGGTTCGTGCTGACCTACATCATGGGCGCGTTCTTCATCGGAGGCCAGGTCTACGAGTACGCCGCGCTCATCTCTGAGAACGTCACGATTCCGTCGTCGGCCTACGGCTCGATCTTCTACCTGACCACGGGATTCCACGGTATCCACGTCACCGGAGGTCTCATCGCCTTCCTGTTCGTCCTTGGCCGGACGTACATGGCTCGGACCTTCACCCATGAGCAGGCGGTCACCGCCATCGTCGTGTCGTACTACTGGCACTTCGTCGACGTGGTGTGGATCGGCCTGTTCGCCACCATCTATCTGTTGAAGTAGCGACCGGAAGAGGTATCCGTGAAGTTCCTGTCGAGGCGACGCCGGCACCCGCTCGCCGGGTTGATGGTGGTGCTGCTGGGCCTGGTCATGGCCGGCGCCGCCTATTCGACGCTTCGACCGGCACAGGCCGCCGACTCGAAGACCGACACCGAGCTCATCGAGGCCGGCCGCCAGCTCTACATCATCGGCTGTGCCACCTGCCATGGGCTCAACGGTGAAGGAGTGCTCACGAAGGAGGCCTACAACTACGGGCCGTCGCTGGTCGGTGTCGGCGCCGCCTCGGTCGACTTCCAGGTGGGTACCGGCCGGATGCCGCT
>DASQEH010000030.1:0-19570 GCA_035633755.1 Nocardioidaceae bacterium | reverse complement strand
CCATGCTTATGGCCGACACGACCGTCTTCGACCACATCCGCCAAACGCTGTCCGACTTGGTCGGCGCGGCCCCCAACCGCGCATCCGCAGTCAGTCTGGAAGCTGCTCTGCGTTCGGTCACTTCCCACCCGCTCGTTGAGTCAGGCGATGCGGTCCTCCCACTGGACCAGGCCGCGGCGAGACAGTCGCTGGCTGATCTTCTCGTTCTCGTGTCACACAGCCAATGGCGTTTCAGCGGCTATCACCGGCGCAAGCTCACCATCTGTGCCATGTGGCTGCGCACCGCCGAACGGTACTGGGACGACAGCCGGCGGTCTTCCGCAGGTCCACGAGAGCACTTCCTGTTCCCGAGGGCTTCGTAGGCAGCAGATCTCGCGGCATGGGCGATCCGCGGCCGCTGGACCTTGTGCGGCACGGTTCGCGTACTTGCTATCGCTCCAGGGTCGGTACGGGGCTACCCCGAGGGTCGATACGGAGCTACCACGGCGCTCGGTTCGGGCGTTCATGTACGAATGCGACCAATCGCCTGCGCAGTCGGGGTCAAGCGGCGACGATTGACGCCATGTCCACCGGATCCCCGTCTCGTCGGACGGATCCGGCCATACCGACTCACACGAATGATCGGGAATCCGGCAACCGTCCGACGTCGCATGTGCGACCCGGTGTCATCTTCAGTCTCGGTGTAGGCGTCGCACTGCTAGGCCTCGGCATCATTTATGTCGGCGCCGTCAATGACGCCAGCGATTCCGCTCTCCTCGGGCTGCTGCCCCTGTCGGAGTTCGCAGCATGGACCATCGGTGGCGTCTTGCTCCTGATCGCGGACATCGCCTGGGCGGTCGCGATCGGCATCCGGCTCGCCGAAGCATCCTGACCTGAGTTCCAGCCAGGCAGTTCTGCTTCAGGCGCTTCGCGTCATGGCCGGACGCCGGGAGCGTCTGCTGTTCTAGGCGGCGCGCAGCGGGAGGTGCGATCAGTGCGTACCAACCTTCGTAGCCGAAGTGCGTCCGCTCCCTCTCACCGAAGGATTGAGCATTGAAGCAACTAAGTGATCTGCCGACGACCGTCGAGATCGACGACAACAGTCACAAGCCCTTCGACCTGTGCACACGAGACGAACTGTGGGCGTATGCGGTCACACTGATGGGACGGGCCATCCTGGAAGCCCGAGACGCCGCCGAAACGGCAGAGCTCGACGGCGGCGAGTCGCCTGTCACGGAAGCGCTCCTCCACCAATCGTCGGAGCACTTCGACCGGGCAGACGCCCTCATCGCCCACCTGACGAAGGAAGCACGGCAGCATCGTCGCCGTACCGCCGCGCCCGGAGCGGATGCCGGCCAGCAACGGCTAGGTTCCCCGTAGTCACCTGACTTAGCAGATGCTCCTGGACCGGTCTTTGCTCCAGTAGCGCCAGTCTCCTACGGGCCCGCCTGGCCTGCTTGGGTTCCGGTACCGCAGGAACTTGTAGGCGAGCCGGCTCCCTGGCCTACAGTGCCCCAGGTCCAACGCGCGCAGCTCTATTCGGACGCGTCTGCTGTAGTAACCGCCACCCGGCTTGTAGACGGCAATCTTGCCCCAACCATGGGATCGGTCGGCTCCCCAGCGTGTCCAGCGAATGTCGGATACCAAACCGGATGGGGCGCCGCCGTTGTGGAACATGGTCGGATGCGGGGTGCCGACCGGCCAGCGAGCCGCGGCAGCGTAATGCTCAATCGGCCGCTTCTTTTCGTGAGTCAGCGGAACAACACACGGCTAGGCAAGTGCCAACCGGCGTACGGCACGCAGCATGTGCTTGGTCACCAACACATGCACCTTGCTGCGAATGACGAGGTAGCGATAGACCTGACCGTGCGGACCTGGAAAGCGGGCGTAGGTGCGAGCGCTCAGAAGTGTCTCCTCGCCTGCTCCGTCGGCGAGGGCGAACACGAGGAGGTACCGTGCGAAGCGGTGGCTTCCCGTGAGGCTGATGTGAGAGTTCACGACCTGACTCTCGACCCGAAAGCCGCGAGGCGGTTCGCTGCCCAGCAGCCGAGCCACCGGACTGCGTGCTCCGACGCCGAGCGACGAGTCGACATAGCGCCTGAGGGCGATCCAGACGGCGTCGCGCGGAGCCGCGATCTCCACCTGGTGCTCATCGACGAAGGGCAGATCTTGGTGCTCGATCATCAGGCCCTCACGCTGCCACATCACAGCGTCATCGACCGACTCAGTAGCGTCCGATGACGCGATCTCAGGACGGCTTACTGGTCCTCAGCACGTCGCAATCGTTCTCGGAGCGATAATCCCCAGGTGGCCGAGGTGAGTCGTAGCGGATATCGGCCAACCTTGGTCGTGCTCACCGGAGTGCCGGGCGCCGGGAAGACCACTCTCGGCACAGCATTGGGCCGCGCGCTCCATGCTCCATTCCTCTCACTCGACACGATCAAAGAGGACATCTTCGCTACCGGTGCCCATACCGAGGACCCCTACAGACTGCGCCTTGCGGCAGAGGCCGAGATGAGCCACCAGCTACGAGTTCTCGGCCACACCGTCGTAGTCGACATTTGGGTAGCACCCAACAGGGACGCTGTCCGGGTCACAACGATGTTTCGAGCACAGGATCGTGAGATTGTCGAGGTGCTGTGTCGGGTGCCCGCGGACATCGCGGTCGACCGGTATTCGCGTCGACAACGGTCTGGTCCCCACCGACCGGCGGACCACCCCACCTTGCAGCGAATCCGGGACGCGGTGGAACGGCTACAACCGATGGGTACCGGCAGGTGCGTCGAGGTGGACACGTCGCGGCCGGTCGACGCGCACTCAATCCTCAAGAAACTGTGGCAGTGACGCCAGCGAACGAAGATCACGCCGCGGATCGTGGCGCGCTGTTGGTAGTCCGCCATGCCATGCCCTTGGTGTCGCCGACGACACCACCCAACACCTGGCATCTCAGTGCTGAAGGCCGAGCAGCCGCACGCGCCCTCAGGCATACCCTGCCCAGAGATGCCCGGCTCTTCTCCAGCTCGGAGCCGAAGGCCTGGCAGACATTGGGCGGTTCGACGCAGGTGGCGAGGGACGACCGGTTCAACGAGGTCAGTCGACCTGCGGAGCCGTGGGACGGCGACTACAAGGAACTTCGGCGACGCTATGTGGCGAGTGCCACGCAGCCTGGCTGGGAGCCACCGGCGGACGCTGCCAGCAGGTTCCAGGCAGGAGTGTCGGCTGCTACGTCGGGCCAGCACGCCACTGACGTACCGACGGTCATCGCGACCCACGGCATGGTGCTGACGGTCTGGCTCGTCAGCATCGGCGCAGTGCCCAGGCAGTCCGCGGCGCGCTTCTGGTCCGATCTCCGCTTCCCTGACTGCCTTCTTGTCGACCTGGCAAGCCGCCGGGTGCGCACATACCACCTTTGACGGCGCCCGACGGCTGCACGTCGGCTCAACGCGCCGGCTGTCGACCACCGTCCCGCGACGGACGACGCGCGCACAGGCAGCCGCACCGCCGCCGTTCTCTATGATCTTCGTCGACATCGTCTGAGTGCTGGACACCTCCGATACGGCCGGATACCCTACTGCGGGGGAACGACTCCTCTCTGTACTTGGACTGCTACAGAGCGTTACATCACGAGGGCGTCATATGACTATTGCCAGCAAGCTGATGATCTGCGGCCGATGCGGTGGACACGCGACCGTGCCCGACGAACTCGTCTTTTGGACCGCACTTGGGACTGGCCTGGAGGTTGTGTGTCCCGAGTGCTTGACGGTCGCTGAGAACGTCGCAATCGCGGACTTCGATGTCGTTGGTATGCACGCACGTGGGTTCGTTGATCCCCTCGTTGACCGCGAGTCCGCTCCGACCTCGGTCAACGGCGAGGCTCGTCCGGGTCCACTGCACTGACGGGCCCACGGCCGACGGATGCCGGCCCAGCGCAGACGTGATGCAGACTGAGCGCATGCCTTTGACCGGTGAGTACGAACCCAGCACCAGCAAGTACGCCCGCGGCCAGGTGGAGCTCTACGAGAGTTCGGGCGGTACGCAGGGGACCACTATGCGTGGCTTCCCTGTCGTGATCGTCACCATGCGAGGGGCGAAATCGGGGAAGCTCCGTAAGGTGCCGCTCATGCGAGTGGAGCACGACGGCGAGTACGCCCTGGTGGCCTCGTTGGGAGGCGCCCCACAGCACCCCGTGTGGTACCACAACCTGCTCACCGACCCGCTCGTGGAAGTCCAGGACGGCTCAACGAGGCAGGACATGGTCGTGCGTGAGGTGTTGGACGACGAGAAGGCGCTCTGGTGGGAGCGGTGCGTCGCGGCCTTCCCCGACTACGCGGATTACCAGCGCAAGACCGGTCGACACATCCCTGTTCTCATCGCCTCCCCTACCCCCTGACACTGTCCCGCCGTGACGAGGCCCTACCTCATAGAGGTGCACCGCCCGCACTCTGGGAGCCCGCGCATACGCCAATTCGACCACCGGACTGCTGCATTTCCTTCTGCCGGTGTAGCGCTGATCGGTTTGGTCGGGGCGGTACGATGTCATCGAAGTTTGTAGCGTTGAAACCGGAGTACCACGAGTGCCACCTGATCCCACCTCCGAGCGGCCCCAGCCCCTCCACATCGACGTCGGTACGACCTCAGCTGGCACATCTATGCAGGTGCTGATAGCTCAAGAGAGATTCGTCGCCGCAATCTTGGCGGCAGCGCAAACGCGTGATGCGCTCGCAGCGGCGCGAGACGATGCTGCCGAACGCCGTGACATCGCCGCCGTCCTGGAAGAGCTTGTCAGCGGTACAACGGACCCAGCAGCGGGGCGGTCCCGCCGGTTTGCCGCCCAGGACAGGGAGGCGGCGCGTGAGGATCGAAACGCTGCCGCAGAGGACCGTTCCGCACTCGCCCGAGCGCAGCAGCGAATGACCAGCGATGCCGCCGACGTGACACCGTCGCGCTAGCGCATCAGGCCCGGTCGCGACCAGCGCCGCGGAATACCCCCCCCCCGCTTCACTCATACTTCACGGCTCGTCGGGTACCTGACAATCGGACCACTTGTCGAGGAAAGGTGGCTCGTGGAGCCGATACCGGAGTCCTTGGAAGCCCTGACACGATTGTCAGCACCTGGCGAAGGCGATCTCGTCGCCAACATCAAAGAAGCTGCCCTGCGCGTCGTCGAGGCCGTACCGGAGTGCGTCGCATTGAGCATTTCGCATTTCGACGAAGATCTCACGTTCACCTTGCTTGCGACGGCGGACGACATGCGCATCCTCGACGCGGCTCAGTACCTGGACGGAGGTCCCTGCCAACAGGTGGCCATCGAGGGCGAAGAGCTTGCCCTCGAAGACGTCCTCGACGAGGAGCGTTGGCAGCTGTTTGCTTTGGCGAGCGCCATCAAGGGGGTCCGCAGCTCGTTGTCACTGCCACTGCGCCGCAACGACACCGTCTATGGGAGCATCAACTTCTACGGCCGCACTGACTACGCCTTCATCGGCCGAGAGCGCGATCTCGCCATGATGTTCGGTGCAACAGTGCAAGAAGCAGTGGCCAATGCGGACTTGTCCATGGCATCAATCGGCCGGGCGCGCAAGGCCGTGCAGACACTCGACGAGCGGGACACGATCAACACAGCTGTCGGCGTACTCTCAGCCAGGCATCGCATCTCGGTGAACGACGCCTACAACAGACTCCTCGACGCCGCCAATCGGGCTGGAATCTCGCCGCTGGCGCTGGCCGATCTCGTGCTACGACAGCGCGCCACCTGAATCGGCTCAGCCGGCGTGAACCCGCGTCCCGACCCTGAGCGCCCGGCTCAGGTCCATACCCGCCACCGCCCGGCTCAGGTCCATACCCGCCACCGCCCGGCTAGCCGCCACTAACGTTGTTCATGTGTCAGCAGATACCTGGCGACAGAGCCCAACGGCGTGGACTCCGGCGACACTCACAACCGAGCTCCGAGATGCCGGGTGTGTCTTTGCCGAGGAAGAGGCGCGCCTCCTCTTGTCAGAGACCACCAACCCTGCCCGACTCGCGGCCATGGTCGAATCGAGGACCGCTGGGGTCCCCCTCGAGCACCTGGTGGGATGGGTGGAGTTCTGCAGTCTTCGGATCCTCGTGGGGCCGGGCGTGTTCGTTCCCCGCCGTCGCACCGAGCTGGTTGTCCGCGAGGCCGTGACAATGGCTCACAAGGTGCGTTCAGAACCCGTCGTCGTGGTCGACATGTGTTGCGGCTCCGGAGCCATCGGGGTGGCACTGGCTGCCGCCATCGACGGGGTCGAGCTCCATGCTGTCGACGTCGACCCCGCCTCGGTGCGCTGCGCCCGTCGCAATGTCGCCGCTGCCGGAGGACGCGTGTACGAAGGAGACCTGTACGAGCCGCTGCCGGCTAACCTGCTCGGTCGCGTCGACCTCCTCGTCGCCAACGCCCCGTACGTCCCCACCCACGCCATCGCGCAAATGCCTGCCGAGGCCCGACTGCACGAACCGCGGGTGGCGCTCGACGGCGGGGACGACGGCCTGGACCTCCACCGGCGCATCGTCGCTGACGCGCCCAAGTGGCTGTCTCCCGGCGGACACGTCCTCATCGAGACAAGCACCCGGCAGGCGCGCACCGATGTCGACGCCCTCTCCCGGAGCAATCTGGACCCCCGAGTTGTCAGCTGTCAGGAGCTGGACGCCACCGTGGTCATCGGGACGAGGCCGACAGCTGCGACCAACCACCTCGGGCTGACCCAACCGGAGCCGTAGCGGCCCGGCTAGGTATGGACCACGACCATGTCGTCGTCGACGGTGACCCGGTACACCTTCACCCCGACCCTGTCCGGCTGCAGGAGCGATCGCCCACTGTCGAGGGAGAACTCCCATCCGTGCCACGGGCAGCGGATCACTTCGTCATGCTGTCCGTAGACGAACTCCTGAGGCGCTGCGGCGACGAATGTTCCGTCGACCGTGCCCTGCGACATGCTCGCCCCGCGGTGGGGACACCGATCGTGAAGTGCGTAGAACCGCTCCCCCACGCTGACTACCGCCACGGACCGACCTTCGACCTCCACCACCCGGCAGCCCTCGCGCCGCAGTTCTGCGATCGGTCCGACCGGGTGCTGCACGGAAGTACCTCCTGGTTGATCGCTGCGCGGTGACGCTACGACCATTGTCCACCTGCAGACGCCGGTGTGCTGAACGATCGTCGTCCGCCCCGCACTCACGGCGGCCATGCGGGTACGTACCCTGAGGTCCGGTCGACAGGAGGAGAGAAGGACATGGACCTTGTAAAGCCAGGACCGAGTGTCACGTCGGGCCATGCGGCGAACGGGCTGACCCTTGTCGACTGTGATGTCCACCCTCATCTTGCGGGCGGATTGTCGGACCTCAAGCCCTACTTGTCCGTCGCCGGCCAGCGGCGGATGGGCATCAATGACAACTCCTCGTCGATGGCCAACCGCCGGCGCGAACCAGTGTCGATCCCCAGGAACCAGCTCTACCTCAACCCTGCTGGCGTCCTCAGGCGCGACGCCTTCCCACCGGACGGCTCGCGGCCGGCATCGAGCAGCGACTACGTCGCCTCCCACCTGCTCGACGCCCACGACATCTCGCGTGCGATTCTGATCGGTGGGGACGTCCTGGGCCTCGGCGCACTGCCGGACCCCGACCTCGCTGCCA
The DNA here is from genome assembly GCA_035633755.1 of Nocardioidaceae bacterium. Lineage (GTDB taxonomy): Bacteria > Actinomycetota > Actinomycetes > Propionibacteriales > Nocardioidaceae > DASQEH01. The sequence goes on along the minus strand of DASQEH010000030.1, from coordinate 11,944 downwards.
CGATCGCCTCGGCCTACAACCGGTGGCTGGCCGAGCACTGGCTTGCGGCTGATGACAGGTTCCGAGGGGCCCTGGTCGTGGCGCCGCAGGATCCGGCACAGGCGGCCAAGGAGATCCGGGCCACCGGTCAGCAACCGGGATTCGTCGCGGTGTTCCTGCCCCTGACCAACCTCCTGATGGGGCAACGTCACTACTACCCGATCTACGAGGCGGCTGCCGAGATGAGGCTGCCGGTGACCATTCACCCCAACTCAAGCGAGGGCATCTTCGCCACGTCGCCATCCCTGGCCGGTGGCGCCCCCACGTACTACGTCGAGTGGCACACCGCCCTGAGCCAGGTGTTCCAGGCCAACGTGATCAGCCTCGTCTGCTCCGGCGCCTTCGAACGCTTCCCGGCCCTCAAGGTTGTCATCACCGAGGGAGGCTTCGCCTGGCTGCCCGATGTGCTGTGGCGGCTGGACAAGAACGTCAAGGGGCTCCGTGACGAGGTTCCCTGGATCCGACGGTTGCCGAGCGAGTACATCTTCGAGCATGTTCGCTTCACCAGCCAGCCCCTCCCTGAGCCGCGCCGTCGCGAGCATCTGCATGCGCTGTGCGACATGGCTAGGGCTGACACGACCTTGATGTTCAGTTCCGACTACCCGCATTGGGACTTCGACGACCCGACGTCGGCGCTCAAGGGGCTGCCGGCCGACATCCGCCAGCGGGTTCGCGTGGACAACGCCAGGGAGACCTATGGCGAGCGGCTGTGACTCCGGCCAGCCAAGACGTCGTCAAACGGTTTGTTAGTGAGTATCGGTCGTGGGTACAAAACGCTCGCACGCCCAGTCGTGCTTGACGAACTGAGTGGTGCGGGTTCCGGCCCGCCTCATCGGAGGGAGCTGTGATGGCGAACCTCAGTCGCTTACCGACCCCGATCATCGAACAGTGGGAATGGCAGTACGACGGCGTCTGCCGAACGGTCGACCCAGAGGTCTTCTTCCCTCCTGACTCCGAGCGCGGGCCCGTCCGCCAGCGCCGGGAGTCCCAGGCCAAGGAATACTGCGAGAACTGCCCCGTCCTCCTTCGATGCCGTGAGCACGCCCTCATGGTTCAGGAGCCGTACGGCGTCTGGGGTGGCTTGACCCCGCGCGAACGCGAGCGCATCCTGCACGAGCCCAACATGGGCGCAGCAGTCTTCGCCGCTCGGACAGCCGCTCGCTGAGGGCGACGCGCAGCCGCCGCACCCTGAATCACCGCTGGGCTGCACCACGCCACTACGTCCGGCCGCCTGCCCGACATAAGGAGCGGGCTGACATACGTCGCGAGCCTCGCGTAACCCCGGGACGGTGCGGACGTTAAGCCCTCGGACACTCGTTCGCCTGAACCGACCTGTGGAGGGACCCCACTGTGAGAACCAAGCTCGGCGCGATCGCCGCCGGCGCAGCCTTGACCGTAATCGTCCCGTCAGCGGCACAAGCCGTCGTGGTCGCCGAGTGGAAGATGGACGAGCCATCCGGTGCCACCACGATGGTGGACTCGGCAGGGGGCGACAACAACGGAAGAATCGGCAGCGTCGTGACCGGGGTGCAAGGGCTGGCAGGCGGCTCGGCGTACCAGTTCGACGGCGCGACGTCGTACATCGAGGTACCCGACAAGGCCAACCTGGACCCGGGAACGAAAACCATCACGATTGGCGCCACCGTCAAGGTGGAAGACGGCGAGATACTCGACGACAGCTATGAGGTCATCCGCAAGGGCATCGTCACCACCAAGGGTGGTGAGTGGAAGATGGAGATCAAGCGGGCCGGCAGCGACTCCACGGTCGGTAGACTCAACTGCGTCTTCAAGGGTGTGCTGTCGAACGGGACCACGTCGCTGGCGAGCAAGCTGGCGACCCCTGACATCGTTGACGGCCAAGCCCACCGTCTGGAGTGCAAGAAGACCGGCACGTCGATCAGCGCTGTCGTCGACGGCCAGGCTTTCCCCCTCACCAAGACCGTAGGGAAGATCGTGAACGCCGAACCAGTCGTCATCGGGTCGAAGGTCGCCGGCGACGATGTCATGCAGGGCATCATCGACCAGGTCACCGTCAACATCGGCTAAGCGCTCGCCTGGCGCTAGGACCAGAACAGGTCCTGGACGACGGCGCTCGCCCGGCGGGCAACCCGGGCGTAGTCGTCGAGCAGCCGGCTCGAGCCGTCGGCACCGTATCCGCACAGGAACGCCACACCCATGCGGTCTCGCGCATGGGTGGGCAGGGAGTCCGACGGACGTCCTCGTACGAGCATGGACGCGTTCCGGATCCGGCTGGCAAGGCACCATGACGTCCGCAGCGCCGCACTTTGGTCCGGTCCCACCAGGGCGGCGGCCACGGCCGCGTCAAGGGCCGACAACGTCTGGGTAGTCCGGAGTGCGGGGTGCTCATGACCGCATCGGAGCTGGAGGAGCTGCACAGTCCACTCGACGTCGGCGATCCCGCCTCGTCCGAGCTTCAGATGCGTGGCGGGGTCTGCTCCACGGGGCAGACGCTCGGAGTCGACCCGGGCCTTGATGCGGCGGACCTCGGCCACATCGATGTCTGCCAGGCCTTTCGCCGGATAGCGCAGCGGCTCGACCAGGGCCATGAACGCCTCGCCGAGCGCCTCGTCACCGGCGACCGGGCAGGCCCGCAGCAGCGCCTGGGCCTCCCATAGCTTCGACCAGCGTTCGTAGTACGCCGCGTACGAGTCCAAGGACCGCACCAAGGGGCCTTGGCGTCCCTCTGGACGTAGGTCGACGTCGAGCACCAGCGGGGGATCAGCGCCGGGAAGGGCGAGCAGGCGGCGTACTTCGTTCGCGACCGCGAAGGCGCAGTCGTGGGCGTCCTTCTCGTCGGCTCCCGCGTGAGGTCGGTGGACGAACAAGACGTCAGCGTCGCTGGCATAGGAGAGCTCGCGCCCGCCGAGGCGACCCAGCGCGATCACAGCGATCTGCGTCGGCAGGTCGGCGCGACGCTCGGCGACGATGGCCTTCGAGGCAGCGACCAGGCCGCCCTCGATCGTGGCTCGGGCGATGTCAGTCAGAGCCGCCCCCACTGCCTCGACGTCGAGGAGCCCCAGGATGTCGGCTGCGGCGACGCGAAACAGCTCGCGCCGCCGAATGCCCCGCACGGCCGCGATCGCCTCAGCCGGATCGTCATGGCGGGCAGCAGCACGCGCCGTTTCGCGGAGCAGGTTCTCGGCACCGGGGGGCACGAGGTCGTCGTCGGAAGCCAGCAGGCCGGTCGCGTCCGGTGCTCTCATCAACAGATCGGTGGCATAGCGGCTGGTCGCGAGCACCCTGGCCAGCCGCTCTGCAGCGGCGCCTTCGTCACGCAGCATGCGCAGATACCAGGGGCTGGCGCCCAGCGCCTCACTGAGCTTGACGAAGTTCAGCAGGCCGGCGTCCGGGTCCGGCGCATCGGCGAACCACCCGAGCATCGCCGGCAACAGCGTGCGCTGGATCGCGGCCCGGCGCGACACGCCTGTGGTCAGCGACTCCAGGTGTCGCAGGGCAGCTGACGGATCGGCGTAGCCCAGCGCCTCCAGCCGTTGGCGCGCAGCCGCTGTCGTGAGCCGCACCTCGCCGCTGGGGAGTGACGCGACGGCTTCCAGCAGGGGGCGGTAGAACAGCTTCTCGTGCAGGCGCCGTACCTCGCGTCGATGCGCACGCCACTCGTCGTCCAGTGAGCGAGCAGAGTCGGCCATCATGCCCACCGAACGACCCAGGGCCCTCAGCGCCTGAGGATCGGTCGGCATCATGTGCGTGCGACGCAGGTGAGTGAGCTGCAGACGATGCTCGAGCGTGCGCAGGAACCGGTACGCCGCGGAAAGGGAGGCGCCGTCCTCTCGGCCGACGTATCCGCCTGTCGTCAGCGCCGACAGGGCCTGCAAGGTGTTCGGCGAGCGCACCTCGGTGTCGGAGCGCCCATGGACGAGCTGCAGCAGCTGCACCGCGAACTCGATGTCGCGCAGTCCCCCCGGACCCAGCTTGATCTCGTGGTCGGCCTGCTTGACGGGGAGGTGGTCCACCACCCGGCGGCGCATCGCCCGAACGTCGGAGACGAAGTCCGGGCGGTCCGCCGCAGACCACACCAGGGGCCGAACCAGCTCCATGTAGCTTTCGCCGAGCTCATGGTCGCCAGCAATCGGCCGAGCCTTGAGCAGCGCCTGGAACTCCCACGTCTTGGCCCATCGGCGGTAGTACGTCGCATGGCTGCTCAGCGTGCGCACCAGCGGGCCGAGCTTGCCCTCCGGTCGCAGGGCTGCATCGACCGGCCATAGCGTCCCCTCGCGCGTGTGGTCGGAGCAGATGCGCATCAAGGTGGCCGCGACGGCGGTGGCCGCCCGCAGCGCCTTGGCCTCGTCAGCTCCCTCGACCGGCTCGGCGACGAAGATGACGTCGACGTCGCTCACATAGTTGAGCTCCCTCCCCCCGCACTTGCCCATGGCGATGACGCTGAGTCGACACAACTGCGCCGACTCGCCCACTTCGATCCGTGCCACTCGCAGCGCCGCCTCGATTGCTCCCGACGCCAGGTCTGCGAGCTCGACGGCGACGTCGTCCAGTGGCAGACCGAGGCTGACGTCTCTGACCGCCAACCTCATCAACAGCCGGCGATAGATGCGCCGAAGCTCGTCCCGATCCCCCGCCTCGGCCAGGTCAGCCGTCAGCCGAGCGGCCGAGGGACGGACCGACGCCAGCCCGGGATCGAGGAACTCGCGCCACTCCTGAGGATGTGCCACCAGATGATCCCCGAGTGCCTCACTGGCTCCCAGCAGTCGGCCAAGCCGCCGTCCCAGCTCAGGGTCCAGGCCAAGCGCCTGCCGTAGCTCGCCGGCGTCGTCGCCGGCAGCCGCGACCAGCCTTGCCAGCGAGCGCATCGCCAGGTCGGGGTTCGCCGCAGAGGCGATGTTCTCGAGCAGACCCTCGCTGCTCACCGCGATGTCGCCCCAGTTCCGCGCGACGGCCGCGATGTCGGAGAACCCCAGCCGCGCCAGCCGACCTTCGGCGGTCAGGCGCCCAGCCGTCACGGCACCGGCAAAGGGGCGGTCACCAGCTCGACCCAACGATGCGCCAGGGCTGCCCAGTCCTGGCGCAGCTGCGCCTCAGCGGCGAAGAGCTGACCCGCTATGGTGCTGAGGTCGCGACCGTCGCCCTCGGCCAGCGGGCCCGCTGTTCGCACCCAGCCGTTGAACAGGGCCGGCGACGCCTCGGGGTGGAATTGCACCCCCCACGCTCGGACACCGAAGCGAGCCGCCTGAACAGATCCGTCCGGAGCCGTCGCCAGCACCTCGGAGCCCTCCGGTAACCGCGACACGATGTCGGAGTTCCACTGGATGCTGCTCGCCGTGTCACCGATCACGCCGGTCAGCTCGTCGTCGCGACCTCGCGGTGTCAGCTGTACCGCGGTCAGTCCGGTCGCCTGGCCGCGGGGGTTCCGCGACACCTCTCCACCGAGGGCAACGGCGGCCAGCTGGTGGCCCAGGCAGATACCCAGGAACCAGGCCTCTGCGCGTACCGCCTGTGCGATCAGCGCCTTCGTCGGGGTCAGCCAGGGGCACTCGGCGTCGTCGTACGCGCCCATCTCCCCACCGAGCACGACCAGACCGGTGTACCCGTCCAGGCTGGCAGGGACCGGCTCGTTGCGGTGCCCTCGCACGACGTCGAAGTCCAAGCCCGCCTCGCGGAACCACTCTCCGAACCACGCGGGAGGACAGTCGTCTTCGTGCTGGACGACCAGCAGCCGAGGCGAGCTCACATCGCCGAGGCTACCAACGTCGAGACGGACGCCCTCACATGATCGGCAGCATGCGGGCCCGCTCGAACTCCGTGACCTGCTGGCGGTACTCGTCCCACTCCGCCTTCTTGTTGCGCAGGAAGAAGTCGAAGACGTGCTCGCCCAGCGTCTCGGCGACGAGCTCCGACCGCTCCATCACGGTGATGGCGTCGTGGAGGTTCTGCGGCAGCGGCGCGATGCCCATGGCTCGTCGCTCCGCCTCGGAGAGCGACCAGACGTCGTCCTCGGCCCCGAGCGGCAGCTCGTAGCTCTCGTCGATTCCCTTCATGCCGGCGGCCAGCATGACGGCGAACGCCAGATAGGGGTTCGCCGCACTGTCGATCGAGCGGAGCTCGACTCGGGTCGAGTTGCCCTTCGTCGGCTTGTACATCGGCACACGCACGAGCGCCGAGCGGTTGTTGTGGCCCCAGCAGACGTAGGCCGGCGCCTCCCCTCCCCCGGCGAGCCGCTTGTAGGAGTTCACCCACTGGTTGGTGACCGCCGTGATCTCGCTCGCATGCCGGAGCAGGCCGGCGATGAACGCCCGTCCCGTCTTGGAGAGGTGGTAGTCGGCACTGGCGTCGAAGAAGGCGTTGTTGTCGCCCTCGAACAGCGACAGGTGGGTGTGCATGCCCGAGCCGGGAAACTCGGTGAACGGCTTGGGCATGAAGGACGCGTAGACGCCCTGGCTCAGCGCGACCTCCTTGACCACGACACGGAAGGTCATGATGTTGTCGGCGGTGCTCAGCGCGTCGGCGTACCTGAGGTCGATCTCCTGCTGACCAGGACCCCCTTCGTGATGGCTGAACTCGACGGAGATGCCCATCGACTCCAGCATCGTGATCGCCTCGCGTCGGAAGTCGTGCGCGACGCTCTGGGAGGTGTGATCGAAGTAGCCGCTGCGGTCAGCCGGCTCCGGTGCGCTGCCGTCGCTCGGGCGGTCCTTGAGCAGGTAGAACTCGATCTCGGGGTGGGTGTAGAACGTGAACCCGTGGTCAGCAGCCGCGGTGAGGGTGCGCTGGAGCACGAAGCGAGGATCGGCATACGATGCCGAGCCGTCGGGCATCACGATGTCGCAGAACATCCGGGCCGTGGAAGGACCCTCGCCGCGCCACGGCAGCAGCTGGAACGTGGACGGGTCGGGCTTGGCCAGCATGTCGGCCTCGTACACCCGAGCGAAGCCCTCGATCGCCGAGCCGTCGAACCCGATGCCTTCGCTGAAGGCACCCTCGAGCTCGGCCGGCGCCACCGCGACCGACTTGAGCGAACCGAGGACGTCGGTGAACCACAGCCGTACGAAGCGGACGTCACGCTCCTCGAGCGCGCGCAGCACGAAGTCCTCCTGCTTACCCATGTCCACCATCTTGCCGCCTCCTCGGCCCCAGCGTGAATCGGCGGTCGGCATCGCGGGCGTGTCGGTAGCGGCCGGCGCACTACGCTCGACACATGCCCCAGCTGCGCGTGGCCCTTGCTCAAGTGAACCCCACGGTGGGCGATCTCGACGGCAACCGCGCCCTGGTCGCTGACTCCGTGCGCGCCGCTGCAGAGGCGGGAGCTCACCTCGTCGTGCTGCCCGAGATGGTGCTGACCGGCTACCCGATCGAGGATCTCGCGCTGCGGACGTCATTCGTCGAGGCTTCACGGGCGACGCTCGACGACCTGGCTCGGCAGCTTCAGGAGGCAGGGCACGGAGAGCTCACCGTGGTCATCGGCTACCTCGACCGGGCGGTCGACGTGGACGCCCGGTTGGGCCAGCCGAAGGGCCTGCCCCAGAACGCGGTCGCGGTGCTGGTCGGTGGACGCGTCGTAGCCCGACAGGCGAAGCACCACCTGTGGAACTACGGCGTTGGCGACGAGCTGCGCAACTTCGTGCCTGGCGACACCATCCACATCGTCCAGGTGCACGGGGTCGACGTCGCGATCGCGATCTGCGAGGACCTGTGGCAGGACGGCCCTTCGGCGGCCGCAGACGCCGCCGAGGCGGGCCTGCTCGTCGTCCCGAACGGTTCGCCCTACGAGAGGAACAAGGACGATGTCCGGCTGGAGCTGTGCGCGCGCCGGGCCCGTGAGGGGGTGTGCGCGCTGGCCTACGTCAACCTGGTTGGCGGCCAGGACGAACTCGTCTTCGACGGCGACTCTCTGGTGGTCGACGCTCGCGGCAACCTGGTGGCCCGCGCCGGCCAGTTCGAGCCGGAGCTTCTGGTGGTCGACCTGGACCTTCCCGCCGCGACCGCGCCGATGCCCGACCCCGACTCCCGCTTCAGCGGGCTGCGGATCGAGCGCACAGTGGTGTCCAGCGAGCCACTCCCCCCCTACCAGCCGCTGCCCGCTCACCACGCGGAACGCCTCGACGACCTCGCCGAGATCTACACCGCCCTGGTCACGGGTCTGCGCGACTACGTCCGCAAGAACGGCTTCTCCACCGTCCTGATGGGGTTGTCCGGCGGGATCGACTCCACGCTGGTGGCAGCGATTGCCTGCGATGCGCTCGGTGCCGAGCGGGTCTACGGGGTATCGAACCCCAGCGAGTGGTCGAGCGAGCACTCCAAAGCGGACGCGGCCGACCTGGCCCGGCGTACCGGCCTGCGCCTCGAGACCGTACCGATCGCGGCGATGGTGGACGCCTTCGAGTCGGCGGTCAAGGTCGACGGTCTGGCCGGCGAGAACCTCCAGGCACGCGTCCGCGCCGTGATCTGGATGGCCCTGTCGAACCAGCACGGTCATCTGGTGCTGGCCTGCGGCAACAAGAGCGAGCTCGCGACCGGATACTCGACGATCTACGGAGACGCCGTGGGTGGCTACGCACCTATCAAGGACGTCCCCAAGACCCTGGTGTGGCGGCTGGCGCGCTGGCGCAACGAGGAAGCGCTCAGACGCGGCGAGCAACCTCCGATCCCGCCGAACACGATCACCAAGCAACCGTCGGCAGAGCTTCGTCCCGGCCAGCTCGACTCGGACTCCTTGCCGCCGTACGAGCTCCTCGACGCAGTGCTCGACGCCTACGTCGAGCAGGACAAGGGCTCGGCCGAGCTGATCGCCGCCGGTTTCGACCGCGCCCTGGTGCGGCGCGTCATCACCCTGGTCGACCAGGCGGAGTACAAGCGACGCCAGTTCCCCACCGGCCCGAAGATCTCGACGCGGAACTTCGGTCGAGACCGTCGGGTGCCCATCACGAACAAGTGGCGCGAGGAACTGCCAGGCTGACTCCGTCGGTGCGATCTGCCAGAGTTGGCCCATGACCACAAGCCCCGCACCCCCTCCGCCACTTGCGCCGGTCGACGAAACGTGGGACCGCGCGTTGGCCGTCGTCGCGCACCCCGACGACCTCGAGTTCGGCACTGCGGCCGCCATCGCCCGATGGACAGCCCAGGGGAAGACGATCGACTACGTCATGGTGACGAGCGGCGAGGCAGGCATCGACGGGCTGCATCCCACCGAGTGCCGCGCCGTTCGAGAGGCCGAGCAGATCGAGTCGGCGCGGGTCGTCGGCGTCTCCACGGTCGAGTTCCTCGGGTTCCCCGACGGCGTGCTCGAGTACAACGTCGCACTGCGGGCGGCGATCGCGGGAGTGGTCCGCCGTTACCGGCCCGAGATCGTGATCACCGGCAACTTCCGGGACACCTTCGGGGGTCGGAACCTCAACCAGGCCGACCACATCGCAGTAGGCAAGGCCGTGCTGGACGCCGTGAGGGATGCCGGCAACCGCTGGGTGTTCAACGACCAGCTCGTCGATGGCCTCGAACCGTGGGGAGGCGTCACAGCTGTCTGGGCAGCTGGCTCGCCGCTGGCCGAGCACGCGGTCGATACCACCGACACCTTCGAGGAGGGGGTGGCATCCCTGCGCGCTCATCAGGCCTACATCGACGGGCTCGGGTGGGCGGACTTCGACCCGGCAGAGTTCCTCGAGGGCATCGCGCGGGCCACGGGGACCCGGCTAGGGACTCCCATGGCCGCCGCCTTCGAGGTGTTCCCCATGGGCTGGGGCGCCTGAGGTGCCGCGATGACCGAGGTGACACCTCCCTATGGCAGCGGTCCCCCGGGGCCTGCAGCGCCGACCACCAGACGGGTTCGCACGTCGCACCTGCTCGACATGAAGAAGCAGGGGCGCAAGTGGGCGATGCTCACGGCGTACGAGCAGTACGCCGCCCAGATCTTCGACGCGGCAGGCATTCCCGTGCTGCTCGTCGGCGACTCGGCGAGCAACAACGTCTACGCCAACGAGTCATCGCTACCGGTGACGGTCGACGAGCTGATGCCGCTGGTCCGCGCGGTGACCCGGTCAGCCCATCGCGCCCTTGTCGTCGCCGACATGCCGTTCGGGTCGTACCAGGCGTCCGCGGACCAGGCATTCCATACTGCGGTCCGCTTCATGAAGGAGGCTGGCGCCCACGCCGTCAAGCTCGAAGGCGGCGCTTCGATGGTGCCTCAGGTCGAGCTGCTGACCGCCAGTGGCATCCCCGTGATGGCGCACATCGGCTTCACCCCGCAGTCCGAGCACGGCCTCGGGGGATATCGGGTGCAGGGCCGCGGGGACGCCGGGCAGCGGATCATCGACGATGCCGTGGCGCTGCAGTCCGCCGGCGCCTTCGCGGTCGTCATGGAGATGGTGCCGGGCGACGTCGCGGCCGACGTGACGAAACGGCTGACGATACCGACGATCGGCATCGGCGCCGGCCCCGACTGCGACGCTCAGGTCCTGGTGTGGCAGGACATGGCCGGACTGCGGAGCGGAAAGATGGCGAAGTTCGTCAAGCAGTACGCCAACCTGCATTCGACACTGCACCAGGCGGCTGAGGACTTCGCCGGCGACGTTGCTGCGGGCACCTTTCCCGGGCCCGAGCACACCTTCTGACCTCAGCCGTGCTGCCGGCCGAGCCGAGACACAGGCTCAGTTGTCGTTCCAGGCGGGGTCGTTGTCCCATTCCTCGTTGCGCTGCTGAACCTTGTCCAAGGCCGTCTCCGCCTCGTCGCGGCTTGGGTAGGGGCCCAGTCGGTCGGCCGCCTTGCAACCGTCTTCGCCTTCGACCGTGCGGTGCTTCAGGCAGAAGTAGAACTGCTCGGCCATGACTTCCTCCTCTGCTCAGCTGACATCGCGGTAGCGCGCCGGTGACGGCGCACCTCCGCGGTGCCCATCTTGAGAGGAAACTACACTTCCGTTGTGACTGCCCTGACGGCTGGATCGATCTCCCCGCAGCGACCCGTACCTGCGTCCATTGCGCGCCCGGAGTACGTCGGCCAGCCCCGTCCGCGACCGTATACCGGCGGCGACGTGCAGACGAGCGAGGTCATCGACAAGATGCGAGTCGCCAGCAAGATTGCCGCACAGGCGCTACGCGAGGCGGCCAGCGCCATCGCTCCCGGGGTGACCACCGACGAGATCGACCGGGTCGGACACGAGTTCTTGTGCGACCACGGCGCCTACCCGTCCACCCTGGGGTACAAGGGCTTCCCCAAGTCACTGTGCACGTCGGTCAACGAGTGCATCTGTCACGGAATCCCCGACTCGCGTCGCCTCGAGGACGGCGACATCTGCAACATCGACATCACCGCGTACATCGGCGGCGTCCACGGGGACACCAACGCGACCTTCCTGTGCGGCAACGTCGACGATGAGAGCCGTTTGCTCGTGGAGCGCACCGAGGAGGCGCTGCGGCGAGCAATCAAGGCAGTCAGGCCCGGCCGCCAGGTCAACGTGATCGGGCGGGTCATCGAGTCGTATGCGAAGCGCTTCGGCTATGGCGTGGTGACCGACTTCACCGGCCACGGAGTCCACACGTCGTTCCACTCAGGGCTGATCATCCCCCACTACGACGACCCTCATTTCGACACAGTGATGGAGGTGGGCATGACCTTCACTATCGAACCGATGCTGACACTGGGGGCGATCGACTGGGACCTGTGGCAGGACGGCTGGACGGTTGTCACCCGCGATGGCCAGCGCAGTGCCCAGTTCGAGCACACGCTGGTCGTCACGCCGACGGGCGCTGAGGTTCTGACGCTGCCTTGATCCACGTCGCCCGTTGGCCCTGATCCCGTCAAGTTGCCCTGCCCCGCCCTCAGGGCGCCTGACTCGCTGCTGACCTGGTCCGCGGCATCGAGCTCGGTTGTGGCGCCGGCCGACTCCAGCTCTCCCTCGGTGTTCTCCAGGTGTGCCCGGATGAACCA
>DASQEH010000029.1:0-4352 GCA_035633755.1 Nocardioidaceae bacterium | reverse complement strand
GCGCACGCCGCTGGCGGCCAGCAACGAGCCGGCCGCGACCGTGGAGCGGGTGCAGTTCACCGCCGGCGAGGGCCCCTGCATGGTCGCGGCGGAGTTCGGCCTACCGGTGTTCGCCACCGAGAAGCTGCTGTCGTCCCGGTGGCCGCTCTTCTACGACATGATCGTCACCCAGACGTCGGTGCGCAGCGTGCTGGCGCTTCCCCTGCCCGGGGCCCTCAAGGGCCTCGTCGTGCTGGACGTGTGCTTCATCGACCCCGCGGGTCCCGGCATCATCGACATCTTCGCGGCCCGCACCGTCGCCCGGATGGTCGCCGAGCGGCTGGACCGGGCCGCCGACTGGTCGCTCTCGCCGCGGAGTGAGGGCCCGCCGTGGATGGACACCCTGGACGCGCAACGGCGGGCCGTGGTGTGGGTGGCCGTGGGCATGGTCAGCATGGCGCTGACCATCCCGGCCCCGGACGCGCTCGCGCTGCTGCGCGGCCACGCCTACGCCACAGACCGCACCGTCGACGACCTCGCCGCCGACCTGGTCGATCGCCATGTCCATCCTGACCAGTTGCGCGAAGGCGGTGGCGAGGGTCGCTGATCACGACGCCACCGCGACGCGGTGCGCCGGTGCGGCTTGTTGGTAGCGGGCCGCAGGGGCGCCCCTGAGGCCGCCTTCAGAGGCGGGTCGGAGGTCTCAGCCCCCGTCACCGAACAGGGATCCTCACTCGGGCAAGTGATCATGGGCATCAGGCCTGGGTAGGGTCGGGTTGGTGAGCGCCGCACCGAGGGAAAGCCCTCCCGCAGGCGCGGTCTTCAAGGGTGTCCTGCTGGACTGGCGCGGCACGCTCGTCGTGGCACCGACCTACCGGTGGCTGGTGCACACGGCTCTAGGACTGCTCGACCGGGACACTTCTGCGGATGAGGTCGACGCAGTGCTGTCCCGGTTGCAGGGAGCCGATGCCAGCGAGGTGGAGTCTTCGGCGATCGACACCGACGCCGCATTGCACCGCCAGGCCCACGCCGCCTGGTTCCGCGCTGCTGGACTGGACGAGGAGCTCGCCGAGCGCCTGTACGCGGTGGAGTCCGCTGCGGCGCTGAACCCCTTCGCTGCGGACGTGGGCCCGCTGCTGCGGACCCTGCACGCCGCCGGAGTGCGCATCGGCGTGGTCAGTGACATTCACGTCGACCTGCGGCCCGTCTTCGCGCAGCAGGACAATCCCGACGGGAGCAACTGGGCCGTCCTCGTGGACGCCTGGGCGTTGTCCTACGAGCTCGGCGTCGCCAAGCCCGACCCGGCCATCTTCACCGCCGCCCTGGACCGGCTCGGACTGCCTGCGGAGCAGGTGTTGATGGTGGGAGACCGTGGCGCCTGGGACGGCGCAGCGGCCGAGCTGGGCATCACGACGCTGCTCCTTCCCCCGCTGCGTGCGGCGGACGACCTGCGGCTGCAGCGAGTCTTGGACCTCGTGATGCCGGGTGCGTCGCTCACCAACTCCTAACGCCCACCGCAACCCCGGCCCGTGCACCAGATCAGGCCGGGCCGGAGACCGATCCCCAGCGGGACACCGGCGACTGGCTCCACTGAGCTGTGCAGGCGTCGCCGTATCAGGTTCCTCGTGCGGACGTCGGTGGGGCGCAGCAGTGCTCCAGCGTCGACACGGTCGCTGTCGCGAGACGAGCCGGAAGGAACCGTCGATGATCACAGACCAGACGATCATCCGGATCGGCCAGGCGGTGCAGCTGAGCCATCAGGGCGAGCGAGAGGCCGCTCGTGTGCTGTTTGCCGAGATCTGGGATGAGATCGGCGGCGAGCAAGGGGATCCCCTGCACACGTGCACGCTCGCGCACGCGATGGCCGACCTACAAGACGACGTACACCAGGAGTTGGTCTGGGATCAGCGAGCACTGGCGGCTGCCGACCTGCTGACCGATGCACGGCTGGCGCAGGCCGGGGTGACGCTTTCGGTGGTTGGCTTGTACCCGTCGTTGCACCTGGACCTGAGCGAGTGCTACCCCAAATTGGGCGATCTCGACCGCGCCCGTGAGCAGCTCCAGCAGGCGCAGGCCACGATCGGCGCACTAGGCGATGACGGGTATGCGCAGATGATCAGAGAAGGTCTGCAGCAGGTGGCCGAGCGGCTGTACTGACACGCGAGAGCGAGTGCAAGGTGTCGGTTGGTGATCCCCTGCGGGACGCGCGTCTCTGATGGCCAGGTCGTCGAGGAGGTCGCCGCTGACCGTTCGGCTCAAGGGACGAGAGGACCCCAGCTTCGCGGCTGATCGGCTCGCGGGAGGACCTGCGAGCATCGCCCTGTGCGTGCACGCCGGTTCAGCCAGGTCGATGTCTTCACCACGACGCGCTACCGGGGCAACCCGGTGGCTGTGGTGCTGGAGGCCGACGGTCTCGACACCGAGGCCATGCAGCGCTTCGCTCACTGGACGAACCTGTCGGAGACCACCTTCCTGCTGCCCGTACAGGACCCCTCGGCCGACTACCGGCTGCGGATCTTCACCCCGGTGTCGGAGCTGCCGTTCGCCGGGCACCCGACGCTGGGCAGCTGCCACGCGTGGCTGCAAGCCGGCGGCGCTCCGCGCGACCCAGACATGATCGTGCAGGAGTGCGGGGCCGGTCTGGTCCAGATCCGCCGCACCGACACCGGCCTGGCGTTCGCCGCTCCACCTCTCCTGCGGTCCGGACCGGTCGAGCCGGACCTGATCGCCCGCGTCGCTGGCATGCTCAACATCGACCCCGGCGACGTCGTGGACAGCCAGTGGGTGGACAACGGGCCGGGGTGGCTAGGCGTGCTGATGGACAGCGCCGAGGCCGTGCTGGCGCTGCGCCCGGGCGTCGTCGACCTCGACATCGGCGTGGTGGGGCCGCACCCAGTCGGCTCGCCCGAGGCCTTCGAGGTCCGAGCGTTCTTCCCCGTTGACGGCATGACCGTGGAAGACCCCGTCACCGGCAGCCTGAACGCCGCCCTCGCCGGCTGGCTCACCAGCACCGGCCGGGCGACCACTCCCTACACGGCTCGGCAGGGCACCGCTCTCGGCCGGCTCGGCCAGGTCCGGGTCAGCCGCGACGATGACGGGACGATCTGGACCGGCGGCGGGACGATCACCTGCCTGCAAGGCCACGCCGATCTCTGACGTACAGGCGTCGTGACCCCTGATGCGCTCCCTGGCCTCACGGCCGAGCGCTGCGGGACGTTCCCGATGCCGATCCCCTTGCGGTGATCTCCCAATGCGCTGACGGAAGACATCCGCGGCGCCCGGTCGAGGTTCGGCCCCGAGCCACCGCGGTCTGCCCCGCGTTCGCACCCGCGACACGAGGGTGAGCCTCGCCGCGGCGAGCACGAGCATGACCGGCACGACGACGAGCGCTGCCTGCAGCGAGGTCGTATCCGCCAGCCTGCCGACGGTGAAGGGGTGCGAGTACGACGGCGATCGAGGACATCGGCACGCAGCCTGTCGTCGTGCGCCTGAGCGGCGTCAGCACCTCCTGCTCCGTGCGCTGGTAAGCGCCTTCGTCGCCGTACCCGATCGTCACGTGCATCGCCATCTTCGTCGCTCACTGCAGTCTCCCGTGTGTCGAGAATGCGCCGTAGGTTCCGTCTCTGGGCTGGACCGACGAGACGAGCACTGGAGGATGCACCCCATGTCACACGTCCGACGCTTCGACCATGTCGGCATCACGGTCGCGGACCTCGACATGGTGACGGCGTTCTTCGTGGGGCTGGGTCTGGAGGTCGAGGGGCGGACGTTCGTCGAGGGCGAGTTCCTGGACACCGTCAGCGGCATCCCCGACTCCCGCACCGAGATAGTCATGCTGCGGCCGCCCGACGGAGGTACCCGGCTGGAGCTGTCGAGCTTCGTCCGGCCCGACCACGAGCCGGGATCGCCCGCCGCGATGGCCAACGAACTGGGGCTGCGCAACGTGGCCTTCGAGGTCGACGACCTCCAGGCGGCCATCGACCGACTGGCCACGGACGGCTACGGCCTGGTCGGCGGCATCGGACAGTACGAGCACACCTGGCGCATGGCCTACGTGCGCGGACCGGAGGGGATCATCGTGTCCCTGGCCGAGCGGATCGGCTGACGCCACCGTCGTCGAAGCCGGCCCGTGCCGCGGTGGCGCCACGCAGCGGTGACGAGCGACCTGAGTGTGTCGCCGTCCAGATCGAGCAGCCGGACGCGTACCCCGACCACAGTAGTGCCGCGGTAGGCCTTCTCGATCGCGGGCTGGGCGACGGCTGCCTCGGCAGTAGCCGCGTCGACATGCAGCACCGCGTGGTCGTCGGACTGCGGACGACGAAGACAGCCCCGCCGACCTGGAACGCCGGCAACCGGAAGTGCGTGCCCTCCTC
>DASQEH010000028.1:0-2542 GCA_035633755.1 Nocardioidaceae bacterium | reverse complement strand
TTGCTGGTACCCGAACCGCCGAAGGCCGCGAACAACAAGCCGACCAGGGCTAGGGCGATGTGACGCCGACGCGCCGCGGGGACTTTGAGCATGAGACGCCTTCCAGCAGTACGACCGGCAAATCCTCGTCAGGTTAAGAGGCGGACGACCGTCCGTCAATGACATGTAACATTTTGCCGACGTTGGCGACTGCTTACCCTGAGGGGTGCCACGACGCTGGACCTGCTGGGCTCCGTGTACCCACCTCACCATGGAGCCCAGTCCCGGCAGGCGCGCGATTCCTCGGCGACAGCCACGACGTCGCAATCGCGCCGTACGACGGCAATGTCTACCGGTGGGAGACCGACCTCGACAGGGCCATCGATTTCGCGTGCCAGATGGCCGGCCGGAACCTGACCGATGAGGAGTGGGAGGAGTTCCTGCCTGCACAGCCTTACCAGTCCGTCTGCCCAGACGAGTGAGAGGCGGCCAATCCCGGCATCAGGCCATGACTTCGCGCTCCAGCCGTGCGTAGCTGATCTCCATCCCGTCGGTCATCCCGGTGGCCAAGATGGCGTCCCGGGTCGCAGCGTCGGGGAAGGTCATGACGACAGCCAGCAGGGTGCCCTCGGTGACGGCGGTGAGCGTGAGCTCGTTGAGCGTGCCTTCGCCCGGCATGCCGATCATCCGTTCGGTGGTCACGGCTCGGTACGGCGGAGCCGACTCCAGAAGCTCGCCCTCGAACCCGAAGCGCTCACCCTCAGTACCGTCGACCGGCTCCCACTCGTAGCGGTACTTGTCGCCGACGGTGATGGCCACGTCGCAGACCGGCATCGTCCAGCCGTCCGGACCAAGCATCCACCGTCGCATCAGCTCGGCATCGTTGTGTGCCTGCCACACCTTCTCGATCGGCCCGCGGATCACCCGGCTGACGCGTGCCTGCGTGTCGGACAGGATCTGGGTGACCGTGCCGTCCCCGGTGGCGAACGCCGACAGGTCCGCGAGCACGGTGTCCATCTGGCCCATCGCTGCCCGCAGCCCTTCCTCCATGCCCATCTCGACGAGCTGCTCGAGCTCTTCGAGCGAGGCGAAGTACGTCGTCGTGGTGACCCGCGAACCCGTACCGGTCTCCTCGAAGACAAACTGCATGCGCATCGACGGCATCTGGTCGTTCCGCTCGCCGTCGGGCGAGGCGAACCCGTCGCGGACCTCGAAGCTCTTCAGCGGATCCACGGAGATCCACTCCCAATAGCCACCGTGGCTCTCGCCGTTGGGACCGGTCATCCGGTAGGTCGAGCGTCCGCCAGGAGCGGCGTCGTGACGGGTGAACGTGGAGGGGTACTCGGGCGGGCCCCAGAAACGCTCCAGCTGCCGCGGGTCGACGTACACCTGCCAGAGGCGCTGCAGGTCAGCTGCGAAGTCGGCGACCACGGTCATGGTCAGGGTCTCAGGGTCACGGGTCACTGATGTAACGGGCATGGCTGCCTCCTGGTAGGCGGTTCAGTCTCGGTCTTCGTCGAGCAGCGAGTCGAGTCGGTCGATCCGCGAGCGCCAGATCTCCTCGTAGCGGTCCAGCAGGGCCTGCGCCTTATGGATCATCTCGGGATTCCCGCGGATGATGCGCTCGCGGCCGTTGGGTTGCTTGGTCACCAGTCCAGCTCCCTCCAGCACGGCAACGTGCTTCTGGACGGCCGCAAAAGACATGTCGTACGCCGCGGCCAGTTGGGACACCGACGCTTCCCCCGCCATCGTGCGACGAAGGATGTCGCGGCGTGTCACGTCGGCGAGGGCCCGGAAGATCCGGTCCACCTCGTCGTCCATGAGTTCGAGTCGTACAACCATTTGGTTGTACGTTAGCCTCGGCGAAGTCGTCCGTCAAGTCCCCTTGACTACGTCGATACATCAGCCGACGACGCTGAACGGCACGCTCGTGGACGTCATCTCAGGGGCACATGCCCGGTGGCGTGACGCTGCGCTCCCCCCGGTGTGACTCACCAAGGAGTCGACTCATACGCCCTGTCATGGCGATGAGCGGACGTTGTCCGCCTCGTTGGACCTAGTGTGTTCATGTGGCCGGACACGCAACTGCGGAGCGTGATCTGCTGCTTGACCGCCTCGACGGCCAGCGGCACCACGTGCTCACGCAGCTCGAGGGACTGTCCGACGAGCAGCTTCGTCAGCCCGTGTTGCCCTCGGGATGGTCTTGCCTGGGTCTCGTGCGGCACCTCACCCTGTCCGACGAGCGATACTGGTTCGAGGTCGTGATGGCCGGCGAGCCGCTGAACTTCTGGCCCGAAGGTGACAACGGTGATTGGCAGGTCGGTCCCGACGAGCCGGTGGCCGACGTCCTGGCTGCCTATCGCTCCGCCATCGTCCACTCCGACGAGATCATCTGCGCCCGACGGCTCAGCGACCCACCGGAGCGGCCGGAAGCATGGTGGCAGGACGCCGGGCTTGAGTTTCCGGACCTACGCACCATCCTGGTGCATGTACTGGTCGAAACCTCTGTCCACGCCGGCCACCTGGACGCCGTTCGTGAGCTCCTGGACGGACGTCAACACCT